>JADIZG010000065.1 GCA_016704895.1 Betaproteobacteria bacterium
CCACGCCAGCTGCCGCCGCGGCAGCCAGTCGAGCCTGCCCGGAAACGGTCCCGTCGCGTCCCCGCGTGCCCGCCGTGCTCGGGCTGCTCCAGCACGACCCGCGGCAGACCCTCCGTGGCCCGGGCGAGCGATGCGGCGGGGATGAACGGGTCGTTCCTCGCGTTGAGGACGAGCGTCGGTACGCCGATGCGTGCGAGCCACGGCTTCGACGAGGCGCGCGTCCAGTAATCGTCGGTTCCGCCGAACCCGTGCAGCGGCGCGGTCACCGCGTCGTCGACGCCCACATCGTCATTGCCAGCGAGAGCCGCGAGGCGTCGAGGCGCCCGGGGAAGCGCGATGCGATCGCGCGCTTTCCGGCGCGAGCGTCCGCAGGAAGTGCCACGCATAGAGGCGGTTCAAGCCGCGGTCGATCGACCGTCCGGCGCCATCAGGTCGAGTGGGCGGACACCGCTGCGGCGACGATCGAGCCGGCGCCCGCCCCCGCCCGCCGGAGCCAGTTGAGCAGCGCCGATCCGCCCAGCGATACGCCGACGACATGGATCGGGGTGCCCGCCCCAACGCGCTCGTGCACGGCCGCGAGCATCGCGCCGACCTCCTCGTGGTCGCCGGAGTGGTAGGCGCGCGGCAGGCGGTTCGGCTTGCCGCCGCAGCCGCGGAAATGGGGCACGACGCCGCGCCAGCGGCGCCTCGCCACCGCGGCCATCAGCGAGCGCGCGTAGTGCGAATCCGAGCTTCCCTCGAGGCCGTGGAACAGCACGACGATCGGGGCGCCGGGCGCCGCGGGCGCGTCGAGCCAGTCGAACTCCCAGACGTCGCCGTCGGGCGCGGCGACGGACTCGCGGCGCCATCGGACCGGAGGACGCGCGAGGAACGCCGGCCAGATCGTCTGCGCGTGCCCGCCGTGCAGCCACGCCAGCGCGCGGTGCGGGCCCAGGTCCCGCCCTCCCGCATCCCCGTCAGGCCCGCTTCCAGAACGGTGCGACGGCCTCGAATGCCGACCACGCGGCGGCAATGCCCCGACCGCTCGCGCCGGCGCGTCCCGCGGACCACGACTCGATCGCGACCGTCGCCGCAGCAGTCGGTCCCGCGAGCGCGGCGGCGACGCGCGGCGCGACCGCGGCGTCGTTGAACGCGCCGAGCTCGTCCTGGAGCACGGCGAGCGCCTTTCGGTAGACCCTCGCGCGCCGGGCGGGAAAGAGCGTCGCGAAGAACTCGGTGGCGTAGCGCAGCTTCTTCGCGGCGATGCGGATCGCGTGACGCTCGTCGACGCCTCCGTTCGCGAGACGGCGCGCCGCCTTCGCGAGCCGCCGTGCGCGCCGGTCGATGAGGCGCGCGGCGTAGCGTCGCGCGTCTTCCGCAGCCGCGCCGGCTGCCGCGCCGTCCCGAGGCGCCGGCAGCGCGGTTCCGTACGTCGTGAGCACGAAACGCGTGAAGCGCGGCGACGTCACGCAGTCGACGGAGTCCGCGTGCGCGGTGCGGCGTCGCGCTGCGGTCCGGCGGGTGAGCGACTGCAGCGTGGCGGTGGTCGCGCTGCCGTCGCCCGCCGTGCGCACGAGGTCGGCTTCGACCGCGGGCAGCGTCTCCAGCGCGAAGACGTCGAGGTCGCGCGCCGGCCCCAGGGTGTCGAGCACCCAGCGCGTCTCGTGCCTGAGGCGCTCGATCGCGTCGGACGCGAGGACGCCGTCGGCGAGCGTGATGCACGAGCGCAGGCGTCGCACGGCGATGCGCATCTGGTGGATCCATTCGGGGTCGCGCAGCGCGGCGCCGCGGAAGCCCAGGGCGTTGCGCTCGATCTGCCGCACGCACTCGGCGACGACCGCCGCGACCGCGGCGGAGGCGGTGGCCCCGTCCGCGTGCACGATCTCGCCGGCGCGCGAGGGCTCGTCGGCCGCCCGGTCGGCGAGCGCATAGCCGCGTTCCGCCTTGCTGCGCGGCTCGATCGCGAGCGGCAGGTCGGCCGCGAGGCTCGACGCGAGGTCGACGAGCCGGCCCGGATCGCCTTCCCGCAACTCGATCTCGATCTCGGCGATGCCCGCCCACGTCGCCGCCTGCCGATGGCTCGCGGGGGCGTCGAGGCGACCGAGGTCGATCGCGAGCGTCGCCGTCGTGCCGTCCGGGAACGCGAGCGGCAGCGTCGTACGGCGGAAATCGGTCGAGAACGCCGGCGCGAGGCCGCCCTTGCGCAGCGCCTTCACGAACACGGCGCGCCACGGCGTCGTCGCGAGCCGCATCGTGTCGATCTGCGGTCCCGCGAGCGGCCATTCGTACTCGGGCCGGGAGACGACGCCGGACGCCGCGCCAGGGAGCGGCGCCCCCTTGGCCGTCATCAGCCAGCGCCGCCCGTCGCGGCGCAGCCGCAGCGCCACGCCTTCGCGCCTGAGTCGCTGGTCGGGCGTGTCGAAGTAGGTCGAGACGATGCTCGCGGTGCGCGCGCGTCCGCGCACGACCGCACGGAGCGCGGGATGCGCGCGCAGCGCGCCCACCGCGGCCGGGTCGATCGCGAGCTTGAGCTCGACTTCGACCGGGGCGGAGGCGTCGCTCACGCGTTCGCCGCGGTCAGGGTCCGTCGGCGAGCGCGAGGCGGCGCGACCGGACCGCGTCGGCGAGCCTGCGCAGCGTCTCGACCGTCGTGTCCCAGCCGAGGCACGCGTCGGTGATCGATACCCCGTACTGGAGCGCCTCGTTGGGCCGCAGGTCCTGCCGTCCGGGGTTCAGGTGGCTCTCGAGCATCACGCCGATGATGCGCGTGTCGCCGCCCGCGACCTGGGCGGCGACGTCCGCCGCCACGTCGACCTGGCGCTCGTGCTTCTTCTCGCTGTTCGCGTGCGAGCAATCGATCATCACCCGGGCGGCGAGTCCCGCGTGCGCGAGCTCCCGGCAGGTCGCCTCGACGCTCGCCGCGTCGTAGTTGGGCGCCTTGCCGCCGCGAAGGATGATGTGGCAGTCCTCGTTGCCCCCCGTGTGGACGATCGCCGAGTGGCCGCCCTTCGTGACCGACAGGAAGTGGTGCGGCGCGCTCGCCGCCTTGATCGCGTCGACCGCGATGCGCACGTCGCCGTTCGTGCCGTTCTTGAAGCCGACCGGGCACGAGAGCCCGCTCGCGAGCTCCCGGTGCACCTGGCTCTCGGTCGTCCGCGCGCCGATCGCGCCCCAGCTGATCAGGTCGGCGATGTACTGCGGCGTGATCATGTCGAGGTACTCGGTGCCTGCGGGCAGCTCGAGCTCGTTCACCTCGAGGAGGATGCGCCGCGCGAGGCGCAGGCCCTCGTTGATGCGGAAGCTGCCGTCGAGGCGCGGATCGTTGATCAGCCCCTTCCAGCCCACGGTCGTGCGCGGCTTCTCGAAGTAGACGCGCATCACGATCGCGAGCTCGCCGGCGAGCTCGCGGCGCAGCGCCGCGAGCCGCGTCGCGTAGTCGATCGCCGCGTCGTAATCGTGGATCGAGCAGGGTCCCACGACGACGACGAGCCTGTCGTCGGCGCCGTGCAGGATCCGGTGGATCGCCTGCCGCGCGTCGTAGGTGGTCGTGGCGGCGACTTCGGACACCGCGAATTCGCGCAGCAGGTGCGAAGGCGGCGCGAGCTCGGTGATCTCGGTGATCCGCGTGTCGTCGACGGGCCGGCCGGCCGCGGGCGAGCCGGCGGCAGCGTGGCGGTTGCGTTGGGCCGTTGAGGTGGGCAAAAGCATCTCCCGCAGTGCGAATCTCTATAAAACAATAGCTTACACCCGAAACGGGCTGGCGTCACCCTCGCGTCCTGCGAGCGTGCTCCCGCGGGGAAGCGGGAATTGTGCAGTGCATGATGCAACGGCGCAACAACGCGGAGCGCGGCGTGCACCGCGACGTTGCGTCGCGCGTTAGCGCCTGCGTAGACTGCCCGGCGATCCCGTCGCTCACGGAGGTGGCGGGGCAGGCTCGATCCCGAGTCCTTCCGACCCCGTCCCAGGAGAATTCCAGATGAAGTCACTCGTCGCTCTCGCGCTTGCCGGCGCGGTCGCGTTCACCCCTGCCGCGTTCGCCGCGGATCCACCCAAGGCCGCCACGGCGACCACGGCCGCTCCCGCCGCCGCTCCGGCGAAGTCCGCAGCCGCCGCGCCCGCGCCCGCCAGGCTGCGGGGCGAGGAGCCGCCCAACGCCCAGCAGGAGCGGATGAAGTCCTGCAACGAGAAGGCCACGGGCAAGAGCGGCGACGAGCGCAAGAAGTTCATGAGCGCGTGCCTGTCGGGCGACGCGCCGCCGAAGATGACGCAGCAGGAGAAGATGGGCTATTGCAACAAGCAGGCTACCGGCAAGACCGGTGACGATCGCAAGAAGTTCATGAGCTCGTGCCTGTCGGGCTGACCTGCTGACCGAACCTGGGCCGGACGACCTCCTGTCCGTCCGGTCCCAAGTCGACGGAGCCGCCACCGGGTGATCGGTGGCGGCTTCGTTTTTTCCGGGGGCGTCAGTTGCGCGCTGGCGACGCCTTTCGCGATCCCTCGAATTCTCTCCGATGCCGCACCGGCCGGAGCGCTCGCGTCGCGTGCGTGCCGGAAGAGCCCGGGCCCGGGTCGCGCAGGTGGCGCCGGATCGGAAGCCCCCGCAGCCGGCGCTCGGGACGTCGGCGCTCCTGGGGCTGGCGCACCGCGCCGTCGGACGCTGCGCGTGCAGGGCGCGCGCTTCCGCGCTCGCGCGTCCGGGAAGGGCTCGGTCGGGGCCCGTATCATAGCGGCGGTCCGATTCCTTTGCGCACGCGTCCATGCCCCGTCCCGTCGACCTGTCCGTCGTGATGCCTGCCTACAACGAGGAGGCGAGCATCGACCGGGCGATCGACGAGGTCGTGCGCGAGGTGTTCGCGGTCGTCGCCGATGCGGAGCTGGTGGTCGTCGACGACGGCAGCCGCGACGCCACGGCATCGCGTGTCCGCGCGTGGAGCGACCGCGACGCGCGCATTCGCCTCGTCCAGCAGGCCAACGGAGGTCACGGCGCTGCATTGATGACCGGTCTCGCGGCCGCCCGCGGAGGCCGCTGCCTGCTCGTCGATTCGGACGCGCAGATCGGGCCTCGCGGATCTCCGCGCCACCTGGGAGGCGGCCGCGCGCGCGGACGCCGTCATCGGCGTGCGCTCGCCGCGCCACGATCCGCTCCACCGCCTGATCCTGACGCGCTTCGTGCGCGCGCTGCTGCGCCTCGCCTATCGCGTGCCGTACGCGGACTCGAACGTGCCGTACAAGCTCGTCGCGCGCGCATGGTGCGATCGCCTGCGCGAGGTCGCGCCGTCCGGATCCGTCGTCCCGTCGATCCTGCTCTCGATGCTGCTCGCGCGGGGCAACGCGACGGTCGTCGAGCAGGTCGTCGTGCACCGTCCGCGGGCGGGCGGCACCGGCAGCCTCAAGCCGGCGCGACTCGCGCGTTTCTGCCTGCGCGCCTGGCGCGAGCTCGACAGCGTGGCGCGGTCGGTGCCCGTCGTGCGCGGATGACCGATCTGCTCGCCTCCGGGGCCCACGCGCTCCAGTGGTGGCTCGTGCTCGCGGTCATCGCTGCCGCGGCGCGGGCGGCACTGGGTTCGCGCTGGCCCGCGGGCGATGCGCTCGCGCATGCGGTCGGGCGCTGGGGGACCGTCGTCGCGCTCACGGTGGCGATCTGGGCGGTCGCGCACGCATTGCCCGTGTTCGACCCGATCGTCATCCGGGTGTCGACCCTGGCCGTCGTGGCCGCGTTCACCCTCGCCGGCGCCGCGCGGCGCGCACGCGGTCCGCTCGCGCCGGGCGAGACGTTCGAGGAATGTTCGGCCCGCTTCCTGCGCACCGAGGCCTCGTTCGCGCTCCCGTTCGTCGCCTACCTCGCGATGCGGGGCTTCAACCACGACATCTACGGGCTCGAGAAATTCATGGACTTCGGCTTCGTCAACGCGGCGCTCGCGTCGCCGACGATGCCGCCGCCCGATCCCTGGCTCGCCGGCGCGACGATCAACTACTACTACTTCGGGCACGTCGTCGCGGCGTTCCTGATCGCGCTCACCGGCGTGCCGCCCGACGTGGGGTTCAACCTGATGCTGGCGACGCTCTTCGGCGCGACGTTCCAGCTCGCCGCGGCGCTCGCCGGCGAACTCGCGCAGGTCCTGGCGCCGCGCGGGGCGGGCATCGCCGCGGGGATCGCCGGACTGTGGATCACCGTGGGCGGCAACCTGCACGGGTTCGTCTACGGGCTGCTCAAACCGGTCGGCGTGCGCCTCGGCTGGATCGCCGCGCCCGCCAAGCCGTACTGGCTTTCCGATTCCACGCGGTTCGTCGGGCACGATCCGCCGACCGCCGACAAGCTGATCCACGAGTTCCCGGCGTACGCGCTCTACGTGGGCGACCTGCACGCGCATCTGCTCGACCTGCCCAACGTCCTGTCGCTGCTCGCCGTGCTGCTCGCCTGGATGCGGCTCGCGCGAACCGGGCGCGACCGCGAATCGTTCGTCCTCGCGGCGGTCCTCGGTGCGGGGACCGGCGTGCTCGCGATCACCAATGCCTGGGACGCGGCGATCTACGGCACGATCTTCGCTGTCGCGGTACTCGCGACCGGGCGGTTCGGCGCGCGCGAGCGGGGCGCCCGATCGCTCGCGATCACGGTGCTCGCCGGCGTGGCGGGCCTCGCGGTGGTCGCGACGCCGTTCTTCGCGCAGTTCGTGCCGTTCGCGGCGGGCGTGGACTGGGTCCGCAGCCGCACGCCCGCCTGGCAGTGGGCGCTCCTCTACGGCGCGCCGCTCGCGCTCGCCGTCGTCGCGGTGGCGGCGGGCCGAACGGCGCGCGACCGCGGCACCGGCGCCGACTGGCGCTTCCTGGTCGCGCTCACGGCCGGCGGTCTCGGCTGCGCGCTGTTCGCCGAGATCGTCTACGTCAAGGACATCTACGGCGCCGACTGGTACCGCGCGAACACCGCGTTCAAGTTCGGCTTCCAGGCGTTCGTGATGCTCGTGCTCGCGGCGTCCGTCGGCATGGCGTTGCTGCTCGACCCGGTCGTGCCCGTGCGCGGCCGATGGCGCGCCGTCACCGCGATGGAGCTCGCGATCGTGCCATGCCTCTACTACGCCTGGTTCGTCGCGTCCGGCTCGTTCGGCGTCGCGCCGCACCGTCCGTGGACGCTCGATGGCGGGCGCTACCTCGCGCGCGAGACGCGCGAGGACGCGGGCGCGATCCGGTGGCTCCGCGCGAACGCGCGCCCGGGCGACACGATCGTCGAGGCGGTCGGCGAGAGCTACACGTACGCCGCGCGGATGTCGGCGAACACCGGCGTCCCGGCGATCCTCGGCTGGCCGATGCACGAGTGGCTGTGGCGCGGGGTGAGCCCCTCGCGCGACCTGCTCGGGCACGAGATAGCCGCGCTCTACCGGGAGCCGCACGGAGCCGCCGCGAGGGCGCTCCTCGTTCGCGCGCGGCCGCGCTACGTCGTCGTCGGGCGGTACGAACGGCAGCGCCACGGCCCGGTCGACGTCGCGGGGGTCGAGTCGCTGGGCGAGGTCGTCTGGCGCGAGGGCCTGACGTCGATCGTCCGGCTGCCGCGCGCAGAGGTGACGCCGTGAGGCCGCTGTCGATCGTCGCCGCACTCCAGTACTACCTGCCGCACCGCACCGGCTACACGCTGCACGTGCAGCGTGTCGCCGAAGCGCTCGTCGCGCGCGGCCACCGCGTCACCGTGCTGACCGCCCGGCACCGCCGGGACCTCGCCCGGCGGGAGGTCGTGGCCGGTGTCGACGTCCTGCGCCTCGACGCCCCGCTGCGCCTGAGCCGCGGCGCCCTGATGCCCGGGTACCCGCTCGCGGCGTGGCGGCTCGCGCGCGACGCGGACGTCGTGTGGGCGAACTCGCCGATGGCGGAGCTCGGGTTGTGGGCGGCGATCGCCCGGCGCACCGGCACCAGGTTCGTCGTGACGCATCATGGCGACCTGCACCTGCCGGACGGCGCAATGAACCGCATCATCGAGCGCCTGACGTTCGCGGGCTGGCGGTACGCGGCGCGGCGCGCGGATGCGCTGGTCGCGTACTCGGACGACTATGCGAGCCACAGCAGGTGGCTCGCGCCGTGGCGCGACAGGATCGTGGTCGTCGCGCCGCCGATCGCGATCCCCAAGCCGGACCCGGCAGCAGTGGCGGTCCTGCGGCGCGAGCTCGCGCCGGAAGGCGGGCCGCTGGTCGTCTTCGCGGGCCGGTTCGCGCAGGAAAAGCGACCCGATCTGCTGCTCGACGGGATCGCGCCGCTCCGTGCCAGGCACCCGCACCTGCGTGTCGTGTTCGCGGGCGAGGAGCGCCTGGGCTACGAGGACACGAGGACGGAGCTCGAGCCGCGAGTGTCTGCCGCGAAGGACGCGGTCCGCTTCCTCGGGCTCGTCGACGACGCGCAGACGCTCGCGAACGTGTACGCCGCGTGCGACGTGCTGGCGCTGCCGTCGCAGACCGAATGCTTCGGGCTGGTGCAGGTCGAGGCGATGCTGTGCGGCACGCCGGTGGTCGCGAGCGACATCCCGGGCGCGCGCGTGCCCGTGCAGGCGACCGGGGCGGGGCGCCTCTTCGAGAGCGGGTCGGTGGACGGGCTCGTCGACGCGATCGACGACGTCCTCGCGCATCGCGACGCGTACCGGCCCGATCTCGCACGCGTCGCGCGCGCGTTCGACTTCACTCGCACGATCGACGCCTACGAGCGGGGGGGCGGGCGGGCGGGGGGGGGGGCCCCCCCGGGGGGGGGGGGGGGGAACCGGGCCGGGGGGGGGGGGGGGGGGGGGGGGGGGGGGGGGGGCGGCGGGGGGGCGGCCCCCCGGGGGGGGGGGGGGGGGGGGGGGGGGGGGGGGGGGGGGGGGGGGGGGGGGGGGGGGGGGGGGGGGGGTCGGGGGGGGGGGCGCGGGGGGGGGGGGGGGGGGGGGGGGGGGGGGGGGGGGGGGGGGGGGGGGGGGGTGGGGGGGGGGGTGTCTCCGGGGGGGCGCGTTCTGGGCGGGGAGCGATGAGCGACGTCGGGCCGACGCTCGACGCGCTCCTCGCGGGCGAGGCGGATCCGGTCTTCGCGCGGCGCGTTCGAACCGTACTCGCGTGGATGCCGCCCGACCCCGATCCGCGCCGCCTCTACGTCGACGTCGGCTGCGGTCGCGGGTACTACCTGCATTACTACGCGGCGCTCGGTCACGCGCGCATCGTCGGCCTCGAGCGCGATCCGCGGATCGCCGCGCTCGCGCGCGCGGCGCTCGCGAACGTGCCGGGTGCGCAGGTGGCGATCGGCAGCGCGACCTCGCTCCCGTTCGCGGACGCGTCGGTCGCGGGCGTCGTGATGAGCGAGGTGCTCGAGCACGTCGACGACGACGCGCGGGCGCTGCGCGAGGCGGCGCGCGTGCTGCGCCCGGGCGGCGTGGTCGCGCTCACGGTGCCGCACGACCGCTATCCGTGGCTGTGGGACCCGATCAACCGGACGCGCGAGCGTTTCGGCGTCGCACCCGTGCGCGAGGGAGCGCTCGCGGGCATCTGGGCGGGCCACGTTCGCCTGTACTCGGAAGGGCGACTCGCGGAGATCGCGGCGCAGGCCGGCTTCGACGTCGTCGAGACGCGCCGGTTCGGCCGCGTGAGCTGGCCGTTCGCGCACAACCTGATCTACGGCGTCGGCAAGCCGCTGCTCGAATCGGGACACGTCCCCGCATCGCTCGCGCGCGCGGTCGACCGGCGGGGCGGCGAATCCGCACCGCGCGCCTCCGCGTGGCGCGCGCTTCGCGCGGCGTTCCTCTGGCCCGACCGGTTCAACCGCGACGACGAGGGCCCGGAAGTCGCGACCGTGAACCTCGCGATGCGGCTCGTCAGGCGCTGACGCGGTGTCGCGTCGACGGGAGACGCCCGCCTCGTTGGAGGAGACGTTGCACTCGAGCTTCGCCGGGTCGCGGTCGCCGGGTCTCTCCCGGGGGCCGGGGGGGGGGGGGGGGGGGCGAGCAGCCGCAGGCTAGAATGGACCGGCGCCCCCAGGGTATCCCGGTGTCCCGATCTCCCGACTCTCCCGCGACGGCCGTCGCGTCGCGCCCGCGACTGTCGGCATGGTGGCGCGCGTTGCGTCCGCACCAGTGGTCGAAGAATCTCCTCGTGTTCGTGCCGGCGGTGGCGGCCCACCGGTACGGGGACCCGGCCACGATGCTCGCCGCACTGGCGATGTTCATCGCGATGGGCCTCGCGGCGTCGGCGATCTACCTCGTCAACGACATCACCGACCGGGACGCGGACCGCCGACATGCGCGCAAGCGCCTCCGGCCGTTCGCGTCGGGCGAGCTCCGCCCTGCGGCGGGCGCGGGCGCGGCCTCGGTGCTCCTCGCGTTCGCGACGGCGCTCGCGGTCGCCGTGCTTCCGGTCGCGGCGGTCGCGGCGCTCGCCGCGTACGTCGCGCTCGCGCTCGGATATTCGTTCCTGCTGAAGCGCTGGCTGGCGGTCGACGTCGCGGTGCTCGCGTTCCTGTACGTGCTGCGCGTGCTGGCGGGCGGCGCCGCGATCGGCGTCGAGGTCTCGCCCTGGCTGCTAGCGCTCTCGTTCGCGCTGTTCGCGAGCCTCGCGCTCGCGAAGCGTTACGCCGAGCTCGCGGAATCGCCGCACGCGGCGGCCGGCCGCCTGCCGGGCCGCGGCTACGAGCGAGCGCACCTCGGCTGGTTGCGCACGGCGGGCCTGGCGTGTGCCGTCGCATCGGCGCTGATCATCGCGCTCTACGCCGCGAGCCTCGCGGGCTCGCGCTATTACTCGCAGCCGGCGTGGCTCTACGCGCTCGCCCCGATCGTGCTCGCGTGGCTCGCGCGCGTCTGGATGCGCGCCGGCGACGGCCGCATGCACGACGACCCCGTCGTGGACTCGGCGACCGACCCGTTCGGGCTCGCGATCGTTGCCGTGGGCATCGCGACATTCGTCGCGGCGTTGTGATGACGGCGGCAGTGCCCCGGGCGCCCGGGCGAAGGCGCGCGTGCCCGGCTTGAACGTCACCGTGGCGGCTCGAGCGCTGCTCGCCGCGCTCGCGGTCGCGGCCGCGTATTCGGTCCGGCGGGTGGCCGGCTTCGAACAGGTGTCGCCTCACGCTGCCGCTGCGCTGCTGCTCTGGGCGGCGTCGATCGGGCTTGCCGCGGCGGCATGTCGGGGCCCGCGCACGGCATCGACGGCAGGGTCGGGTCATCGCTGGACCCGCACGGATGGCGCGATCGCGCTCGGGATCGTCGGCCTGGCGCTCGCGTTGCGCACGTACGCGCTCGGCGAGCGGCCGATGCTCGGCGGCGACGAGGCGGGGTGGGGTGTGTACGCGCGCGGGATCGTGTCGGGGGGCGGCAACCCGTTCGGCTTCGGCTGGTACGGCTGGCCGGCGCTGGGCGAGTACGTGACGGCCCTCTCGCTCCGGGTGCAGGGCGCGACGATCGAAGGGCTGCGTTTGCCCTCCGCCCTCGCCGGGACGCTGACCGCCGCGATCGTCTGGGCCTACGGCGTGCGAACGATGGGCCGGTTCGGCGGGGCCGTCGCGGGCCTCGTCGCCGCGACGACGATCCTGCACGTGCACCTGAGCCGTCAGGGCTTCCAGAACGTGTTCGACGGCCTGTTCGCCATCGTCGTGCTCGCGGCGCTCGAGCGCGCGTGGAGCGAGAGTCGCCGCGACCTGTTCATCCTCGCCGGCGCGGCGCTGGCGATCGCGCAACACTTCTACGCGAGTGCGCACGCGTTGCCGATCATCGTGCTGGCCTGGATCGCGCTGCGGTTCATGCTCGAGGGAAGGCGGGCCGCCGAGCGATGGCGCGACCTGGCCGCGATGGCGTTCGTGTCCGCCGTCGCGGCATGGCCGCAGCTGACGCTCGTGCTCGATCATCCGTCCGACTGGCTCTCGCCGATATCCAGGCAGACCCCTGCGCCGCCCGCCGGGACGGGAGGCGGCGTCGCCGCTGGCGTACGCGTTGGCGATGCTGGCCGGGTCCGCGACGCGTCGCTCGCCTTCGTCGCGGTCGACATGCGGGGAGCTTCACGCCTGCGGCGCCGCTGCTGCCGCCGCTCGCCGGCGCGGCGTTCGTCGCGGGCCTCGTCGATCTCGCGCGACGCTGGCGCGAGCCGTCGTCGCAGATGCTCGCGCTGTGGATCGCGAGCGCCGTCGCGATAGGCGCGCTGTCCGAGTCCACACCGGCCGGTCAGCGCTATCCGATGGCCGTGCCTGCAGCGGCGCTCGTGGCCGCGCTCGGCGCGTCGTGGCTCGTCCGTGCGGTGAGCCGGTTCGGGTCGCGCGCGGGCGTTGCGACGGCCGCGCTCGTCCTCGTCGCGCTCGCTGCCGAGGGCGCGGTGCGCGCGGAACGCTATTTCGTCCGGTCGCCGCCGTGGGTCGGCGCGAAACGCGATGTCAACGGCGAGATCGCGCTCGACCTCGCGGCGCGAATCGGCGCCGCGCCCCCCGGCGCTCGCGTCGTGATGCTGGGCGCACCGCGCATGTGGTACCGGGGATTCCATCACCTGCGCTACCTGCGGCCTGCGACGGTGGCGCGCGACGTCGAGCCCGCCGAGACGGCCGGACCTGCCACCGCTGCGGGATGCGGCGTGGTGCCGAGCGTCGGGGGAGCCGGGGTCGGTCCGGCCGTGGATTGCCTGGTCGCGGTGTTGCCGCATCGAGAGGCCGACCTCGACGCGATCCGCGCCGCGGTGACCGTTCTGCGCGAGACCGCCGTGAGCGCGGCCGACGGACTGGCGCTCTACCGCCTCGTCGAAGGCTGCGGCGCGTGCGGCCCGCCGGGCGCCGGGGCGTCGCCTGGCGCCTCGCCACCCGCGGTCTCGTCGACGAGGTAGAGCGGGCGTCGCTTCACTTCCTCGTAGATGCGGCCGATGTACTCGCCCAGCACGCCGATCGACAGGATCTGCACGCCGCCGATGAACAGGATCGCGACCATGATCGAGGCGTAGCCCGGCACGTCGACGCCCCAGACGAGCGTGCGCACGATCCGGTAGAGCGCGAACGCGAGCGCGGCGAGCGCGATCGCGGCGCCGCCGTAGGTCCAGACGCGCAGCGGCACCGACGAGTGCGACAGGATGCCGTCGAGCGCGAAGTTCCACAGCCGCCAGTACGACCAGCTCGTCTTGCCGGCGGCGCGCGGGGCGCGGTCGTACGCGACCTCGGCACGCGGCATGCCGATCCAGGCGAACAGGCCCTTGACGAAGCGCGTGCGCTCCGGCAGTCGCTTGAACGCCTCGACGGCGCGCCGGTCGAGCAGCCGGAAGTCGCCGAGGTCGGCGCGCACGGGCACCTGCGCAAGCCGGCCCATGACGCGATAGAACAGGTGGGCGGACAGGCGCTTGAACCAGCCTTCGCCGTCGCGCGAGCGGCGCACCGCGTCGACGAGCGCGACGTCGCCTTCGCGCCAGCGCGCGACCAGCGCCGGAATCAGCTCGGGCGGATCCTGCAGGTCGGCGTCGATCGGCACGACGGCGTCGCCCTCGACGAGCTCGAGGCCGCAGGTGAGCGCGAGGTCCTTGCCGAAGTTGCGCGTGAGCCGCACGCCGCGCGCGCGCGGGTCGCGCTCGGCGATGCGCGCACGATCGACCAGCTCGCGTCGCGGCTGCCGTCGTCGACGTAGAGCACGCGCCAATCGAACGCTGCGCCCGCGAGCGCGGCGTCGAGCCGCGAGTGGAACGTCGCGAGCACGTCCGCCTCGTCGTGCACGGGGACGACGATGCCGACGAGGGGGCGGGCGGGGGGCGACATCGGGCGGGGTCAGAGGATCGGCCAGCCGTCGACCGGCCTGGGCGCGAGCTCGTAGATTGTACTTTCGCCGTCCCGGAAAGCGACGCGGGCGCGCCCGGCGGCGACCCAGGCGTCGAACTTGCCGAGTCCTTCGGGCGGATAGACCGCGCGCTCGAGGCCGCCGACGACGACGTAGCGGATGCGGTAGTCGTCGACCGCCCGGCGCACGCGCGCGTCGTCCGCCGACCGGTAGATCGCGTCGACGTTCGCGACGCGCTGGTTGACGATCTCGCCCAACGGCGGCAGCGGACGCTGCTGCGTCTGGTGCCAGCGGTACCCGAGGATGGTCGGCAGGCCGGTGAACGAGGCGATGCGGCTTCCGTACCGGTACTCGGGCAGTTGCGCCTCGAGCACGACTGCGCCGCGCGGGGCGTGGGCCGAAAGCCAGTCGACGATCGCGCGGTCGCCACCGAGCGCGAACCATCGGCCGTCGTACTCGTGGCGCGCGGACGCGAGGAACGCGAGCCCGTCGAGCGTGGCGGGCCGCTCGCCGGGGAAGCGCGCCGCGGCGCGACCCGCGGCGCCGATCGGGACGTAGGCGATCGCGAGCAGCGCGAGCGCGGCGAATCCGGCGCGCCAGACCCGCGAGGACGGAGGGGCGAGCAGGGCCGCGGCGGCCGGACCGCTCGCGATCGCGAGCGCGACCCAGGCCTGCAGGTGGAACTTGAAGAACGTGTTCTGGCGGCCGATGTCGTGGCCGATGACCAGCGCTTCGGGGACGATCTGGACCGCGAACGCGACCGCGACGATCGCCGCGATCCAGCGCCGGCCGGCGGGCGCGCGGGAGTCGACGGCTTCCCTCAGCCCGAGCGCGACGAGCGCGAGCATGGCCCCGGTCGCCGGCGCCGCGCCACCTCGCCATGCGGCGAGCGCGAGGCCGATTGCGACAGCGGCGAATCCGACGACAGCGACACCGAGGAGGAAAGTCCGCGCCCACGCGACGGCGCGCGTGCGCGCCGGCGTGCCGGTCCCGTCGGCGACCGGGGAGAACAGCAGCCACGGCAGGAGCACCCAGAGGAACAGACCGTATCCCTGAAGCCACGCGACGAACGGCGTCGCGGGACCGGCGTAGCGGTGGACGCCGACACCGCCGGTCGCGAACGTCGACGCGAACGGCCACGCGACCGCGAGCTGCAGCGCCGCGAGCAGCACGATCGCCGCGATCGCCCGACGCCATGCATCGCCGCCCTGCCAACGCCGGTGCGCGCCGACGACGATGGCTCCCGCCGCCACCGCGGTGGCGAACGGCCAGTCCCAGCTGTTGGTGACGCGTGCGTATCCGGTGATCGCGGCGGCGATCGCGATCGCGCCGAGCCACGCGGCGGGCCGGCGGTCGCGTCCGAGCGCGATCCACGAAGCGATCCCCCACACGGCCACCGCGAGCGGCAGCGCGAGCAGGTGCGCGTGCAGGTCGGCGTGCAGGAACGTGAAGAACGGGAACTCGTGGATCTCGTTCCCGGACTCGGTCCGTTCGGCGACCATCCGCGTGGGGCTCCAGTACCAGCGCGGATCGGGCGACGCGACGAGCGAGCCCAGGCGCGCGATGGGACCGTCCCCGGACGGGGGTGCCGCGACGAGTGCCGACACGATGCCCAGGTTGCCCGCCCCCACGCCGGCGATCGTCGCGACCGCGCCGGCCAGCGTCGCGCGGCGTTCCGCCACGCCGGGAAGCGCGAGTGCGAGCGTGCGGGCGAGGGCGAAGACGCCGGACCCGGTGAGCGCCATCCAGAGCGCGACCGCGAGGTTGGTCGCGACGGCCGGTGGCGTGCCGGTGAGCTTCGCGAGCGCGGCGACCGGCACGAAGCCGCCGTAGTAGTAGTTGAGCCGCCCGCCCGCGAACCAGGGGTCGGGCGGCGGGAACGCGTCGGCGTGGACGACGGCGTTCAGGATCGCGAAATCCATCGGCTTCTCGCCGCCGTACCCGGGGTCCACAGGTCCGGGTTCGAGACGCGCAGGGCGATCGCCGCCGCGTAGAGCACGGCGAACACCGCCTCCGCGCGCCATCCCTCCCGCGACCATGCGGCGGCAATTGCGTCGCGTCGGCGCGAGCCGGCGATCGCGCCGGCCGCGACGAGGATCACCGCCAGCGCCGCGAGCGATCCGGTCGCCACAGGTCGACGCCGGCCCACGTCGCCCACCACGCGATCGCCCCGAACCCGAACGCGCCTGCGATGCGCGCGATGCCGAACGCGAGCGCCGGTTGAGCGGGCATGATCGCGACGAGCGCGGGCAGCGCGGCCGCGCCGAGCAGCGCGACGACGAGATACCAGGCGATCGTCGCCGTCCAGGACCCGAGCGTGGCGGCGGGCGGCGGCGGCGTCGCATCGAGCGCCTCGATCCGACGCGGCGACAGCATAAGCAGATCGGGCGCGGCGCTCGCCGCCGCGGGCGAGCGCACGACGCGGCCGACGGTGGCCGGAGCGTCTTCGCGCCGTGCGTCCTCGAACGTGCGCAGCACCGGCCCGGCGAGGATCTCGCGCACGCGTCGCGCGTCGTAGTCGGCGCGCTTGCGCAGCACCGTCACCGGCGGATGGTCGTAGACGGAGAGCGCTTCCTCGGGGCTCGCGCCGGCGCGCCCGCGCGTCGCGAGGTAGCCGTCCGGCCACGGGTGCACCTGCGCGTCGAACGCGACGGGTCCGATGCGAGGCGGCGAACGGAACGTGGCGACGACGTCGAAGCCGAGCTGACCGCCGAACAGCGCGTCGTAGTAGCGCACCGTCAGCGGGAAGCGGTACGGGTCGCGCGAGACCGTGTCGTAGAAGCGTTGGCTCGACACGGTGATCCAGCCGGCGCGGTCGAGCGCAGTCGCGAGCGCCGTGCGCTTCGCCTCGTCGTCGTGGTGGACGATCGCGAGGTCGACGTCCCGGAAGTAGCGCTGGCCGAAGGGGTCGACGCCTTCTGCCTTCCGTCCCGCGCGGACGAAGCCGGGCATGCCAGGCTCGACGCTCGTGTCCGGCGGCAGCCGGCGCATGCGCATCGGCACCGGGTCGTCCCAGGGACCCTCGGTCGCGATCGCGCTGCCCGCGAGCGCGAGCGGCCCGTCCGCCGCCGCAAGCCGGAGATCGACCCTCCAGCCCGCCTCGAGCGCGATCGGCGCGGGGAGGCGACGCGACCGCGGTCGCGCGCGTCGAACCCGTCGGGCGCGTGCGGCACGGCATTCGCGGCGAGCGGCGTCGGCGGGAGGAGCACCGTCCCGTCGTCACGGACGAGGCTTGCAGTCACTGCGCGGGCGGAGGGGACATCGGCGTCCGGCGCGTCCGTCGCGAGGCGAAGCTCCAGCCGGTCGATCGTTCCCGACGTCGCGACGGTCGTGCGCGTCGACACTCGCGCCGGCGCCGACGGCACCGCGCCTTCGATCGCCCAGTTGACCCGCCTCGGCAGCGGACCGGCTTCACCGGCGAGAGGCGCGGATGCGCCCGCCGGCACGCGCTCGAGCATCCAGTGGCTCGCCCACAGTCGCGTCGGCGCGGAAAGCGGCACCGCGAGCCACGCGACGGCCGCGACCGCGCTCACGGCGATCGCGGTTGCGGGCAGGAGACGCGCAACGCGAACCCGCGCGCCGCAGGCGGCCACCCTCGACGACGCACCCACCCGCCGAACGCCGCGAGCACCGGGTAGAGCGGCAGCCAGTAGCGCATCGAGCTCACGAACTGGCCGCCGATCCACGCGCCGTAGCCCAGCGTCGCGGCGAGCAGCACGATCGACGCGCGGCGGCGAAACGGCGGTCCGGCCGCGGCGCGCCATGCGGCGAGCGCCACGCCCGCGACCGCCGCGACCGCGAACGCCGGCCCGAGGCCGAAGAGAAGCAGGTTGCGCAGCGGATCGACCCAACGGGAACGCCCGATCCACTGCCACGCCGGCGGCATGTCGGCCGATCCGTCGAGCTGGCCCGCGAGCTGTCGGAAGAGCTCGATCGAACCGGGGGCGGGCGCGACGTCGACGAGCCCCGGCCCGGCGAACAGGATCGGCTGCGCGATCCGGAACATCGCGAACGCCGCGATTCCCGCAACGGCGCACGCGCCCGCGGCGCGCAGGAGGCCGCGCGGAAGCGCTGGCGCAGGTCCGCCCGGCCGGCCCGGGGCGAGAAGGGCGATCGGCAGCGCGAGGCCGAGCAGCGGGGCGAGCGAGAGCTTGCACGCGGCGGCGAGTCCGCTCGCGAGTCCGAACGCCAGAAGGTCGGCGGACTTCCCGCGCTCGACCGCACGCACCGCGAGCACGAGCGCAAGGGCCGCGAACGCCGTCGCGAACGGGTCGACCGTGTAGAAGCGCGCGAGCTGCAGCGGCAGGATCGCGAACGCGTAGAGGGCGGCGGCGGCGAGGCCCGCCCGCCGTCCGCCGAGCGCGCGCCCGAGCAGGAACGCGCACGCGAGCGAGACCAGGTCCGCGAACGTCGCCGCGACCCGGCCGACCAGGGGAATCTCGGCGTAGCTGGCGGCGTGCGGGACGCCGGCGCGCTCGAGACCGACCGCCGCGACCTTGACCGCGGCGAGCGGCAGGATGCCGTACGGATAGAACGCGTGGCCCACGTTGGCGGGCGCCCAGTCGCTGCACGCGGTGTCGAGCCAGGGGCCGACGCCGCCGGTCGCCGGATGCTTCGCCCGGCAAGCGGCGAGGCGAGCCGCCGCGTCCGGTCCGGCGGGCTCGAGCACGCCACGCCCGATCGCGGTCGTCACCATCGTGAGAAAGCGCTCGTCGGGGTGCAGCTGCGTGCCGTCGTCCCACTGCAGGCCCGCGAGCCGCAGGGCGGCCGCCATCGCGACGATCAGCGCGAGCGCGACGGCGGCGGAGGCCGACCGGAGGCCGGGCAGCCCCGGCATCGCGCGGCTCACGGCCGGGTCACCGCGCGGCGATCGCGACGCCCGCGAGGATCAGCGCGCTGCCTAGCCACGTCCGGGTACTCGGCTGCTCGCCCAGCCAAATCCAGGCAAGCATCGGCACCACGAAGTAGGACGCCGCCATCACCGGGTAGATGACGACCAGTCGCCCCCGACCCAGGGCGAGCAGCCACAGCGCCGTCGCGAAGGCGTGCAGCGCGATCGCGGCGACGAGCGGTGGCTGCAGGCACCTGGCGACCCAGCCGGCGGCCATATCGCAGAAGCTCGGCGCGGCCTGCTTGAACAGGATCCGGGCGACGCTGACGCACAGCACGCTGGCGACGGCGAGGGCAAGGCTGGTCCAGTTCATCGATGGGTGGGGAAAGGGGGACCGGCGGAGTCTAAGCGATCGCATCGCTGGCGAATACGCGGGTTCGTGGGTACACTTCGCGGGGCAAAGCCGAATCGGGAAGGAATCGGGCAATGGACGGATGGTGCAAACGGGTCGTGCGGTCTGCGGCAGCCGCGGCGCTTCTGATCGTTTGCGCCGCCGGGCCGGTCGGGGCGCAACTGAGTGTCACCGCGACGCCGACGCCGACGGCCACGCCGACGAACACGGTGACGCCGACGCCGACGGCCACGGCGACGAACACGGCGACGCCGACGGCGACCGCCACCGCGACGAACACGCCTACTGACACCACGACGCCGACGGCGACAAACACGCCGACCGACACGCCGACGAGCACGGCGACGCCGACCGATACGCCGCTCTCGGCGACGCCGACGTCGACCGTGACGCCGTTCGCGACGCCGACGGGGCCCGCGACGCCTTCGCCGATCGGCGTCGCCGCCGGATCGACCGAGAGCCTCGTCGCGCTCGCGCTGATGATGCTCGCCGCCGGCTGGCTCGCGTTCCGCGCCGGCCAGTCGCCTCAGCCGACACTGGCGTCCGGCCGCGTTTCACGCGGATCGCCGGACCAGCAACCCCTTCAGGTAGTCCCCTTCCGGAAACGCGAGCGCGACCGGGTGGTCGCCGCTCGCCGAGAACCGGCCGACGATCGCCGCGTCGACCTTCGCGTCGAGCGCGGCGCCCGCGACGATCTTCTGGAACAGGTCGGCCGACACGCCGCCCGAGCACGAGAACGTGGCGAGCAGCCCGCCCGGCTCGAGCAGCTTGAGCGCGAGCAGGTTGATGTCCTTGTACGCGCGCGCGCGCGTTCCGCGTGAGCCGCGGTCGGCGCGAACTTCGGCGGGTCGAGGATCGCGAGGCCGAAGCTGCGGCCCTCGTCGCGCAGGCGGCGCAGCTCGGTGAACACGTCGGCCTCGCGCCAGCTCGCGCCGCGGCGAGGCGAGTTCGTGATTCGCGGCGAGGTTCGAGCGCGCCAGCGCGAGCGCGTCGGCCGAGCTGTCGATCGAGACGGTGTCGCGCGCGCCGCCGGCCAGCGCAGCGAGCGTGAAGCCGCCCGTGTAGCAGAACGCGTTCAGCACCGAGCGGCCGTGCGCGAGGCGGCGCACGCGGTGCCGGCTCGTGCGCTGGTCGAGGTAGAAGCCGGTCTTCTGGCCCGCCATCACGTCGACGCGGTACGCGATGCCGTCCTCGCGGATCGGGACCGGGCCCGCGAGCGCGCCGCGCAGCAGCTCGTTGCGCGGCGGAAGGCCTTCGAGTTGCCGCACCTCGGCGTCCAGAGCGCTCGACGACGGTCGTCGCGCCCGTCGCTGCGACGAGCGCATCGGCGATCGCGTCGCGCCAGCGGTCCGCGCCGGCCGACAGGAGCTGCACGACGACCGTGTCGCCGTAGCGGTCGGCGATCACGCCGGGAAGCCCGTCGGACTCGCCGTGGACGAGTCGGCACGCGGTATGGTCGGCGTCGAGCATGCCCGCCCGGGCGTCGACCGCGGCGCGCACGCGCTGCGCGAACCACGCCGCATCGATCGTCGCCGGTGTGAAGGCCCACGCGCGCGCGCGGATCTGCGACGAGGGCGAATACGCCGCGGTCGCGACGACGGCGCCGTCGTGCGCGCGCACCGCGACCGTGTCGCCCGAGGCGGGCGCACCGTCGACGCGCTCGATCGCGCCCGAGAAGATCCAGGGATGGCGCTGCGTGAGCGACTTCTCGCGCCCGGCCTTCAGCGTGACCGACGGCAGGCCCCGCCCCGTCATCAGCCGACCGCGACGCCGACGAGGCTGCCGATCGCGTAGGTGACCGCGCCGGCCGCGGCGCCCAGCGCCAGCATCCTCGCGCCCGACGCGAGCGCATTGCGGCCGGTGAACAGCGACAGCGTCCCGCCGATCGCGAAGAGCGCCAGCGCGGTGACGCCGATCGAGATCGGCAGCGCGTTGCCGCCGTTCGCGAGGACGAACGGCACCAGCGGCAGCAGCGCGCCGGTCGCGAACGCCCCGAACGAGCTCGCGGCGGCGCCGATCGGCGATCCCAGTTCGCCGGGGTTCAGTCCCAGCTCCTCGCGCGCGAGCGTGTCGAGCGCGTGCTCGGGATCGGCGACGATCCGCGTGGCGACCTGCTCGGCCTCGCGCTTCGGGAGGCCCTTCGCCTCGTAGATCAGCGCGAGCTCCTGCGCCTCGGCCTCGGGGTACTGCTCGAGCTCGTCGCGCTCGAGTGCGATCTGGTACTCGAACAGCTCGCGCTGCGATCGCACCGAGACGTATTCGCCGACCGCCATCGAGAACGCACCGGCCGCGAGGCCCGCGACGCCGGCGAGCACGACCGCCCTGGCATCGGCGCCCGCGCCCGCGACGCCGAGGATCAGGCTCGCGTTCGACACGAGGCCGTCGTTCACGCCGAACACGGCGGCCCGCAGGTTGCCTCCGCTGCCCAGTCCCTTGTGGCGATGCTCCAGCGGCGCACCGGCCACGGGCGGCAGGTTCAGGTCGGTCGTGGCCGCGTCGGGCGAGGCGTAGATCTGCATGCCGCGCACCTTCATCGCCGACAGCACGCCGCGCAGGCGGCGCGGGCCGAACCATCCGACCATGCGCGCGACGAGGCGCGTGCGCGCGTCCGGCTCGAACGGTCCGGGCGGCGAGCCGCCGCGCGCGGTGAGCTGCGCGCGCCAGATCGCGCCCTGCGCCTCGGCCTCGCCCGCAAGGCGCCGGAAGAGCTCGGCGCGAGTCGTGCTCTTCTCCGCGGCCGCGCAGACCTGGTAGAGGAAGGCGGAGCGCTGCTCCTCGCGCAGGCTTTCGAGCGGATTCATCGACGGGGGTCCGAACGCGGGCGCGCGGTCAGGCCGGCGATCGCGCGGCGAGGACCGCGTCGATGCGCGCCATGACCTCGGGCGTGAGCGATCCCACGACGTCGATCGCCTTCAGGTTCTCGGCGATCTGCGACGCCCGGGAGGCGCCGGTGATCACCGACGAGACGTTCGGGTTCACGAGGCACCAGGCGATCGCGAGCTGCGCGAGCGTGCAGCCCAGCTCGCGCGCGATCGGCGCGAGCTGCCGGACGACGGCGAGCTTCGCCGGGTCGGTCACGCGCTCGACGAGCCACTCGTACCCCTTGATCGTTCCGCGCGAGCCCGCCGGGATGCCGTCGTTGTACTTGCCGGTCAGCAGTCCCGACGCGAGCGGGCTCCAGGTCGTGGTCCCCAGCCCGATGTCGCGGTAGAGGCGCGCGTACTCGCGCTCGACGCGGTCGCGGTGGAGCAGGTTGTACTGCGGCTGCTCGGTCACCGGCTTGTGCATGTTGCGTCGGTCGGCGACGTGCCAGGCCTGCGCGATCTCCTCGGCGCTCCATTCCGACGTTCCCCAGTAGACGGCGCGGCCCGAGGTGACGATGTCGTGCATCGCGTGCACCGTCTCCTCGATCGTCGTCTCGGGGTCGGGCCGGTGGCAGTAGACGAGGTCGACGTAGTCGAGCTTCAGGCGCTCGAGCGACGCGTCGATGCCCTGCAGCAGGTACTTGCGGTTGAGCGTCGCCTTCTCGTTGACGCCGTCGTGGAGGCCCCAGTAGAACTTGGTCGAGACCAGGTAGCTCGACCGCCGCCACCCGGCCTTCGCGAGCGCCTCGCCCATGATGACTTCCGACTGGCCCTTCGCGTACACCTCCGCGTTGTCGAAGAAATTGACGCCGGCGTCGTAGGCGGCCGTCATGCACTCGAGCGCTGCGTCGACGCCGACCTGGTTGCCGTAGGTCACCCAGGAGCCGAGGGACAGGGCGCTCACCTTGACGCCGGAGCGTCCGAGGCGGCGATAGGGCATCGTGGTCATCGGGAATATTCGCGTGGAGAGGTCCGAAACGCGCGCGGGCCGCGGGGATCGCGGCGCTAGAATCGACCTTCGATTGTACCCGCAAGGACGTCCCCGATGCCCGCTCGCCGTCCGCCCCTCTCCGTCGACGCACTGTGGTCGATCGTCCGCATCGGCACGCCGACGCTCTCGCCCGACGGATCGCTCGCGTGCGCGTCGGCCACGCGCTACGCGATGGAGAAGAACGAGGGCGCGACCGAGCTCTGGCTCTATCCGGCGCGGCCCTCCCGCAGCGCGCGCCCGCGGCGGCTTACGGCGGGCGACAAGGACAGCGGGCCCGCGTGGTCGCCCGACGGGCGCCTGATCGCGTTCACCGCGAAGCGCCGCGACGACGAGGTGCCGCAGGTCTACGTGATCGCGCCCGACGGCGGCGAAGCGAGGCGCGTGACGACGCTCGCGACGGGTTGCGCGTCGGTGCGCTGGTTCGCCGACGGCAGGCGCCTCGCGTTCATCTCGTGGGTGTGGGCGGACCTCCCGACCGACGCGGCGCAGGCGAAGCGCCTGAAGGAGCGCAAGGAGACGAAGGTCAAGGTGCACGCGACCGAGCGCGCGGAATACCGCTACTGGGACCACTGGCTCACCGAGGGTCGCGAGCCGCACGTGTTCGTGTGCGACGTCGCGACCGGGCGCTGCCGCGACGCGCTCGCGGGCACCGGGCTCTCGCTGCCGCCCTGGGAGCCGTCGACGCAGGAATTCGACGTCGCGCCGGACGGTCGCGAGATCGCGATCACCGCGGACCTCGCCGACGAGCCGGGCATGCTGCACCGGACCGACGTCGTCACCGTCGACCTCGCGACGCGGCGCAAGCGCGTGCTGACCGCCGCGACGGGCCGCTCCGACGGCGCGCCGCGCTACTCGCCGGACGGGCGCGTGATCGCCTACACGTCGCACGACACCGAGCGCTCGCACGTCGACCAGGGGCATCTCGAGCTGGTCGCCCGGCGGGGCGGGCCCGCGCAGGCGGTCGGTAAGGCGTTCGACCGCGCGGTGGGGCAGGTGCAGTGGGCACCCGATGGCCGGTCGCTGCTGTTCACCGCCGAGGATCGCGGACGCACCGGCGTGTGGCGGCTGTCCGCGGGATCGACGCGCCCGACGCTCGTCGTGCCCGGCGGCACCGTCGGCGGATTCGCGCAGTCGAAGGACGGCGGGACGATCGTGTGCGATCGGTCCAGCTCGCAGCATCCGCCCGCGCTGTTCGCGTGCGCCGGGGACGGCAGCGACGAGCGCGCGCTCGAGACGACGAACGCGGCGCTGCTCGCGCGGCACGCGCTCGGCGAGACCCGCGAGATCACGCTGAAAGGGTGGGGCGGCGAACCGGTGCAGGTGTGGCTCGTGTTTCCCCCGGGATTCGACCCGAAGCGCAAGTGGCCGCTGATGCACTCGATCCATGGCGGCCCGCACGCGGCGCACGGCGACGTCTGGCACTTCCGGTGGAACGCGCAGGTGTTCGCGGGCCGCGGCTACGTCGTCGCCATGGTCAACTACCACGGCTCGTCGGGCTTCGGGCAGGCGTTCCTCGAGACGATCGTCGCGCGTTACGGCGAGAAGGAGTTCGCCGACATCGAGGCGGCGACCGACCACCTGCTGCGCGCCGGCTACGTCGACCGCACGCGACTCGTCGGGACCGGCGGCAGCTACGGCGGCTTCATGGCCGCGTACATGAACGGCCACACCGACCGCTACACGAGCTACGTGTGCCACGCCGGCTGCTACGACTGGGTGAGCATGATGGCGACCGACGGCTACATGTGGTTCCACCGCGAGCTGGGCGCGTGGCACTGGGACGACGAGGCGCGCGTGCTGCGCCAGTCGCCGCACCATCACGTCGGACGGGCGAAGACGCCGACGCTGGTCGTGCACGGCGAGCAGGACTTCCGCGTGCCCGCCACGCAGGCGCTGCAGTACTACCACACGCTGAAGGCGAAGGGCGTCGAGGCGCGGCTCGTCTATTTCCCGGACGAGAACCACTGGATCCTCAAGCCGCAGAACTCGCTCCGCTGGTACGGCGAGTTCTTCGACTGGATCGCCCGGCGCGCACCGGGCGGCGGCCGGGCCGCCGCGCGACGCCAGCCGCGGGGTGGGCAGCCCGCCAAGCGCGCCGGACGGCGTCGGCCGGGAACCGCAGCGACGTCCTAGGCGGCGCCGCCCCGGGCGGCCGCCCGGCGTTCGACGGCCTCCTGGCAGCCGACGCAGCGCGACGCGGCGGGATACGCGTGGAGCCGTGCCGCGGGGATCGGCTCGTCGCAGTCGACGCACTGCCCGTAGCCGCCCTCCGACATCCGCCTGAGCGCGCCCTCGACCTCGGCGATCTCGGCGACCTCGCGGGCGACCATCGCGATGTCGAAGCCCTGCATGGCGTCGGCGACCGCCCAGTCGTCGGTGTCCTCCAGGCGGTTTCGAAGCGCCATCGTCTCCGGGTCGTCGTGGTCGGCGAAGAGCTCGCGTATGGCGGAGCGCAACTCGCGGTGACGCTGGCGGAGCCGGTCGGCGAGGTGGCGGAGGTCGGGGTCGGTCAGGGGCATGCTCATCGGGCACCGGGCGGAGTCGAGGCGCAACGGGCGCCTGCCGTGATCGTGGCCGATCGGGGAACCCGCGGGCTTGACGGGCATCAACGTCGAGCCCGCGTGCGCTCCGGGGCCTTGAAAGGCCGGTGCAGGCGCCCATCTAGGGTCGTGACAGGCCCGCCGTGCACCAGGATCCGCCGGCGGCGCACTGCCCCCCAACACGAGCGACTGCAACGACAGGAGACTAACCATGACGCGCGTCCAAGTCTACGATCCCTTCGCCGCCAGCGGCATCGACGACCTCTTCCGCGGCTTCTTCGCCCCGGTGCGCCGGGACTCGGATACCCCGGTGAGCATCAAGGTCGACGTGACCGAGAACGACAAGGGCTACGTCGTCCACGCCGAGGTTCCCGGCGTCAAGAAGGACGACATCCACGTGACGATCGAGGGCAACCAGGTCTCGATCAGCGCGGAGGTCAAGCGCGAAACCGAGAAGAAGGAAGGCGACCGCGTCCTGCGTTCGGAGCGCTACTGCGGAAGCAGCTACCGCAGCTTCGTCCTGCCGAGCGACATCGACGAGGCGGCGAGCGAGGCGAAGTACGACAACGGCGTGCTCGAGCTCAAGCTCGCGAAGAAGGCGGCCGTGACCGGTCGCAAGCTCGCGATCTCGTAACCCGGAACGGCGCAGGAGGGGGGCCGCGCAGGCCTCCCTTCGGCGTCAGCGCACGCGCTTCGCGACGAATTCCTCGTCGACGTTGTCGCGGAAATAGCTCCACGGCGACGACGCGCTGGCGAGGCGCCGCCAGATCTCGGGCGACACGCCCGAGTACTCGAACGTGCCCGACGTGAGCTCGATGACGAGCTTCCGGGTGCGCTCGTCGTAGCCGGCGGCCCTCAGATTGCCGCCGTTCATCGGCTTCATCTCCATTGCGCTCCTCCCGCGCGGTCGCGCCGTTGCGTGCCTTCGCCGCCGGGGTGACTCCGCGCGCCACGCGCTTTGCCGCCGCACGGGACCGACGCGTCCCCGCGGCGCCGGCGAGTATGGTCGCGCCCCTGGGCGGGTCAATCACCGCCGGCCCCAGGCCGGACGGCGTGCCGCGCATGCGCAGTCGCGGGCGGACTATACTGGCCGGCGATGCGGTCCTTCCTTCGGCGCATCCTGTCGCTCATCCTGACGCCGAACCAGGCGTGGGACGAGATCGCGCGCGAGCCCGCGTCGGTCGACCTCCTGATCCGCCGCTACATCGTGCCGCTCGCGCTGCTCGCGCCGGTGGCGACGGTGATCGGCATGCAGACCTTCGACGCGAGGTGGTCCCCTGCGCACGGCTACCTCGTGCCGCAGGAAGCGATCTGGTCGGCGGGCGCCACGACGCTGTTCGCGTCGATCGTCTCGATCTTCGTGCTTGCCGGAATCTTCGTCCTGATCGCGCCGATGTACGGCAGCTCGCGCCACTATCCGTCCGCGCTCAAGGTCGCGACCTATGGGGCGGTGCCGGTCCTCGTGGCGGGAGCGCTCCTGATCCTGCCGGTGATGGTGATGATCTCGGTCGTCGCGCTGTGCCACACGCTGTACCTGTACTGGATCGGCGTGCGGCGGGTGCTCGACGTGCCCGAGGAAGCGCGCACCGAGTTCATCGGCATCTCGCTGACGATGCTCGGGGGCCTCTCGTCGCTCCTCGGCGCCGCGCTGTCGAGCGTGGGCCTCTTCTGACGCCGCGGCTCACTTGCCGGCGCGCTCGCCCCAGAGCTGCTTCAATCGCGCGTCGCGGCCGCAGCCGGTGCGGTAGTACGAGTAGCGCACCGGATTCTTCTGGTAGTAGTCCTGGTGGTAGTCCTCGGCGGGCCAGAACTCGCCGGCGTCGACGACCGGCGTCACGATCGCGCCCTTGAACGGCTTCGATTGCTCGAGCGCCGCCTTCGACGCCTCCGCGGCCTTGCGCTGCTCGGGCGAGCCCACGAAGATCGCGGTCCGGTATTGCGATCCGGCGTCGCAGAACTGCCGGTCCTTCACCGTCGGGTCGATGTTGACCCAGAACACGTCGAGCAGCTTCTCGTAGCTCACCTTCGACGGGTCGTAGAGCACCTGCACGACCTCGGTGTGGCCGGTCGCGCCGCCCGACACCTCCTCGTAGGTCGGGTTCTTCTTCGCACCGCCCATGTAGCCCGACGTCGTCGACAGGACGCCGGGCAGCTTGTCGTAGGGCGGCTCCATGCACCAGAAGCATCCGCCGGCGAACGTCGCGACCGCCGTCGTCGGCTTCGCGGGGGACGCGGGCGCCTGCCCCTGCGCGACGGGCGCGAGGGCGACGAGCGAGACGAGCGTGGCGGCGAGCAGGGTCTTCATCGAGGCTCCGGGGGAAACGGCGTTCCCGGTACGGTCGCGCGGCGGGCCGGATCGCTTACGCGAGCGGCCCGTCTTTCGCGTTGCGGCCGACGTCGGCACCGGCGGCCGCCCGGGTCAGGCCTGCGGGCGCATCCGGTCCTTGGCGTCGAAATAGGCGCGTGCGTGCTTGAGCAACTGGCCGTCCGACGGATGGTCCGCGCTTTCGATGCCGACGATCTTGTCGGCGGTCGGCGCGTCGTGCTTCTTCCACCAGTCGTAGAGGTGCAGCTTCGCCGCTGCCGGCCCGGTCAGGAGCACTTCGCTCGAACCCTTCACCGCCTCGGCGACCTTGCGGCAGAACTCCGGGTCCTCGGTGCCGTGCCGACCTGAGACCGACCCGCTGCGGTGATGGATCTGGCGGTCCCCGCCGTGCGCGTGAACCAGCGCGGCCTCGGCCTCGTCTTTCCCGAAGCGGATGACGTGGGCCTCACGGTGGTCGACCCAGATGACGGCGTGGTAATGACTCATCGCTTTCCTTGTGCGTTGCGTTCCAGCCCCCTCGGCCAGCCCGATGCAGCCATTTTACCCCGCCCGTCTCGCGTCTCCCGGCGACGTCGTGGATACGGCGCCGGGCTTGATGCAGATCAGCATCGGAGCGTGCGGCGGCAACGTTCGGGCCTGGAACGTGTCGAAATAAGTGAGGCGGGCATGGGCCCCGCGCGACAAGGGAGCAACGATGAAATCGATGACGACGGTGCTGGCGCTGGCGCTGCTGGCGAGCGGCGCGGCGGTGGCCCACGGCGGGAAGGGGGGCGGCGCGATGCACGGCGGGCAGGGAGAGGCGGGAATGGGCGCCTGCGCGATGAAGCCGGGCTCCGCGGAGACCGCCGGTGCGGACGCGTGTCCGATGCACGAAGGGCGCGGGATGGGAGGGCGCATGGGGATGAACGCCGCCCCGGGTGGCGCTGAAGGCTGTCCGATGCATGCCGGCGCCGGTCCTCAGGGCAAGGCCGGCGGCCCCCCCCGGGACGGTCAGGGCAGGGGCATGCGGCACGAAGGGATGCAGATGCATCGGGGGGCCGCAGGAGCGGGCGGCGCGGCGGCACCCGAGGCGCCCGCCAAGTAGTGCGCGGGCGGACCAACCGGTCGCCCGACGGGGCGACCGGCGATTCGCGTAGGATGCCGGCGTCGTACGACTCCCGATTCGCGCCGATGCGCATCCGACTGATCGCTTGCTGCCTGGCCGCCATTGCACTGACCTGCGCGCCGGCGTCGTTCGCCGCCGAGCCGCCGCGAGTGCTGCGCGCGATGCTCAACATCGCGGAAACGAGCTTCGATCCGCAGTTCGCCTCCGACGCCGCGTCCGACGCGGTGATCTCCGAGGTGTACGAGGCGATGCTCGACTACGACTACCTCGCGCGTCCCGTGACGCTCGTGCCGCGCACGCTCGAGGCGCTGCCGACGACGCCGGACGGGGGCCGGACCTGGGTCGCGCGGCTGAAGAAGGGGATCCGCTTCACGCCCGACCCCGCGTTCGGGGGCAAGCCGCGCGAGCTCGTCGCCGCCGACTACGCCTACACGTACAAGCGCATTCTCGATCCGGCGGTGAAATCGCCGTGGCTGTGGCTCCTCGAGGGGAAGGTCGTCGGCAGCGATGCCGCCCGCGCCGCGGCAACGAAGTCCGGACGATTCGACTACGACACGCCGATGCCCGGGCTCGAGGTCGTCGATCGCTACACGCTGCGCATCCGGCTCAACGCGCCGGACCTGCGGTTCCCGTTCGTGCTCGCGATCCCCTACACCGGCGCCGTCGCGCGCGAGGTCGTCGAGGCCCATGGCGCGGAATTCGGCGCGAAGCCTGTCGGCACCGGTCCTTTCCGGCTCGCCGAGTACAAGCGCAGCGCGCGCATGGTGCTCGAGCGCAACCCCGACTACCGCGCGCAGACGTACGTGCCTGCCGGGCCGATCCCGCCCGAGTCGCAGGCGATCGCCGCGGCGCTGAAGGGCCGGCGCCTGCCGCTGCTCGACCGGATCGAGATCAGCGTGATCGAGGAGGCGCAGTCGCGCTGGCTCGCGTTCCTGAACGGCGAGATCGACGTCGACGCGCTCGTGTCGGAGTCGCTCGTCGACGAGCTCCTCGTCGACGGCAAGCTCAAGCCGGCGCTCGCGGCGAAGGGCATCCGGCACGAGGCCTCGCTGCGCCCGAACACCCGCTGGGTCTACTTCAACATGGACGACCCGCTCGTCGGCGGCTACGAGCCTGCGAAGGTCGCGCTGCGGCGCGCGGTCGCGATGGGCTACAACGCCGAGGAGGCGCTGCGCGTGCTGCAGAAGGGGCGGGGCGTGCTCGCGCAGAGCCTCGTGCCGCCCGGGATCGCTGGCCACGATCCGGGCTGGAAGTTCGGGGCGCAGGTCTACGACCCCGCCGCGTCCCGCGCGCTGCTCGACCGCTTCGGGTACCGGGACCGCGACGGCGACGGCTTCCGGGAGACGCCCGACGGCAAGCCGCTCGTGCTGGAACGCTGGTCGGCGCCGACCTCGGCGCAGCGTCAGGCCGACGAGTTGTGGAAGAAGAACATGGACGCGATCGGGCTGAAGATCGCGATCCGCAAGGACAAGCTGCCCGAGCTCCGCAAGATGGCGCGCGCGGGCAGGATCCCGTTCGCCTCCGATGGCTGGAACGCCGACTACCCGGACGCCGAGAATTTCATGCAGCTCCTCTACGGCCCCAACGCGGGGCAGGAGAACCAGTCGCGGTTCCGGCTTCCCGAGTACGACCGGCTCTACCAGGAGGCGCGCAAGCTGCCCGACGGCCGCGAGCGCACCGCGATCTTCGGCAAGATGCAGGAGCTGGTCGTCGCCTACGCGCCGATGCGGTTCACGCAGCACGTCGTCGAGGACCACGCGTGGCATGCGCGCGTGAAGAACTACCGCGCGCATCCGATCCGCCAGTTCAGCTTTCACCACTACGACGTGGACGGTCCGGTTCCGGGACGGTAGCGTTGCGCCCGGCGTTCAGGCCCGGCGCCGCGCGTCCGCCGGTCGACGACCGATCCGCCGGCCGGGCTACCGCTCGCGCGCGAGCCGTTCGCGGGCGCGGCGGATGATCGCCGCGTCGTCGTCCTCGCCGTAGCCCCATGCCACCGTGTCGGCCAACGCGCGCCGCGCCGCCTGCGCGAACGTGGCGTCGGCGTGCGCCCGGGCGGCCACGTCGCACGCGATGCCGACGTCTTTCGCCAGGATGCGCGCCGCGGCGCGCGGGTGCCAGTCCGCGTCGAGCGCACGGGGAACGCGGTCGGCGAAGATCCAGCTCGCGCCGGAGCTCGCCGAGATCACGTCGGCCGTGGCGCGCACGTCGAGCCCGAGCGCGTCGGCGAGCGCGAGCGCCTCGGCGGCCGCCGCGAGGTTCGCCGCCGCGAGCAGGTTGTTGACGATCTTCGTGCCGGCAGCGTCGCCGACGCGATCCGAGATCGTGAACGTGTGTCCCGCGATCGCGGCGAACACGTCGGCGCACCGCTCGCGCGCCTCCCGGGGACCGGCCACCATGATCGTCATCGTTCCGGCCGCAGCCCGGGCCGGACCGCCCGAGACCGGCGTGTCGAGGATCGTCACGCCCGCGGCGGCGACGCGGGCGGGCAGGCCGCGCACGTAGTCCGGATCGACGGTCGATGCGACGAGCACGGTGCGGTCGCGCGACCCCGACGCGAGGATGCCGTCGCGAGCGAACAGCACCTCGTCGATCTGGGCCGCGTCGACGACGATCACGACGACGATCGGCGCGGCGCGGGCGACCTCGGCCGGCGATCCGAGCACCGTCGCGCCGGCAGCGGCCGCGCGTGCGTCCGCCTCCGGGCGGACGTCGCGCGCGGCCACACGGAAGCCATGGCGCACGAGCGACGCGACGATGCCGAGCCCCATCGCGCCCGGCCCGACGACGCCGACGGTGCCGCGCGTGCCGGTCGGGGCGCTCAACGGTGATGCGGCGCGTGCGCCGCGTTCACTTCGCGGACGCCGGGACCATCAGCGGCTCGCAGTTGGTGAGCCGCCACCCCGTTCCCTCGCGAACGTAGATGAGTCCCTCCGGCATCGTCGGCGAGCCGCCGCCGCCCCGGATCTCGAGCAGGCCGTTCGTGTAGCGGACACCGGCGGCCGCGGGGACCTTCTGCAGCGTCACGCGCTCGCCCTCGGGCGTCAGCAGCCGCACCTCGTCGGGCAGGAAGCGGATGACGATGCGCTGGCCTTCGAGCTTGCAGGCGATCGTGTCCTGCGACGGCACGTCGGGCTTCTTCTCGGGCGTGGCGCAGGCCGCGGCAAGCAGCGCGGCGGCGACGACCGGCACGAGCTTGTGCCGGACCGGGAGAAATCCTTGCATCGTGGGCTCCGGGAGCAAATCGTTGCCTAGCCTAACGCAAACCCGCGCCCGCCGCGAACGCCGGGCGCCGTTCAGCAGTCGGGGACCGACAACGCGACGCCGCCGAGCGACGCCTGCTTGTAGCGACCGGCGAGGGATCGCGCGGCCTCGAGCATCGAGCGCGTGACGGCGTCGAGCGCGACGTGCGGCTCGGGGACGCGCACCGCCGCGGCCGCCGCTGCGCAGGCGCGCGCCGCGGCGAGGCCGTTGCGCTCGATGCAGGGCGACTCGACGCGCCCGCCCGCCGGGTCGCAGGACAGGCCTCGGTGGGGCTCGAGCGCGAGCTCCGCCGCGTGGAGCGCCTGCGCGGGCGTCGCCCCCATCACGGCTGCGCAGCCCGCAGCGGCCATCGCAGCAGCGACGCCGACCTCACCCTGGCATCCGACCTGCCGCAACCCGGCGCGGCGCAGGAGCGCGCCGGTCACGCCGGCCGTCGCGAGGAACTCGATGGCATCGTCGTCGCTCGCGAGCGTGCTCGATGCGAGCGCGTGCCGGAGCAGCGAGGCCACGATGCCGGCGGCGCCGTTCGACGGCGCCGCCACGACGCCGGAACCGGCGGCGTTCTCCTCGGCGGCGGCGAGCGCCCACGCGCGGCACCGCTGCGCCGCGGTCGCGCGGTCGTCGTCGGGGGACTGCGCCGCCGCCGATCGCGTGCGCCCGCCCGGCAGCGTTCCGGCGCGCAGGAGCCCGCGGTCGATCGACGCGAGCATCGCGTCGCGCGTCGCGAGCAGCCTCGCGCGGACCTCGCCAGGGCTCGCGATCGACCCCTCGTTCGCGAGCGCGACGAACGCGATCTTGCGTCCGCCCGCCGCGCGGCAGGCCCGGCTCACCGCGTCGGCCGATGCCTCGTAGTCGTGGGGAACCCGCGGCGCCGACCGGCCGGCCGGCGTTTCGCCCGGTGCCACGACGACGTCGTCGCCGAGCGTGAGATACAGCCGATCCGCGACGGGCGCCCCGTCCGCGCCGAACGCCGCGAATCGCATCGCGCTGCCGTCGTTGGCGAGCGCGCGGTCGACGCGGAATCCGATGTCGTCGGCCGGATCGAAGACGACAGCGTGGCGGCCGTCGAGACGAACCGTGCGGCGCGCCGACGCGGCGGTGAGCGTGCGGGAGAACGTCGCGGCATCGCAGCGCGCGCGGTCGACGCTCTCGAGCCCGGCGACGATCGCGCCGTCTGCGCCGCTCTCGCGCCCGACGCAGGCGGTGCCGCCGTAGAGCTCGACCGCGAGTCGGGCGACCGAAGGGAGTTGCCCGGACGCGGCCAGCTCGTGCACGAACCGGCGCGCGGCGAGCCACGGCCCCGCGGTGTGGACGGACGACGGGCCGGGTCCCGGGCGCAGGACGGTGAACAGGCTCAGGTACGCCATGCCGGAACGCTCCCCCGGTGCGCGCGGCGTCGGCGCCGCGCTCGTTCTTGTCGAAGCGGCAGTATGGAGGCGCGCCCCGGGCGGCGAGCAGGCGGCCGAAGGCCGGCGACTTCCGCCCGCCGAACGGTCGGGTCAGGCCGACGGACGCGGCGGCCCGTCGTCGACCGGCGGCGTTCCGTGCCAGAGGCGCGAGATGCGGGCGCGGAACGCCGCGTCGGCGCAGGCGCCGCAGGCGCGCGAGGTGCCGACGAGCACGCAGCCGGAGAGATCTGCAGTGGAGAGCCGCGCCGCCGCGTCGCGCAGCGCGACCCGCTCCGCATGCGCGTCGGGATCGCGCGACGTGACGACCGCAGAGACGCCTTCGCCGACGATCCGCCCGTCCTTGACGACCACGGCGCCGTACGGCTGGTCGCCGCGGCGGACCGCTTCGTCGCGCAGCGCGAGCGCCCGTTCGGCGGCCGCGACGATCGAGGGATCGACCGTCGCCGGCCTGCCGGCGAGCGCCGGACGCGCGGCGGCGGGCGCGAACGCGAGGAGCGCGAGCGCGCGCCTGCGCGTCGTCGGGCGTCCGCTCACGCGTCCCCGCCGTGCAGGGTCGCGCGCGCCGCGTGCCGGGTCCCGGCGGGCGGCCGGAAGCGCACGCGCTCCGGATACGAGAGCACGTCGGCCGGCCCCGAGGCGCGGATCGCCTGCTGCGTGCGCTGCCACCAGGGCGCGTCGAGCAGGTCCGCGTGGTGGCGCAGGAACGCCTCGCGGTTGCGCGGGTCGGTGAGCAGGAAGGTCGCGAACTCCTCGGGGAAGATGTCGCGCGGCCCGACGCGGTACCAGACGTCGCCCGACATCTCGTCGTGGCCGGGCGGCGGCGGCGGGATCCTGCGGAACACGCAGTCGACCATGTACTCGATCTCGTCGTAGTCGTAGAACACGACGCGGCCGTAGCGCGTCACGCCGAAGTTCTTGAACAGGAGGTCGCCGGCGAAGATGTTGACGGCAGCGAGCTCGCGGATCGCGTTGCCGTACTCGGCGATCGCGTGTTCGCGCGTCGCGTCGTCCGCGTGCTCGAGCACGAGGTTGAGCGGGCGCATCCGGCGCTCGATGTACATGTGCCGGATCATCACCCAGTCGCCCTCGACCTCGACCTGCGTGGGGGCGAGCGACTGCAGCTCCTCGACGAGCCCCGGCGCGAACCGCGCGCGCGGAAGCGTCACGTCCGAGTACTCGAGGATGTCTGTCATGCGCCCGGCGCGGTCGTGGTGCTTCACCAGCGCGTACTTCTGCTTGACGCGTGCCTGGTCGGTGTCCTTCGACGCGGCGATCCTGTCCTTGATGATCTTGAACACGTACGGGTAGGAGGGCAGCGTGAACACCGCCATCACGAGGCCGCGGATGCCCGGGGCATTCTCGAAGCGGTCGGTCGAGTGCCGCAGGTGCTGCAGGAAGTCGCGGAAGAACAGCGTCTTGCCGTGCTTCTGCAGGCCGACGATCGTGTAGAGCTCCGCCGCGGTCTTGTCCGGGAGCATCGCGCGCAGGAACTCGATCGTCGCCGACGGCACCTCCATGTCGACGAGGAAGTAGGCGCGGTTCGCCGAGAACAGGAGCGCGAGCTCCACCGGATCGGCGAGCAGCGCATCGACGTAGAGCTCGCCTCCCGGCGCGTGGCGGATCGCGACGGCGAACGGGTGGGCCTGCACGCCGTTCACGACACGCCCGACGATGTAGGCCGCGCGGTTGCGGAAGAACAGGCTCGACAGCACCTGGATCTGGAAGTTCGCCTCGAGGCGCAGCGGCCGCGGCAGGCGCGTCCGGAACGCGCGGAGCACGTTGGCGAAGTCGCGGCGGAAGTCGCCGAAGCGGCGCTCGAGGCGGAAGTCGAGGATCAGGTTGATGACCGCCGCGCGCAGGCCGCGCTCGCGCGGATAGTACGAGCGATAGGCGGGCAGGTCGGCGTCGAGGTACTCGGTCGCCACCGCGGGCCGAACGAACAGCGCGCGGTTGTGGAAGTAGTTCCGGTGCAGGAGCTTGCACGAGACCGTGTTGAAGAACGTCTCGGCGCACTCGGGCTGCCGGTGCTCCGCGAGCTTCGCGACGTACTGCTGCTTGACCCGCGCCCACAGCGCCTCCGCCGCGCCGCCTTCGACGCCTTCGCCGCGGAACTCGCGCCGGATCCGCTCGGCGGTCTCGGCCGCGCGCCGGTCGTAGAAGTCGATGCGGTCGCGGGCGACGTGGCCGATCGCGAGGAAATGCGCCGCCTCGAAATGACGCTTCGCGGCGCGAGCGCATTCGCGGAAGAGCGCGTAGTGCTTGTCGAAGCCTTCGAGCACCGCCTGCGCGATCGCCTGGGCGGCGTCGTCGCGCAGGGCGGCGGACGGGTCCGTCGCGAGCGCACGATGGGGCACGGTCACCCCTCTAGGGAAGCCGGAAGGAACGACGCAACGAGCGCTGCGCGGCGGTCGGGGCGGGCGGGGGCGCGGCGAGGAATGGGCGCATCGGCATGGGTGGCGCGGTGGCTGCGATCCATCATACCTCGGCGCGGGCAGGGTCCTGGCGCCGGGGCTATGATGCGCTCATGGTCGCCCGCATCGTCGCTGCCGCCGTCGCCGCCGTTCTCGCCGGGACGCTCGAGGCGCAGGTGTTCAAGTGCGTCGACGCCGAGGGCCGCACGACCTATCAGCAGTCGCCGTGCGCGAAGGACGTAAAAGGAACGCGCGTCGAGCTCGACCCGGACAACGGCCGGACCCAGGACTCGGCGGCGCTCGAAGCCCAGTGGGCCGACGCGGTCAAGGCGGGCCAGGTGATGGCCGGGATGCCGAAGCGGCGCGTGCGCGACGCCTATGGCGCGCCCGCGGAGGTGCGGGCGGGCACGACGGCCGAGCGCGTGACCGAGGTCTGGATCTACCGCAATCCCGGCGGCGTCCGCCGCATCGGATTCCTCGACGGCCGCGTCTCGTGGGAGCGGGGCGACGACGCGTCGTCCGCGCCGCCCGCCGCCGACGAGACCGGCGATACCGCTGCGCGCCGCGCTGGCGGGTAGCGGCGTCGCGTGCGTGGCGAGGGGCCCCGGCGCGAGCGCCGGGGATCGACGCGCAGGGTTGCGATCGCCGCAGGCGGCCGACACGCGAGGGTGCGCGCTGCGCGGGGTCGGTGCGAGGAGGCCGCGGCGTCGCGTGCGTGGCGAGGGGCCCCGGCGCGAGCGCCGGGGATCGACACGCAGGGTTGCGATCGCCGCAGGCCGACCGCGGGGGGACCGGGTCGGTGCGAGGAGGCCGCGGCGTCGCGTGCGTGGCGAGGGGCCCCGGCGCGAGCGCCGGGGATCGACACGCAGGCTTGCGTCGCGTTGATCTCGTCGACCGGCGCGACGCCGGCCGTCGTCGCCTTCGCCGCCTGCTGGCGTCGATCTCGACCGCGCTTTGCGCTCGGCGAGGTAGGCCTTCATGCAGTCGACGTATGCGCGAAAGTCCGCCTGCCAGCGGCGGAGCTTTGGCTGCGGCGCGACCCGACCGGGAAACTCGGGCTTCACGCAGGAATGCGACGGGACCGGCGGGGGAGCGGCGGGCGTTGCCGGGGCTTGAGCGAGTGCCGGTGCAAGCGGCGCGGCGACGAGCAGGGCGGCGAGGCAGGCGGCGGCGGGCTTCATGGTGACGGTGCTCCTCGAGCGGCGGTGCGCGATTGTACCGCCGTCGCCGCTACCGGCGGGACGAGAACAGCAGGTCCAATGCGCTCGCGCCCATCTCGATCGCCGCGATAATGGCATCCCCCGCACGCGCCGGGCGCGCGTCCGCCGCGAGCGTGCGATTGAGGCGTTCGGCGGCGAGGATCCCCTCGGCGAGGGCCTCCGGGTCGATATGGTTGCGGCGCGCCTCGGCGGTCGTGAGCGCCTCGACGGTGCGCGAGAGGGCGTCCGGATCGAGCACCGCGATCGGCGCTCGGCAGTAGCGGCAGGCGGTGTCGGCGGCGAGGTCGATGCCGGCGCCGCAGCCGCTGCAGCGTACCGTGCCGACCGCGCGCTTCAGGCGCTCGATCTCGGCGGGCGGGAGCGGCCGCACGAAGTTCTTCTCGAGCAGGAACTGCATGAACGGCGTGAAGCGCCCATGGCCGCGCACGCAGCGGAAGTACGAGAACCGCGTCGAGCGCTGCAGGTCGCGCGTGAGCACGAGCGCGGTGGAACAGCGCGGACACGGAAGGCGCGAACGCATCGAGCGCATCGGCTCCCGCTCGGCGTCGTGGATCGCCTTCAGCAGCGCGAGCGTCGCGCCGGGCGTGAGCTGCAGGCTCTCGAAGCCGTCGAACCACAGCGCCCGGCACGCGACGCACACGTCGATCGTCGTCGCGCCCGCCGGCTTGCGCTCGAGGCGGTGGACGGCCATCGCGTGACTGCACGAAGGGCAGGGCGTCGAGAGCGTCGACGCGGCGGTGGGGTGGTCCATTGCGCTACGATAGCGGAACGCGGCGGATGCCGTCGCGGCCTGGTGATCGAGGGACCATGGACGGACTCATCGGCCGGACGGCGATCCGGACGCGCCGCATCGCAATGGCGCTCGCGGCTCTTGTGCTCGTGGCCTGCGGTCCGGCGCCGGTGCCTCCTCCTCCCGAGCCGGTCCCCGCGCCCTCACCGGCGCCGACGCCAACCCCAACGCCAATGCCGTCCCCCCTCCCGGTCGCGTTGCCGGACATGAACCTGCCGCCCGGTCCGATCTACGTGTGCGACACCGGCGGCGCGCGCGTGCCGATCGAACTGCCGGCGAACATCGAGTCGCTCTGCCGCCGGCATCCCGAGATGGGACCGTGCCAGTTCGAGCGCAACGCCTGTCGCACGCGCGGCGGGCGCGTCTACACGTCGGTCGGCGAAGAGGTGACCGGCGCGGTCGAGAGTCTCTACGACGAGCGCGTCCGGCGCGTGCGCTTCCAGGCGGATTCGCAGCCCGCGAAAGGCTGACCGGGCCGTCACCCCGAGGCTCGCTTCGCGCGCTTGCCCCGGCGGGGGGCGCGGAAGCGGATGGGGAACGCAGTGCGCGCGTCAGGGCTGGGCGACCGAGAACGTGTCGCACTTGCGCGGGTCGCCGCTCGCGAGGCCGACCCTGAACCAGCGCATGCGCTGTTCCGCGGTGCCGTGGTTCATCGCGTCGGGCACGACGTAGCCCTGCGTGCGCTTCATGATCGTGTCGTCGCCGACGGCGCTCGCTGCGCGCATCCCTTCCTCGAGGTCGCCGGGCTCGAGGAGGTTGCGTCGCTGCGCGAAGTGACCCCAGACGCCCGCATAGCAGTCGGCCTGGAGCTCGAGGCGGATCGACAGCGCGTTGCGGCGCCGCTCGTCGAGGCGCTGCGCCTCGCTTTCGAACCTGCGCATCGTGCCGGTCATGTTCTGCACGTGGTGGCCGACCTCGTGCGCGATGACGTAGGCCTGCGCGAAGTCGCCGGGCGCGCCGAAGCGGCGCGAGAGCTCGTCGAAGAAGCTCGTGTCGAGGTAGACGCGCTGGTCGGCCGGGCAGTAGAACGGTCCCGCAGCGGAGCTCGAGACGCCGCAGCCCGAGCGCACGGCGCCCGTGTAGAGCGTGAGCGTCGTCGGCGGGTAGCGCTTCTGGTACATCGCCTCGAAGAGAGCGTTCCAGACGTCCTCCGTGTCGCCGACGACGCGTGCGGCGAACTCCTTGCGCATGCCGGGCGCGGCGGTGCCGACGCGCGGGCCGCTCGCGCCGGCATCGGGCGCAGACGGCGAAGCGGGAGGCGACGCCTGCTGCGGCGCGGGCGCGCCGACCTCGGTGCCCGCCATGCCGAGAAACTGCAGCGGGTTGATCCCGAAGACCAGCGACAGGATCAGGAGCACGATCAGCGTGCCGCCGCCGATCTTCATCCCGCCGCCGAGCGGCACGCGGCGTCCGCCTGCGGGCGACCCGCCGCGGTCCTCGACGTTCTCGCTGCGTCGCATGTCGCCCCAGCGCATCTTCGGCTCCCTCGCTCGTGAGTGGTCGGTCAGCGCGACGCCTTCTCGCGCGTCTCGAGTCTGGCGTTGTTGTCCCCGGCGAGGCGCAGGGCCTGCGCGATCACGCGGCGCAACGCCTCGACGTAGCGGTCATGGTCGGCGGGATCGTAGTCGTCGGAGTACACCCGGATCCGGTCGGCGTCCGCGTGCAGCGCGAAGCGTGCGAGCGGCAGGCCCTGCGGATAGGGGAAGTAGACCGGCCCGCCGGCCGAGGTCACCTGCACGGGCTGCTCGGAACGATCGGACCACGCGTGGATCTTGCCGATGCCGGCCGCCTTGAGCGCGGGCAAGGCGTCGGCAACCGCGGTCTCGAGGGCAGGCTGCTCGCGCGACGGGTCGGGCGGCACGCCGCACGAGACGAGCGCGGCGGCGAGCGCGACGGCCGCGATCGCAACGGTTCGGGATCGGTTGAGCATCATCATCCTGCCTCGAGGGGCGCGCCCATTATAGGCGGCGCGCGCCCCGGGCGCCGCAACTGCCGGCGGCAGCCCGCGGAGGCTCACTTCGCGGCGGCGATCGCGCGCTCGAGGTCGACGACCTCCTGGCACGAGCGGCCGGGACACAGTTGCTCGAGGACCGCGAGGTGCTCGCGAGCCTTCGCGACGTCGCCGACCGCGAGGTAGGCCTTGCCGATACCCTCGTGCGCGCTCGCGAGCCCGGGGTCGATGCGCAGCGCCTCGCGAAAGTGTCGGAACGCGAGCTCGCTCGATCCGCGCCTGAAGTACGCGTAGGCGAGGCCGCTGTGGAAAGCCGCGTTGTCCGGCTCGGCCCTGAGCGCGGCCTGGAAGTTGTCGATCGCGCGTTGCCAGTCTCCGCTGCGCAACGCCTCGGTTGCAACCTCGGCGTCGGGGTTCGGGACCGGCATCGCCGGCGTCACGCCGTAGCTCGCATGGGCGGCGGCCGCGAGTGCGAGCGTCGCGGCGAGGAGAACGCGGGAAAACATCGGGACGAGCGGCATGGCCGGTGCAGGTCAGCGGGAAGGCAGGACGACGATCTTGCCACGGCCGTGGCCGGTCTCCATCTGCCGCTCGGCTTCCGCGACGTCCGCGAGGCCGATCGTCGCGCGGACGTGCGGGACGATCGCGCCTGCCTCGGCGAGCTTCGCGAGCCGGCGCCAGGCCTCGGCGCGCGGCTTCAGCACGAACGCGACGACGCGCTGGCGTCCGGCCAGCCGCGCGGCGACCTTCTCGGCCAGCGTCGTCACGACCGACGCCGCGTCGGGGCTCGTGTTCACGTAGACGCCGTCGGGAGCGAGCACGTGCCGGCAGGCCCGCCAGCTCGCGTGGCCCGTCGTGTCGAAGATCACGTCGAACGGGACCGTCGCGGCGGCGTAGTCCTCGCGCGTGTAGTCGAGCACCTCGTCGGCGCCGAGCCCGCGCACGAAGGCCACGTTGTCCGGTCCGCAGGTCGCGGTGACGTGCGCGCCGAGGTGGTGCGCGTACTGGACCGCATAGTGTCCGACGCCGCCGGCGCCGCCGTTGACGAGCACCCGCATTCCCGGCGCGACGCGCCCCTCGTCGCCGAGCGCCTGCACGGCCGACCCGGCCGCGACCGGCAGCGCCGCCGCGTGCTCGTCGGTGACCGACGCTGGCGTCGACGCGACCTCGGCGGGCGTCACGCAGACGAACTCGGCGAACGTTCCCGCGCGCCGGAACGGCGAGACCGCGCCGAACACGCGCGCTCCCGGGAAGTAGCCGCCGACGTCGCCGCCGCCGGTCCCGACGACGGTGCCCGCGAAGTCGACGCCGGTGCCGCGCGGCGGGCGCTCGAACATCGGCACGTAGCGCGTGTGGCCGGCACGCACCTTGACGTCGAGCGGATTGAGGCTCGCGGCGTCGACGCGCACCTTGAGCTCGCCCGCGCGCGGCATGGGCTCGTCGAGATCGACGACCGTCAGCACGTCGGGAGGGCCGTAGCGGTCGTAGCGCAGCGCTCGCATGTCAGGGTCCCGGGTCGGGCGGCACGGAACCGCCATTGTGCCTGTGGCTGCGGAAACCAACGAATATCGGACACCGGTACTCGCGGGTTCGTGCGCGTCGCGAGGTTGCGCAGCGGCGCCCCGGCCGGCGCGAACCGCGGGCGGGTCCGCCCGTGCCCGGCAGCGGACGTCAGGGCTTGAGCGCGCGGTAGAGGACGGGGAGGCTCACGTCCATCCGGTAGTCGATCGACGAATGGGTGTCGTCGAACTCCTCGTAGACGTGTCGGATGCCGCGCCGCGCGAGCTCGAGCGAGAGGGCGCGCGCGCCGTAGTGCAGGTGGTACTGGTCGCGCCACCCGCAGTCGACGTAGAGCCCCTTGAGCGACCTCAGCGCCGCGACGTGGTGGCGCACCATCTCGACCGGGTCGTTGTCCTTCCAGCGCCGCCAGCGCGCCGGGATCAGCGCGCCGGTCTCGAGGTTCACCGGCATCCGGAAGCCCAGCGGGTCGCGCGGATGCGGGTCGTAGGTCGCCGCCATAGCGATCATCATCAGCGCGTGTACCTCGGCGTCGGTGAGCTTGTCCTTCGTCCACATCGCCTCGAGGAAGCGCCGGATGCGGCCGTCGTCGCGCCCGTCCGCCGATCGCCGGGCGTCGCGCGCCACGTCGACGCGCCCGGGCCGGCGCTTCGGCGCGCGGTAGCGGTCGAGCTCGTTCAGCGTTCGCGGCAGGTCGGTGTAGTAGCAGAACTCGAACATCGCGTCGCCCGAGTGGTCGGCGACCGCCCCCCAGGTGTCGGCGTGCCTCATGGCGTGGACGATCGCGCCGTAGCCTCCCGACGACTTGCCGAAGCAGCCCCGGTGGTCGCGCGAGGCGAGCGTCCGGAACTCGCGGTCGATCAGCGGCACGAGCTCGCGCGTCAGGTAGTCGGCGTAGCGCCCGATCGCGGGCGAGTTCACGTACTGGTTGCCGCCCAGGCTCGTGAAGCAGTCGGGAAACACGACGATGCACGGGCCCATCTTCCGGTCGTGCACGAGGCGGGCGACGCGCTCGGGCACGTTCTCGTCGAACGGGCGCCAGTTGACGTGCGCGAGGCCGGACCCCGTGAAGCCGACGAGGTCGAAGAGCACCGGATAGCGGCGGCCGCGCCCCGACGAGCGGCCGCGCACCGTTCCGGTGTCGTAGCCGGGCGGCAGCCACACCGGCAGGCGGCGCACGTGCGGGTCGCCCAACGGGTTGCCGGCGAGCGCGCGCGAATGGTGCTCGACGACGACGAGCCGTCCGGTGGGCGAAGCGTGGGCCTTTCGTGCCATGGCGTCTCTCGTTGCGCGGGATGCGCGGGCGTCCGGATTGTGACGACCGCTGCCGCGGCGCGCAATCGCCGCGTCGGGCGGGGCAAGAGCCGGGCGGCGCACCTGCAGGCCGGATCGCCCCCCGGCGGTCGGCGGTCGAGGGGCCGCACCGCCGGAAGGTGCTCGCCCGGCGCCGCGCCGCGACCTTCGACGCCTGCGCCGCTCGGGCCGCGGGCTGGGGCCGGCGCGTCAGGCGACGGCGAGCTCCGGCCCGCGCACGTCGCCATCGAGGCCGCGAGGGCCAGTGCCGCGGCGTTCACGGTCGCCGCGATGCGGCCGACGTCGCGGATCTGTTGCGTCGTGAATCCCGAGTCCTTCAGCAGCTTCGCGTGCGACTGGACGCAGAATTCGCACTTGCCCACGATCGACGCAGCGAGCGCGTAGAGCTCGAACGCGACCTTGTCGACACCGCCGTGCGTCGCATAGGCGTTCATCCGGAGCTCTGCGCGCATCGTCTTGAGGTCCGGGTCGCCCGCCATCTCGACGAACGGGTACCAGACGTTGTTCATGCCCATCAGCGCGGCGGCGGTGAGCGCTCCTTCGGCGTGCCGCGCGTCGAGCGCCTCGGGATCGCGGAACGCCGCGACGAGCTCGGGCGATCGCGCCGCGTAGGCCGCGGCCAGCGCGGCGCCGACGGCGAGCCGCGGCTCGAGGCTCGAGCGTGCGATCGTCGCGTCGAGGTTCAGGCGGATGTCCTTCGCCCAGTCGGGCAGGCGGGACTTGATGTTTGCGAGGGCGTTCATGGCGTCTCCTGGATCATGCGGGGGGGAAGGGGTTGCGCGGGGGCAGGGGACGTCGAGCGCCGGGCGCCCGACGCCCCGCCTTCGCCGAGGATCAGATCGTCGTCCCGCCCACCTTGCGGTTGCACGGGCACAGTTCGTCGGTCTGGAGCGCGTCGAGGATTCGCAGGATCTCCTCGGGATTGCGCCCGACGTTGAGGTTGTTCACCGAGACGTGCTGGATCACGTTGTCGGGATCCACGACGAACGTCGCGCGGAGCGCCACGCCCTCGGCCGGGTCGCGCACGCCCAGCTGGTCGACGAGCGAGCCCGTCACGTCCGCGAACTGCCAGTGGTTGAGGCTCTTCAGGTCCGCGTGGTCGCGCCGCCAGCCGAGCTTCGCGAACTCGTTGTCGGTCGAGCCGCCGAGCACGACGGCGTCCCGGTCGGCGAAGTCCTGCGCGAGCTTCGCGAAGCCGACGATCTCGGTCGGGCAGACGAACGTGAAGTCCTTCGGGTAGAAATAGATGACCTTCCACTTGCCCGGAAACGACTTCTCGGTGACTGGTTCGAACGCGGAGACGCCCTTCTCTTCGTGCTGGTTGAATCCCGGCTTGACGCCGGTGACGGCGAACGCTTCGATCTTCTGGCCCACGGTCTTCATGCGAATCTCCTCTGTGAGTAAAATGAATGAGAACGATTCGTATATTATGAAGAAACCATTGAACGATGCAATTTGATTATAGTTATGGAGCGTGATCGAGCGCGTCTATCGCGCCGGCGCGGGAGCCGGTCGGGGGGAGGCGGGGCACGGGCGCGCGTCGCGCGCCGCGGGCGGCGTCAGGCGAGCATCGTGCCGCGGCAGCGGCGCGCGCCGCAGCGGCAGGCGTAGGCCTTGCGCATGCGCTTGCCCACCTTGCCTTCGATCTCGAGCCTGTAGTCGTACGACAGCTCCTCGCCCGGACGGATCTTGCGGCGCGCGGCGACGTAGACCCGGCCGCGATCGTCCTCGTACGTCTCGCAATTGGGGGCGCAGGAGTGGTTGATCCAGCGCGCGGCGTTGCCGCCGATCGCGGCGTCGATCACTCGGCCGTCGTCGAGCGAGAAGAGGAACGTGTGGTACGGATCCGCGTCGTCGGAGGCCGGCTGCTCGCACGCCTCGTCCCAGCTCATGCGCTTGCCGCGGTACTCGATCACGGTCTCGCCCTTGCGGATCGTGCGCGCCGCGAACACGCCGCGGCCGTGGACCGGGGACTGGAGAACGCGCCAGGCGCGGGCGGGCTTGCGTGCGGAAGACGTCATCGAGGAATGGGCGCGAGGGCGGAACGCCCGCGCGATGCGGATGGCGGAAGGACCGCGATTCTATCAAACGCGCGCGGACGGCGACGTCGCGAGCCCGCCGAGCGCGGCGCAGAGCCGCGCGTGCGCGAGCAGCTTGCGCTGGAAGGCGAACTCGTCCCGCGCCTTTGCGCGCAGGACCGCCGCCACCGCCGCGCGCGCGGCGCGAGGCCACGCCGCGATCGCCGGGCATTGCGCGAGGAGCGGCGCCCACGCGCGCCACACGCGGAGCTCGACGCCGTCCTCGGGCGCCTTCCGGCCGACGAGGCGCTCGAGCGTGCCGACCGCGTCGCGCTCCGCCCGCGCCGGATCGCCGCGGCCATGCGCCACGAGCCACGCCGACGCGAGCTCGGCGAGGTCGCCGGGGTCGGGCGGCGACGCGCCGGGCACGACGAGCGCGAGGTCGCTCGCGGTGAACCGTCGCAGCACCGCGAGCGGCGCGCGGTAACGACGGTCGGCCGCGACCCTGGCGGCCTCGCTCTCCGCGAGCGCGCGGATGCGCGGCACCACCGGGCGGAAGCCCAGCCGCCAGTAGAACCAGAAAGCGCCCGACACGAGCCCCTCGCGGTTGTCCTGCCCGTATTGCGACGGCTCGACGATGAAGCGCGCGACCCGGAAGCGCTGGCGGTAGGCGCGGAGCACCTGCGCGAAGAGCCACGCGGACTCGCCGCCGCGGAACGCGGGGAACACGTTGACGCCGATCCGGCAGCCGCCGGCGAACGGCCATCCTCCCCCGTAGGCGACGGGCACGCCGTTGCGAAACAGCACGAAGCCGACGTGCGCGTCCAGCGATCCGCGACGCCCGGCGGCGGGCGCGTGCAGCGCGATCGCGAGGCCGCGCCCGAGGCGGTGGTACTCGGTGTCGCGGGCGCTCGTCGTCGCCATCGCGTCGGTCTCGCGGCCGAGGACCGCGAGCGTTCCGCGGCTCGCGTCGACGATCGCCTCGCGCTCGGCGACCAGGCGTGCGGCCGCGCGTGGCAGCGGCAACTCGATCGCGGCAGCGAGGTCGACGTCCCGCTTCAACCGGTCGACGAGAAACGGGGCCTCTTCCGGGCCGCGCAGGAACGTGCGCGACAGGGCGCTCCCGCCGGGCGCGAGCGTCACCCAGGCCCCCGCGGATTCGTAGAGCTGCTCGCGAACCGGGCTCGGAGGCGGGCAGCGTGTCGAACGTGCGCACGAGCCACGCGAGGCGGTCGCCCGCGCCCGCGAACGTCGCCACGATCGCCTCGCCGTCGAGGTGTCCGCCGCCCGCGATCTCCGCCTGCATCGGCGGCAGCGCGGCGGCGAGCGACTCCGCGAGGGGCAGCGGCTCGTCGTCGACCGAGTCGAGCGTCGCCTTGCCGGGATGGCGCGCGACGAGCCAGCGGGCGATCGCCAGCCCGAACGCGGCGCGCACCGGCGTCCAGGCCGCGCCGCTCTGCTCGAGCGCACGCCGCTCGCCGGCGCGGCCGTGCTCCGCGATCTCGCGCAACGCGGCCGCCACCCGCTCGAGCTCGCGCGCCGCGATGGCGTACTCGTCGCGCGTCGCCGGATGCGCGCGCAGGAACAGCATCAGGTCGTGATAGTCGAGGAGGGCGCGCGCGTCGGCGAACCTGCGGCGCCGTGCGCGGGAAAGCGCAGCGCGACGCGTCGCGACGGCGCCCCGGCCGAACTGCGACAGCGTCGCCCGCAGCTCGAGCACGGCTCCCGAGGTGAGCGGTGCGTGCGCCGACGTCGGCATCGCCGCGCGCGAACCCTACTTCGGCGGCGCGATGCCCAGCGCGCGGCGGGCCTCGCCCAGCGACCTGAACGACAGCGCCCCTCCGGTCGGCGACTCGAGCTTCCAGCCGGCGAGGCTCGTCGCGTCCGGGATCCGCGGACGCTTTCGCCGGGTAGCTCGCGCGCCCCGTGTAGCGGTGCCCGTGCTCGCGCGCGGTGACGGTCCCGTCGGGCTGCGCGATGCGGAACGAAAACGTGAGGTCGAACGCGTACTCGCGCTTCCCCGTGGGCGTCACGCTGCCTTCGACCGTCCACGGCGGTCCGTAGTACGACGACATCGAGGGCGTGTTCGTGGCGAGGATGCGCGTGCCGGTCGCGCGCACGCGGGTCGCCTTCGCGACGGAGCCGGGGCCGCGCGGCAGCGCGACCTGGAGGAGCGACGCGACGTCCTGCGCGGCGAGCAGCGGATCGTTCAGGAGCTCCGCGCCCTCGCCGGGCAACGATCCGTCGCTCTTCGTGGCGAGCACCTCGCCATCGATCAGGATCGCGTCCGCGCGGCCGCGGCGGTAGGGACTGGACTCCTCGAGGCTCACCTTGAGGTCGCGGCCCGCGCCGACGGTGACCTCGTAGCGCGAGCGGACCTCGCCCTGCGCGAGATCGATCTTCATCGTCGCGAACTCGAACCAGGGACCCACCGGAAGCGCAGCCAGCAGCACGACCGCGATCGTCTCGCCCGGCGGCAGGCCCGCGATCCGCGCGATCGCCCACACGACCGCCGGCTGGACCGCGAGCTTGATCGCCGCGATCGCGACGCTCACGCGCCAGCCCTCGCGCACCGCGTAGGTGCCCAGCCCCATGCCCAGCACGATCAGCGAGAGCGGGATCGCGGCCTGCGCGAGCAGCGCGAGCGCGCGGTCCACCCAACCGGGAAGCGCGAGCCCGGTGAACCCGAACGCCGTGCCTGCGAGGATGCTCGCGACGACCGGGTTCGCGACGACGCCCTTCGCGGTCGCGGCGAACCGCGCGGCCGACAGCGTGCTGTGCCGCGCCCATTCGACCGAGACGGAGACGAGCGTCCACAGCGTGAGCGTGTTGAACACGACGACGAGCGAGACGACCGGCATCGCGGCTTCCCCGAGCGTCACCTGGACGAGCGGCACGCCGAGCAGCACGTTGTTCGAGAAGATGCCGCCCAGCGCGAACACCGACTGCGCGACGCCGTCGTGCCGGAACGCGGCGCGGGAGACGGCGCGTCCGATCGCGAACACGACCAGGCACCCGCCGAAGTAGGCGAGGAGGACTCGCGCGTCGACCGGCGGCAGCGTCGAGAAGTCGCTCATGAGCCGGAACAGGAACGCGGGGATCGCGACCGAGAACACGAACCGCGTCAGCGCATCGGTCGCGGCCGCGGGCCAGCGGCCGCTTCGCGCGAGGCCGAAGCCCAGTGCGATCAGCGCGAACAGCGGCGCCGTCAGCGCGACGAAGTGGAGGAGGGCAGGCATCGGGCGCGCACGGCGCTCGTCCGCGTGGCCGAGGGGTGGGCGATTGTCGCAGATCGACTGCTCCGCTTGGCGGTGGGCGCGCCTGTCGCATAGACTTCGGGCGGCCAACTCAAGCGGGGAAGCGACGACCGTGGACTACCGGCGCATGCATCACGACGAGCTCGACCGCTCCGAATGGGACCGCCCGCGGCGCGATGACGCGCCGGCCCGTCGCCTCGTGATCTGCAGCACGCCTCGCTCCGGCTCGTACCTGTTGTGCCGGCAGATGATCAATGCGGGCCTGGGCCTGCCGACCGAGTACTTCCGCGAACGGACCGTTGGGCGCCTGGGGGCGCGCTGGGGGGTGGCGCCGGGCGACGACGACGCCTACATCGACGAGCTGGAGGCTCGCCGCACGACGGACAACGGCGTGTTCGCCGCCAAGATCCAGGGGCACCAGCTAGCTGCGCATCCGCGCGTCCGCGAGCGGCTCCTCGAGCGCGCCGACGTGCTCGTCCTGCTGTATAGGCGCGACCTTCTCGCGCAGGCGGTGTCCTGGCAGGTCTCGCTCGCGACCGGCTACTGGTCGTTCGACACGACGCCCGGCCCCAGGGGGCCGAACGTCAGCCTCGCGGACCCCGGGCAGGCGATGAAGCTCGCCGCGGCGCTCTTTCGCGATAACCAGGCTTGGGCCGAGCTCCTGCCGCGGTTCCGCGGCAAGCTCCTCCGGGTCCCGTACGAGTCGTTCGTCAACGACCAGGGCGCGCTGCTCCGGGAGATTGCCGGCGAGCTCGGCCTCCCCGCCGACGCTGGACGCTGCCGCCCCCGGAGGAACGCGACAATCGACTGCCGGACGACGTCGAGGCCGCGCGAGCCCGCTTGCTCGCGCAAGTCCGCGAGGCGGCGGCGCTGGCGGCGGCCTCGGCCGGGCGCTGACCCGGGCGGGGCGGGGCCGGCACGGGCCTTGCGTCTCGATCTCGACGATGGCCCGCTTCCCCCCCGAATTCGTCGGCACGCCGCTGGGCAATGCGTTCGAGCGCCTGCGCGCCCGCCGCGTGGCCGAGGCGCGCGAGACGGCGGTCACCGCGCACGACCTGGCGCTCGCCTGCGACGACGAGGCCGTCGCCGCATGGGCGGCGCTGGCGCTGGCGCAGGCCGACTACCAGGATGCCGCCTTCGCGTCGGCGATACGGCGTGCGCTCGACGTGCAGGCGCGCGCGGAGGCGCTCGACGACGCGCGCCTCGGCGTCGAGGCGGCCCTCGCGCTCGGCAGCGGCTTCTGGCGCATCGGCGACTCCGAGACCGCGCTGTCGGTCATCGAGAACGAGATCGACCGCGCGTTCCGGCTGGGCGACCGCGAGCTCCTCGCGGCGCTGCACCGGGTGCTCGGCGTCACGCTCTCCGAAATCGGCGGTCACGTCGCGGGGGTGGCGACGCTCGAGCGGGCCTTCGGCTACGCGCTCGAGAGCGGCGTACCGCAGGCGATCTGCGAGTGCGCGAACTCGCTGGGTGGCGCTATCTACGCATCCTGCCGAAACGCCGACCCCGACGCCAAGGCGGACGCGCTCGCCAATGCCGAGGCCATGATCCGCACGTCGCTCGACGTGGCGACCGAGGAGGGCGACCTGCCGGCGATCGCCGCCGCGGAATCGAGCCTGGGGGCCGTGATCATCGAGCGCGGGGACTGGGTCGAGGGACGACTGTGGACCGCGCGCGCCCTCGAGAAGACGCAAGCGTCGGGCGACCTCCTGTCCGAGGGCGAGTCGCTGGCGAGCCTCGCCGAGTGCGACCGCGAGCTCGGGGCACTCGATGCCGCGCTCGCGTCGCTCGAGCAGGCCTACGCGATCGCCGCGACGCAGCAGGCGAAGCCGCTCCTGCGCCGCGTCCATCTGCAGATCTCGCAGACGCTAGAGCGCGCGGGTCGGCATGCCGACGCCCTGACGCACTACAAGCGCCACCACGCGCTCGAGCGGGAGATCGCTGCGGACATCGCCGAGCAGCGCGCTCGCATGTCGGGACTGCGCCTCGACCGGGAGCGCGCCCGCCGCGAGGCGGACCAGTTCCGCGCCGAGACGCGCGAGCTGACCGACGCGGTGGAGCGCGACTCGCTCACCGGCATCGGCAACCGCCGGGCGTTCGACCGTGCGCTGGGCGCGCTGCTGTCGCAGGGCGATGCGCGCTGCACGCTCGCGCTGATCGACTGCGACCACTTCAAGGCGGTGAACGACCGGGCGTCGCACCTGGCCGGCGACCGGGTCCTGCAGCGCATCGCGAAGGTGCTGACGCAGGCGTCCCGCAAGAGCGACCTCGCCGCGCGCTTCGGGGGCGACGAGTTCGCGGTCGTCTTCGCCGATGCCGCGCGCGACGAAGCCGCGAACGTGTGCGAGCGCATCCGCGCCGCCATCGAGCAATACGCGGACGACGGCGCGCCTGCCGTCACCGTCAGCATCGGCGTCGCGGCGGCCGCCCGGGCGACACCGTCGAGCGGTTGATCGGCGCGCCGATGACGCCCTCTATCGGGCGAAGGCGGAGGGCGCAACCGCGTGGCGGTCGGATGAGGTCCCCCTGGCGGATCGCGGCGACTCCGGGGCGGCAGGGCGGGATCCGCCCGACGCTCGCTTCTTCCCGGGCCGCCGGGCCGGCGGAGACGCGGCGCCCTGGGCGGCCTTTGTCGGCCGTTGCGCGCCGATGCGGTCGAGCGCGGCCGACACGGCGCGATCGACGAGCGGCACCGGCTCCATCACGAGCGCGGCGCGGCCGTTGGTGAGCTCCCACGCGAGCTCCTCGGGCGAGTAGACGAACGCGCGCGACCGCAGCCGGCTCGTGAAGACGTAGCGCGTGCGCATCGGCGAGATCCAGTGGAGCCGCGCGTTCGTCCGGCCTTCGTCGGTCTCGAAAGCGAGCCAGGTGCCGAGCACCATGTCGTTCACGAAGTCGTGCACGTTGGTCGCGGGCGGCAGCCCCGTGGCCGGCGGCGCGGCGGGCGGCGCGGCCTCGGCCGCCGCCTTCGCCGCCGCGGGCTTGATCGCCTCGATGTGGAGTCGATAGAGCTCGTCGAAGAACGGCTTCGTGCGCTCAGCGTCGAGGCCGAGCGCCTTGCATCCGTTTCGCAGGCTGACGACGAGCCCGGGCACCAGCTTGGTCAGGCGCGCCTTCTGTCCCGTCCGCTCCTTCGCCGTGATGCTCCAGAGCAGGTCGTCGACGGTCTTGAGGCCGCGCGCCAGCGCCTCGCTCGCCGCGCCGTCGCGCTTGCGAACGCTCGCGAGGAAGTCCGCCCAGACGGTCTCGGCGAACGAGCGCACCTCGAACGGGACTTCGATGCCGCCGAGCTTGTCGCGCAGCTGCGCGCGCACGGAGGAGCGATCCTCCTCCTGCGACTCGTTCGCGAGCGCCGTGGCGACGTCGGGGCTGGCCGCGGTCTCGGTGCTGCGCGCCTCCGACTCGATGAAGGCGGTGAGCTTGCGGTCGGCCTGCGCGAACGCGGCGACGTCGATCTCGAAGCTGTAGCAGACGTCGTCGACGACCGCCGTCGCGGTGCGCTGGAACGCGTCGAAGTACCGCGCGTCGCCGGTCGCGCCGATCGCGGCCGACGCGAGGTGGTCGATGAACTTCCGCGCCGGATGCTCGCGGTCCGAGAAGAACGTGCGGTCGAGCAGGCCCACCTTGACGACCGGCACCTGGAGGCGGCCGAAGAGCTCGCGCAGCGACTCGGGGATCGACGGGTCCCGGAAAACGTAGTCGAACAGGAGCGCGATCACGTCCATCGTGATGCGGTCGGTCTCGTGCTCGAGCTGGTCGGCGATCGCGAGCCGGATGTACGGCACGAGGTTCTGCGGAACCGTCACGCCCGCGCCGTCCTCCGCCTTCGGCGCCGCGTCGGCGATCGCGGCGGGCAGGTCGAGGCGCTGCCATTGCGCGAGCATCTTGAACAGCGGCGAGTTCGTGCCGAGCGCCATCAGCGGGTCGATGCTCGGCATGTCGCCCGGGGCGGCGTCGGGCGCGAGCGCTTCCGGCGGCATGCTCGACGCGATCTTCGACAGCGCGGCGAGGCCGGCCATCACCTGCGGCGCCAGGGCGAGCCCCGGGGCAGCCTCGGCGGGGAGCGGCGCGCGGCCCTGCGCCTCCGGGGCCGGTCGCTGCGACGGCATCCTGTCGGCGAACCGGAGCGCGAGCGGGGCGTCGGGATCCGAGAACGTCGGCGGAATGACGATGTCGGTCGGCATCGGACCCGCTTCGCTCATCAGCCGGCTGAACGCCGGCAGCAGATCGCGGTCGTCCGAAGGCCACAGGTCGCTCTTCGCGCGTAGCGCCGCCTTGATGTCGGGCAGCACGTTGCGGTCGGCCAGGAAGCGGTTGACGCGGATGTAGACCTTGTTCGCCGAGGGCGTGATGTCGGCGACGAGCCGCTCCATCAGCGGCCGCCAGATCTTCGCGACCGGGTAGGTCGCGCGCGACGTGACGCCGAGCGCGTCGAGCAGGTACGCGGGCGAGAACGGGCTGTCGAGCTCGGTCGTCGCTCGCTCGCCCAGGAGGTCCGCCACGCGCAGCTCGAGCGCGTCGAGTTCGCGCCGCGTGAAGCGCACGAGGAACGACGTCGCCGCGGTCAGCGCCGCCTGCTTGTCGTGGTCGAACGCCGTGAGCACGCGCAGCGAAGCGAGCGACGCGTCGAAGTCCGGCCGGCGTCCCTTCCGGCGTTCGCCCGCGAGGCGGCGCTCGAAGAGCTCGGCGAGCACCGAATCGAACTTCGCCAACCAGTCCGCTCGCTTGTCCTGGAACGCCTGCGCCTCGGCGCGCGAAACGTAGTCGGAAAACTCGAAAAGGTCGTTGGTCGTCTCGATCGACGTGCGCGCGAGATCCAGGAAGTCGGCGGCGTAGAGCGTGAAGGCCTGGCGCAGCAGCGCCTGCCGCTCGGCTGGCGGAGCCGAAGCGCTGCTCGCGGAGGGAGGGGAGGGGGGGGCGGCCGTCATCGGGACTCAACCATGCGCGCCGGGTGCAAACGCCTGCGTGCCGTTGCCATTTTACGAGACTCCCGGGCCGGCTGCCTCGCTGCCGGACCGGAGGCACGAACGATCGTACGCGCGGCGCCTGTGCTTGAATCGGGCGCTCGCCGGTCGTTCCGGCGGCGCCTCGGGGGGGCCGTCGCCCTGTCGAGTCCCGCCGGCGCTGGCGGGGCGGTTCCGCTCCCCTGCCGGCCTACGCCGCGGCGCCGCGGCGACGGCCTGTGTCGCGCTCGCGGCTCGTCGCCGCGCCGCGGTCGGCGCTGGCCTCCTGGTCGGCGGGCGCGCGCCGGCGACCGCCCGGGATCGGCGCCGACCCGGCCGACGATGCCCGGAGGAGCTCGACGCGCGGAAGGCGGCGCTCGACGAGGCGTCGCGCGAAGTGCTCAAGCCTGCCTGCCGGTGCGGCGTCCCAGGCGCGCCCCCGAAGCCCCGGCGCCGGCACCGGCCCGCACCGGCGGCGGCCGTCCCGCCCGGCCCACGGCCCCCGCGGGGCGAAGGCGACCGCCCCTGCCGGCGACGCCTGCCCCGTGCGCCCGTGGGCGCAGATGATCGGCGAAATGTCCCGCTGCTCGAGCGACGGTCTGATTCCGCGCCACCAGTCCGAGCGCCGCCTCCGGGCTCGCTATTGCGACGGCTGGTGGGGAACGGTGCCGGAGTGCCCGGCGAGCCGCTCCGACGTACGCAACTGACGCGCATTCCGTCGCGCGCGGGTGCCCCCCGTCCTCCGCACGGCGCACCCCGTCGCATCGCGGTGCGCGCGGCGCTTCGGCGCCCCTGCCGCATCGGGTAGACTCGCGGCCCCATCGGTGCCACATCGCCGTCAACCCGCGCGACGCCGCCGCCTTCCCGGAGACCAGACGATGTCCTGGCTGAGCCGTTCCGTCCTGGCGTTCGCCGCGGCCTTCGCCGTGGCGCAGAGCGCATCCGCGCAAGTCGCGAAGCTGCGAATCGACAAGGCCGCCGACCTTCCGCGCTTCGAGTACCGGATCGACGGCAAGGTCGAGGACCTGCTCGCCGATCCCGCGAAGTTCGCGGCGTTCGCGGCAGCGGTGCGGCGCGACGCGCAGTCGGTGCTCGACCGCTACGAGATCGCCGACAAGGCCACCGAGCGGCAGCTCCTGGCCACGCTGATGCAGCTCGACTGGCTCGAGGGCCGCCACGACGACGCGATGGCGAGGCTCGCACGGATCCGCGCGCTCGAGGAGAAGCCGGCCGACAAGCTCACGTCGGGCATGGTGCTCCGCTCGGTCGACGGCGCCAGGCGAACGGCCGGAGGCACGAGCGGCGACGCGTACCGCGCGGAGGTGGGCAGGCGGTTGCGCGGCGAGCTCGACGCGATGCCCTACGCGGTGGTCGAGAACAACGTCAAGGGCGCGAAGACGTCGGCCGAGATCACGAGCGAGGCGCTCGTGCTGGGCCAGGTCCGCGACGTGATCCAGCCGATCGTCGACAAGTCGGGAACGCTGTCGTCGGACTTCGCGCCGGGCATCGTCGCCGCGAAATACCGGCTCGCCGTGCTGCTGCCGCTCAAGGGGGTGCTGGTCGACGCCTACGCCGGTTACCTCGCGGCGAACCGCGTCGAGAAGGCGGACATCTGGGCCGCGCGCGACGCGACGCTGCCGGCCGATCGCGGCTACGCGCCCGTCGCCGTCGCGGTCTGGGACAGCGGCGTCGACAGCGCGCTGTTCCGCGACCGCCTCGTGCGCGATGCGTCCGGCGCGCCGGCGCTCATCGCGTTCGACAAGTACTCGGACCCGGCGACCGGCGAGCTCTACCCCGTGCCCGCGGAGCTCAGGGACAAGCTGCCGCGCATGAAGTCGCGGCTGAAGGGGTTCTCGGACCTGCAGGCGAACGTCGACAGCGCCGAGGCGACCGAAGTCAAGCAGTACCTGTCGAACCTGAAGCCCGGCGAGTACAAGGCGGCGATCGAGGAGCTGTCGGCCGCCGGCAACTACATCCACGGCACGCACGTCGCGGGCATCGCGGCGGCGGGGAACCCGTACGCGCGCCTCGCCGTCGCCCGCATCGAGTTCGGCCACACGCTGCAGCCCGACCCGTGCCCCAGCCTCGAGCTCACGCGCAAGGACGCGCGCAACACGCAGGCCTACGTCGACTTCTTCCGCCGGCACCGGGTGCGCGTCGTCAACATGAGCTTCGGCGGCAGCGTCGGCGACGTCGAGGGGCAGCTCGAGCAGTGCGGCATCGGCGCGAACGCCGACGAGCGCAGGAAGATCGCGCGCGAGTGGTTCGACATCGGCAAGGACGCGTTCGTCAAGGCGATGGCCTCCGCGCCGGAGGTCCTTTTCGTCGCGGCGGCGGGCAACGAGAACGCGGACTCGTCGTTCGCCGAGTCGATCCCGGCGGACATCGTGCTGCCGAACCTGATCACGGTGGGCGCGGTCGACAAGGCCGGCGACGAAGCCCCGTTCACGAGCTACGGCAAGACCGTCGTCGTGCACGCGAACGGCTATCTCGTCGACAGCGTGATCCCGGGCGGCGAGCGGCTCGCCGAGTCGGGCACGTCGATGTCGGCGCCGCAGGTGACGAACCTCGCCGCGAAGATCCTCGCGGTCAACCCGGCCCTCACGCCGCCGCAGGTGATCGAGATCATTCGCGAGACGGCGGAGAAGACCGCCGACGGCCGCCGCGTGCTGATCCATCCGCGGAAGGCGATCGCGGCCGCGCAGGCGAAGCAGGGCTAGCGGTCGCGGCCGCCGCCGCGGTGCGGAAGTTGCTTGCCGATCCCCGTCGAGGGCGGGAATGCCGGTGGATGGGCTCGGGAGTGACGCAGGGCGTCAATCCCTGACGGAGGTCGGGGTGGGCGGCGTACGCGCCCGGCGTGGCGACGCGTGCAGGACCTGCGGCGCCTATTTCGCCGCCGGCGACGGACGTTGCCCCAGTTGTGGCATGCCTCGACAGACCGTTCGTGGGGCGCACGGCCGCGACGGCGGCACGATCGCGCCATGGCCATCGGTGCGCCTTCGGGAGAACCTCCGGCCTACGGGCGCTTCGCCTCCTCCGCCGCGCCCAACCGCGGCGTGGCGTCGGGCGACGCCGGGCGACCGGACGCGGGCGCCGCACCATCGCCGCGCGCGTCGGATCCGCCGTCTGCGGCATCCGGCGCGCTCGAGCGCGAACCGGAGCTCGTCCGCCAGGAAACCAACGGCTCGCGCGGCGAGCGACTCGTCGCGTGGAGCGCGCTCGGCGTGCTCGCCGTCGCTGCGATGTTCTTCGTGCAGCGCATCGGGGAGGTGCGCGACGAGCCGGCGAGCCATGCTGCTGCGCCTTCCGCGGCGAGCGCGCCCGATCGTTTCCTTCCGGGCGCCGCGCAGGCGCCTGCTGATGCCCGGCGCCTGGCCCCGAGCGGTGCCGGATCGACGGCCGCGTCGCCGGACCCGGACGCGACGGCCGGCTCGAAGGTGGCGTCGCACAGGCCGCGACGACCGTCACCGGTGGCGATCTCGGCGGTGCGCAAGCCCTCCCGCGGGACCGAAACGCGCACACCATCGCCCGCCGTTCCTTCCGCAGCGCTTGCCGAGGAGCCGGGCGCCGACGCCGCGGCCGAGCCCTCGCGTTGGGGCCGCATGCGCGAGGAAATCGCCCTGTGCGCCCCCGACGGCTTCTTCGCGAAGCTGATCTGCGAGCTGGACGTGCGCACCCGGTACTGCAGCGGATGGTGGGGCAGCGCGGACGAGTGCCCGAGCGGGCGGACCGCGGATTACGGCAATTGATGGTCGGACGCACGGCGTCCCGCGCGCGACGTCCTGCGCGCGGCAGCCGGTCCTCCCGTGGCGTCGCCGCGGCCTAGCCGCGCCCGACGAAGGGCATCTTCGTCGCCATGATCGTCATGAACTGCACGTTCGACGCGAGCGGGAGCTCGGCCATGTGCAGCACCGCCTCGCCGACGTGCGCGACGTCCATCAGCGGCTCGATCGCGATCTCGCCGTTGGCCTGAGGGACGCCGGTCGCCATCTTCGCCGCCATCTCGGTGGCCGCGTTGCCGATGTCGATCTGGCCGCACGCGATGTCGTACTTGCGGCCGTCGAGCGACGCCGCCTTGGTGAGGCCGGTGACCGCGTGCTTGGTCGACGTGTAGGGCGCCGAGTTCGGCCTCGGCGCGTGCGCGGAGATCGAGCCGTTGTTGACGATGCGCCCGCCGCGCGGCGACTGCGACTTCATCACACGGAACGCCTGCTGCGTGCAGAGGAACACGCCGGTCAGGTTGATGTCGACCACGTTCTTCCACTGCTCGAACGTCAGGTCCTCGAGCGGGATCGGCGGCGCGCCGATACCGGCGTTGTTGAACAGGAAGTCGACGCGGCCCCAGGCGCGCACGACGTCGTCGAACAGCGCCTTCACCGAGGCGGGATCGGCGACGTCCGTCGGCACCGGGCGCGTCGTGCCGGCGGGCGCTTCGGCCGCGACGGCCTCGAGCGGCTCGCGGCGGCGTCCGGCGAGCGCGACCTTCCAGCCGTGGCGGGCGAGCGCGAGCGTGACGGCACGGCCGATGCCGGTGCCGGCGCCGGTGACGATGGCGATCTTCGAGGGGCTCATGGGATCGGGAGGGGCGGACGAGGCGGCGAGTGTATCCGCCGCAGCGCCCGCATGTCACCCCGACGTGCGCCGCGTGCGCGGCACGCCGACCGGCGATCAGCGCATCGAGGCACCGCGCGACTGGATCGCCGCGGCGGCGGGGGCGGTGATCCGGCCGACCGGTCCCCGGACGACGGCGACGTCGGGCCGGGACTCGGAAGCGGGAGCCGCGGAGCCGGATCCGAAGATGCCCCCTTGAGGCGACGCGCCCGTCCCGATGCCCCTCGCGCCGTAGCTGGGAATGGCCGCGACGATCTCCTCGGTCGTGGCGGGACGCACGTCGGGGCCCTTGGCCGCCACCGGCACGCAGAAATCGGCTTCGAAGTACACGAGATGCTCGCCGCGCTCGCGCATGGCGGTGCGCCCTGGCGACGCGGGGTCGGCCGCGCTTTCGAACGGCAGGGCAGTGCCGCGATAGACGACCTCGCCCTGGCGGTCGTAGACGGTGAAGCACGTGGGCGCGGCCATGGCCGCGGGCGCAACCGCGGCGGCCGCGAACGCGGTGGCCGCGGCGAAGGCTCGAACGCTGATCCTGCTCATGCTCCTCCTCCGGCCGGTCTCCGGCCCTCCGCAGGCGGACCCTGCCGCCGAACGTGACGATCGTACATCAGCGGAACTTGATTTCCTTCGCCTTGACGACGGCGCCCTGCAGCAGGCCCTTCACCTCGACCGAGCGTCCGTTCGCGAGGTCGGATGCCTGTCCGTCCTCGAACTTCGCGCCGCTCGCGTCGATCGTCCGGCTCGCCACGGCGAAGCTCGAGACCGAGACGAAAGCAGAGATCGTGCCCTTGAGCTCGACCTCCTCGGCCTCGGGCGCATCCTCGAACTCGACGCGCGTCGCCTTCAGCACGCCGGCGACGAGCGGTCCCTTCACCTTGACGCGCCGTCCCACGGCGAGGTCGGTCGCGGTGCCGTCGCTGAACGAGGCCGCCGTCGCGTCCACGGTCCGTCCCGACACCTGGAACGACGCGACCGACGTGTAGCTCTGGATCGCGCCCTCGATCTCGAGCACGTCGCCGGTCTGCACCGGTGCGAACGTCACGCGCGTCGCGCGAAGCACGCCGCCCGTGAGGTTCCCGGCAACCTCGACGCTGCGGCCGTTGGCGAGATCCGGCGCCGAACCGTTCTCGAACGTCGCGGACGACGCGTCGACGGCCTGCCCGGCGACCAGGAAGCTCGAGCGCGACACGAACCCGCTGATCGTCCCGGAGATCGTGGTGCTCCCGGTCCCGGGCGACGGTTCCGGGACGCTCACCTCGACTTTCGTCGCGACGAGGATGCCGGCCGCGAGCGTGCCCTCGGCCTCGACGCGCACGCCGACGGCGAGATCGCTCGCGCGACCGTCGTCGAAGCTCGCGCCGCTCGCGTTCACGCGCTGGCCGGCGACCGTGAAATCCGCGACCGAGACGAACGCGGTCACCGTCCCCGCGACCTTGACCGTCGCGCCGCCCGGTGCGGGCGCGTCGGTGGCACGACGCTCGACGCGCTGGGCGGTCCACCCGGCCGGGCCCTGTGCGACCTTCACGGTGACACGGTCGCCGACGCGAAGCTTCGCCAGCGAGAAGCCGGGCTCCGGCGCGGCCGAGCGGTCCTCGAATTGCGTCGAGGCGACGACGCCGATCCGATCGCCGCCGACGGTGAACGCGCTGCCCGGAACGTCGACGCCCTGCACCGTCCCGTCGAGCTCCGCCGTCGCGACTTCCTCGAATTCCACCTGCGTCGCGATGACGACGCCGTTCTCGAGGCGACCTTCCACCTCGACCCGCACGCCGTTCGCGAGCGAACTCGCCGAGCCGTCTTCGAACGTCGCCGAGCGCGCATCGACCGGCTGGCCGTTGACGCGGAACGATCCGAGGTCCACGAAGTCGCTCACGAAGCCCTCGAGCTCGACGCGCTGCGCGTTCTGGCCCGGGAGCGGCGCCGGGACGATCGCGATCGCGGTCGCGGTCACGGTACCGCCTGCCACCGGCACGCTGCCGGTGACGCGCACCGACGCGCCGTTCGCGAGGCCGCCGGGCACCGATGCGGGCGCCATGCCCGCGTAGTCGACCGCCTGCGTGCCGACGGCGAACCGCCGCGCCGTCGTGTCGAGCGACGACACCGTTCCCACGACTTCCACCGGGACGATCGCCGGTGGCGCCTCGGCGCTGACGCGGATCCAGCTCGCATACAGGTCCGCCGGTCCGGACCGGAGCCCGCTCACCTCGACCTTCTGCCCGAGCAGCGCCTCGAACGTCCCGCCCTCGAACACCGTGAGGCCGTCGGTGCGCACGCGCTGGCCGAGCAGCGTGAAGGTGCGCGCCGTCGCGTCGACGCCGTCGATGACGCCGATGATCTCGGCGCTGTAGCTCACCGCGGTCGCGGTCGCGGTGCCGTCGGCGTTCACTCGACCGTCGAGGGCGACGACCATGCCGACCCGGAGGTCGGCGGCACTCGCCGCGGCGCCGTTGACGGTGATCGCCGCGGTGGAGATCGAGACGGTCTGGCCGGTCACCACGATCGACCCTGGCGCGGTCGCGGTGATGATGCCCGACGAGAGCAGGCGCGCGTCGCCGGTACCGACGATGCCTCCGCTGGCGAGTTGCGTCGAGCCGCCGCCGCAGCCGGCAAGCGTGGCGAGGGCGCCCAGGAGTACCGCGAGGACGAAGGCGCGGCGGCCGGAATCACGTGTCTGATTGGCGTTCATGGAGGTCATCGGGCTGAGGATTCGGGGGACGGCGGCCCCCCCGAGCCGCCTGCTTGGGTCCCGGCGCGCTCGCGCACGGGCTCGGCGTGGAAGAACACGCCCAGCCGGATGCGCATGCGCTCGCCCGGCTTGGGCGGATCGTCGCGCTCGAGCGCCATGCCGTCGACGTTGATCGCCTGCAGAGCGCCCATCGCGAGCGTCTCGGCGCGTTCGGCGAGTTTCGCGACGGCGGCCGGCGACAGCTCGTCGTAGTAGACGCTGCGCTCGAGCATCGGCGGGCCGGTGCCCGCGAGGTTGTGCACGCCGGCGGCGAGGTGGTCGTGCAGCGCCTCGCCGAAGTAGTAGGCCTTCGCGTCGAGCTCCTTGCCCGGCACGAAGCCACGCGTGACGAGGTGCACGCGGTCGTTCGCGTCGACCTCCGCGACGCCCAGCCGCTCCAGCTCGTCGAGCACCGAGCGCGGGCGCACGTTCTTGCTCACCGATTCGACCAGCGCGGCGAACGAACGCTCGCCCCCCGCGCGCGGCGTGCGCGGCAGCGCGAGCGGGCGGCCCTTCGCGTCGCAGTAGGCGCGCTCGCCCAGCCAGCGGGCGACGATCTGCGTGCCCAGCGTGAGCCCCGGCGGCGTCTCGTCCGCCGGCGCGGGTTCGCGCAGCAGGCGCCGGATGTCTTTGCGGTGGACGCCCGTCAGCAGCGTGAGTCGGCTGTCGGTCGGGCGCTTGCCGCCCAGCGAGAACTCGTCCGCCGCGGTCTCGACGTAGACCTGCTTCAGCAGTTCGGTCAGGAACGGGTAGGTGATGCCCTGGCCGACGAGCAGCCTCACGAGCGGGCGGAGCAGGCGCCGGACGGCCGCGACGACGGAGTCGCGCGGCGCGAGGGGCGGGGCTTCGGCAGGGGGCAACGGCTTGCGCATTCGCGCAGGGGTCCGGGGGACAAATGCGGGAAAGTTTCCCACATTTCGCCTCCTGCCGCGAGGGGAATCGCCCCTGGCGAGCCTCCCGGCGCCCGCGCCCGCGTGCCGGGGTGCGAGGGCGCTACCGCCCCCGGCCCAGCACGAGGTTCAGCAGGATCGCGCCGAACGTCGCGGTCCCGATGCCGCCCAGCGTGAATCCGGCGAGCCGGAGCGTGAAGTCGCCGGCGCCCAGCACCAGCGTCACGGCCGCGACGATCAGGTTGCGGTTGTCGGCGAAATCGACGCGGTTGTCGACCCAGATGCGGGCCCCTGCCGCGGCGATGAGGCCGAACACGACGATCGAGACGCCGCCCAGGACGGCCGCGGGGATCGCCTGGATCAGCGCACCGAACTTCGGCGAGAAGCCGAGGACGACGGCGATCGCCGCCGCGACGACGAACACCAGCGTCGAGTAGATCTTCGTGACCGCCATCACGCCGATGTTCTCGGCGTAGGTCGTGACGCCCGTCCCGCCGACGCTGCCCGCGATCATCGTGGCGACGCCGTCGCCGACGAACGCGCGGCCGATCATCGGATCGAGGTTGCGCCCGGTCATCGCGCCCACGGCCTTGAGGTGACCGAGATTCTCGGCGACGAGGATCACGGCGACGGGCGCGATCAGCGCGATCGCGTTGCCGTCGAACACCGGCGCGGCGAAGCGCGGAGCGCCGATCCACGGCGCCGCGGCGATGCCTGCGAGCGCGATCGGCTTGCCCAGGCCCATGCCGTTCGCGAGGACGCCGTAGATCACGCACGCGAGGGCGAGCCCGACCAGGATCAGGAGACGCTGGACGAGCCCGCGCGTGAACACCGCGATGCCGCCGACGCACAGGATCGTCATCACGGCCATCCACGCGTCGAAGGGCGTCGAGCTCGCGCCCTTCACGGCGATCGGCGCGAGGTTCAGGCCGATCACGGCGACGACCGCGCCGGTGACGACCGGCGGCATGAGCCGCTCGATCCACGCCGTGCCGCTCGCCATCACCGCGAAGCCGACGAGCGTGTAGACGAGCCCGCAGGCGACGATGCCGCCCAGCGCGACGGGCAGGTTCGCGTTCGGGCCCGCGCCCGCGTAGCCGGTCGCCGCGATCACGACGCCGATGAACGCGAACGAGGACCCCAGGTAGCTCGGCACCGGCCCTGCGTGATCGCGAAGAACACGAGCGTGCCGATGCCCGACATCAGCACGGCGACGTTGGGGTCGAAGCCCATCAGGAGCGGCGCGAGCACCGTCGCGCCGAACATCGCGACGACGTGCTGGGCGCCCATCGCGAACGTCTGCGGCCAGGGAAGCCGCTCGTCGGGCGCGATCACGCCCTCGGTCCTCACCGGCCATGCCGGAAAGCCTGCCGTCCCCATCGTCGCCACTCCCGGATGTGCGGTCGCCGTCGCCGCGGTGGCGGCATTCTAGGGGCAGTCGAGCATCCGCGGGTTGCGCAGCGCTTTCCTGCGGCGTCGTCCCGCGGATGCCGACGATCGACGAACCGATGAAATCGGTCGTCAGGCAAGGCGGGAGGCGGACACCTTACCCCGCGTTACGGTGAGGCCGGGCCACGCCGCATGGCGGCGGCTCAGTGCATGATGCGCGCCGCGAACGATCGAGCGAACCGGCGGGACAGCGCCCTAGCGCACCAGGTCGGGCGTCGCGCCGCAGGTGCGCGCGAGCATCTCGTATTCGCGGTCGGTGTCGACGGCGGCGTGCCGGAGGGCGAGGTCGTCGCGCGCGCGAGTCATGAACGCCTCGAGGTGCGTGGTCAGCTCGGCCCTCATCGAGTCCTGCACCTCCGCCATCGTCGGTGCGTAGCGCACGCCGCCTCCGACGAGCGCGTCGAGGTCGCGGGCGAGCAGGGGCACGACTTCCTCCCCGTAGCGTTCGAAGACCGCGACGTGCCTGTGCTCGTGCTCGAGGATGAGCGGCTCCCGGCAGGGGTCGCCGCGGTATTCGCGCGCGACGTAGACGGTCATCTCCGACGACGCGACCTCGACGCGCACGCGGGGACGCGCGCAGGACCGTCCTCCGCGCGGGTCCTCGAGGCCGTCGAGCTCGAGCGTCGAGCGATAGCCGAACTGAGCGCGCGTGAGGCCCACCGTCCGGTGGTGCGCGGCCGCGGGCTCGGCGAACCGCTCGAGGTCCGCGTTGGCGAGCGAGAAGTTCTCGGTGACCGGTTTCGGGACGTGGACGACGTCGATGCGGCCGGGCGGCAGCGATGCGCAGCGCGACTCGAAGCTCGCGAAGGGCGTGGCCGAGGCCAGGGCCGCGACGCGGTCGCAGCCAGCGAGCAGCGCGGCGGCTGCCAGGACGAGGGGGAGGGCGGGGTTCACCCGGCGATGCTACCCAAGCCCCGGCCGCCGCGCTCGTCCGGCGATCGGGCGTCCGGGGCCGATGAGCGGCGTTGGCGGGGTGGCGATGACAATGTCATAGTAGCGTACAACGACGGCCGCTGCCGGCCGTGCGCGCGTCCATGCAGGCCAAACGCCGAGACCAGCGCTCGATGAAGTGCGCGATATGCCGCCAGCCCTCCGTGCCGGGCGAGCGCCTCTGCGCGCCCTGCAAGTCGGCGTTGAAGCGCGCACGCGACACGACGGTCTCGGAGGCGATCCTCCCGCTGAGGCGTACGCGGCGGCGCCCGGGGCGCGACGGTGCGACCCCGCTCGACGCCGGCGCCTCCAGGGCCCCTTCCTCGTCGACCAGGGGATCGTGGGCAAGGCTGGCGGCGGTGGGCCTCGTGGCCGCGGTCGTGGTCGTCGCCGCCGGAACCTGGATCGCGCATTCCCGGAGTCCCGACGGGACGGTCGCGCCACGCTATTCGGTGGGGCCGCCGGAGTCGAATGCCGAGACGATCAAGGCCGCGGCGAGCACCGACGCGCGCCTGACGCCGCTGCCTGCCTCCCAGGCGCCGTCCCCGCTTGCCGGCGTCGCCGCGGCGGCGCGCGCGCCCAACGATCCGCTTGCCATGCCGGCGAACATCGCCGTGCCGCGCCCTCACGTCGCCGTCCCGGCGGAACCGGCACCGCTGGCGTCGAGCGCGCCGCCGGCGCGCGGCAACGCCACCGATCCCGCGCTCGGCGCGTTCCCCGCCGAGATTCGCGCTCCCGCGCCGGTCGTCGTGGCGCAGGCGCCCGCGCCCAAGCCCGTGCAGGACCGGTGGCATCGCCTTGCCGACGCCCTCAACCGCTGCCCGGCGGACGACGTCATCGCACGCACCGTGTGCCAGGAGTCGCTGCGCATCGAACAATGCGAGGGCTACTGGGGCCGCGTCGCCCCGTGCCCCGCTCGCCAGGATCGCGAGTACGGAAACTGAATGAACGGGTCGCCGCGCAACAGGGGCGCGGTCTGCCGCGCACGACGCCCGCCGTGTGCGCGGCCCCGTGCCCGAGGCGTGCCGGGCGCCGCAGCTACTTGACGCGGACGAGCACCGCGACGACGCGCTTCGTGTCGACGACGGCGTCGAAGAATTCGCGTCCCGCGATCTCGCCCAGGTGCACGACCTGCGGCGTCACGAGCTTCACGACGCCGGTGAGTTCGTCGCCCGGACCGAGTTTCACGGTGACACGCTTGCCCTTCTGCGCGGCGAGCACCTTCTCGACGGTGTCGTCGGCGGCGACGGCGAGGGCCTGCCCGTGCGCCCCCGGCAGGTGGAGCGCGGCGGCGAGGAGGACGGCGGAGATCGGCAGTGCGAGGCGCATGGCGGTGGACGGGAGGAGAAAGGGAGCACCAGTCTAGCGCTTTGCGGGAGGCGCGCCATCGCGTCCGTCCGTTTCGTGTTGGCATCCGGGCGCGAGCCGTGCAATAGTGTTGGATCGTCGCCGGACCCGGGATGCGCGTCCGCGGGCTAGAGGATCCCTACACGCCATGACCACCCTGTCGCAGAAGAACCCCGTTCGCATCGCCTTCGCGGTTGCCGCCGCGATCGCCATCGCAGGTTGTGCTTCCGAAGGCACGAAGCCTGCAGAACCCAGGCACAGCCGACGCCGGCGGCGGTGCAGCCCGCGCCCGTCGACGTCAGGCCCGCCGCCGCGCCCGCGGTGCCGGACGTTCCGCCCGCCGAGGCGCGGCCGATGGCGGCCAAGCTGGCGCTGCAGGCGGTGGACCAGCTGCAGGTCGGCGACGAGGCGGCGGCGAAGGCGACGATCGAGCAGGCGCTCAAGCTCGATCCGGCGAACGATCTCGCGAAGAAGCTCCTCGACCAGATCAACGCCGACGCGCAGCGCGAGCTTGGCGCGGTGTACTTCCGCTACACGGTCCAGCCGGCCGACACGCTGTCGAAGCTCGCGCAGCAGTACATGGGGGACCGGTTCCGGTTCTGGATCCTCGCCAAGTACAACGACATCAGCAACCCGTCGCGGCTCGGGGCCGGGCAGGTCATCAAGATCCCGGGCCGCCAGCCGGTGACGCCGCCGGCGCAGTCGTCGAGCCGGCGACGCGCGTCGAGCCGGCAGCGCCCGCGGCGGCGCCCGAACCCAGACCGGAACTCGCCGACGCGTTGAAGCGGGGCGCCGACCTGGAGAAGGCGGGCAACCTGGAAGCGGCCTACGCGACCTACGTCGACGCGGCGGCGCGATTCCCGGCGTCGGCCGACGCGGCGAAGAAGCGCGATGCTGCGAAGGTCGCGCTGATCCGCCAGCTCGACCGCGAGGCGTCGCAGGCATTCCAGCGCCAGAACCTCGACCTCGCGATCACGAAGTGGGACCGCGTGCTCGAGCTCGATGCCAACAACAAGAATGCACGGTTGAAGCGCGAGCAGGCGCTCGACCTCAAGAAGCGGATGGCGGACAAGTTCGGCGGGAAAAGTAGCCGACCGAGCTGCGCGGCGAGGGCCCCGCGCCCCGCGCGGGGATCGACGCGCACGAATGCGAGTGTCGGCCGAGGCCGACACTCGGCGGCGCGCATCACGTCGTTGGTGCGAGGAGGCCGACCGACCGAGCTGCGCGGCGAGGGGCCGGCGCGCACGGCCGTATCGGAGCGCGCGGTCGCGTTCGCCCCTGCGCCGTCCGGGGCGGGGGGGAGCCGGCCGGGGCGGCGGCGGGCGCGGGCGCTCGCGGGCGTGCGGCGGGCCTCGCGCTTCGCGCCGCGCGGCGCTCATTTCGCAGGTATGCGCGACAGTTTGTCGCGCGCGGCCTTCGCTTCGCGCAGGCGATTAGCGGCGTTCGCGTTCTGCGGGTCGAGCTTCACCGCGGTCTCGAGCGACCGCACGGCGCCGTTGAGATCGGTGCGCATCGCCTTGACGCCTTGGTTGTAGTAGTCGGCGGCGACCGATTTCCTGAGCGCCGCCACGCGGGCGGACCACTCCGGCTGCGGCTCCCCGCGCAACGAAAGCGCCTGCTCGTAGAGGCTGAGCGCGGCTTCGCGCTGCCCCTTCCCCTCGAGCTCCTTCGCGCGCTCGGCGACCGCCGAGCCGACGCGCTGGCGTCCCGCTCGGTCCTTCGGATGCGTGTCCACCCACGCCTTCAACTCGCGCAGTGCGGTCGTGGTGTCGCCCGCGCGGAACATCTCGATCCGCTGGTCGAGGTCGTAGGCGTCGTTGCCGCCGGCTGCGGAGGCCGGTGCCGCGGCGTAGCCCGCGGGCGGCGCGGCCTTCGCGGCGCGCGCGTCGGCGAACAGGTCCTCGACCCGCACGCGCGCCGCGCGGTTGGCCTGGGCGCGCGTCATGTTCTGGCGGTCGATCTCGCGCAGGCTGCGCGCGGCTTCGGCGTTCCTCGGCTCGAGCGCGAGTACGCGCATGAACGCGGCCGACGCGCGGGCGTTGTCGCCCGAGCGCATCGCGGTGCGGCCCGCCTCGAGGTTGTCGCGGACGCCGCGCTGGATCTCGCCGCGCAAGGTCTCGGCGTCGCGCCGAGCCGCCTCGTCGCCGGGGGCGAGCATCGTGACGACGTGCAGGTGGTCGACCGCGGTCGCGAGGTCGCCGGCGGCGCGCGCCTCGCGCGCGAGCTCGCGGTGCCGGCGGATCGCCTCGTCGCGCGGTCCGTCCGCCCGGACGACCCTGGGCGCGGGCGTCGGCGCGGGTTCACCTTCGGGAGCCGTCGGCGCCTGCGCGCAGGCGCCGGCGAGCGACGCGATGGCGATCACCGCCGCGGTCCGCGCGTGCGCGGGCGTCCTCACGGGCGGGCGACCGGCAGCGCGGTCACGAGCTTGCCGCGGAAGGCGTCCAGATCGTCCGCGCCGTACACCATCGTCCTGCGCAGCATCGGCGGCGGCGCGAAGAACGCGTTGCCGCCCGGCGTCACGGTGACGCCCAGTTTCACGCCCTTGCCGCGCAGGTACTCGACGACCGTCTCGTTCACGTCGCCGTAGGGAAACGCGTAGGTGACGGTCGGCTCGCCGAGGCGCTCGCGGATCGTGTCGACGGGCGTCTCGATCTCGCGGCGGATGCGCTCCCGGTAGCGCGCGTCGTTCTCGTCGGCGAGCTTCATCGTCAGGTTCGAGTGCGTCTTCGAATGCGGCTGGATGTCGATCAGGCCGGACGCGGACATTTCCTTCATCTGCGCCCAGGTGAGCGCATCGGACGCGCCGACGAAGTCGGTGTAGAGGAAGACCGTGGCCGGGAACCCGTGCTTCTTCAGGATCGGCCAGGCGATGTCGTAGGTCGACCGGTAGCCGTCGTCGATCGTGATCACGACCGATTTCCTCGGCAGCGCGATCCTGCCCTCGAGGAAATCCGCGAGGCGCGCCATCGGGATCACCGTGTACCCGTTCTGCGCGAGGTAGCGCATCTGGGCCTCGAACGACGAGGGGGTGACCGTCATCGTGGAGGGCTTCGGGCCGAAGCGGTGGTAGGTGATGATCGGCACGGTCTGGACCGACGCGCGCTCGACGCCCCCCGGGTTGAGGGGCTTCACCGGGAGGGCGACCGGCCGGCCGGCCCGCGCCTCGTCCTGACGGTTGAATTCGGCGATCTCGAAGCGGCGCGAGCGGTCGCCCAGCCAGCGCTCGGCGAGCGCGCCGAAGTCCTCGCCGGCGCGCGGGACAACGACGATGAACGAGGCGTCGCGCGCGAGCATCGGCCCGCTGTCGGCGGGAGCATAGACGACCGGAGCGGGGGGGGGCTCGGGGCGCTGGGGCGTCTCCGCACAGGCGGCGAGCAGGACGGTCAGCGTGGCGATGGCGAGGGCGCGCAGCATGTCGTCAGCCCTGCGTTGCCGGGAGGGCTCGCCGGCGGGAGCGGGCGCATGAACGGCCGCCGCGCCAGGCTCGTGTCTCGCTTCCAGGGCCTCGGCGGTCTTGTCGAAGGCCGCGTAGAGCTCGCCGAATTCATCCTTGCGCGTCTCGCCGATGCGCACGTCGTAGCGGCCGTGCGCGATCTCGTCCAGCGAGCTCTTGAGCACGCGGATCGGCGCCGCGATGCGGCGCGCGAGCAGGAAGGTGCCGGCGGCCACGGCCGCGACCGTGACTAGCGTCAGGATCGCCAGGAGCACGTAGACGAGGTTCGCCACCCGCGCGAGCGGCGCCTCGTAGATGCCGAGGTGCACCGCGCCGATGGGTTTCTTCTGGAACAGGATCGGCGAGGTGAAGTCGAGCACGTTGCCGCTCGCGAGCTCGTGCGTGCGCACCTCGACCTCGGCGTCGGGCGAGCCCACGAGCGTCGCCACCGGCGCCGCGTAGCGCTGGCCGACCTGCTTGGGGTCGTTGCTGCCGCGGACGACCCCCTCGTCGTCGGTGACGACCAGGTACGGGAAGTCCTGGCGCGCGAGCGTCTCCTGCACGAACACGTCGATCGCCGCGTAGTCCTCGGCCAGCAGCGGGACGGCGCTCTGCGTCGCCATGACCTTCGCGAGCGACCCGCCGTAGCCCTTGACCTGGTCGAGCATCGCCGCGTACTGGCGCTGGTAGAGGATCGTCGCGGTCAGCGACATCGTGACCACGACGATCCCCGCCATGATCGCGGCCCAGCGCACCGACAGCGACAGGCCCTTGCCCTTGCCCTTCTTCTCCTCCGCCTCCTTGAGCTCGCGCGCGACGCCGATCAGCGCCTGCGCGAACTCCTCGCCGGTCTGGTAGCGCTTCTCGGGCTGCTTCTTGAGCGAGCGCTCGATCACGCGGCGCAGCGACAGCGGCACGTCGGGACGCAGCTTCTCGACCGTCGGCGGGTCGGTCTGCGTGATCTTCATCGCCACGCTGATGATCGAGTCGCCCTCGAACGGGAGCGCTCCCGTCACGAGCTTGTAGAGGACGACGCCGACCGAGAAGAGGTCGGAACGCGAGTCCACCTTCTGGCCGAGCACCTGCTCGGGCGACATGTAGTTGGGCGTCCCGAGGACGTCGCCCAGCTGCGTGTGCTGCGTGAGTTCCTGATCCGAACCGTCGATTCGGCAGATGCCGAAGTCGGTGACCTTGACCTGGTTGCCCGACGACACCAGCATGATGTTGCCCGGCTTGATGTCGCGGTGGATGATGCCCTTCTTGTGCGCGTAGTCGAGCGCGCGGGTGAGCTGGATGCCGATCTCCACCACGTCGCGCATCGACGTCGCCTGCCCGGTGCGGATCAGGTCGGTCAGCGTCATGCCGTCGACCAGCTCCATCGCGATGTACGGGTGCTTGCCGTCGACGCCGACGTCGAAGATCGTGACGATGTTGGGGTGCGAGAGCGTGCCCGCGCCCTTCGCTTCGCGCAGGAAGCGCATCCGGTACTGGTCGTCCTCGGCAAGCTGGCTCTTCAGCAGCTTGATCGCGATTTCCCGGTCGATCTCGGGGTCGTAGCCCTTGTAGACCCGCGCCATCGCGCCTTCGCCGATGATCTCGCGGATCTGATAGCGTCCCAGCTTTTCCATCGTTTGTCCCGTCCCTCGCCACCGGCCATGTGGCCGGCCCCGGCGCCCGGCGAGGATACTGCCTCGCGAGCGTCGCGGCAAAGCCCTGCGCGACGGCCGGACGGGGGGGAATGTTCCCGTTGACGCCGACGGACGGCGTGACCGAGGCTCCCGCCCGGCCTTGATGCTTCCGGCTGATCCCCTATACTCTCGCGTTCGACCCGCAGCGCACGCATGGAAACCGCCCCCGCACAGCGACAGGCCGCGATCCTGTTCGCCGACATCGCCGGCAGCACCAGGCTCTACGAGACGCTCGGTGACGCCGAGGCGCTCGCCACGATCACCCGCGCGCTCGACCTGATCCGGCAGGTCTGCGAGGAGCACGGCGGGCGCATCGTCAAGACGATCGGCGACGAGGCGATGGCGATATTCCCGAACGCCGCGAACGCCGCCTACGCGTCGATCACGATGCAGACGCAGGTCTCGGGCATGAAGACCAGCCGCGGCGCGCCGCTCTCGATCCACGCCGGGTTCCACTACGGGCCGGTGATCGAGGAAAGCAAGGACGTGTTCGGCGACTCGGTCAACCTCGCGGCGCGACTCACCTCGCTCGCCAAGGCCAGCCAGACGCTGCTGTCCGAGGACACGCTCGCGATCCTTTCGCCGTCGCTGCGCTCGCGCACGCGCCCGCAGGACACGCACACGGTCCGCGGCAAGCAGAACGACATCGCGGTCTTCGAGCTCATCTGGCAGGAGTCGCGCGAGGAGCTGACGGCGATGGCCCCGCGCGCCGTCCTGCGCGACGCGATGCTCAAGCTCTCGCACGGCGGGACGCAGGCCGAACTCGGCCCCGGGGTGAACCTCTACACGTTCGGGCGCGACGCCCAGAGCGACATGGTGATCGCCGACCGGATGGCGTCGCGCCAGCACGCGCGCATCGAGCGCCGCCGCGACAAGTTCGTGCTGATCGACCACAGCACGAACGGCACGTTCTGCACGGTCGAGGGCGAGAAGGAGATCGAGCTGCGGCGCGAGGAGTTCACGCTCCGCGGGCGCGGGCGGATCTCGTTCGGCCACGGCTACGACGAGGACCCGTCCGAGACGGTCGATTTCGACACCGGTGCGTAGCGGTTCGGAGGATGCCTGGGAAGGTCGGCGGACCGTCAGAGGCCGCGGACGCCGCCGCCGCGCCGCGGTTGCCATCGCCCCCGCGCGCGGCAACAATGCGCGGATGAACCAGTCGAGCGGCGCGGCGAACCCCCTCGAGGGCGGCACGAGGCACGTGCCGGAGATCGCGAGCCGAGGCGCGTCGGGTTCCACGATCGCGAACGTCACGATTCGCCTTCCCGGCGCCGGGGACGCGCCCTCGGCGACCGTCGTGCGCCCGGCGCTGGCGGTCTTCTACCGGATCGCCGTCGGCCCCGAGGCGGATCGCTACGTGCCCCGGTTCCTCGCGTTCGAGCGTGCCGGGCGCGCGCGCCCCGGATGGAACTGGCCCGCGTTCCTGCTGCCCCCGGTCTGGGCGTTCTACCGCAAGCTGTGGCCCGAGGGCGTCGCGTTCGCGCTTCTGCCCCTCGCGGGCGCGTTCGCGTTCGCGGCGCTCGGCGGCTCGCTCGACGGCAGCGCGGTCCTCTGGTGGATCGCACTGGCCGGGTCGGTGTGGCTGTTCCCGTCGGTGCTGACGGCGCTCTCGGCCGACGCCCTCCTGTGGGGGCGCGTCCGGCGAGACGTCGCGCGCGCGGAGGTCGACGCGCGGAGCGCGTCGACGACGGTCGAGGCGCTCGCCCGCATGACGCCGACCTCGCTCACGGCGGGGATCGCCCTGGGTGGCGGCGCGATCGCACTGGCGGCGATGCTCCTCGGACCGGCGTTGCGCGCCGAGTACGTCGCGCACGCGGCGCGCGCCGCCGTCGCGACCACGCTCGCCTCGCTCAAGGTCGTCCAGGACGCCGTCGAGTCGGCCTGGGACCGGACCGGCTCGATCGCGCACGCGCGCGACGTCGGGCTGCTGGTTGCGCGGAACGACGGTCGCTACGTCGAGGACGTCGCCGTGAGTCCGACGACGGGCCGCGTGCGCGTCTCGCTCGGGTCCTCTGTCCCGGCCGTCGCAGGCAAGCAGATCCTGCTTGCCCCGGCGGTCGACGATGCGCGGCGCGTCCAGTGGATGTGCGTGCCGGTCGACATCCCGGTCCGTTACCTGCCCGACGCCTGCCGGCGCTGATCCTTGGCCGCGCCGCCGGTCAGAGGGAGGCTGCGGCAGCGCTCCGTCGGCGCGCTTCAGCCGCCGCTCGTAGATCGCGATCACCTGTGCGCCCAGCAGGAGCACCGTGGCGGCGATCTCGAACGACAGCAGGAGCGCGATCGTCGTCGCGAACGACCCGTAGACGACGCCGATCTGCGACATCGTCGCGAAGTACCAGACCAGCGCGTGGCGCGTGACCTCCCACAGGAGGGCGGCAACGATGCCGCCGATCAGCGCGTGCTTGAGCCGCAGCTGCCCCGCCGGCATCACCAGGTAGATCGCGGTCAGCAGCAGGATCTCGCCCGCGATGCCGACGAGGTAGATGAACCACACCGACAGGACGCCGAAGGTCCGCAGTTCGCCGAACGCCTGGAACTCGCGCACCGCCAGCGCTTGCAGCGCGCCGGAGACGACCGTGATCACGACCATGCCGATGGCCAGCACGACGATGAACGCGTAGGGGATCAGCGCCGAGGCGAGCCAGCTCCTCGGGCGCTCGCGGCGGCGATGGTGGAAGATCACGGCGAACGCGTTCTGGAGCACCCCGAAGGCGAGCGAGCTGAAGAACAGGATCGTGAGGAGGATCACGCCGGACACCGCGGCGCGGTGCTGCAGGAATCCCGCGAGGTCGTCGACGATGTCCTTGGTATGGCCGGGCACGACGAGGTCGAGGTAGCGCGCGAGCGTGGCGAGGAGCGCGGCGGGATCGAGCACGTTCGACAGCACGACGAGGAGCAGGATCAGCAGCGGTACGATCGACAGTAGCATGTAGTAGGCGACCGCGCCGGCGAGCAGGAGGCCGTGGTTGCGCCGGAACTCGCCGAACACCTCGACGAGGAACGGCCACGGGTGGCGCGCGATCTCGACCGCAGGCGAGACGTAGCGCCGCAGGCGGGGGCGCGGCGCGGGGGGCGGCAGGGACGTCGGCCGCGGGGACCGACGCCGAGTGCTTCACGCCGCTCACAGCCCGAACGACACGACCTGCACGCCGAAGAGCAAGCGGTGCATCGTGGCGAACGCGAGCATGGCGCCGATGCCGGCGACCACCGCGATCACGTCGTGCGCGACGTTCGGCTCGAAGGCGCGGACGGCGCGGCGCGCGATCGCGGAGGCCAGGTCGACGAGCGCCCACGCGAGGAACGCGCCGAAGAGCACCGTGCTCGCGCGATCGCCGTTGGCAGCGAGGTGCACGCCCGCCCACAGGATCGTGCCGGCGAGCATCGGGTGCCCGACCGCGCGCCGCAGGTGCCCGCGCAGGTTCGCGGCGGCGAAGAGCGCGAACGAGGCCGCCATCGCGTAGGGCGCGAGCGCAACCGCCTCCGGCACCGGGGCGAACAGCGCGGGGCCGCCGCGCGCGACGCCGAATCCGATGGCGACGAGCACCAGCCCGACCGCCGACAGCGCCGAGAACGCGCCCTTGTAGCCGCGCTCGCCGAAGCGCGCGACCAGCGAGGTGCGCAATGCGGGCACCGCCGGGACGAGGTGGAGGCCGAGGAAGAGGACGAGACCGGCGACGAGGAGGGCCATCGGAGCGGACGGTTGCGAACGTCCGCTACTGTAGACCAGCCGGACCGGCTTCAGGGGACGGCCGGCGAGCACATCGCGACCGCGTCGGGACCGTAGCCCTCGGCGATCCAGCCGGCCGCGACCATCTGGCCGCGGATCGTCGCCGAGGTCACGTAGCGGTGGTTCGCGTCGCGCCGCGCGTTGAACACGCGGTGGACCGGGACGGTGCCTGCCGGGCACGCGCCGGTGGCCGTGTCCGGCAGCGCGACGACGAACACCTCCGGCGACTCGAGCTGCCAGTCGGCGCCGTAGCGGTCGACCACCGCCTGGCATTCGGCGGGCGACGCCGAGTAGAAGTGCGAGTCGATCCCGGCTTCGGGGCGGCCGTAGAAGCGGCAGACCGGCGAGCGGGCCTCACCCGACCGGTCGAGCGCCGGCTGCACGCGGAACGACAGTCCCGTGCGCGCCCAGCCGGCGAAGAATCCGGCGTCGAGCGCCGCGATCTCGGCGGGATCCGACGACAGGAAATAGTGGTCGGCCGACGCGCGATGGAACTCGACGGCGGTGCGCCCGTCCGCCGCGGCCGCGGCGCGCGTCGCGCCGGAATCCGGGTCGACCATCAGCGACGACACGTCGACCGCTTCGAAGTCCGCCCCGGTCAACGCCTGCAACGCATGAAGCTCGTCGTCGCTCCACCGCGGATCGGGGGCGCCGGACAGATACCACGACGATCCGTTGTCCGCGAGCATCATCCCGAACCGCTGGAGCGCGCGCAGGATCGGCTGCACCGAGGCGGGGAAGCGCGCGACGTCGACGCCCGCCTTCAACCGGAAGCGCTGGCCCATCGGCGGATACTGCGCGCCGGCGAGGCTCGATGCCTCGTGCCGCGCCGGCCACGTGAACGCTCCGCGCGTCTGCGGCGCGGTGAAGCGCAGCGCGTGCGCGATCTCGCCCGCCGACGCCTCGTCGTAGCGCACGAGCCCCGGCAGCACCGGCAGCCCCGCGGCGTCGGCGGACGTCCACGTCGACGGCCGCAGCGCGTTGCTCCGAAGATCGAAGATCGCCCCGGAGCCCGCACGCCAGCTGCCGTCGCCGTTCGGGTACGCGGCGTAGAGCTCGTAGAGGCGGCAGCGTCCCGCCTCGACGACCAGCACGTGGCGGTCCCCGGTCGACGCGGGTCCGCCCTCGATCGGCGGATCGGGCGGGATCGGGTAGGGCCCCGGATCGCTTTCGTCCGCGTAGTCGAAGCTCACCGCGATGCCCGGGGTGCCCGCGGGCACCACGACGTAGGGGATGCCGTTGGGCGCGCCGGCGTACACGGTGCCGAAATCCGGGTGCAGCGGCTTCGCGCTGCCGATCGTCGCGACCCACGCGGCCGACTGCGGGTGCACGGGCAGCGTGTCGACGCGGGCGTTCCAAACGCTGTCCGGGGGGAATACCGGGCAGCCGCCGATCGCCGGCGCCGCGCCGGAGGGCGTCGCCAGCCCTGCGACGGTGAGTGCCGCGGCGAGCTGGAGGACGGCGACTGGGGCGCGCGCCCGCCTGCGGGCACGTGCGGGGGTGATCGACGGGCCGGACCGAAGTCGCCAATCCCCTGGTGGCGCCGCGGACGAAGGGAGCTGCGGGGGGAGCACCTCTCAGTCGTCGTCGGACTGCCAGGCGACCGTGAACGGGCGCGGCACCGCGTCGATCGCGGTGACGAGGCGTACGCGCACGAACGACGAGAGCTCGCCGAACGTCGCGCGCAGCCCGCGCGCGCCCTCGGACTTGCTCATCCGGTTCCAGCGGGCACGTCGCGGCTCGGGGCGCGATCGCACGACGAGCGCGAGCGGCAGCTCGTCCATGCGATGCTCGCGGGACAGATAGCTGCCGTACGGAACGATCGTCGCGATCTCGAGCGGATTGCGGCCCCATTCGCGGTTGACGCGCTCCGCGAGCTCGCAGGCGCGAGAGACTAGCAGCTTGGCCTTCGCGCGCGACAGCGGCTCGACGACGCGCGCCGCCGCGAACTCGATGAGCCGCGGCGTGACGATGAAGTCCGAGGTCGGTCCCGGGCCGGGCCAGCAGGCCATCGGCGCACAGGTCGTCGAGCAGCGCGCGCCCGTCGACGGTGTCGACGCCGAAATCCTGCCGCAGGAATGCGCCGCGGACGCGTGCACGGCCCGGGGCGAGGCCGGCGACGCGGGCCGCGACGCGGCAGGCGGCCGCGCGCAGCGCCAGGGCATCCAGGCCGAAATAACGTCGATCCGAAACGAGCGTGCGCGGCTTGGTCATGGGCGATCGGGGAGGAGGTCGGACGCTATGACGTTAGCATAAGACGGCCCGGCGGGAGGCGCCGACCGCAGGCGGGAGGCGACCCGGGAGGCGTGATCTGCGGCATCGCGCAACGGCCGGTCGCAGGACAGGCCCCGGCGGCGTAGAGTCCCAGGGTCGTCGCGCCACGCACGCCGGAGCCGCACCATGGCCGGATCCCGCCCCTCGAATCCGCCCGCGAACCCCGGCATCCGCCAGGGCGGTTCCGATTCCGGTTCGGCCCCAGGCGTTCGTCATCGTCGCGACGGGCGCCGCGATGTTCTATGCCGCGCAGGGGGCGGTCATGGGCTTCGTGCACACCTACTGGAACGACAGCTACCGGCAGGTGCCGTTCGTGGATGGAGGAGTGGCGGCCCAACGACGGACGCCCTACGTCGCCGGCCATCTCGCCGATCGCGGGAGGCCCTCGCCGTTCCACCTGCCCGGCGCGATCGTCGGCGGGAACCGCGTGCTGAACGAGGTCGCCGGCGATCGCGTTCGAGCCGGGCGCGACGGTGCCGGTCTGGTATTCCCCGAGGCGCCGCTCTTCTCGTACAACCGCCAATGGACGAACGCGGTGCCGGTCGCCGCGCTGCCGGAGCGCCCGGGCTGGGGAAGGTGTCGTCCACGCGCTCGCTACGCTCGTCATCGCGATCCTGATGGGCGTTCGTCGGGCGCGGCGCGTCGAGGTCGGAGGGCTTCCCGCGCTACCCGCCAGCGGTCCCTCCGGCGCCGCCGTGCGCCGATCCGGTCCGCGGTTGCGCCTGGCGGACGGTCTTGCATGATCGCGGCGTCACCGACGAACGCCATGTCGCCCCTCGCTGGCGCTCGCGGGCGCCGCCGTCGCCGTTGCGCCGGCGCTCGCCGCCGACGTCCGCTATTTCCCTGTCGGCGCCGGATCCGGACCGCACGACGTCGCGGCATCGCCCGCGCCGGGCGGACCGGTCTACTACACGGGCCAGCGCAACGGGACGCTGGGCATCCTCGATCCCGCCACCGGGCGCGTCGTCGAGGTGAAGCTCGGCGCGCGCTCGGCGCCGCACGGCGTGATCGTCGGTCCCGACGGCGCACCGTGGATCACCGACAGCGGGCTGAACGCGATCGTGCGCGTCGACCCGGACACCCGTGCGGTGAAGGTGTGGCCGCTCCCGGCCGACGCCGCAGGCGCGAATCTCAACACGGCGACGTTCGATCGCAAGGGGCGGATCTGGTTCACCGGCCAGTCCGGCTGGTACGGGCGCCTCGACCCGGCCACCGGCGACATGAAGGCGTGGCGTGCTCCCCGCGGCTACGGACCCTACGGCATCGCGACCACCCCCGCGGGAGACGTCTGGTACGCGTCGCTCGCCGGCAACCACATCGCGCGCATCGACGTCGAGTCGGGCGTCGCGACGCCGGTCGACCCGCCCACGCCGGGGCAGGGCGCGCGCCGCGTCTGGTCCGATTCGAAGGGCCGCCTGTGGGTGAGCTACTGGAACACCGGGCAGGTCGGCCGGTACGACCCGGCCGCGAAGGCGTGGCGCGAGTGGAAGCTGCCGGGCGACGCGCCGCGCGCGTACTCGGTGTGGGTCGACGATCGCGACGCCGTCTGGCTCACCGAGTGGTCGTCGAACGCGATCGTGCGGTTCGACCCCGTGGCCGGACGATTCGAGAGCTTTCCGTCCGATCGCCCGCGGGCCAATGTGCGGCAGATGCTGGGCCGCGCGGGCGAGGCCTGGGGCGCCGAGTCGGGAACGGATCGGCTGGTCGTCGTGCCCTACGGTCGCTGACCCGCCGGTCTCATCCGCGGTCGGACTCGGCGGTCCCGGGCGGGCTTCTGCCCGAAAGCGTCGCGACCACGCGCGAGGCGGCGGTCATCGCGGCGCCCGTCGCCTGGTCCATGTTGTAGTAGCGGTATTGCGCGAGCCGCCCGACGAAGGTGACGTCGGGCAAGCCGTCCGCGAGCGCACGATAGCGCTGGTAGAGCGCCTCGTTCTCGGGACGCGGGATCGGGTAGTAGGGATCGCCCGCCGCCTGCGGATACTCGCGCACGATCGTCGTGCCCGGGTGCTCCTGGCGCACGAGGTGCTTGAACTCGGTGATGCGCGTGTACGCGTGCTCGTTCGGATAGTTGACCGTGCCGACGGGCTGGTACCAGCGCACGCCCTCGAGGTGCTCGAACTCGAACGACAGCGAGCGGTAGGGCAGCGGGCCGTGACAGCCGCCGAAGTAGCGATCGATCGGGCCGGTGTAGACGAGGTGGCGGTACGCGATCTCGCCGCGGCACGCGTCGAACTCGCATCCGGTGGCGACCGAGATGCCGGGGTGGTCGAGCATCCGCTCGAACATCCTCGCGTATCCCTCCGACGGCAGCGCCTGGTGCCGATCGGTGAAGTAGCGGTCGTCGTCGCCCGTGCGCACGGGGATCCGGCGCGCCACCGAAGGAGCGAGCGCCGACAGGTCGAGCCCCCATTGCTTGCGCGTGTAGCCGCGGAACAGCCGGTCGCACAGGTCGCGTCCGACCCGGTTCAGCACGACGTCCTCGCTCGTTGCTTCCGGATCGCGGTGCTCACGCACGCGTTCAGGAACGCGGCGACGCCGGCCTCGTCGAGGTCGAGGCCGTAGAGCCGGTTGATCGTGGTCCTGTTGATCGGGACCGGGACCAGGATGCCGTCGACGCTCGCGAGCACGCGGTGCTCGTAGGGCGCCCATCCGGTGAACCGGGACAGGAACGCGACGATGCGCTCCGCGTCGGTGTGGAACAGGTGGGGTCCGTAGGGGTGGATCCGGATGCCGGACGCATCGACCGTGTCCCACGCGTTGCCGCCCACGTGCGCCCGGCGGTCGATCACGTGCACGCGGAAGCCCGCCTCGGCGACCAGGCGCGCGGCGGTGGCGCCCGAGAACCCGGCGCCGACGACGAGGACGTCCGTGCGGATCATCGCCGTGCGCCGCGCTTGGCGGGTCGTGATGCCCGCTGGGGCCGTATCCGGGCGGGGGGCGCGTCGTCAGGCACGAGACATTTGCGGCGATCGGCAGGCGGGCCGGCGGGCGGGGCGGCGTGGTGCGCCGGGCGCTCCTAGTCGGCGAGGCGCGCGTCGCGGGCGTCGGCCGTCGATCCCGCGCGGTCGACGACGAGGAAACGCCGGGTCGCGCACTACGACCCGGTGCGACGCGCGGCGGGCGTCGGATGCGCGTCGGCGAGCTCCGCCGCGCGCGCGAGCAGCCGCTGGGCGTTGAGCCACGCGGGCACCTCGACGAGCGACCCGTCGAGCTCGGCGCGGGGCTCGCCGCGCTCGCGCGACGACTCGAACGCGGCGATCAGCCGCCGCGCGTGCGCGACTTCGTCGGCGGAGGGGGTCAGCACGCGGTTGACGATCGCCGCGTGCGCGGGATCGACCACGCTCTTCGCCCGGTAGCCCAGCCGTCGCGCCCAGTGCGTGTCGCGCTCGACGCCCTCGGCGTCGCGCCAGGTGTAGGGGGCGTCGACCGCCACGACGCCCGCCGCGACGCATTCGACCAGGAAGCGCTGGCGCGCGTACGCGAGCTCGAGGCCGTCGCGCCCGCGCTCCGCGCCAAGGTCTGCGGCAAGGTCCTCCGAGGCGAGCAGGCACGCTTCGACGCGCGGGCTCGCCTTCGCGATCGCGACCGCCTGCACGAGGCCGCGCGCGAATTCGATGTTGGGCAACAGTCGCGTCGATCCGATGGCGATGCCGCAGTCGCGCTCGAAGCGGGCGATCTCGCTGTCGAGCCAGCGCACCTGGTCCGGCTCGGCGACCTTGGGCAGCGCGACGATGTCGGGTGCGCCGCGCATCACGGCGGCGAGATCGTCGATTCCGTCGCCGTCGAGCGGGTTCACGCGCACCGCGACGACGGCGCCGGCCTCGCGCCAGGCCGCGAATACGCCCGGCGCCAACAGCCGCGCCTGCGCCCGCCGGGCAGGCGGCGTGAAGTCCTCGAGCTCCTGGATCAGTACGTCGGCCCCGACGCAGCCCGCCGCGGCGAGCGCCGGCTCGTCGGCGCCCGGCACGAAAAGCCACGACCGGCAGAGGCGGGAGGGAATCACGGGTGCACGGGATGGGCGGGGGACCGTCCGGCGAGTGTAGCCGAGCAGGGGGCGCGGAGAACGGCTTCGTGTGACTCCGGTCACAGATCGGGCGACGCGGCGCCACGATCATGGCATTCTCGGACAGGAGAGGAGATTTTCATGCAAGCAGTGACCGATGCGAGCTTCAAAACGGACGTGCTCGAGTCCGGCGTGCCGGTGCTCGTCGATTTCTGGGCGCCGTGGTGCGGCCCGTGCCGCGCCGTCGCGCCCGTGCTCGACCAGCTCGACGCGGAGCTGGCGGGCCGCCTCAAGATCGTCAAGATGAACGTCGACGAGAACCAGCAGATCCCGGGCGCCCTCGGCGTGCGGAGCATTCCCACGCTCGTCGTGTTCAAGGACGGCAAGGCCGTGGAGGGCGCCGTCGGCGCGCTGTCGAAGGCGCAGATGCTCGAGTTCGTCGGGCCGCACTTGGCCGCGCCGACGGCCTGACCGGCCAGCGTCACCGGGGCCTGCGGCGTACCCGCCAGCGAACCGGTCGATGCGCGCGGGCATCGTCGTGAGCGAGGAGGCAGGGGTCCGGTACCTGCACTTCGGCTCGCGCTGGATCCAGGGCGCGATGCGCCTGCAGCGTCCGTGGGCGCTCGAGCTCGAGTACACGCGCCAGATGATGGCGCCGCTCGCGATGCGGCCGGCCGACCCCTGGCCGCGCGACGTGCTGATCGTGGGCCTCGGCGCAGCGTCGCAGCTGCGCTTCCTCTGGCGCCACCGCCCGGCGGCACGGTTCACGGCCGTCGAGATCGACGAGCAGGTCGTCGCGGTCGCGCGCCAGTCGTTCAAGCTTCCCGACGACGAGCGCATCCGCCTCGTCGTCGGCGACGCGGTCGACGAGGTGCCGTCGCTGGCCGGTTCCTTCGACCTCGTGCTGATCGACGGCTTCGACGCGCGCGGCAGCGCGGGACGCCTGGACTCGGTGCCGTTCTATGCCGCGTGCCGCGAGCGCCTCGCGCCGGGCGGCGTCCTCTCGGTCAACCTGCTCTCGCGCACGCGCGGCGTGAAGCCCTCGCTCGCGCGGCTCGCCGAGGCGTTCGGCGAGCGCGTGCTCGTGCTCCCGAGTTGCGTGAGCGGCAACACGGTGGCGTTCGCGTGGCGGGAAGGCGGGCCGAGGGTCGATCCGGCCGACTGGCCGGCGTCGGCGCTCGCGCTCAAGCGCGAGACCGGGCTCGACCTGCGCGCCCCGCTCGCGGGCATCGACCGGGAGCAGGTGTCCCGCATGGTCGCGTGAGCCGGGATGCCGGGCGCCGCGGGCGACGCGCCCGCACGCTACACTCGCCGCGTCGGGGCATCGGCGGGAGCGGAGCGTGAAGGAACGGCACGGGCGTGACGCAAGCCGCAGGCTGCTGCGGTCGATCGTCCGGCGCACGGGCGTCGCGATGGCCGACGCCTCGGGCAGCTATGCGGTCCAGCACCTGCCCGAGTGGATGGCGAAGTCGTCGTTCGATTTCGCCGCCTGGCGCAGGCTGTGGGTCGAGCAGAACCCCAGGAACGACCGCGCCGACCTCGCTCGCCTGGTCATGTTCGTCGAGAACGCGCGGGTCATCGAGCGCGAGGGCGTGCCGGGCAGCCTCGCCGAACTGGGCGTCTACAAGGGGACGACGGCGAAGCTGCTGCACACGCTGTTCCCCGGGCGCACGCTGTGGCTCTTCGACACGTTCGAGGGCTTCGACGCGCGCGACCTCGCCCACGAGCACCGGACGCCGAACGGCGGCTTCCGGTTCGACGACACCTCGCTCGCAGCCGTGCTGCGGTACGTCGGCGCGTCCGATCGCGTGCGCGCGTGCAAGGGCTACTTCCCGGAGACGGCCGCCGCCGTGCCCGGCGACGAGACCTTCGCGCTGGTGCACCTCGACGCCGACCTGAAGAAGCCGACCGAGGACGCGCTCGCGTTCTTCTATCCGCGCATGGCGCCGGGCGGATTCATCGTCATGCACGACTACGGCAGCGGCGCGTGGCCCGGGATCGCCGAGGCGGTCGACGCGTTCTTCGCCGACAAGCCCGAGAGCATCGTCCGGATGCCGGACAAGTCGGGAACCGCGATCGCGCGGCGCGTCAAACGGTAGACGTCGGACGCGGACGCGAATCTTCGACAACGCGGCCGCGCGGCCTTGCGCGCGCCGGGCGACCGGTCCACGATCGCCTAGACCGACGAGCGCAAGCGCGACGCGAAGGGCGAGAGCCGTCCGCGCGACAGCCTGGGCGGGCCCGGCGAGCGGGCCCGATCTCGCGACACCGTGAAAGGAGCCTGGATGAACCGCAGAAATTCCCGGCGCGCCGCATTCGCACCGCGCCCGCATTGGCGGCGCTGGCCGCTGCGTTCGCGTTTGCCGTTCCCGCCTCCGCCGAACCCGCGAAAGGCACGGTCGCGCAAGGCGGGCGCAGCGCGACGATCCAGCACCCTGGCTCGTCGCCGGCCCGGACGCGATCGACCCGAAGACGACGATCCGTCAGGTCGTGCTGTCGGCGACCGACATCGGCACGAAGATCAGGGCCTGCGCCAGGATGGGCTGCGTGAGCGGCCTCGTCGAGGAAGGCATGACCGTGATCTTCGACGCCGGTCCGCGGCTGCTATTCTGGGTGTCGCTCAACGGGCAGCGCGTCCAGTACTCGGGCACCGAGGCGCCGTCGTCGTTCGTCGCCACGGCGAACGACGGCAAGCGCATCGCCGGCCGGCTCGTGATCGACAAGTCGACGTCGGGCGGCTCGAAGGTCGACGTGCAGTTCGACGCGCCGCTGGTGAAGACGTTCACCGCGAACTGACGTCGATCGGGTAAGCGCGATCCGGCATCGGGCGTCGTTGTGCCGTTTTTTTTTTTTTTTTTTTTTTTTTTTTTTTTTTTTTTTTTTTTTTTTTTTTTTTTTTTTTTTTTTTTTTTTTTTTTTTTTTTTTTTTTTTTTTTTTTTTTTTTTTTTCCCCCCCCTTTGGGGAGGCGTCCGTTCCGCGCGCGGCACGGCGATGTGCGCCGAACCCCAGGTAGGTCGCCCGACCCCTTCCCGGCGCGGATCGAGCGGCGCTTCGCCGCATGTTCCTGCCCTTGGGGGCAGTTGATCTGCACTGCCGCCACCGGAACCCCTGGTTCTTTTGGGGGGGGGGGGGGGGGGGGGGGGGGGGGGGGGGGGGGGGGGGGGGGGGGGGGGGGGGGGGGGGGGGGGGGGGGGGGGGGGGGGGGGGGGGGGGGGGGGGGGGGGGGGGGGGGGGGGGGGGGGGGGGGGGGGGGGGGGGGGGGGGGGGGGGGGGGGGGGGGGGGGGGGGGGGGGGGGGGGGGGGGGGGGGGGGGGGGGGGGGGGGGGGGGGGGGGGGGGGGGGGGGGGGGGGGGGGGGGGGGGGGGCGCTCCGCGGCAGCAGTGCCCCGGCGACCCGTCGTCCCGGACTACGCGAGGTCGAAGCGATCGAGGTTCATCACCTTGGTCCAGGCCGCCACGAAGTCACGCACGAACGCCTCCTGCGAGTCGCTGCACGCATGGACTTCCGCGAGCGCCCGGAGCTGGGAGTTCGAGCCGAAGACGAGATCCACGACAGTACCCGTCCATTTGAGCTCGCCCGTCGCGCGATCACGCCCCTCGAACACGCCTTCGGAGGTGGCGGACTTCTGCCACGTCGTGCTCATGTCGAGCAGGTTCACGAAGAAGTCGTTGGTCAGCGTCTCCGGGCGCTTGGTGAAGACGCCGTGCGCCGATTGGCCGACGTTCGCGTTCAGGACGCGCAGGCCGCCGATCAGAACCGTCATCTCGGGCGCGGTCAGCGTCATCAGCTGCGCCTTGTCCACCAGCAGCTCGACCGCCGAGCCCTCGAGTCCCTCCGGAGGTAGTTGCGGAACCCGTCTGCGACCGGTTCCAGCGCGGCGAACGAGTCCACATCGGTCTCGTCCTGCGACGCGTCCATGCGCCCCGGCGAGAAGGGAACCTTGACGTCGTGGCCGGCCTTCTTCGCCGCTGCCTCGACGGCTGCGCAGCCGCCCAGCACGATCAGGTCGGCGAGCGAGACCTTCTTGCCGCCGGACTGCGCGGCGTTGAAGTCCTTCTGGATCGCTTCCAGCTTCTGCAGCACCTTCGCCAGTTCGGCCGGCTGGTTGACTTCCCAATCCTTCTGCGGCGCCAGGCGGATGCGCGCGCCGTTCGCCCCGCCGCGCTTGTCGCTGCCGCGGAACGTCGCAGCGGACGCCCAGGCGGTGGTGACCAGCTGCGAGATCGACAGGCCGGAGGCCAGGATCCTCGCCTTCAGGGCGGCGATGTCCTGCTCGTCGATCAACGGGTGATCCACGGCGGGAATCGGGTCCTGCCAGGCCAGCGCTTCCTTCGGCACCAGCGGGCCGAGGTAGCGGGTCACCGGGCCCATGTCGCGGTGCGTCAGCTTGAACCACGCCCGGGCGAACGCGTCGGCGAACTGGTCCGGATTCTCCATGAAGCGCCGCGAGATCTTCTCGTAGGCGGGGTCGAACCGCAGCGCGAGGTCCGTCGTCAGCATGGAAGGCGTGTGGCGCCTGGACGGATCGTGCGCATCCGGCACCGTGCCGGCGCCCATGCCGTGCTTCGGTATCCACTGATGCGCGCCGGCCGGGCTCTTCGTCAGCTCCCACTCGTAGCCGAACAGGTTCTCGAGAAGCTGTTGCCCCACTTGGTCGGCGTGGGGGTCCAGGCGCCTTCCAGGCCGCTGGTGATGGTGTCGCCGCCCTTGCCCGTGCCAAAGCTGTTCTTCCAACCCAGGCCCTGCTCCTCGATGCCGGCGCCTTCCGGCTCGGGCCCGACCACTTGGCCGGTCGCCGGCGCCGTGGGTCTTGCCGAAGGTGTGCCCGCCGGCGATCAGCGCCACCGTCTCCTCGTCGTTCATCGCCATGCGGGCAAAGGTCTCGCGGATGTCGCGCGCCGCGGCGACCGGATCCGGGTTGCCGTTCGGGCCTTCCGGATTGACGTAGATCAGGCCCATCTGCACGGCCGCGAGCGGGTTTTCGAGATCCCGGTCGCCGGAGTAGCGCTTGTCGTCCAGCCACTTGCTCTCGGCGCCCCAGTAGACGTCTTCTTCCGGTTCCCAGATGTCCTCGCGCCCGCCGGCAAAGCCGAAGGTCTTGAAGCCCATCGATTCCAGCGCGACGTTGCCGGCGAGAATCATCAGGTCGGCCCAGGAGATCTTCCGGCCGTACTTCTGCTTGATCGGCCAGAGCAGCCGGCGCGCCTTGTCGAGGTTGACGTTGTCCGGCCAGCTGTTGAGCGGCGCGAAGCGCTGCTTGCCGGTCCCGGCGCCGCCGCGACCGTCGCCGGTGCGGTAGGTGCCGGCGCTGTGCCACGCCATGCGGATGAACAGCGGCCCGTAGTGGCCGAAGTCGGCGGGCCACCAATCCTGCGAATCCGTCATCAGCGGTTTGACATGGTGGTGTTCCTTCTCTGGGGGCGTAACCGAGCATAGGTGCCGCCGTATGATAGAGCCAATCTTTTGTATCAATCGAGGCGATAGACGAAAGCTATTCATTGGCATCACTGGACGGGCCCGCCGCCGCGCCGGGCCGCTGCCCGGTGCGTTTGCCCCTAGAATCCCCGGCTCGATTCCCGCGAAGGACACGCACCGATGAAGCGCCGCACGCTCCCCGGCACCACGCTCGAGGTCTCCGAGGTCTGCCTCGGCACGATGACCTGGGGCGACCAGAACAGCGAGGCCGAGGCGCACGAGCAACTCGACCTCGCGGTCGCGCGCGGCATCAATTTCATCGACACGGCCGAGATGTACCCGGTGCCGGCGACCAGCACGACGCAGGGTCGCACCGAGGCCTATCTCGGCCGCTGGCTCGCGAAACGCGGGCGCGAGGGCCTCGTCATCGCGACGAAGGTCGCGGGGCCCGGCCGCCGCGACTGGATCCGCGGCGGCCGCACCGACCTCTCCCGCGAAAACATCGCGGAAGCCGTCGGCGCGAGCCTCGAGCGCCTCGCGATCGACTGCATCGACCTCTTCCAGATCCACTGGCCCCAGCGCAACGTGCCGATGTTCGGTACCACCGAGTTCGACCCGTCGACGGAGAAGGCGGGCGGTCCCTCGATGCGCGAGCAGGTCGAGGGCATGGCTGCGATGATCGAGGCCGGCAGGATCCGCCACTGGGGCGTGTCCAACGAGACGGCATGGGGTCTCTGCGAGTTCCGCCGCGTCGCGCGCGAGCTGGGCGTCCCGGGGCCGGTGACCGTGCAGAACGCGCACAGCCTGGTCTCGCGCGGGGCCGATCACGGGATCGCGGAGGTGCTCTACCGGGAGCGGATGTCGCTGCTCGCCTACAGCCCGCTGGCGGGCGGGATCCTCACCGGCAAGTACTCGCGCGGCGCGAAACCGGCGGGAGCACGCTACACGATTTTCGACACGGTCGGCTCGCGCTTCAGGGAGCCGATCGTCCACGAAGCGGCCGACGCGTACGCCGATCTCGCGCGGAGGCGCGGGCTCACGCCCGTGCAGCTGGCACTGGGCTACGTGCGCAGCCGCTGGTACGTCGGCGCGACGATCGTGGGCGCGACGAGCGCGGCGCAGCTCGACGAGGACATCGCGGGGGCGCAGGTCGAGCTCGACGCCCGGACGCTTGCGGACGTCGCCGCGTTGCAGGTGCGCTACCCGAATCCCGCGCCGTAGGGCCTGTCAACGCTACCGGGGCACTCGCGCCGATGCCGCGCTGGCCGCAGGGCTAGGCGCGAGTGCGACCGTGTGCTTCCAGCACACCACAAGCGAGCAACAACGCCCTGCGGCCAGCGCGGCATCGGCCCTCCGGGTGATCTCAGGAAACGGCCGCCCTCCGCGTTGCACGTCCTCGCAGTAGGTCGGCTACTGCTTGCGGCGTGCGCCTCGATGGCGACCGTTTCCTGAGTCACGCGAGCGTCCCGGTAGCGTTAACAGGCCCTAGCGAGCTGCCCGGGGCGGTGCATTGGCCTGACCGCTTGGTGGCGGCCACCCGGCCCCTTGACGAGCGCCGCGCGGCGGTGCCCAATCGTCCCAGGATCGGACCAGGCGGGAGAACCTCATGCAAGTGCGAACGCTGCGCACCATCGTGGCCGGGCGGCCGGCCATCACGACGGCACGGACCTCGACGCTGGTCGAGGCCGCGCGCCTGATGAAGGAGCGCAACATCGGCTCGCTGCTCGTGCTCGAGGGGTCTCGCCTCGCCGGCATATTCACCGAGCGCGACGCGCTGTTTCGCGTCCTCGCCGCCGCGCGCGACCCCGCGACGACGACGGTGGGCGAGGTGATGACGCCGCAGCCGCAGACGATGCACCCGGACGAGCCGTTCGTCCGCGCGCTTCGCGTCATGTTCGAGAACCGGTTCCGTCACCTGCCGGTGGTCGAGTTCGGCCGACCGCTCGGCATCGTGTCGGTGCGCGACGCGCTCGACGAGGATCTCGTCGACCTGCGCTGGGACATGGAGCAGCGCGAAGTCGCTCGCGAGTAGGGCGTCGGCCGCCCCGGGCGCGTCTGCGACGGGTTCCCGGGAAGGCGCGGTTGCGCGGGGGGCGCAACCTGTTCGCGATGTCCGGGCACGCACCGCCGAGGGGCGTGTCCGACGGCGGGATCCGGATTGGGTACCATTCGCCCATGCCCAGCGCCGCCACGACCGCACGCACGCTCGCCGAGGCGCTCCCCTACCTCCGCGCCTACCACGGGAAGATCATCGTCGTGCGCTTTGGCGGAAGCGCGATGGCCGATCCGGAGCTCAAGGCCACGTTCGCGCGCGACGTCGCGCTGTTGCGCCTCGTGGGCATGAAGCCGATCGTCGTGCACGGCGGCGGCTGGCGCATCGACGAGCTTCTCGCGACGATGGGCATCCCGACCCGGCGCCACCGCGGCCTGCGGATCACCGACGAGAAGACGCTGACCGTCGTCGAGATGGCGCTCGACGAGCTGAACCAGGAGCTCGCCGGGCTCATCAACCAGCACGGCGGCCGCGCCGTGGGCATCAATGGGCAGGACGGTCGCTTCATCCGCGCGGTGCCGATGCGCATGGCTCCCGCGCCGGGCGAGGAGGCCGTCGACCTGGGCTACGTCGGCGACGTCGAGCGCATCGACGTCGAGCTCGTCGACCTGCTGCTGTCGCGCGAGTTCGTCCCGGTGATCATGCCGCTCGGCGTCTCGGACGACGGCACCGCCTACCACATCGACTCGGACCGGCTGGCCGGGCGGCTCGCCCGTGCGCTGTCCGCCGAGAAGCTGATCCTGATGACCAACGTCGAGGGCATCGCGGACCGGCGCGGCAAGCTCGCCTACATCCTGACCGCGAGCGAAGTCGAGGGCCTCCTCGCCGACGGCAAGGTGGCCGACGAGATGGCGCCTCGCGCGCAGGCCGCGCTCGACGCGGTCCGCGAGGGCGTCCGCTCGGTCCACATCATCGACGGCGGCGTGCCGAGCGCGCTGCTGCTCGAAGTGCTGACGGCCGAAGGCGTCGGGACCGCGGTGCGGTCGGACGACGGGCCGCACTTCCTCGAGGACAGTCGGGCGTACCTGATGGGGTCATGATGGGGTCAGAGGGTCAGAGCCGTAACATTCGCCCGACGCAACCGTACCTTGGTCATCAATAGGATCGGGCGAATGTTACGGCTCTGACCCCATCAAGTTCCCATCAGACATCATAGGCTCGGCTCTGACCCCCATGCGCCCGACGTTCCGCTATCGCGCGTTCGCGCGCGGCGACGTCAACGGCTTCTTCGCGCTCGCGGTCGACAACCTCGCGATGCTGGTCGCGATGGCCGGGATCCTGATGGGGATCTACAGGATGCCCGCCGAGATCGTGCTCGGCCGCATGCTGCCGGGGACGGCCGTGGGCGTGCTGGTCGGCGATCTGCTGTACGCGGCCCTCGCGTGGCGCCTCGCCCGCCGCGAACGGAGGCAGGACGTCTGCGCGATGCCGCTCGGCATCGACACCCCGTCGTTGTTCGCGCTCACGTTCGGCGTGATCGGCCCGGTGCACGCGGCAACCGGCGACGCGCACCGCGCCTGGGTCGTCGGCATGGCCGTGATGGTCGTGATGGGCGCGTCCAAGCTCGTCGCAGCTTTCGCCGGCGACGCGATCCGGCGCAACGTGCCGCGCACGGCGCTGCTCGCGGCGCTCTCGGGCGTCGCGCTCGTGCTGATCCTCTACTTCCCGTGGATCAAGATCGTCGCGGAGCCGGTGGGCGGAATGGTGGCGCTCGGCGTCGTGCTGGTCACGCTCGTAGGAAAGGTGCGGCTCCCGCGCGAGTTCCCCGCCGTGCTCGTCGCGCTCGTCGCAGGGTGGGCTGCGTACGCGATCGCCACCCGCGTGGGCTACGTGCCGCCTCCGCTCCCGGCGACCGGCGCTCTTGCGGGCATCGCGCTGCCCTGGCCGTCGCTCGAGTTCCTCGACGGGCTCGGGGAAGCGCTCGCCTACCTGCCGCTGGCGCTGCCGGTGGCGCTCGCGACGGTGATCGGCGGCATCGACAACACCGAGTCGGCGGCGGCGGCAGGAGACCGGTATGCCACGCGCGACATCCTGCTCGTCGAAGGGGCGGCGACGCTCGTCGCGGGCGTGTGTGGCGGCGTCATCCAGACGACGCCCTACATCGGCCATCCGGCCTACAAGAGCATGGGCTGCCGTGCGGGTTATGCGATCGCGACCGCGCTCGCGATCGGCGTAGGCACCGCACTGGGACTCACCGGTGCGCTCATCGCGCACGTACCGAGAGCGTCGTCGTGCCGGTGCTGGTCTTCGTCGGGCTCGAGATGGCCGAGCAGGCGATGGCGACCGCGGAGCCGAAGCACCTGAAGGCGGTCGCGCTCGCCGCGGTCCCCGTCGTCGCGAGCCTGGTCGCGATCGAGACCGGCGCGCTGATCGGCGCAGCCGGCATCGACGTGACGAGTCTGCCGCCTGAGATGCAACGCGGCCTGGCCGCCACCACGATGCTCGGCAACGGGTTCATCGTCACGGCGATGCTGTGGGCGACCTGGCTCATCGACGTGATCGATGGCCGGTTGAGGCGGGCAGCGCTGGTCGGAGCGGTCGGCGCGGTGCTGGCGCTGTTCGGGCTGATCCACTCGCCGTTTCCGGACGGGCGCTGGATCGTGCCGTGGGGCGATGCGCTTCCGCGTGCGACAGTCGCGCTCGCCGCCGGCTATGGGCTGATGGCGGCGTGCTGCCTGGCGTTTGCGTGGCGCCGTTCGGGTCGTTCGGGTCGTTTGGGGTCAGAGCCGTAACATTCGCGTTCGCAACGGAGCAGATGCGCACGCCTTGGTCGAGCGAATGTTACGGCTCTGACCCCAAGCGACGGCTCTGACCCCAAACGACGAGTGTTACGGCTCTGACCCCAAAGACCCCGCCGGCAGCGCCTTCACCAGCGCCAGCACCTCGCGGAACGCCGGATCGTCGCCGCGCTCGGCCCACTCGAACAGCACGGTCTCGGCACCGGCGACGATGCAGCCCGCACGCTGCATGCGTTCGAGCGCCCACCGGCGGTCGTCCTGCCGCGCGGGGCGCGAGCCCACGGCGTCGCCGACGACGAACACGTCGCAGCCGGTCGCCGCGAGCCCGAGCGCAGTCTGCATGACGCACACGTGCGCCTCCATGCCGCACAGCACGGCCTGACGTCGTCCCGTGGCCGCGAGCATTGCGGCGAACTCGGCGTGACCCAGCGCGCCGAAGCGCGACTTGGCGAAGATCGCCTCCGGCGCGAAGCGATCGCGCAGGCGCGGAATCGTGCGTCCGATGCGGTCGGGCAGATGCTCGGTCGCGTAGCGCGGAATGCCGAAGCGCTCGGCGGCACTCATCAGCGCTTCGGTGCGTGCGATCAGCGCTTCATGGCCGAGCACGTGCGGCGCGAGCCGCTCCTGGACGTCGATGACGACGAGCAGGCTCGCGGTGCGCGCGAGACGCGCACCGGGTCGCAGGGAAGTGTCGTGGTTCACGCGAGTTCGAAGGAGCAGGTTACCGCTGGCGGTGCGGCAAGTGTTCTCGCGCCTGAGCCGCCGGGGCGTTGCCGGTCCCGGCGCACCCCGGGCGCGGAGCCGGCGACGGACGATTCCCGCAGCCAGGGGCGCGAGGCTCGCCAGTCCGCGCGCCAATGCCGATGACCGATGTGCCATTTCTTCACTCATGTTTGCCGGCATTCGTTCCGCACGACAATATCACGGCCGCTGGTGCCGATGATGCTTCCGAAACGCGCGCCGCGACGCAATCGCCGACGCGAATCCGGGAGGCATCCAAACGGGCAGGGTTGTCGCAGCGCAACAAGCGCATTGGGGTCAGAGCCGTCACATTCGGCAGGATACCCACCGACGCATGGGGTGGATGGGAGCGTCGAATGTTACGGCTCTGACCCCATCCCTCCGCAATCCCTGATGGGAATCCGAATGTTACGGCTCTGACCCCAATCCCCAACCCCAATCCCCGGAGGTCAGGCCAATCGCATTCTCGTGGGGCCGGTGAGCCGGCGGCTACAATAGGCAGACTCACCCTTCAACGCTTCCCGGATTCCCCATGCGTGCGTACAACTTCAGCGCCGGCCCCGCCGTGCTCCCCGAACCCGTGCTGCGGCAGGCCGCCGCCGAGATGCTCGACTGGCACGGCAGCGGCATGTCGGTGATGGAGATGAGCCATCGCGGCAAGGAGTTCATGGGCATCCACGCGAAGGCCGAAGCCGACCTGCGGACGCTGCTGGCGATCCCGCCGAGCCACAAGCTCCTGTTCCTGCAGGGCGGGGCGATCGCCGAGAACGCGATCATCCCGATGAACCTGCTGGGCGCCCGCAAGGGCGCCGACTACGTGAACACCGGCGAGTGGTCGAAGAAGTCGATCAAGGAGGCGAAGAAGTACTGCACGGTGAACGTCGCGGCCTCCGCCGAGGACGCGAACTTCACCTACGTGCCTCCGCAGAGCCGCTGGAAGCTCGACGCGGGCGCCGCTTTCGTGCACTGCTGCACGAACGAGACGATCGGCGGCGTCGAGTACCACTGGACGCCCGACACCGGGGACGTGCCGCTCGTGGCCGACATGTCGTCGCACATCCTGTCGCGCGTCGTCGACGTGTCGAAGTACGGCGTGATCTACGGCGGCGCGCAGAAGAACATCGGGCCGGCGGGCCTCACGATCGTCATCGTCCGCGAGGACCTGCTCGACCGCGCGCTCCCGATCTGCCCGTCGGCATTCCACTGGAAGGAGCAGGTCGAGGCGGACTCGATGCTGAACACGCCGCCGACCTACGCGATCTACATCGCCGGTCTCGTGTTCGAGTGGCTGCTCGCGCAGGGCGGCGTGCCGGCGATCGAGAAGCGGAACGTCGCCAAGGCCAAGCTGCTCTACGACGCGCTCGACGCCAGCGCGTTCTACGTGTCGCCGGTGCGCAAGGAGGACCGCTCGCGCATGAACGTGCCGTTCAAGCTCCGCGACGAGTCGCTGGACGGCGCGTTCCTCAAGGGCGCGGAGGAGCGGGGCATGGTGCAGCTCAAGGGTCACCGGGCGGTCGGTGGCATGCGCGCCTCGATCTACAACGCGATGCCGGTCGAGGGCGTGCAGGCGCTCGTCGACTACCTGAAGGATTTCGAAAAGCAGCGGGGCTGATCGCCATGTTCCGGATCCTGACGCTCAACCAGATCTCGGCGCACGGGTTGCACCGCTTCCCGTCCGCGCGCTACACGGTCGGCAAGTCGGTCGACGAACCGGACGCGATCATCGTGCGCTCGCACGACATGCGCACGATGGCCATTCCCGCCAGCGTCAAGGCGATCGGCCGCGCGGGCGCGGGCACGAACAACATCCCGGTCGCCGAGATGTCGAAGCGCGGCGCGCCTGTGTTCAACGCACCGGGGGCGAACGCGAACGCGGTCAAGGAGCTCGTGCTGGCCGCGATCCTGCTCGGCGCGCGCAACGTCGTTCCCGCGCTGCGCTACGTCGACGGCCTGAACCCGGCCGCCGCCGACCTCGAGGCGCGCGTCGAGGACGGCAAGAAGCAGTTCGCGGGCGTGGAGCTGCCCGGGCGGACGCTGGGCATCGTGGGCCTGGGCGCGATCGGGAGCCTCGTGGCCGACACCGCGATCAAGCTCGGCATGAAGGCGATCGGCTACGATCCGGAGATCACCGTCGACGCCGCGTGGCGCCTCCCGTCGTCGGTGCGCAAGGCGAACTCGATCGACGAGGTGATCCGGCATGCGGACTTCATCACGCTGCACGTTCCGCTGCTCCCGGTCACGCGCAAGCTGATCGACGCGAAGAAGCTCGCCCTCGCGAAGCCCGGCGCCTACCTGCTCAACTTCTCGCGCGACGCGATCGTCGACGAGGATGCCATCGTCGACGCGCTGCGTGCGCAGAAGCTCAGGGGCTACCTGTGCGACTTCCCGAGCGCGAAGCTGATCGGCGAGCCGCACGTCATCGCGCTGCCCCATCTGGGCGCGTCGACGGCGGAGGCCGAGGAGAACTGCGCGGCGATGGTCGTCGACCAGGTGCGCGAGTACCTGGAGCAGGGGACGATCGCGAACGCGGTGAACTTCCCCAACGTCGAGATGGCGCGCGAGTCGCCGCACCGCCTCGCGATCGCCAACGCGAACGTCCCGAACATGCTCGGCCAGATCAGCTCGACGGTGGCGCAGGCCGGGCTCAACATCCACAACATGGTCAACAAGTCCCGCGGCGAGATGGCCTACACGCTCGTCGACGTCGACAGCCCGGTCGGCGAGGCCACGATCCGGTCGATCGCCTCGATCTCAGGCGTGCTGGCGGTGCGCGCGATTCCCGCCGCCTGATCGCGTCGCCCGTCTCGCCACCCATGCCGTCCCGGTAAGCCGCCCCCGCACGGAGCGATCCTTGAAGATCTACTACAGCGTCACGTCCCCGTTCGTCCGGAAGTGTCTCGTCGCCGCCCACGAGCTGGGCTTGCGCGACCGCATCGAGCTCGTCGACGCGAGCGCGCACCCGGTGACGCGCGACCGCGGGCTCGTCGCGCTCAACCCGCTGGGACAGGTGCCGACGCTGGTGACCGACGAGGGGGCGGTGCTCTACGACAGCCGCGTCATCGTCGAGTACCTGAACGCGCTCGCCGACGGCGACCTCGTTCCGGAGGACCCGGACGCGCGCTGGGGCGTGCTGGTCGAGCAGGCGCTCGCCGACGGCATCACCGACGCCGCGCTGCTCACGCGCTACGAGGTCGCGGCGCGGCCCGAGGCGCTGCGCTGGGGCGAGTGGATCGAGGGGCAGCTCGACAAGGTCGCGTGCGGGCTCGCCGACCTCGAGCGCCGCGCCAGCGCGTTCGGCGACCGCGTGGACGTCGGCACGATCTCGTTCGCGTGCTCGCTCGGCTACCTCGACTTCCGGTTCGCGTCGCTCGCCTGGCGGGAGCGGCACCCGAACGCCGCGGCCTGGTACGAGTGGTTCGCCGGCCGCGAGTCGATGGTGGCGACGCGGCCCGGGTGAGATGAGCGCCTTCGCGGTCGCTTCCGGGGATGCGGGCATCGCCGTCGAGGCGGTCGGCGACGGCGTGCCGGTGGTGCTGCTGCATGCGGGCGTCGCCGACCGCCGGATGTGGGGCGCGCAGGTCGGCGCGCTGGCGGCGGCCGGATTCCGCGCGATCGCCTACGACCGCCGCGGCTTCGGCGAGACGCTGCACGCCGACGACGAGTACTCGCAGGTCGGCGACCTGGTCGCCGTGCTCGACGCGTGCGCGCCGCGCGCGCCGGCCGTCCTCGTCGGGTGCTCGCAGGGCGGCCGCATCGCGATCGACGCCGCGCTCGCCCATCCGGAGCGGGTCTCCGGACTGCTGCTGGTCGCCCCGGCGATCAGTGGTGCGCCCGAGCCCTCGTCGTTCCCGCCGGCGATCCAGGCCTGGATCGACCGGGTCGAGCGCGCCGAGGCGGCGAGCGACACCGACCGGATCAACGCGCTGGAGGCGCATGCGTGGCTCGATGGGCCGCTGGAGCGCGAGGGGCGTGTCGGCGGGGCGGTGCGCGAGCTGTTCCTGGCGATGAACGAGATCGCGCTCCGGGCGGAGGTGCGGGGGCCGAGATCGAGCCTCCCCCGGCGTGGAACCGGCTCGCGGAGCTCGCCATACCGACGCTCGTCGCGTGGGGCGACCTGGACTTCCCGAGCGTGGCGGAGGCCTGCGAGCACGTCGCCGCGACGATTCGCGGCGCGCGCCGCCACGTGTTTCCCGGCGCGGCACACCTGCCCAACCTCGAGCAGCCGGCGGCGTTCAACCGCGTGCTGCTGGACTTCTGCGCATCCGGTGTGGCCGGGCGCGCCTGACCGGCCCGTCCGCGGCGCGTTCCGGGACGGTCAGCCGGCGATCTTGCTGTGCCACCAGAGCCTGAGCTCGCGGCACAGCCCGTCGAAGCCGAAGGTCACCATCGCCATGCCATCGAGGGCGAGGCGGGGCAGCGCCTCGCCCTTGTGGCGGGCGATCAGGTTGGTGCCGGTCGACGCCGCCCAGATGCGGAACAGCTCCTCGGACGTCACCTGGTAGGTCGTGTGCCAGTGCGCGATGCCGCCGCGCTCGTGGCGTTCCAGCACCTCGTACTCGAGGCGGATGTCGTCCTGCAGCTTCGTGCGCTGCCAGTACGCCCTGATCGCCTCGTGTCCGCGCTGCTCGGCGAACGGCGTGTTGCGGTAGACGCCGTCGGGGGCGAACAGCGAGGCGAGCAGGTGCTCGTCGCTCGTCTCCCAGGCGCGCTTGTAGATCAGCATGAATTCGTCGATGTCCATCGGCAGGGTCCGCACGAGCTTTCGGGAATCCGCATGCAGGGGTGCAGGCCCAGGCGGCACCTGTGGGCCGGCCTTCAGGCAGCCACGCGGATTGCGAAGGACGTCGGGCTGAAGCCCGACCCACACGCGCGGGGGCCCGCCGGATCGGCGGTGTCCTTGTGGGTCCGGCTTCAGCCGGACGCTTTCCGTCCCGCGCGAGCGTCGCATTTGCGACAATCCCTCCCGTGCTCGCCGTCCTCCTCGTCACCTTCCCGTTCTTCGCGCTGGTCCTGTGCGGCTACGTCGCCACGCGGCGCGGCATGCTGCCGCAGGCGGCGATTCCCGGGCTGAACGCGTACGTGCTGTACTTCGCGCTGCCCTGCATGCTCTGGCGCTTCGGCGCGACCACGCCGATCGCGCAGACCCTGTCCGTCGGCGTCGTCGGCGTCTATGTCTTCTGTGCGCTCGTGATGGTCGCGTTCACGCTGGCGGTCACGCTCTCGAACCGGATCGGCTGGAACGACGCGGCGTTCGGGGCGCTGGTCGCCGCCTTTCCGAACACCGGCTACATGGGCGTGCCGCTGCTCGTCGCGCTGCTCGGCAATGCGTCGGCCGGACCGGCGATCGTGACGATCCTGCTCGACCTGCTGTTCACGAGCTCGCTGTGCGTCGCGCTGTCCCGGCTCGGTGGCGCCGACGAGCACGGTGCGGCGACCGCCGCGAGGAACGCGCTCAAGGGGGTCGTCGCCAATCCCCTCCCGTGGGCGATCCTGCTGGGCGTCGCGACCTGGGCATCCGGCGTCGAGCTGCCGAAGCCGATCCTCCACACCATCGGCCTGTTGGCGGACTCCGCGTCGCCGACGGCGCTCTTCACGATAGGGGCGGTGCTCGCGCGATCGCAGCTGACGAGTACCGTCCGCACGCCATGGACCGAGTTCGTCCCGATCGCATTGCTGAAGCTCGTCGTGCATCCGCTGCTCGTGCTCGCGATCGGGACCAGCGCGATCGGCATGGGCGTGCCGCTCGACCGGTTCGCGCTGACGGTCATCGTGCTGGTCGCCGCGCTGCCGAGCGCGAGCAACGTCGCGATGCTGGCGGAGCGGTTCGGCGCCGACAACGGCCGGATCGCACGCATCATCCTCGTGTCGACCGCGCTCGCGTTCCTGACGTTCTCCGGGGCCGTCGCGTTGCTCGCCCCCGGACGATAGGCGACCCTTGACGGCGCGTGCGGGTCGTGGAGGATAGCGGGATCGCCGCTCGCGGCGCGCCGGTGGCACCGACATGAAGACGATCCTGATCCTGCTGGCCTGGACGCTGGTCGCGCTCCCCGGGGCCGCGCGCGCGCAGGAGGCCGCGCCCCATGCGATCGACATCCCGCCATGGTTCGCGAACACCTTCCTCGATTTCCGCGAGGACGTCGCCGACGCCGCGAAGGAAGGCAGGCGGCTGCTCGTCTACGTCGGGCAGGACGGCTGCCCGTACTGCAAGAAGCTCATGACGGCGAACTTCTCGCAGCGCGCGATCGTCGACAAGACGCGCAAGCACTTCGTCGCCATCGCGCTCAACCTGTGGGGCGACCGCGAGACGACCTGGATCGACGGCCGGACGATGAGCGAGAAGACGCTCGCCCGGGCGCTCGACGTCCAGTTCACGCCGTCGGTCCTGTTCCTCGACGAGCGGGGCAGCGTCGTCGTGCGACTCGACGGCTACTACCCGCCGCGGCAGTTCGAGGCCGTGCTCGACTACGTCGCCGGCAGGCACGAGGGGCGCGAGCCGCTGTCGGACTGGCTGAATCGCGTCGCGAAGGAGCCGGCGAGCCCCAGGCTCGCCGACGAGCCGTTCTTCATGGCCCCGCCGTACGACCTGAGACGTCGCCCGGCCGCGAAGCCGCTCGCGGTCGTCTTCGAGACCGTCGACTGTCCTCCGTGCGACGAGATGCACCGCGAGGGGTTCCGGCGCCGCGAGGTGCTCGACCAGGTCGCGCGGTTCGACGTCGCGCGCTTCTCGCTCGCGGCCTCGACGCCGCTGACGACGCCGGACGGCCGCGCCACCACGGCGCAGGCGTGGGCGCGCGAGCTTGCGATCGCGTGGACGCCGTCGATCGTCTTCTTCGACGCCGGCGGCGTCGAGGTCTTCCGGATCTCCGCCTACCTCCGGCCGTTCCACCTGTCGTCGTCGTTCGCCTACGTCGCCGACCGCGGCTACGCGAGCGAGCCGTCGTTCCAGCGCTGGCTGCAGGCGCGCGCCGAGCACCTGCGCGCGCGGGGCGAGCGCATCGAGCTCTGGGATTAGGGAGACCGGGGCCTCGGAAGCGTTCGCCCTTATACTTGCCCGTTTCGACGACGACGGAACGGCGGGGAAGCGCATGAAGTGGGAGATGAACGAGAATTCGCTGTTCGCGGTGCTGCTGCGCTCGCCGTGGTGGGTGAGCGGCGCGATCGCGGCCGCGATCGGCGGGCTCGTCGGGGTGCTGGTGCGCGAGGAGTGGCGCATCTTCGCCGTGTTCTCGTCGCTTCCGTTCGCGGTGATCGCCGCGATGGCCGCGTGGCGGCAGCTCAAGGCGCCGTCCGGCGCGCGCGTCGCGAGGACGCTCGACGCGGTGCGAGCGATGCCCTGGAGCGACTTCGCGGCGGCGCTCGAGGACGGCTTCCGGCGCGACGGCTACGCGGTGAGCCGCGTCGACGGTCCCGACGCCGACTTCGAGATCACCAAGGCGGGGCGGCGCGCGCTGGTGAGCGGGAAGCGCTGGAAGGTCGCGCGGGCCGGCGTCGAGCCGCTCAAGGCTTTGATCGGCGCGAAGGACTCGCGCGACGCGCACGAGTGCGTCTACGTCCTCGCCGGCGAGCTCACCGACAACGCGCGGCGGTTCGCCGTCGAGAAGCGCATCCGGCTGATCGCGGGTCCCGAGCTCGCGAGGCTCATGCCCGACGCGGGCCGCGGCGCCGCGAAGCGGGCGGGCGCCTGACGGCGCGCAGCGCGCGACCGATGCCCGCCGATCCAGGCAAGCTCGATCGCATCGTCGCCGGCGCGCGACGTGCGGCGCTCGAGCGCGGGCAGGGCTATCGCGAGCAGGCGCTCAAGCTCTACCCGTGGATCTGCGGCCGCTGCGCGCGCGAGTTCACGGTGGCGAATCTGCGCGAGCTGACCGTCCACCACCGCGACCACGACCACGACAACAATCCGGCGGACGGAAGCAACTGGGAGCTCCTGTGCCTCTACTGCCACGACAACGAGCACCAGCGGCAGCTCGAGGCGCAGGCGGGAGGCGGGCTCGTGGGCGAAGCCTCGGGGCGTGCGACACATTCGCCGTTCGCCGACCTGAAGGCGATGCTGGGCCGCAAGCAGTCGCCGAAGTAGGCGGGACACCGACACGCCCGGTTCGCACTGGATTTCGAGGCGGCGAGCCCCCACGTTGCCGTTGACCGACCCCGGCCGCCCCGAACCGCCTCCCCGATGCCCATGACTCCAGGTTTCGACGACCCTGCCCGCCCGCCGGGCGCCACTGCGACCGGCGGTGCGCCCGGTTTCCTGCGCAAGGTCGCGGTGGCGGTCGTCGGTGCCGCGCTGCTCGTGCTGGGCATCGCGTTCTCGGTCGTGTTCTTCGCCGTCGCGCTCGTCGTCGGCGCGGTGGCATGGGGCTACGTCGCGTGGAAGACGCGCGCGGTGCGCGGCGAGATGCGCGCGCGGATGGAGGAAGCGGCCGCCGGTCCGACGCACGGGGCAGCGTCGCGCGAGACCACGCGCGGCCGCGTGATCGAGGGCGAGGCGGTCACCGTCCCCGACGATCCGCGCTGACCGAAGGCGATTCGCCCCGCGGCGTCACCGCGGGGCGGTCCGCCTCGGCGTCGCCTCGATCTCGAAGAACTCGCGCATCAGGAACGCCTCGAGGTCCTCGGTGTCGGCGGCGCGCGCCGACAGCGTCACGTTGCGCCCGAACCGGATCGACTGCCACTCGAAGTCCTGCTGCTCGTACTGGCGGATGATCTCGATCATCCTGCGCACGACGGCGATGCGTATGTCCGGATTCGAGCCGCGCCGCACCTCGACCTTCTGCATCATGCGGCGGTTGGCCGTCTGGTACCAGCCGAAGAACGTGAACTCGGCGTCGTCGTAGCCCAGGCGCCGGATCTGGAAGATGCCGCCGCTGTTCTTCGGCGCCTCGCCGCCCGGCGCGGCGTTGATGCCCGCCAGGTTGCGGGCGATCGCCCGGTCGCGCCGTGCGCGTTCCTCCTCCTCGCTCGGTGGCCCGCGCGTCGTGCCCGTCGATGCCGGCGGCACGCCCGCGCCGCGCTCCCGCCGACGCGCTTCGATGTACGCGGCGAGGTCGGTCTCGAGCGGCGGCATCGGCGGCGTCGCGGCGGGCGGAGGGGGCGGTGGCGGTGCGGGCGGCACGACCGGCACCGGGGTGCGAGGCTCGAGGCGAGGCTCGACGGCGATGACCGCGGGCGCGGGTCGGGGCGCGGGGGCGACGCGCCGCGGCCGTTCCGGCGGCTGCTTCGCCGGCTGGGGCTCGGGAGGACGCTGCGGCGGACGGGCATCGGCACTGCGCTCGAGTCGCGCGACGAGCGGGGCGTCGGGATCGGTCGCCGCCTGCGCCGCGATCTGCTGCGGCTGCATGCGCGGCCACCATTCCCACATCGCGATCGCGTGGAGGGCGATCGACACGACGAAAGCCCATGCCGGCAGGCGGCGCGGAAGCGGTCGGTAGAGGAAATCGGGCAGGCGCAACGGTGGACGATCGCGGACGGGCGTGGGGCGCGCACGGCAGGGGCCCGCCGGGCCGGGAGGCCGGCATGGCCCGCCCTGGCCCCGGACGACGGTGGAAACCCGGGAGGCCGCGCCGCGACGGGCCGCCATTGTCGCCTGTCGCGGCGCTGCGCGCACCCCGTGCCGACGCGGCAATGCATGGACACCGCCGGGCCGCCAGGCGGGAAATGCGAGAATCCGGCTTTCGCGGGACGCGGGACGCCACGATGCTCAAGGCCATCCGGGACTTCTTCGACCAGTCGCTCGGCGGCGGCAACGCGCAGCGCGGCCACGGCATCGAGCTCGCGACCGCGGCGCTGCTGGTCGAGGTGATGCGCATGGACAGCGAGGTCGATGCCGCGGAGCGCGACGTGGTGCTCCGGGCCGTGCGCGGCAAGTTCGGCCTCGCGCCCGACGAGGCGGAGCGCCTGATCGCGCTCGCAGAGGAGGAGGCGAGGCAGGCGAACGACTACTGGCAGTTCACGTCGGTCATCAACCAGCGCTTCAGCTACGAGCAGAAGGTGCGTGTCGTCGCGCTGATGTGGGAGGTCGCGCACGCGGACGCCGCGCTCTCGGCCTACGAGGAGCACCTGATCCGCAAGCTCGCGGACCTGCTCTACGTCTCGCATCGCGACTACATCACCGCCAAGCTCGCTGCGCGCGACGCGGCGGTCGGATCCGCGTCCGTGCCCGGCGGCGAGGCGTCGGACTGACCTCCCGCGCCCCCGGGGCGTCCGGGTCCGGCAAGGCGATCGGGCTTGACCTGGAGCAACCCGGCCCGCGCCGGCACGCGCGGCCGCCCGTAGAATGGCCTGTCGTCCTCCGCCCGAAAGCCCCGCATGAACCTCGAGAAGGTGATCTTCGGCTTCTTCGTCCTGCTCGCCGCGACGCTCAACTTCGGCTTCGTCTACGGCGACATCGACGACCTGCTGCACCACAACGTCTACGAACTCTTCGCGGCAGTCGTCGTGAGCCTGGTCGCGACGGTGCTCAAGTTCGGCGACCGCACGCAGATCGGGGCCGTGCACCTCGCGACGAGCCTCGTGGCCGACCTGCAGCTGATCGCCGCGGCGATCGTGTGGACCTATGCGACGCACGCGAGCGCCGGCGGGCTCACGCCCCATGCGCTGGCAAGCGTCGTTTCGCTCGCCGTCGGCGCGCTGCTCGCGAACCTGGTCTCGGTCGTGATGCTCGTCGCCGAGACCCTGTCGTTCCAGCGGCGCTGACGCGCGCAGGCGCCCGCCATGTCGAGTCCGCTCCTCGTCTTCCTGCAGCAGCTCATCGAGCCGGAGCCGGAGGAGCGGCGCGGGCGGCCGCGCGAGCGCGACCGCGCCCGCCTCGCCCAATCGGTCCCCGGCCAGGCGACCAGCACGATCTTCCTCGTGCTGCGGCGGCTGCGCGCGCCGCTGATCGTGCTGATCGTGATCTACGCGATCACGGTGCTCGGGCTCACGCTGATGCCCGGTGTCGACGCCGCGGGCCGGCCGTGGAAGATGAGCATCTTCCACGCGTTCTACTTCATGAGCTACACGGCGACGACGATCGGGTTCGGCGAGATCCCGTACGCGTTCTCCGACGCGCAGCGCATGTGGGTCACGTTCTCGATCTACCTGACGGTGATCGGATGGGCGTACGCGATCGGCACGATGCTCGCGATGCTGCAGGACCGCAGCTTCAGGCAGGCGCTCGCCGTGCGCCGCTTCGCGTCGCGCGTGCGCGCGCTGAAGGAGCCGTTCGTGCTCGTCGCGGGCTACGGTCGCGCCGGACGGCGACTCGCGCGGTCGCTCGACGCGATCGACCGCCGGTTCGTCGTCGTCGACGTCGCGCAGGACCGCATCGACGAGCTCGCGCTCGAGCCGTTCCGCGTCGACGTCCCGGCGCTCGCGATCGACGCGCGCAATCCCGACCACCTGCTGCTCGCGGGACTGGGAAACCCGGCATGCGCGACGGTCGTCGCGCTGACCGGCGACGACGAGGTCAACCTCGCGGTGACGATGGCCGCGGCCCTGCAGCGCCCCGGCCTGCCGGTGATCGCCCGCGCGGAGTCGCCGGTGGTGGTGGAGCGCATGCGCGCGTTCGGCGACCCGGTCGTCGTCAACCCGTTCGACCTGTACGGCGACTACCTGCGCATCGCGCTGCGTGCGCCGTCGTCGCTGCAGCTGATCGAGTGGATCGCGGCGGATCCGCAGGCATCCCGCCCGCCGCTGCGCACCCCGCCGCGCGGGCGCTGGATCGTCTGCGGCTACGGCCGTTTCGGCACCGAGGTCGCGGCGGATCTTCGCGCCGAGGGGCTCGAGGTGACCGTGATCGAGGCGGCCGAGGCGACGGCGGACGACCCGGCCATCATCACCGGGTCGGTGACGGAATCCGACGTCCTGGCCAGCGCGCGGCCGCAGGACGCGGTGGCGCTCGTCGCGGCGACCGACAACGACACGACGAACCTGTCGGTGATCGCCGAGGCGCGCAAGCTCAATCCGGCGCTCTACATCGTCGCGCGCCAGAACCAGCCGCCGAACGCGCCGCTGTTCCGGGCGGTCCGCGTCGACTTCGCGATGATCGCATCGCAGATCCTGGCGCACGAGATCCTTCCGATCATCACCGCGCCGCTGCTGGCGCGGTTTCTCGCCGCTGTTCCGGGCGAGGGCGACGCGTGGGCCGCCGCGCTCGTCGCACGTCTCGATGCGCTCTGCGGCGAGCGCGTGCCGTCGTGCTGGCGGGTGCGGCTGGACGCCGAGGACGCGCCGGCGCTCCTCCGATGGTTCGCGGCGAAGCGCACCCTCACGATCGGTGAGCTGCTGCGCGAGCGAGGGGAGGGCGGCAGCGCGATTGCGGCGGTGCCGCTCATGCTCGTCCGAGGCAGCGAAACCGTGCTCGCGCCGGGCGACGCGGTCGCGCTCGCGCCGGCGACGAGATCGTGTTCGCCGGCCGGTCGTCGGGGCGCCGCGCGCGCGCAGCTGTGCCGTTCCGATGCCACGCGCGACTGGTGCTCCTCGGCCGCGACGCGCCGTCGGGCTGGCTCTGGCGCCGGTTCGCGAGCACGAAAGGCTGAGCGGATCCCCGACGGCGAGGCGACGCAGGTCCTCCACAGCGGCGATGACGCTCGCTTGTGTCGCCCGGAGCGGGTGGACGCTTCCGCTGAGCGCCGGACCGAACGCGCATCCGCCGGGCGCTTTCCCCATCGACCCCATCCGCCGGGAAACCGGACTCGAGCTTCCATGGCCCTCAAGGCGACTGTCTTCAAGGCGGACCTCTCGGTCGCCGACATCGATCGCGGCTACTACCGCGACCACGCGCTGACGCTCGCGCGCCATCCGTCGGAGACCGACGAACGCATGATGGTGCGCCTGCTCGCGTTCCGCGCTCCACGCCGACGACGCGCTGGTGTTCGGCCGCGGCCTCCGTCCGCCGAGGACGAGGCCGACCGTGCGGCGGGACCTGACCGGCGCTGTCGAACCTGACCGACGTCGGCCTGCCCGACGAGCGCCACCGCGCAGGCCTGCGGCGGTCGCCTGAGGTGCACGTCTACGCGTACGGCGGTCGCGCGCGTGCGCGCTGTGGTGGGGAGAAGGCGGGCCCTGCGCTTCGCGCGGCAACCCTCGCTCGTCGTCCACGAGAGGTGCCGCAGGAAGCGAGCCGCGCGCTCGCCATGCGCTGGCCGCGCGCACGATGAAGCTGCAACGCACGATCCAGGACGGCCACGTGTCCGTCTCCGACGGCGAGCGCACGGCGGCGGTCGAGCTTCGACGCCCAAGGCCGCCGGGAGTCACTGAGGGGAGCATCCGGGCGTCGATCAGCGGGCTGATCGTCCTGATCGAAACGACGATTGGAAATCGGCTGACGAGCTCCTATCGTGCTGACAGGGCGGCAAGTGCCGCGAGACAGCACTGAAGGAGCCTCGAGATGGGCAACGAGTCGAATGTCGCGGGCGCGCCCGGCGCGCTCCCCTGGTCGGTCGTCGAAAGCGGGCTGTGGATGCGCGCTGGCATCGCCGGCGCGGGCGTGGCGCTGGTGGCGCCGGCGCTCGTTGCCGGCGGCGAGGCGTCGCTGGCAGGGGGCGCGGCGGCGTTCGCCGCTGGCGCCGCGCTCGCGGTGTTGTCGTAACGCAGGACGCGCGGCCTGCTCGGCATGGATCGCGAAACGCCGGATGGCGCGCGCCCGGCAAGCGACACGGGAATCGCGTCCCCGCGCTTGGATTTCCAGCGCGTCCGGATTCGCCCGGAACCCAGAGCCTGACCGCGGTTCCGGGCGACCTGCCCGGTCACGTCCGGCGATCGTCCATCGACGTCAGGGGGGACTGAAGCCCTTCATCCCGGAGAGCATCGCGACCCGCTTCGCGCGGAACTTGCCCGGCTGGTACTTCGCGAGCCACGCATCGTCCTCGCCGAGGAACAGGTTCGCTTCGGCAGCCGGATCGGCCGGTGTCGCGCCGCCGCTGCCCTCCGCGGCCAGCCGGCGCTTCGTCGCCTCGGTGACCGACCGAAGTAGTAGTGGTTGAACAGCCGGTTGAACTCGGTGAAGTAGATGTCGGCGACGCGCAGGTCGCCGCGGATGACCAGCATGTTCTCGTCGTTGTCGTTGGTCGACGCCGCGCTGAAGTTCGCCGAGCCCGTGACGACGATCGGGTCGCCGGAGAGCGGGTCCATCAGCAGGAACTTCGAGTGGACGTAGCTCACGTGCCGGTTGAGCTCCAGTGCGCGCGCGTTCGTCTCCTTCGTCCACTGGTAGAGCGGCTCCTTCAGATACGAGCCCCACGCCTTGTAGCAGTTCTGCGACGCGTTGATCGCGACGAACGGCTGCGTGCTGTTCGGATTCGCCTTGTCCTCCTTCTCGAGCAGGAAGAACGCGATCGCGCTCTGCGGCGTGTTGTCGGCCATCCGCTCCTTGAACGCCTTGCTGATGCCGAACGCGAGCGTGACCGCCGCGTGCTGTTTCGCCTGGTCGACCAGGTCCGCGTAGAGCCCCAGCACCGACAGGCCGCGGCGCGGGCTGAACACCGTCGTCACGCCCGACGCAATCGCGAGGATCGTCGCCGGCACCTCGCCGAGCGCCTCGACGGCCTCGCGGTGCTCGGCGTTCCTGCGCCGCTTCGTGGCCGTGTCGTCTCCGGCCTTCGCGCCGGGATCGCCGGAAAGCAACGTCCAGTAAGCGGCGAACGACGCGGCGACCCCCGCATCGCGGACCCAGTGGCCGACGTTGGTCTGGCCGTGGATCCCTCCGTCGGACAGGTTGGTCGAGCCGGTCCACACCTCGACTGGCGTCCGGGCCGCGCCGGCGAGACGCACCATGAACTTGTTGTGCTGGATGTCGCCGGCCTTCGCCTCGCGCAGCGTCACCGCCGACGACGCGATCCCAGCCCCGGCGATCATCGCGAGGTTGTCCTCGCGCGGGAAGCTCGGGTGGAAGACGCCCTTGCTGTCCGTCGTCGCGTTGACCTTCGCATCGACGATGAGCTTGACCTTCACGCCGCGGTCGAGCGCGGCCTTCAGTGCGTCGGCCGCGGGTCGCCAGCGGAATTCGTAGAAGCACCCGAACAGCGTGTCGCCCGACGGTGTGCCGTCGATGAAGCGCAGAAGCGCCTCGCCGAGATCGCGCGAGAGCCACTTGCGCGCCTCCCGTTGCTTCGCCTCGGTGGGCTGGTCGTCGGGGCTCCTGTTCCTGAACTTCCGCGAATACGCCTGGCTGCTCGCGACGCCCCGGTTGAAGAACACGTCGTGGACGCCTGTGCCGACGAGCGGCTCGGTGCGCACCCGGATCGTGATCGGCGACGCGGTGCGGTCGAGGTTCTTCGGGCGCCCCTTGAGCGGGTGGAACACGTATTCGTAGGCGTGGCCCGGCTTCGCGGTGAAGTCGTCCCAGACGAAGCTCTGATCGGGTGGTCGTAGGTGGTGACGACGGTGTCGGCGTCAGGTTCCGGGATCACGCTCGGAAACACCTTGAACCCATACATGTAGTAGCGCTCGCCCTCCGCCGGGTCGATGCGCTCGACGGCGAAGCCCAGCAGGTCGGTCGTGTCGGCATCGGAGGCGTCGACGGCGAACGAGACGGTGTTGACGCCGGCGACCGCGAAAACCTGGTAGCCGCCGACGGTCGGGGGACTTGAAGCGCATGGCGCGTCCTTGCGGGAAAGGGGACATCCGGCCACCTGCCGGAATGCCTGACCGAGTCTGCGCCGGGCCGCACGGCGCCGGAAGCGACGAAACCCGGCGGGGCGTGCGGAAAAGTCGACAGGCGGGAGGCGCCGACCCCGCGGGCGTCCGGACGGCTCCGTAGCCGCCGCGGTCCGGTCGCGGCGCGCCCGCCCGACACGCGGGTGGCAGGAACTGCGATCCGCTCGCGTCGGCGGCAGGGAAGGCGCGCGTCCCGCACCATCCCGGCGCGTTCGATGCCGCTCGGCGTCCGTGTGGCACGGGCACGACTCGTGCATGCGATCCTTCGGATCGATTCTCCTCGCCCCGACCCGGCCCATGACCCGACATTCTCCGACTCGAACGCTCGCACTCGTTGCCGTCCTGGCCCTGTCCCTCGTTGCCGGATGCGGCAAGGACCCGGAGGCCGTCACCGTCACGCTCGACAACGCGAAGCTCGTCATCAAGAACGACTCGGGCTCGGACGTCTACTACTTCCTGACCGGCTATCCGGGAAGTGGCGTGGATCCCGGCGAGCCTGCCCAACATCCGGATCAGGCCAGGGTCGCAGGTCTCGCGCGGCATCGACCCGACGATACGGACCTGCGCAGGGACGGGTTCATCGTCAACTGGTGGCACGAGGGCGACAAGTACGAAAAGACCGACATTCGTGGGGCCGATCGCGTCCGAAAGTGCGGATCACGCCGCAGCAGCTCGCGGCCGCATTGCCGCCGATCCCGGACCCGGCCGAGACCAAGGCGACCGCCAGCGCGCTGCTGGCGGCGTGCAAGGAGCGCGTGCTGCTGGAGGCATGGGCGTCCAGGCGGGCACGCGGCACCGAGCCCTCCGAAACGCCCCCCGACGTCGGCAAGGAACCCGTGCCGTCGGGATGCCAGGAACTCCTGCGCGACTGCACGAAGCTCAAGACCTGCGACAAGAACCTCGCCCGGCAGCTCGAGGCTCGCGACGCGGCCCGTGCGAGCACCGGGTTCCAGCCGGCGGACTACGTGAAGAACGTCGCGGTGGTGGACGCGGGCGCAAGTCCGGCCTCGGCGGGCTCCCCGTGTCGGTCGCCGTGACCGCGTCGACGTCGCGTCCGGGCGACGTCCCGCTCACGCAGCAACTCCTGTCCGTCTGCCGCGAGCGCACGCTGCTCGATGCATGGGACAAGACGATGTCGCGCCGCCCGGGCGAGAAGCTCCAGCCGCCGGATTTCTCGAGCGCGAACGTCCCGTGGGGCTGCCGCGACCTCGCGCGCGACTGCGAGGAGCAGAAGACCTGCCAGGCCGCGCTCGACGAGCAGCAGAAGCAACTCGGCGAGGTGAGGGCGCGCGCACTGCGCTCCTAGCGCGTCATCGGGGACAGACCACGATCACACGGCTACCGCGCTCGAGCGCGCGCAGCCATGGTCTGTCCAAGGGCAGGTGGCGGTGCCGCCGCGCGTCCGGTTAAGATGGGCGCTGCGTCCTCCGGACGCGCCGGGGAGTGGGATGGCGAACGACGACCGCAACGTACTGGGCGGCATGCTCGAGAACTGCTCGATGTCGCCGCGCACCGGCTTCTACCGCGATGGCTGCTGCAACACCGGACCCGAGGACCTCGGGCTGCACGTGGTGTGCACGCGGGTCACGCGCGAATTCCTCGCGTTCGCGCGACGGCAGGGCAACGATCTCGTCACGCCAGCGCCGGAATACGGGTTTCCCCGGATTGAAGCCCGGCGACCGCTGGTGCGTGCGTGCGCCGCGACGTGGCGCCAGGCGTACGAGGCGGGCGTCGCGTCGCCGGTCGTGCTCGCGGCGACGCACGAGGAGACGCTCGCGGTGATCCCGCTCGACGTGCTGAAGGAGCTGGCGGTCGATTTGCAGGGCGGACCGCAGGCGTGAACGTCCGGGGCCGGGCGAACGCGGGCCGGGCGCGGGAGCCCGTCGGTCGATGATCCGGAAGAAGGCCGCGAGAGTCGTGACCTGGCCGATGATGCTGGTCGGCGTGCTGCTGCTCGGCCCGATGATCGCGCTCGCGTTCGGCAAGAGCGTCGCTCGGAGGCGATTGGTGGCGCGCGACGCACCGGCCGACCGGGCTCCTGCCGCCGGCGGAGGCGAACGCCGGGGCCATCGTGCAGGCCTATGCCGCGCGCACGTCCGGCTGGCGCGGCGCGTCGCCGTGCATACGTGGATCGCCGCGAAGCCCGCCGGCGCTGACCGCTACACGCTACGAGGTGATCGGCTGGCAGGCGCGGGGCGGCAACTCGGCGGGCGTCGATCTCGGACGCGCGCGCCCCCGATGCGGAGTGGTACGGCGCGGCGCCCGAGGTGATCCGCGAACTGCGCGGCGCGGACGCCGAGGCGGTCATCGCCAGGCTTGACGCAGCGCGCGGCGACGTACCCGTACGCGACGACCTACAGCGCGCGGCGGGACCCAACAGCAACACTTTCGTCGCGCACCTCGCGCGCGAGACTCCGGAGATGAGGCTCGTGTTGCCGGCGCATGCGGTCGGCAAGTGACTACCTGTCGCGGACGGCTGGTCCGCGCTCGCCGTCCGGCACTGGAGCGCAGTTCTCGCTCAACGGTCTCCTCGGCGTGATCGTCGGCGGCGACGAGGGCTTCGAGCTCAACGTGCTCCGGTCTCGTCGTCGGCGTGGATCCCCTTGCGCCCGGCGCTCAGGTGCCGGGGGTTAGCGCGCTGCCCTGAATCGGAGCGTAATCACCGGCCGCCACGCCCGGGCACGGGCGTACCGTCGCTCGCCATCCTCCGATCGATCCCGTCATCCCGCTCAACGATGCCCGAGACCCTCGACCTCCGCGCGCTGATCCGTACCATCCCCGACTTCCCGAAGCCGGGCATCCAGTTTCGCGACATCACGACGCTGCTGAAGGACGCGGCGGGGTTCCGAGGTCGTCGAGCGTCTCGCCGGAACGTATCGCGGCCGGCGCATCGACAAGGTCGCGGGGATCGAGTCGCGCGGCTTCATCGTCGGCGCGCGGCGCTCGCGAGCGAGCTTCGCGTCGGCTTCCGTCCCGATCCGCAAGGTGGCAGCAAGCTCCCGGCCGAGAATGTCGGCCAGGACTACCAGCTCGAGTACGGGACCGACCGGCTCGAGGCGCACCGCGACGCGATCGTGCGCGGCGAACGGCATGCGTTTCCGTCGATGACTTGATCGCGACCGAGAGGCACGGCCGAAGCCGCGCTCAAGCTGATCGCGACCGGCGGCGGCGAAGTCGTCGGATGCGCGTTCCGTGATCGACCTTCCGATCTCGGCGGACGCGCGAGGCTGGAGCGGCAGGGCTACCCGGTGACCGCGTTGTGCGCGTTCGCAGGGCATTAGCCGAGGCACGATCGCGCGAGAGCATTGACGCTGAATCGTGGCGAAGCGGTCGGGCCCCGTGGCCGGGCGCACGGCGTTCGCCGCCCGGGGGGTACTCATGCCTTCGTCCCTGCTGCCGATCCTGATCCAAGTAGCGTTGTCTCAGTCCGCTGTCGCCCAAACGGCGCCGGCGTTCCCTCCCGGAGCGCTCGAGACCGAGGCGCGGCTACTGGCGCGCGCCGGTCCGCAGGCGCGCGTGTGGGTCAAGGAGGAGGCGGCGCGCGAACTGGACGCCGGCACCGTCTCGCAGGACGCGGCCTCGACGGCGGGAACCGCGTACCGGAACCGCGGCGGATCGAACACCGTCGACATCGAGGCCATGACGTCCGGGTGATGATGGAAGCGGCGAAATCGGCGCAGGAGGACCTCAGGTCGATCATGGACCGTGTCAGGGCGATCAACGCGGCCAAGGCGTCGATGCGGCAATCGGTGACTGCCTCGCCCGACAGCGCCGGCCGTCGCGCGGGTCCGCCGGCGGTAGCGTCGGGCCCGGCAAGTCGCGCAACGTCGCCGGCGGTCTCACCGATGCCGGCAAGCCGCGCGACGCCGACCGCGGTTGGTCCCAGGCCGCTGCCCAGGGCCGAGTTCGAGCGCAGGCCCGCTCAGGGCCGCGTGAACCGGTGGATTCCCTCCTCGCGGAGCGAGGCACCCCCAGGAATGCTCGCGTACCCGCGGATGCGCGACGCGTCGGCGGGGGTGCTGACGAGGCGCCCGCCGAGGTTGTGGCGCGCCCACGACGGGACACGCAAAATGAGCGGGCAACGAAGTCGGACCGCACCACGTGGTTGCGATGATTCGCCGCGGCTGCTTCGCGGTCCCCGTGCGTCGCTGCCGCGCCGTCGATGCGAGCACCCTGCGCGCGTCGATGCATGCCTGACGCGGTTCCCCCGGGGCCGAGGGCAGGTGCCGGGGCTTGCGCCGGCTCAATCTGCGAGGTTGTCGGCCACCAACTCGAGCAGGCTCTCGACCGGCTTGTCCCACTTGGCGTTCGGCGCCGGTCCGAGCGGGAGCGGCACTGGCGGAAGCTGGTGACGAAGCGTTTGGCTGCGCCGTGGCGTCGACCTGCCGCTCTTCATCTCGAACACCCCGGCGCGGAGCGGCGCCGCGCGCAGGTTCGAGACGACGCCTCCGCCTCCGCCGCAGCAGAAGCCGGTGAGTCCGTGGTCCTCGAGCTCGACCAGCTTGAAGCCGAGCGCCGCCAGCACGCGTCGCGCCGCCGCTTCGAGTCCGCCGCGGCGCACGATCTGGCAGGGGTCGTGGAACGTCGCGCTCTCGCCGATCGGCTTCACGCGAATGCGGCTGGCCGCGATCATCTCGTCGAGAACTCGGTCAGTGGATGATGCGCACCGGCAACGCGCTTCCGTACCACACCTGGCGGCTTCCCAGCGCGGCGCCGTAGGCATGGCCGCACTCGGGCAGCAGCACCGTCTTCGCCCCGATCTTCACGGCGGTGTCGACGAGAGCGCGCGTGAGCTTCTCCTGCAGCTCCAGGTCGCCGTTGTTGAAGCCGATGTTCGAGGCGTCGAAGCCGCCCTGGTGCATCGTCCAGCGCTCGCCGGTCCGGTTGAGGATCTTCGCCGCGGCGGCCATCGCCTTCGTGTGCTCCGGATAGCTCGGCTGGCGCCGCGGTGACGAGGATGTCGGCGTGTTCGAGGTCGCAGGGGATCGCCACGCTACTGTTTCCTGACACTTCGTCGAGGATGTCCGGGAGATCCTCGCCGGGCGTCGCAGGCTTCCCCATTGGCGGGCGGCACGGTCCATCAGCGCGAGCCGCTCCGGCACGAGCCCGGCCACGAACATGCCGTGGCGCGCCTCCTTGACCAGCTCCGCGATGTCGATGCCCATCGGACAGATCAGCGTGCAGCGGCCGCACATCGTGCAGGAGTCGTAGAGCAGTTCCTGCCACTGCTCCAGGTCGCGAATGGTGGGCGTGCGGATCAGGCCGAGCTTGCGCACGAGCGGCGCCAGCGAGCTCGCCTCACGGAAGTAGGCGCGGCGGAAGGGCTCGAGCTTGTGGATCGGCGTGTACTTGGGGTCGCCGGTGGTGCGGTAGAAATGGCAGGCCTCGGCGCACAGGCCGCATTTCACGCACGACTCGAGGTGCACGGCGGCCGTGATGCCGAATTCGATACGAACGCGCGCCGCGGCGTCGACGCGCGCCTCGTCGCTCTGGTCGCCCTGCCGGTCGAACGCGGGCTTGGTCGTGGTGTCGGCGCTCATACCCCTCCACTCCGGTGGCTGCAAGCGCACGCCGGTGGCCCCGCGCGAGAACACGAAGAAGAACGCGTGCATCAGCTTGGCGGAACGGGAACCAGATGAGCAGCAGCTCGAGCGAAAGCAGTGCACGGCCAGCGGACCCTCGTAGAGCACGCGCTCGCGTGCGAGGATGCTGGCCGACGGCCGATGGAAAGCGCCATTCCGGTGACCACCGGCAGGAACGTGACCGTCCAGGTGATCCAGTCGTCGGCGGTCGAGATGGTCCTGCGCACCGGGTCGGTGAACCGGATCGCCGCGGCGAACACCAGCGAGACGATCGTCACCGCCGCGGCGACGTAGCATCACGGCGTCGGGCAGCGCGGGCCAGGAGAGGCCGGTCACGCGGCCCAGGAACGCGATGCGGCGCGTATCCGAAGAAGATCAGCGCGAGGCCGACGTGGAACGCGTAGCGTTCAACGATGAAGTGCGTGGAGGGGCGCGAACGCGGATCGCGCACATCGCGCGCAGATTCGCGTGCCACGCGGCCGCGAGCGCCGACGGGGCGCCCTCGCGCGCTGGCGACAGGTCGGGACGGCGCGGCAGCCTGAGCACGCCGACCAGTCGCCACAGCGTGCCGATCACGAAGACGGCCAGCGCGACGGTGAGCGCCGGGCCGTGGGAACTGAGCAATGTCATCCTTTCCCCTCCAGCGCTGCGGCCCTCAGTCGCACGCTAGCGGCTGGCGACGTCGCGCGGATTGATGCACGTCAACACGGCTGCTCCCGCGACGCATCGCGTCCGGCCGGTGGTCGTCGCGCGCCCGGCCCGCCGCCCGGATCCACGGCGTCGAGCCAATCCATCACGGGCAGCGACTCGAGTCACGCGATCGTGAACGGGCCGATGGTGCTGCCCGTGCCCACGGGAGTCAAGGTGCCGGCGGCGCAACGGCGGCATCGCTGGCTCGATCGGGTCCGGCGCCACGAACAGGGCGATCGGTGTCGCGCCGCCGACCGGCGCCCGCGACCTTCGCGGGCACGACGCCGCTGGCGGACGACGTGGCCTTCGCGTGGACTGCGCGTGACCGCCCGTCGCGTTCATGGTCGCGCCAGCCGGTGCGTCCCTCGCGCAGCGCGGCACCTCGGCCAGCAGTCGATCGAGATCGGCGGGCCGATGCGCCTGCGCGCGCAAGCGCGAGCGTCGCGTCGCGCGCACGCTCTTCGTTGGGCTGGCGCCTCAGGCCTCGCGCGAGCCGCAGCGCATTCGCCCAGCCGACCAGGCGGACCGCGCTCTCGACGCTGCCGCAGCGGGCCAGGCACGACGCGTAGTGATCGGACCAGCCGTGCGCGATGCCGAGCTCGCAAAGCTCGGGCAGCAATCGCCGTCCCATCGCCTGCGCTTCCGCGAGATCGCCGTGCTCCACCAGCATGCCGAAGAGGTTGGCCTGCGCATAGGCGCGGGAGACACGGCCGGAGAACGGCGACTGTCGATGCTGCTCGAGCGTGTCGCGTGCGAGGCGGATCGCCGCTTCGAGGTCGCCCCGCAACCACGTCTGGTCGGCGAGCGAGACGAGCACCCTCAGCACGTCACCTTCGGCGCCCGCGGCGCGATGGAGCGCCAGGGCGGCCTGCAGTTCCCGGAAGGCGTCGTCCGTGCGGCCATGGGCGGCGTGGAACAGCGCGGTCCCGCCGTGCGCCATCGCGACCAACCGCGGCCGGCCGGTACGTTCCAGCAGTGCTCGCGCCTCGAGCAGTACCGGCTCGGCCTCGTCGTCCCTCTCGGCCGCGTGAGCGCTGCCCAGCGCGTGCAGCGCGCAGCCTCTGCGCAGCGGATCGCCGAGGCCGCGGTAGAGGTCCGCGGCCCGGCGTGACGCGCGGATGGTCGCCTGCTGGTTCCGCTGTCCGTGGAAACGCGCCACCGCCAGCCACAGGTCGGCCTCCAGCGCCGGCGGTGTCGACGGCGCGAGGCGCCCGTCGCCCGTTGCACCCATGCTCCTGCTTCCGCGTACAGCGACAAGCTCAGCCAGTTGCGCGGACGACCCGACCAGCGCGATCGCCGTTTCGTCGTCGCCATCGGACCCGAACGACCATGCGATCGCGGCGCGCATGTTGTCGAGGTGCGGTGCGTAGCGCGCGCGAAACGCGGCGTCGGACAATTGCGTCCAGTCGTCGAAACGGGCTCCGAAGCCTCGCCGGAAGTGCTGCGCGTGACGACGCGTCACGGTCGCGGTCTCGCCCGCTTCGGCCAGGCGCTCCTGCGCGTACACACGCGCCGTCTCGAGCAGGCGGTAGTCGCCTCGACGTCGTCGGGGTCGGCGACCACCAGCGACTTGTCGCACAGTCCCGACAGGCATTCGATGACGTCGATGCCGTCGCGCTCGTCCCCCGCCGCGACGGCTCCGGCGGCCGCGAGCGTGAACGGACCGGCGAACACGCCCAGCCGACGGAGACGGCCGCTCGGGCGGCGACAGCAGCCCGTAGCGCCAGTCGAGCGTCGCATGCAGCGTCCGTTGCCGCGGCAGCGCGGGTGCGCTTGCCCGCGGTCAGCACACGCGAAACCGCTCGTCGAGACGGTTGGCGAGCCCCTCGATGCCCGGCAAGGGCACCGCGCGGCCGCCATCTCGAGCGCCAGCGGATGCCGTCGAGACGGCGGCAGATCGCCGCCACCTTCGGTGCCGTCCGGTCGTCGAGCACGAAGCGAGGATCGGCCGCGCGCGCCCGGGCGACGAATAGCTGGCACCGCCCCGGCGGCGAGCGCGGCGTCGGCGGACGGGGCCGGTTCCGCGGGCACGGCGGCGACGGCAGGCGCAGCACGTGCTCGCCGCCGATGCCGATCAGCTCCTGCGAACTCACGAGCGCGTGCGCGTTCGGCGCCGCGGACAGTATCGCCTCCAGTGCGGACGCCGCTGCATCGACGACGTGCTCGCAGTTGTCCAGCACGATCAGCAGCCGCCGGTCGCCGAGCTGCCGCGTCAGCGGCCAGCGGATCCTCCGAGGGCGCCACCGCGATGCGAAGCGCGTTCGTGACCGCCGAGGCACGAGCGCCGGGGCCGCCAGCGCCGCGAGCTCGACCAGCCAGACGCCGTCGGCGAACCGGTCGACGGACGCCCAGGCGGCGTCGATCACCAGGCGCGACTTGCCGACGCCGCCCGGTCCCGTCACGGTGACCAGCCGGTGCGCCGCGATGAGTTCCTGCACCTGCTCGAGCTCGCGGCTGCGGCCGATCAGTTCCTCCACGCCGCGCGGCAGGTTGTGCCGGTTGGGTGCCGGTGCGCGCGCCGGCCCGGCGGACGGTTCACGCGGCCCGGGCGGCGCGAGATCGGCGGGCGGCGCTCCCGCGGTCTCCACGGCGAGCGTGAACCGGTAGCCGCGGCCGGGCACCGTGGCGATGGCCTCCGGCCCTATCAGCTTGCGTGCAGCGCCACGACCTGCGCCTGCAGGTTGTTCTCCTCGACGACGAGCTTGGGCCACACGAGGTCCATCAGCTCGTGCTTGCTGACGACTCCGGTCGCGCCGCTCGACGAGCGCCACCAGCATTGTCGAAGGCGCGCCCGCCCAGCTTGACCGGCTGGCCGTCGGCCCGCAGTGCGCGCAGGCCTGGCCAGTTGCGCTCGAACTGGTCGAACCCGGTAGCCGGGCGCGGGAGAGGGTGGCCTGGCGTCGGTCATGCGGGGGGCACGAGGCAGCGGCGACGCGTCGAGCATAGCCCCGCCCGCCCCAGCCCGCCACCCGGCGGACGCGCCACGTTTCAGGAGATTTCAGGCCGGCGCCAACGACCTGAAGCGCCCGTCAGGACAACGATGGCCGCGTCGATCCCCGACGTCCAACCCTCCCGGAAAGGAGCCCGACCATGAACCGCGACTACCCGCCGATCTCCCGCACGCTGCGCTCCGCCTTCGGCGTCTGCGCGATGTCGATCACCGCGACGATCCCGCTCTTCATCGACCTGCTGGCGTCCGACCGCAGCGCGGCCGGCGTGCATGCCGCCGTGGCCGCGATCGCCCTCGCGGTTCGCGGCTGAACGCTGCGTCCGCGGCGGACCTGCGGCGATGTTCCCACACCACCTGCGCGCCGGCACGGACCTGCCGGGCAACCCTGAACCGGGGAGAACCACGATGAACACGATCTTCCGCACGTCGTTCCTGGTACCTGATGTCCCCGGTTCCCCCGTTGGCAGACTTCGCAACCCATCCCTTGTAGGCCACCGGGGCGGCTCGCCCGACCCGGGAGTGGCATCCCGGTGCCGCAGGCGCTGCGGGTCGAGCCCGACGTGGGTCGACTTTAGGACTTCCTGGAGCTCACCGCCAGCGTCGAGACGGCGGATCTGCCCGAACTGAAACAGCTCGCCGACGAGCTGGCGCGCATCGACGCGCATTTCGCGCTGGCGTCGGTCGGCGGCGGCACGCCCGATCCCGGGGAGACGACGTTGAACCAGGTGCTGCTCGCGCTGCGCGCCGAGACGGTCGCGCTGCGCACAATCACGTGGGCAGGTTGTCGGCGGTGCCGGCAATCCGGTCTTCGAGTTGATCACCGTCACGAAGACGCTGCGCTCATGCAGGCGACTACGCGCATGCTGATCGCGCGCATCGACTACGCTGCGCTGCCGGGCGGCACGGTGCCGGTGCCGGACCAGTGAGCGGTGCGGACGGAGCGCTGCCGGCCGGCGTCCCGTGCCCCCCGGTTTCAGTGAGCTCGCTCGCGTCGGCGCGTCCGCGGGTCGGTTACGATACGCGGCCGCGCTTTCGAACTCGCCGCGGCGTTCCTGGGTCGATGGATTGCCGGCGGCGCCCCGGCCGATGGCGTTAAAGCCCCAGGAGTCGCCCAGGACGATCTCGATGTACCAGGTGAGCATTCCGCGTTTCGTGCACATGCTGGGCAACCTCGCGACGATCCTCGACAAGGCGCAGGCCTACGCGGAAGCGAAGAAGATCGATGCGAAGGTGCTGCCCGCGTCGCGCCTGTTCCCCGACATGCTGCCGCTGACGAGCCAAGTCCGCATCGCCTGCGACACGGCGAAGCGCGCCGCGGCGATGCTGGCCGGCGTCGACAACCCGGTCTACGAGGACAACGAGACGACGATTCCCTGAGCTGAAGGCGCGCGTCGAGAAGACGATCGAGTTCCTGAACACGATCAGGCCGGCGCAGATCGACGGGACCGAGGCAAGGAGATCGTCGTCAAGGTCGGCGGTCACGACACGCCGTTCAAGGGGATGTGCAGTCCCGCTCGCGCGGGCGATCCCGAACTTCTACCTCCACGTGGCGACCGCGTACGACATCCTGCGGCACAACGGGCCTGACGTCGGCAAGAAGGACTTCCCGGCAACACCACGAAGAAGGGTCAGAGCCGTAATAAAGGCCGAAGGGTCAGGGCCGAAGGGGCCGTCAGGAGTTGGCGTAACAATCGCTGCGCAACCGGCCGCCGCCATAGAGGCCGAAGGGGTCAGGGGCCGAAGGGGTCGAGCTGCAATAACGCTGCGCGACCGCCCGCCGCCGCTATCGCCGCGGGGGCGGCTGCTGCCGATCCGGTCCGGCGAGCGTCTCGGCGAACGCCGTCCTGATTGTTACGGCTCTGACCCCATCTTGCGCCTGGCCTCCTCCTTGACTCTTCCCGCGCTTCACCTTGCCGTCGACACGCCTGCGCCGGAGACCCTTGCAGGCGCGGCGCGGGGCCGCGCGCACGCGCGGGACGTGCGCGGCGGCATCGAACCATTTTCCCGCAGGCGCGCCATCGCGTCCGCGAGGTTGCGCTCCTGCGTGCGGTGGCGCTGCGCCTTGATCACGACGACGCCGGCCGGCGTGACGCGCTGGTCGCCGCTCGCGAGCAGGCGGGCTTTCACCGCCTCGGGCAGCGCGGACGCGAGAACGTCGAAGCGCGAGGTGATCGCGGAGGCGACCTTGTTGACGTCGTTCCGTTGCCGCGCCTTGCGCGCGGATGGCCGTCCAGCTGACGTCGTCGTCAGAGATCACGGGCGGACCGTTGGCAGGGCCTGCGGGGCCCGGCGGGGAAAGGGATTGCCGGAAGAACGGGGAGGCGAGGCTTCGATCTGCCCGGTCCCGGACCGATCGCAGCGCGCCGATGCGACGTCCGGCTTCGAACCGTCCTGGCAGGAGGCAGCAGACAAGGAGACGACACCACGCCACGACAAAGGCCGCCAGCGTGCGGTAGTCCTGTACGGTGCCACGGCCCGGATAGGATTCGGCCCTCATCCCGATCGCCGAGTCGAGTGACGACTCCCGGCCCCGACAACTCGCGGATGCTTGAGTCAGGTTAACCGGTCAGCTTGTCTCGATCGCCGACATGCCGCAGCGTGGGCGTCCAGCGGGTCGATCGAGCCCGTGACCGCCACAGGAGGGAAGATGGTGACCAGACGTGCCGCGGCGTTCGCCGCGATGGTGTTGCTGACGACGGCGCCGGCCATGGCCGAAGAGGTGGGCTCGCGCGCGAAGGGCGGGTATCCGGAGTACCTGTTTCTCGAGAAGACCCCGCGCGCCGAGGCCCGGTCGACCGCGGAGAAGCTCGCCAGGACGGTCATCGCCGGGCGAATGATCATCTTCGCCTACAGCGGAAAGCTCACCGATCCCGAGCTCGGGGACAAGGGCTTCTCGGGCGAGGTGTTCGAGAAGCAGTGGCGCGCCGCGGTCGACGCGGAGATGCTCGACGCGACGCCGAACCAGAAGCGCATCATCGAGAAGCTCTTCTGGGCCGGCCGCCAGGTGATCGAGAACAACCAGGACCGCATCAACGTCAAGGGCATCGCCTGGAAGCACTTCCTGCCGGCCAAGTGGGAACGCGAGATGGGCCAGGTGTTCACGGCCCGCACCGGCATCATCATCAAGCAGCCCGGCCGCAACTACCGCAGCCCGGTGAACGTCCCGGACGACGTGGAGCGCAGCACGCTCGAGCACTCATCAAGGCCGGCCGCGCCGAGAACGCGCCGCAGACCGTCTACACGACGATGGGCAAGCAGGCGGTGTATCGCCACATGGAGCCGATCCGCCTGATCCCGCCCTGCCTCGGCTGCCACGGGCAGCCGAAGGGCGCGCCCGACATGCTGGGCTACGAGAAGGACGGGCTGGAAGCCGGCGACGTCATCGGCCTGATGAGCGTCACGATCGCGGTGAGCGACTGACGTTCGGCGCGAGCGCAGGAAAGGGGGCCTGCGCCCCTTTCGTTCCAGGGAACCGGCCGGGCCAGGCGCCGACCTTCGCGGCGCTGACCTGGCGGGGAGCAGCGGTCGTCGCGGTGTGCAGGAAGCCACAGGGGCGGGGACGATCCTGCTGCCGCCGGGGTGACGAGCGTGCTTCAGCGAGCGGGCCTGGCCCCTTGTCGATCCGCGCGAGGCGTGATCCATCCCGGCGTGACCGGGCGATGCGTGCCCCAGCCGCGCTCGAGCATCGGGCAGTCGACGCAATCGCTCTGGACCAGGCAGAGCTTGATGTCGCATTTCACGTCGCGTCCCTGCAGGATCAGTCGAACGCGGTCGAGGCGCTGTCCGCGCCGGCTCTTGATCAGCACGACGTCGCCGGGACCGAGGATCGACTCGAGGTAGGCCGCGGCCTCCTTCACCGTGCGCCCCGCGTCGACGACGGCGCTGCGCGGCATGCCGGCCTTGCGCGCGCCCGCCCAGTAGCGACGGAAGCAGCGGCCCACGGTGACGAGCCGCGACGCGACCGTCGCCACCCGCATGCCGAGCGTCACGTACAGGGGCCATTCGCGGCCCTGCACCTCGGACAGGTCGCCGAAGAGGACGATCTTGCGGCGCGCGGGAATCTCGGCGAGCACGTCCAGTGCCGCAAAGATGGTTTCGCGCGTCCCCTTGTAGTCGTCGCGCAGCACGATGGCTCCGCTGGGCAGCAGCACCGGCTCCAGCCGGCCGGGCAGCGGCGCCATCGCGCCGCACCGCGCGATCGCGTCGTCCAGCGGAACGCGCTCCGCCAGGGCAACAGCGATCGCGGCGAGCACCGGATAGACCATCTGCCGGCCGATGAGCCGGATCGCGACATCGCGCGTCTGGCCGTCCGCATGGAGGCGGAATCGCATGCCGCGCGGCCAGTCGAGCCGCACGTCGCTCGCGCGCACGTCGCACTGCGCGCCCAGCCCGAACGTGACGACGCGCCCCGGGGCGACCGACGCCATCCACATCACGTGGGGATCGTCGCCATTCAGGACCGCGAGCCCGGACGCGGCGAGCGCCCGGACCATGTGCGACTTCTCCTCGCGCGTGTTCTCCAGCCTCGGCAACGTCGGGTGGTGCTCGCTGCCGATCGACGTGACGACGGTCACGTCCGGCCGGACCAGGCTCGCGTAGGTTTCCATCTGCCCGCGACCGGAGATGCCCACCTCGATCACGGCGTGCCGCTGGCCGGGACGGATGCGCAGCACCGCCCGGGCGACCGAGGAGAACGCGTTGTAAGCCATCCCGGGGTGGACAGGCGCGTTGATCGCCGTGGCCACCGCGCGCGTCGTCGTCGACTTGCCGAACGTGCCGACGACCGCGACGACGCGCGTGCGCCGCGCGACGGTGCGGCGATGCACGCGCGCCAGCCTGGAGAGCAGCGGCCACAACCGGAAACGAATTCCGCCTGCCACCTGACGCCGGCCGCCCGGCGTCCGGAGCATCGCGGGGACGTCGCGCAGTCGGTAGCGCATCGTAGGTGGGGTCGCGCCGAGCCTGCTCCCGGGCCCGACGGAGCGTCAGTAGTCCTCGCGCGAGGGCGACTTCTTCCAGAGGCGCGCCGCCCGGTCGATCCAGGGGCGCTCGAAATAGCCCTTGCGGCGAAGCTCGAACGCCGGCGTGTAGACATGGACGGCGCTCCACGTGCGCAGCGCGAAGTAGATCGCTCCGAGCCACGCGAGGTCGGCCCACGTCAACTCGATCGGATGCTGCGCGGCGTGAATGCCGCCGGTGAGCTCCAGGTAGCCGATTCCGGCGGCGATGGCGAGGAGACAAACGTACGCGGCCAGGACCGTCAGGTTCACCGCGTCGGTCGTGACGGCATCGATGCGCGCGAGGGCGAGCGCCGGCTGCGGTCCGACGAACATGAGCATCGTGAGCTGCAATGATCGCCCACCCGACGATCGGCGCCAGCGTCGCCCTGGGATCACGATCTTCGCCAATCCGGTGAGCGCAACCACGATCGCGACGGCGACGACGTAGACGAGCGCCCGTCGCCAACCCGACCTTCGATGTAGCTCGCACTCCGCGAATGCCGCGCCGAGCAGCGTCACCGGAAACTGCGCGACGTACAGCACGAGCAGCGACAGCCCGTAGTCGTCGCGCCACTCCGGCGCCCACGCATACTGCGCGTACTTGAACGCCGTGAGCGCGGGAAAGGCGGCGCTCACGAGCAGCGCGAACCACGTGGACCGAGTCATCGGGCCGGCATCGTCGGGGGAATCCGCCGAACCATACACGCTGCCGGGGCCCGCGTGGAGGGTATGCGGGCGGGGGCGATCCCGGATGGTTTGGAAGACGAAATTCCGGGGGAAGCTCAGTCGAGAGTTCCGTCGACGAGGCGGAGCGGAGCCGAGCTTTTCGTGGACGCACGCTTTGCCGCATTGCGCCGTTTCATATACAGACAATTGTGGTGCCGACCCCAATAGTCGCTTGACCCCTGCGTCCCGGAGGCGAAGAATGGCCCGCGACCAGGGAAGCACTGCGGTCCCCCTCCACGGGAAACGCGCAAGTAGCCGCCTTTGTTGAGACGGAGAGCGGACCATGAACCCTATTGAAGCAGGCAAGACACCTTTGCTCGCACGCGGCACCGGATTCTTGCGCGGGTGGGTCACCGGGTGCGCAATGGCCATCGCCTCGTTTTCGGCGGTCGCCCAGACCACGGCGAACGGACCCTATTACGCGATTCCGGCGTGGGACCAGATTCTCCCGGCCACCACGCGTTTCATCGTGTTGTCGAACTTCAACCCGAAGCCGTGCTCGACCGGGAATCGGGGCTGGTTAGCGAAAAGTCGCCATGACGACGACGAACAGCTGGTACAACCTCGCCGACGCATGCGCGATGCGTGCAATAGGCGGTCGCAGAGGCTGGCGCCTGCCGTCGGTCCACGAGTTGGCGAGCCTGGTGGACCCTGCGGCGACCAACCCGGCGCTGCCGAGCGGCCATCCTTTCCTCAACGTTCAGTCGGGGATCTACTGGTCGGCGGCGATCCGCGTCAACTCGGCACCATGGATCGTGAACTTTCTCGGGTGCCGTGAGCTTCGAAAGCGGCACCGACGGCCCGGCACTACGCGTGGTGCGTCCGCGGCGGGCAGAATCACGCGCGACTACTGATCGCGGAGTGAAGCGCTGAACGGGCTTCCCACCCTTCATTGCATCTCGTTCGCCCTTTCGATCGATGAACATCAGGTTCTGGCTGCGTCTGGCGTTCGCGGGGCTCGCGACGCTGGGCCCATGGTGGGTCGGGGCCGCCGGCGCCAGTGGCATCTCTGCCCCGTTCGTGACGGCGATGGTCGGGCAAGTCGTCACCATTCCAGTCGTCGTCACCGATGCCTCCGGCCTCGCGTACTTCCAGTTCGATCTGGACTACGCGCCGCAGATCGTCGCGGCGGATCCGGCAGGCGCTGCCGCTGGCCCGATGTTGCCCGACGACTGGTTCTTCAGCAGTCCCGGTGCCGTCGACGTCGCCGCCGGACGGATTCTCGGCGTGTCGTCGTTCGGGTCGGCGGTGGACGGCAGCGGAACGATCGCGTACGTCAGGTTCAGGGCGCTCAGGACAGGCGTCTCGCCACTCAGGCTCTCCAATGCCTTCCTGAACCTCGAAGACCAGGGCGTGCAGATCACGGACGGACAGATCACCGTGATCGTCCCTCCGCCGGTGCCGTTGTCGCCTCTCGCTTCCGCTGCTCATCGCCGCGCTCGTCGCGGCGTCGGCGGTGGCTCCGGAGGCGTCGCCCGCTCGGTCGAATGTAGGGTCAGCGGCGCAACGGGTGTCCGAACGCCGAGGCCCGACAGGTGCCCGTACTCCCCGGCGGCCGGTGCGAGCCGGCACGAGGAAGGAGCCGCCATTTTTCGCCGCCGACTCCGATTGAAGCCCCTGTCGCCCGTGGACTACCGTTCGCGCATGAACGCTCGTCACCTCGCGTACCTTTTCCCCATTGCCGTGTTCCTGGCCGCAGCCCATGGAACGGCGTCGGGCCAGGCTGGGCGAAGCCTCCCGCCGCGAGCACCCTGGCAAGCGGCCAGGCTTCGGGCACGTTCACGGCCAAGGGCAAGACCTTCAAGCTCGCGCACGCCGCTGCCTTCGTGGACCAGACCGACAAGGCGAAGCGGGTGGTCCTGGTCCTGAGCGAGCAGCCGGTGCCGTCGGCGGCGTGGAAGAGCCACTCGGACCTGATGTCGCATCACAGGAACGCTGCCCCGATCGTCGGCGTCGTCTTCAGGCTCGACGCGCAGCGCGAGGTCGACACCGCCGAGTACTTCGTCGGTCAGGCACCGACCAGCACCGTCGGGGATGTTCGTGCTCGCGTCTCGATGGCAGGAAGGCCTACGCCGGGACGGCGAAGACCACTCCGACGGCCGCGAAGCTGAGCGAGCCGGTGAACCTGACGCGCGCTTCAACGCGGCGTTGAAGTAGCCTCGGGGCACGTCCTGACGGGAGTCGGCGTTACCCGTTTCGCGTCGAGTCGGCCGTGCGGAAGAAGCAGCCGTCGCGTCGCACCTTCCCAACGATCGCTACTTGCCGCAGCTCATCCCGGCGGCCGCGTCCGTGGAAGGCAGCGTGACGTCGAAGTCGAGCGTCCAGGCCGACTTGCCGTGCTTGCCGACGATCCTGCCCGACAGCGGCGCGCCGGGCCTGATCTCGCCGGTCATCTTCTCGACCTTGAAGTCCTTCGGCGCCTCGATGACCGTCTGCACGCCGGCGAGCGGGGCCTTCGCGTGGTTGGTGTTGAGGTCGATCGACTTCACCGCAGCGGCGGAGGCGGTCGGCTTGCCTCCGCCCGGGCAGAACAGGATCTGCAGCAGCGTGCGCGGCTTGCCGCCCTTGATGCCCGAGGCGTAGGAAGACACCTGGAAGTTCTCCGCTTCCTCGGGGGTGATCGGCTCCTCGTTGAACCAGATCGCGACACTGTGCTGGTCGCCGTAGAGCGAGACGGCGCAATGTCCGGCCGCGAACTTCTCGCCTTCCATCCGGCCGGCGGCGGAACACCTGTCCCTGGCGCGTGCGCCGGCAGTCGTGGCGGCCGCAGGCTGCGCACCGGCGCCGGCGACGCTCGCCGGCATCGGCTGGCCCACGGTCCACGCATTGGCGAGCGCGAGTCCCTGCCGGGCTTGCGCAGCGCTGAGCTTCGCGGCCATCGCATCGCGCTGCGCGACGTGCTCGCGGTTGCCGTCGCGCGCGGCGATCGCATAGCTCGCGTAGGCGAGCACGGGATCCTTCGCCACGCCGACACCGTGCTCGTAGGCCAGGCCCAGCTTGAACTGGGCAAGCGAGAATCCTTGGGTGGCCGCCTTGCGAAACCAGGCGACCGCGTCCGCATCGTCGTTGCGCACGCCGGCACCCTTGGCGATCATCAGCCCCAGGTTGTACTGTGCGGCCGCGTTGCCGAGCGTCGCGGACTTCCGGAACCAGGCAACGGCCTCCTCGTCGTTCTTCGGGACGCCGTCGCCGGTCGCGTAGATGACGCCCAGTTCCTGCTGCGCCGCGGCGTGGTCCTGGGCCGCCGCCTTGCGGAGCCACGCGACCGCCTGCGCCTTGTCCACCGGGTAGCCGCGACCGAACTCGTGCATCAGGCCGACCCGGTACTGGGCTTCGGCGTTGCCGCGGTCGGCGAGCGGGCGAAGCTCCTTCGCGGCGACCGCATAGTTCCCCTTCGCGAGTGCCGCGAGACCTTCGTCGAGGCCGGCGAAGCTCGCGCCGCAGCAAGTCATCCCGATGAGAAGCGCCAACCCGGTGCGCTTCGCCGACAAAGCGGGCATTGCGGATTCCTCCGATCGATGGGAGGGACGATTCTGCCATGGGCCGTTCCGCGATCGTGCGACGTCCCGGCTCCCATCCCGCTGGCGCGGCATACGCCCGATGCCGACGTCGATCGAAAGCCCTGTTGGCCGAGCCCGGATGGCCGGCGGAAGGTCGCCCGTGTCGGGCAGGCTGCTGCCGGTCAGCGCGCCTTCATCGCACGCGCCGCGAGCGCGTAGCCGCCTGCCGCACCGTCGATGAAGTGAAGGTGGTCGCTCGCGCCGGCGGTCGGCACGAAGCAGGTCATGACGGCCGCCGGCTGCCGGTGCAGGCCGTAGTTCAGGATGCCTTCGGCGCGGGCGCGTTCGAGGCTCGCCTCCAGCCGATCCGCGAGCGCGGTCGTGCAGTCGATCGTCATGCGCAGGTGGTCGTCGTACTTGCGGACGTCCGCATTCGCGGCGACCTCGCGTCGGTAGCGCGCCGGATCGAAGCCGCCGACGCGTGCGCCCGTGCGCATGATCAGCCAGGCAAACCACGTGCGCACGCGCACGCGCAGGCGAGCCGCCGCGAGCGACTCGTTCGCGCCGCGCGAGGCGCGCACCTCGAGCTCGAGGCCCGGCGGCGGCCAGGCGACGCCGGCGCTGCCGGAAGGCACCGGGCGGACGGCCTCGCCGCTCGCGTCGATCTCCTCGACGATCGACTCGACCGCCTGGCGGAACGCCGGATCGTCCTGGCGCACGGGCGCCGCCAGCAGCGAGAGCATCGTGCCTCGCGTCGCCGGAATCTCGCTCCAGCGGCACGACAGCCCCGACAGGTCGGGCCTCGTCCCCGGCGGCGCTGCGGCGACCGCGTGATCGCCCGACTTCATCGCGCGCTCGGCCCACGCGAGGCCGCCGCCCGAGAACATCGCGTACGAGACGTGTGGCGACGGCGCATAGCGCGCCGCACTGACGGCATAGCCCGCGGCGTCGACCGCCGACACCGGGACGAGCGCCGCGCGCATCGGCAGGTCGAGCTCGTCGCGCGACCAGGTAATCGTTGCGGCGAGCGCTTCGCGGACGCGCGGGGCGTCCTCGCCGCAGACGGCGAAGCTCGCGCCGTCGCCGCCGAACACGAACGGGAATCGCCGGTGGCCGAGCGCGTTCGCGACGGCCGAGATGGCCGACGCGCCGGCGGTGTTCACCGCCTTGTAGCGACCCTGCTCGATCGCGCGCGTCGAGCCGACCACGTCGGTCATGCCGACCCACCACGACGGCGGCAGCGGCCGGTAGCGCGACGGATCGACGACGGCCGCGAAGGCGTCGAACGCCGGCAGGCTTGCGTAGAAGTCGGCGTCGTTCATGGAGGCAAGGGGGCGTTGGGTCTTGCGGGGACCGCGCGGCGAACGGCGGGCGCGCGGGGTCGGCCGCCGCCCGGATCGCGGGTCAGCCGGCCGCGCGGGCGGCCGGACGAAGCTCGAAGCCCATCGTCACGCTCTGGTCGGGCGGCCGCACGTCTAGCCCGGCGAGCTCAGGGTGGCTGCTGCGGCGGTACTCGACGGGCGTCGCGTCGAAACCTGCTTCGCGCGCGAGCTCGACGAACGTGGGCGCGTCGAACTGGAACCGGCACTGGATCTCCAGGGCGAGGTTGAAGACCTCGCACGCGCTGCCGGTGGCGAGCGGGATGCCGACCGTCGCGTTCCACAGGTCGACGAGCCGCTGCGGCTGTTCGAGGTACAGGCGCGCGAGCTCCCTCAGGTCCGGTGTGAGCAGGCGCATCGCGCCACCCGGCTTCAGGAGGCGGCGGCATTCGGCGAGGAATGCGCGCGTGGCCTCGAGACCGATGCACGAGATCGCGTGATCGCAGAGCACGAAGTCGACCGACGACGTCGCGAACGGCAGGCCGCGTCCGAGGTCGGCGACCACGTCGGGCCGGCATGCGGTGTCGAGGTCGACGTTGATCCAGCCCTCGTGCGGGAACGGGCCGGAACCGAAGTTCACCTTGATCATCGAGGTCTCCGGGCGGCTCGGCGCGCCCCTGGGGTCGAAGACGGATTATCCAGCATCGCGGCGCGCCCGCGCGAAGGGGTCAGAGCCGTAACAATCGGTTTTGCGTGGGCAACCGGTGAGCGGGGTTGGGTGATTGCCGTCGTCACCGGAGCCAATCCGCGTCGCCCGACGATTCGAATGTTACGGCTCTGACCCCAATCGCTGACCCCGATCATCGACGAGTCGAATGTTACGGCTCTGACCCCGATCATCGGACCCCGATCATCGCCATCTCGGCAAGCCGACGAATGTCGACCTTGCCCCGGACGGTGGACGGCAGCGCCGACACGATCATGACCCGGCGCGGCGCGCGCAATCCCAGCGCCTCGCGCGCGAACGTCTGCAGTTCCCGCTCGTCCGCGCTGGCTCCGGCGACCAGCTCGACCGCCGCGACCGGCAGATCACCGTGCACGGGCGAAGGCAACGGAAACGCGGCAACCGCCTTGACGGCAGGATGCCGCTCGAGGACGCGCTCGATCTCCGCCGGCGCGATCTTGATGCCGTTGAGGATCATGACGTCGTCGGCGCGCCCGTACACGATCAGCACGCCATCGGGCGTGAATGTGCCGAGGTCGCCGGGCCGGAACCATCCGTCGCTGAAGTGCCGCGCTGTGGCGCGCTCGTCGTCGAGGTACCCGGTCGACATGCCCGGCGCGCGAATGCGGATCTCGCCGATCTCCCCCGGCGGCATCGGTGTTCCACGATCGTCGACGATCAGGACCGAGACGCCGGGATGCGGCCGGCCGACGGTCTCGGTCACCCGGCGCGCATCGCGCTCGGTCGCGCTCGCGATCGATCCGCACTCCTGCATCGAGTAGGTGATCTCGACCGCGTCGCAGACGTGCTCCAGCAGGTCGCGACGGAACTGCGCCGAGGCGCGTGAGCCGCTCGTCCGTATCAGCGTCCCCGGGGGCAGTCGGCCGTGCCGCGCGGCTTCCGCGATCAGGTTGCGGGCCTGCCCGTTCATGCACCCGATCACGTCGACGTCCAGCGCGGCGCACAGCTGCGCAACCGGCGTGCCGGGTGGCCCGGGAAGCACGACCGTGGCGCCCTCTGAAACGGCGTAGAGAAACTGGCGCTTGGCGTAGCTGTGCTCGATCGACGACAGCGGCATCGCGCGACCGACGACCGCGCGCGCCGCCTGCAGTCCAACCTGGCCATGCAGTACCGGGATGAGCTTCGCTTCGCCCGTGGTGCCCGACGTCGAGAAGTACGTGAACGTCGCGGACGCCACGGGTTTTCGCAGCGTGACCGTGCCCCGGCCCGCCCATGTCGCCATCTGCTCCGGGTCGACCGGAATGAACGCCAGCCCGGGCAGACGGTGGGAGGCGTGCGTGGCAATGACCCGACGCGCGCGGACCCGTGACGCCAACTGCGCCCGCACGAGCTCTGGATCGTGGCTCGCGAGCGTCGCGTGCGCGGCGCCGAGCGAGGCCAGTCCGAGCGCGACGACGAAATGCAGCAAGTTGTCGGGGATCGTCACGCCGACGCACTCGCCGCCGTCGATGTCGTGCGCCGCCAGCCAGTCCGCGCACCCGCCGACCATCGCATGGAGCTCGCGATAGGTGACGGTCCGGTCGATGCCGACGATGGCCGGCGCATCGGGCCGCTCGCGCGCGAACAGCTCCAGCCGATCGATGATGGTTCCGGCCGGCGCTTCGGCGTCGGGGCTCATCGGCGGCCGCTCATTCGGGCCGGTAGCCGATGGCACGCACCAGCCGGGTCCATTTGGCGATGTCGTCCGCGATCCTGCCGGACGCCTGCTCGCGCGTGCCGCCCACGGCCTCGTAGCCGATCTCGGCGAGGCGCCGGCGCACCTCGGGCTCCGCCAGCACTTTGTTGACCTCGGCGTTGAGCCGGTCGGCGACCGGCGCCGGAAGGCCCGCGGGTGCCACCAGCCAGACGCTCCCGCCCGCCTCGACCGCGATGCCTTGCTCGCCGAGCGTTGGCACGTCTGGGAGCGGCCGGAAGCGCGACGCGCTCGCCACGCCGAGGATCCTGAACGTGCCCGCCTCGACGTGGGGCCGGATCGTGGGGTGGTACTCGAAGGCCGTCTGGACCTCTGCCGCCATCAACGCGGTCAGCAGCGGCGCGCTGCCGCGGTAGGGAACGTGCAGGACGTCGGTCCCGGTGACGTTCTTGAACAGCTCGTAGGCGAGGAAGTTCGTGGTGCCCGAACCGTAGGAGCCGTAGTTGAGGCGTCCGGGCTGCGCACGCAGCAGGTCGACGAACTCCCGCGCGCCGGTCACCGGAATCGACCTGTGGGTGACGAGCAGGAGCGGCGCCTCGACCAGGATGACGATCGGCGTGAAGTCCCGCACCGCATCGTAGGGGAGGTCCTTCTTCGTGGCCGGGTTGATCCCACGACGCTGGAGCCCGCCAGGAATAGCGTGTAGCCGTTGGGCTCTGCCTTCGCGACGAACGAAGCCGCGATCGCCCCGCCTGCGCCGCTTCGCGACTCCATGACGATCGGCTTGCCGAGCGCGGCGGCGACGCGATCGAAGATGATGGTCTTCAGCGCCTCGTTGCTGCCGCCGGCAGCGGAAGGATTGATCAGCGTGACGGGGCGCTGCGGGTAGGGCTGGGCGGAGGCGTCGTGCGATGCGCCAGCGACGAGGGCGACGGCGGCGAAGGCGATGGCGCCGAGCCAATGCGATTCGATGGTCAAGATCTGCGGTTTCGTGGGGTCGAAGCCGTGATTATCGCGGATGGGCGAATGCCAGGGCCGCAAATGTCGTCCGGCGTCGTCATCGGCGACATTCCCGGCTGCCGCCGGGGCAGGGTGCCGGAGGGGGGCGAAGCCGATGCAACCGTGCTGACGGGAAGCAGGTGCGCAGTGAGCCATTGCCCTACTGCCACCCAGTTGCGTAGGATGGTCGCCACATCGAGCAGGATCCGGGCTCGATTGACCGTTCATGGGGACCGCTGATCGTGACGGCGCGGCGGACTCGCGGCAGCTGCGCTCCTGAAGTGTCGAGTCCTGCCCCCTCTTTCGATCGGAGAGTGCCATGACACCTGCGGTTCGTTGGGCAATCGGGATACTGGTATTGATCGTCGCCGGTGCGCTCTGGATGTTCTGGAAGCCGGGCAATGCGCCACCGCCGGCCGCCAAAGCCGAGGTTGCCAAGCAGCAGGTGGCGGCGACGCCGGCCGAGACGACGCCGGCCGCAGCGGCTCTGGGACCCGTGGCGTCGATCGTCCCGCCCGCGCCCAAGGCCGAGGAGCCGGTGGCCATCGCGGTGTACTTCGACTTCGACCGGTCGGCGCTGCGCTCCGGGGAGGTATCGAAGCTGGACGAGCTGGCCGCGAAGCATCCAGGGGCGGACGTTCGAGCGCCTCGACGCCGTCGGCTACGCCGACAGGATCGGAGAGGAGCCGTACAACGTGCCGCTTTCCAGAAAGCGCGCCGAAGCCGTCGTCGCCTACCTGGCCGGCAAGGGCGTGGAAGCCACGCGCATTCGTGCCGAAGCCAAAGGCGAGAGCGAGGCCACGACCGGCGACGCATGCAGGAACATGGGTCCGGACAGCGCGACGAACCGGAAGCTGGTCGAGTGCCTGGAGCGCGATCGCCGGGTGGAGGTCAAGCTCGTCGCCAGGTGAATGGGGTCAGGGTGAATGGGGTCAGGGTGAATGGGGTCAGAGCTGTAACAATCCGGCTTTGCGCATTCCATTGACGATCGGATGACGCATCGTCGCTGGAGGATGGCGCCGTTGCCGCCGCTCGCGACGCGATGGCGCGTCGGCGCATGCCTCGATTGTTACGGCTCTGACCCCATCGATCGATGTTGAGTTATCGCCACGGCTTTCACGCAGGCAACCACGCCGACGTCCTGAAGCACATCGCGCTGGTCGCGCTGCTGCGCAATCTTGCGCGCAAGGACAAGCCGCTCCTGGTGGTCGACACGCACGCCGGCGCGGGCATGTATTCGCTCGAGCAAGGCTTCGCGGTGAGGAACGCCGAGTTTCGCGGCGGCATCGGCGCCCTGTGGGAGCGCAGCGACCTGCCGGAGCCGGTGGCCGACTATCTCGACCAGGTCCGCGCCGTGAACCCGGATGGCGTGCTGCGGCAGTATCCGGGATCGCCCCGGATTGCGCTGGGGGTGCTCCGGCCTCAGGATCGCCTGCGGCTGTTCGAGTTGCACAGCACCGAGGGAGCGATTCTCGCCCGGCAGTTTGCGCAGGAGGGTCGCCGCGTGACGGTGACCGCCGGGTGACGGGTTCGCCGGCCTCAAGGCGGTTCTGCCGCCTCCGTCACGCCGCGGACTCGTGCTGATCGATCCATCGTACGAGCTCGCGACCGACTACCGGGCCGTGGTGACCGCACTGCGCGACGGCATCGAGCGGTTCGCGACCGGCACCTACGTCGTCTGGTATCCGCTCCTGCAGCGTCGCGAGTCGGTCGAACTGCCCGAGAAGCTTCGGCGGGCGGTGGACGCCGACTGGCTGGACATCGCGCTGCAGGTGAAGGCGCCTTCGCCCGACGGGCTGGGCCTCCACGGCAGTGGCCTGTTCATCGTCAACCCGCCGTGGAAATACTCCGAGCAGATGCGCGGCATCATGCCGTGGCTCGCGCGTGTGCTCGCGCAGGATGGGGCGGCAGGTTTTCGGCTCGATGCGCACGAGACGTAGCGTCGGATGTCGGATGGGGTCAGAGCCGTGACAATGGCGTCGAGCCGGGTTCCTCCGCGACCGACTCGGTGCCCGCGGCAGGGTTGGCTAGCGGAGCGGTGTCCGAACGCGTTGACGGCGAGGCACGCGCAGGACGACGCCGTCGCGTCGCACGGGCCGTCGTTGCCTCGATCCGCGTTTTGAACGTTTCGGATCCGAAGGCGAGCTCGCCGGCGGTCGCGGCCCGCAGCGCGGCCAGCTCGGCGTCGTCCGGCACGATGCCGCACCATTGCGCATACCCCGGGCCGGGCGCGTCGCCGAGCATGGCGAGCGTCGGGTGCGCGGACACCAGCGCATCGCGCCGCAGGCCCGCGAGGGCACCGTAGCTGCTCCATCGCCATGCGACCGGGTGCGAGACGATTCCGGCGCGGACCGGATTGAGATCGATGTACCGGCACGCGGCGAGCAGGTAGGCGTCGTGGTCGACCAGGCACGCCCGGTAGCGCCCTTCCCACAGCGTTCCTGTCCGACCCTGGGTGGCGTTGACGTAGCCGACGTAGCGCGCGCCGACCGACTGCATCGCACGAGATACCGCGCCGGCCTCCAGCGGCGTGACCAGCAGGTGCACGTGGTTGGTCATCAGGACGTAGGCATGGATCAGGACGCCGTAGTGCGCGGCGGCATCGCCCAGCGCTTTCAGGTAGGCGCGGAAATCCCGTTCACCGAAGAAACACCGCTGGCGGTCGTTGCCCCGCTGCACGATGTGCAACGGGTAGCCGGTGACCGGGAATCGTGGCCTGCGCGACATGGAGCGCTCCTGCTGCCCATGGTCTCGCGCGATGCGATCGGCCGCGATCGGACGAACGGATGATGCGGTGGCGCCGAGGGAGTGACGGTCAACGACGCGCACGGTGCAAGGCTGCGTCGTCTCGCGGTTCGATTGTTACAGCTCTGACCCCATTGATTTTCGCGGTGGGCCACCGCCGGATGCATGCGCAGGCAAGGAGTGGCATAGTCCTGCCATGCGCAGGTGAGGCGGCTGCCGCGCTTACTTGAAGGGCGGGGTGACGATGCGACGAGGCTGGATGGGCGTGCTGGCGTTGATGATCGCCCTGGGGGGCGGCCACGGGGCCGCAGCACAACCGCAGGCGAGCGCGAGTCGCGCGCCCAAGCCGGTCACGGTCACGCTGGTCCACCTGAACGACGTCTACGAGGTCCTTCCCGTCGAAGGCGGCAAGTCGGGCGGGCTGGCACGCGTCGCCACCGTCATCCAGCACTTGAAGAAGACCGGATCGCCGCTGCTGACCACGCTCGGCGGCGACTACCTGTCGCCTTCCGCGCTCGGAACGGCGATCGTGGACGGGAAGCCGCTGGCGGGGCGGCAGATGGTGGACGTCCTGAACGCGACCGGCGTCGACTGGGCGACGTTCGGCAACCACGAGTTCGACGTGTCGGAAGCGGCGTTTCGCGCCCACCTCACGCAGGCGAAGTTCCGCCTGGTCTCCACCAACGTCACCGACGCCGGCGGCCAGCCGTTCCCCGGCGTGCCGACGTCGGCGATCGTCCCGGTCAAGGCCGCGGGACGGACCGTCAGGATCGGGCTCATCGGCGTGACGATCGACTCCAACCCGAAGCGCTGGGTGAAGTACCACGACGCGATTGCCACGGCGAGGGCCGAAGTCGAGAAGCTGCGCGGCAGGACCGACGCCATCGTCGCGCTGACCCACCTGTCGCTCGCGCAGGACGCCGAGTTCGTCAACGCGGTCCCCGGCATCGATCTCGTGCTGGGCGGGCACGAGCACGAGAACTGGCTGATGTACCGGGGGCCGCGGTTCGTTCCGATCGTCAAGGCCGATGCCAACGCCCGGTCGCTCGCCATCGTCACGCTGACCTTCAGGGCGCCTGGCGCGCGTCCCGTCGTCGCGGCTCGGCTGCAACCGATCGACGACACCATCGCTGCCGCGCCCGCCGTCGACGCCGTCGCGAAGCAGTGGGTCGAACGCGGCTTCGAGGCGTTCCGCCGTCAGGGCTTCACGCCCGAGGCGGTGGTGGCGACCAGCACCGAGCCGCTCGACGGCCGCGAGTCCACCGTGCGCAACCGCCCGGGCAGGCTCACCGACCTGATCGCGGCGGCGCTCGCGCACGAAGCCGGGACCGTCGACGTCGCGATCTTCAACGGCGGCTCGATCCGCATCGACGACGTCCTGCCGCCGGGGCCGATCACCGAGTACGACATCATTCGCGTGATGCCTTTCGGCGGAAAGACTGTGAGGGCGAGCTTCGACGGCGAGCTGCTGGCGCGCGTCCTCGAGACCGGCATGAACAACGAAGGCCTCGGAGGCTACCTGCAGACCTGGGGCGCGCGCCGGGACAACGGCGTGTGGCTCGTGCAGGGCAAACCGATCGAGCCGTCGAGGCGATACACGGTGGCGCTGAACGACTTCCTGCTCACGGGGGCCGAGACGAACCTGGGCTTCCTGACGCGCGCGAGTCCGCAGGTGCACGACGTGGTGGAGCTGCGCGACATCCGGCGCGTGGTGATCGAGGAACTGGCGAGGACCTATCCGGCGAGGAAGTGAGTCGGGTGTCGGTTGCCGATGGCGTGCGATGAGGCGTGGCGGCGTCGCGCCCGATGGCCTGGGCGTGTCGATCAGGGCCATCCAGGCGCGATGATTACGGCTCTGACCCCATTTCGCTGCGTATGATCGCGTCCGCCCCTGCGCCGTCCACGGCCTTCGTGCTCGTCACCGACGCGGGCTACTTCCCGAAAGCCGCACGGACCATCGCCGATCTGCGCGCCGCGGGCGCCTGGGACGGCGACGTCGCGCTGCTGAGCGTCGGATTCAGCCCGCCCCGCGACTTCCTCGATTCCGCCCGTGTCACGTGCCGCGAGGTTGCGCACATCGACACGGACCGCCTCGTCGCCGCGCTGCGCGAGAAGCCGATCCGCCCGATGCCGGACAATCGCCATTTCGGCAAGCTCGTGCAGTGGGACAAGCTGCAGGTCTTCGACCCGTGGATCAGGCGGTGGGAGCGGGTGATCTACCTCGACGCGGGCCTTCGCGTGCTCGACAGCGTCGATGCGCTGCTCGAGGTCGAGTGGCGGGGCAGGCTCACGGCGCCCGACGACGCGTTGCCCGGCGACAACGGAAGGCGCTTCCGTTGTCAGATCGACCTGGAGGCCGATCCGGCCGTCCGCGACCGGCTGCTCGCCGATTTCGGCGCGCACATCCTCGACGCACGCTACTTCCTGAACTGCATGTGGATCGTCGACACGAGCCTCGTCGATGCCTGCTCGCGCGCCGACCTCGAGGACGGGATGAACCGGTATCCGATCAGCCTGACGAACGAGATGGGCATCATGAACCTGTACTTCCATTTCAGGCATCGCGCGTGGCAGCCGCTGCCCGAGAGGGACGCGCGCGGCAAGCGCATCTTCGGCTGGTCCGAACTGAATTACCCGGGGACCACCTGGCGCGACTTCCGCCTGCTTAAGTACCCGGTGACCGCGCCGTGAGCCGCGCGGTCAGGATCGTGACCGGCTACTTCCCGCTGCCCGGTCATCCGCGGCCGCGCGAGACCTATCTCGATCTCGGCCGTCGGCTGATGCGGATCCCGGTCCCCAAGGTCGTCTGGACCACCGCGGAAATCGGCGCGGAACTCGCGCGGGAACAGGCCGGCGCCGACGCGTTCCCGCGCTGGGACGGACGCTTCTGGATCCACGACGCGCTCGAGGGGTGTCCGCATTCGGTCGCCTCGCAGAACCCGGCCAAGGACACGCTCGGCTACCACGCGATCCAGCACCAGAAGACGCAGTGGCTGGACCGGACGAGCCGCGAGTTCGAGTCGGACGTTCTCGTCTGGCTCGACTTCGGCATCCTCCACGTGCCGGGGGTCACCGAGGACCTGATCCTGGATTTCGTCGGCAAGCTGCGCGACGACGCCATCGCGATCCCCGGATGCTGGCCCCGGTCGGACCGGATCCTGCTTGACCACCCGAACTGGAGGTTCTGCGGGGCCGTCGTCGTCTGCCCGGCGCGCCTCGCGCCTTTGCTTCACAGCGTCTGCGTCGACGCGTTCAGGGGAATCGTTGCGTTCCACCAGAAAGTGTCCTGGGAGGTGAACACCTGGGCGGTCGCGGAGCAGAGCGGACGGCTTCCGATCCGCCAGTACCACGCGACCACGCACGACCAGAGGATGCTCACCGCGTACGACGGCCCCTCGAGCTGAGGGTCGACGACCGTCGTCCAGGCAGCCGCCCGATCCGCGCGACACGCGAAAGCACGCGTCCTCGGTGCACGGGTGCGTCAGCCCTGACCCCACGCACCGCTCACGCCTGCCACACCCCGTAACCGCCTTCGCGCAGGTCGATCGCGAGCTCCACCTCCATGTCGCGCGCGGCGTCGTAGGCCATCGGGTTGTAGGCCTCGTAGATCTCGGGCAGCAGGCGCAGGCCGAAGCGCTGCACGTAGCGATTGGCCTGGATGCCCGCCTTGTGCTTGTCGAAGCGCACGTCGGGATCGATGCCGGTCATGCCGACGTAGACGCAGGGCTTGCCCGCCCGGTAGCCGGGATTGGCCTTGATGAAGCGCCGCTCGTCCAGGACCCGACGATCGAGCTCGATCACGTAGACGTGGTAGTGGCGGCGCTTTGGGGTCAGAGCTGTCACAATCGGCGGTTCCGATCGTTCGCGAGTCGGCGCGCGTCGTCCCGCCGATTGTGACAGCTCTGACCCCATCCGGCACCGGTACGCGCTCAGTCTCGAGCCTTGCCTGTCAGCATCTCGGCCAGGCGTCGCAGGTCGACCTTGCCCTGCGGCGTCGTGGGCAGCGTCTCGACGATCATCACGCGGCGGGGGGCGCGCAGTCCGAGCGCCTCTCGCGCGAACCGCAGGAGCTCGCGCTCGTCGCTGCGCAGGCCGCCCGTCAATTCGACCGCGGCGGCGGGAATCTCGCCGTGGTGGACCGATCGCAGCGGGAACGCAGCCACCGCCTTGACGGCTGGGTGCCGCTCGAGCGCGCTCGATCTCGACCCCCGCGATCTTGATGCCGTTCAGGTTCGCGACGTCGTCGGCGCGACCGTGGATGACGAGCGAGCCGTCCGGCGAGAACGAGGCGAGATCGCGCGGATGGAACCATCCGCGCGGAAATGCATGGCGTCGGCACGCCTGTCGTCGACGTATCCGGTCGCCATGCCCGGGGCGCGGATGCGAATCTCGCCAATCTCGCCGTGCGGCAGTGGCGCGCCGCGCTCGTCGACGATCTCGACCTCGATGCCGGGATGGGGCCGGCCGACGGATTCGGAGACGTCGTCGACGCGGTGCTCGACCGTGCGCGCGATCGACCCGCACTCCTGCATCGAATAGGTGACGGCGACGCCGTCGCACACGTGCTCGAGCAGCTCGCGCCGCATCGGCGCGGAGCTGCGCGATCCCGAGAACTGCACGACCGTGCCGGGAGGCAGGCGGCCGGTTCGCCCGGCCTCCGCGACGAGCTCGCGCGCGTGGGCGGCCATGCAGACGATCGTGTCGGCGCCCAGCGCAGCGCACAGACGGGCCGCCGGCAGGTTGGAGGATCCGCGGATCGCGATCGCGGAGCCGCCGAGGACCGCGTAGAGGAATCCGCGCTTGGCGAAATGGTACTCGGGCGACGTCAGCGTCAGCCGGCAGCCGGTCCACGCGCGCGAGAACTGTTGCACCAGGCGCCCGTGCAGGATCGGGATGATCTTCGCTTCGCCGGTGGTGCCGGAGGTCGTGAAGAACGTGAAGGGCGCGAATGGATCGGGCCGCGCGAGCAGCGCCGGCTCGCGGCGCGCCCAGGCCGCCATGCGCTCGGGATCGAGCATCACGAGATCGAGGCCGGCAAGCCGATCCGCGTCGTGAATCGCGACGATGCGCATTACGCCGAGGCGCGCCGCGAGCCGCGATCGCGAAGGTGCCGGATCGTGGGTCGCGAACGTCGCGTGGGCGGCGCCCAGCGACGCCAGGCCAAGCGCGACGACGAGGTGCGCGAGGCTATCGGCGATCGAGACGCCGACGCGCTCGCCGGGCTCGACGCCTAGCGAGGCCAGCCACGCGGCGCATCCTCCCGCGAGCGCGTGAAGCTCGCGGTACGAGACGGCCCGGTCGAGCGAGACGACGGCCGGGGCGTCCGGGCGCTCCTGCGCGTGGCGCTGCAGGCAGTCGACGATGGTCTCGGCGCTCATGCGGCAGCTCGCGGGTGATTCGCGCGGATCAGTCGGGCACGTAGCCCAGGTCGCGCGTCATGATCCTCCACGCCTCGTTCCCGGAGCGAACCCAACGCTCCGCCTCGTCGCGCGTCCCGCCCATCGGCTCGTAACCGGTCTCGAGGATCCGTTGCCGCACCTCGGGCAGGGCGAGCACCCTGTTGACCTCGCGATTGAGACGGTCGGCGATCGGGGCGGGGAGCCCCGCCGGGGCGGCCAGGACGATGCCGCCGGGCGTCGACACCGGATAGCCTTGCTCGGCCATCGTGGGCACGTCGGGAAACATCGGCGAGCGCTCCGGGCTCGCGATGCCCAGCGCGCGAAGCTTGCCGTCGGCGACGTACGACCGGATCGTGGGCGGCTGCTCGAACGCTGCGTCGACTTCGCCGGCCAGCAGCGCGATCAGGAGCGGCGCGCTGCCGCGGTACGGAATGCTCACGACGTCGATCCCCGCCGCGCGCTTGAACAGCTCGAACGCGAAGTAGTTCGTCGTGCCCCGCCCGTAGGAGCCGTAGTCGCTTGCCTTGCTGGCGCGCGCGCGAGCTCCACGAATTTCCTTCGCGGTGGCCGCCGGCGTGGATTTCGGCACGACCAGCAGCGGCGCCGTGCCGATCAGCGTGACGATCGGCGTGGTCGCGCAGCGGATCGTAGGGCAGGTCCTTCCGGGTGACCGGCAGCGTGGCCGTGATGCTGCCGCCCGCGAGCAGCAGCGTGTAACCGTCCGCCGGCGCCTTCGCCACGTAGGCGGCCGCGATCGCGCCCCCGCGCCGCTCCTGGACTCCATGACGATCGGCACGCCCAGGGCGGCCGCCACGCGGTCGAAGATGATTGACTTCATCGCCTCGTTGCTGCCGCCGGCGGCCGCGGGGTTGATCAGCGTGATCGTGCGGGTCGGATAGTCCTGCGCGGCCGCCTCGAAGGCGAGCAGGCAGGCGAGGACGCCCACCAGCGCCCGAATTCCAAGGCCATGCATTGCCGGTGCCCTCCGTCGTCTTGGGGTCAGGGGGCGGGGGAGCGGCTGAGCAATCGGCGGCTCCGATCGTTCGCGAGTCGACATGCGTCGTCCCGCCGATTGTGACAGTTCTGACCCCGTGGGCCAGTCGACGCCATCTACAGGCAGCCGCTCGCGTGTCACTTCAGCTCGATCGTCGCCACCTCGCAGTTGGCCAGGTGCCTGCCGGTGAGATGGAAGAAAAACGTGCCGTGCGCGACCACCGCGATGACCCGCTCCGGCCGCTCGCGCAGGAACGACCGGAACTCGGCCACGCGGGCGTCGACGGCCTCGAGCGGCTCGACGCAGACGCCGCGCTCGTCCGCTTCGCCCTCCGCGTGCCACCACACCTCGTCGAGGTGCGCGACGTCCACCGACGGGAATTCGGCCGCGAGCAACGCCGGCGATCGTCCGACGTCGCAGCTGTTCTCGACGCGCTCGCGCGCCAGGTGGGCCACCAGCATCGGGGGCGCGCTCGGATGCTCGCCGAAGAGCCCGAGCGCGGTCTGCAGCGCTCGCGTCAGCGGCGACACGATCACGATCTCGACCGGCAGGTCGGCGAGCGTCGGACGCGCTTGCCGGACCTGCTCGTGCCCGGTCTCGCTCAACGGTGCGTCGAAGTGCAGGGGATCGACCGGCGTCGCCCGCCATGCGCGGTTGAACGTGGACTCGCCGTGGCGGATGCAGAGGATGGTCTTCGCGGTCATGATGCGCAGGGTAGCCCATCCAGGGGGTGGGTGAAACGATCCGGCATGCCTGAGCTCATCGACGTGTCACTTGTGAGTTCGAACTGGCGTACTCTCCTCGGAGGCCGTCGTTCGCTCGCTGCCAGAAGCCGTGCAACCGCTCGATGTTCCATGATGTCGCTGGCGATTGCGATCCACCTTGGAACTGTACTGTCAGGAGAAATCATGGTCGGCAGGAAAGTGCTCGTCGCCACCCTGATCGCGTTCGCGTTGTCGGGCAGCGCGCTTGCCCAGGACCTGTCCAAGCTGGTCACCAAGGCGGAGGTGGAGAAGGTGACCGGCGCGAAATTCAAGGATGGCTGGAAGCCGATGGAAGGCCAGATCATGTTTCAGCAAGAGGGCGGCGACCTGCAGATCAGCGTGGAAGTCGAGAAGCGAGACACCGGGGCCAGCGTGCGCTCCTGGGAGGCCACGATGAAGAAGATGCAACCGGCCGCCAAGGTCGAGACTGTAAAGGGCATCGGCGGCGACGCGATCTACTACAGCACCCGTGCCGACTTGGGGAAGCTGTCGGCGGACTTCGAGAAACCCCGCGTCCAGATGAGCGTCGCGGTCGCGGGCGCGAAGACCGCGGCCCAGGCGAAACAGATCGTGACCGACCTGGCGAAAGTCGTCGGCCCGCGCGTCGGCAAATAGGGTCGCCAATGAACCATGGGTCGTAGGCCCGAGTCCTGCGCGGCCTGCCAACGAATGACGGGCTCATCCCGGGGGAGGTGGGCCCTCTCGCTTCCTCCCGAGGACGATCATCGATCGCCTCAATGCTTCGCGGCGAACTTGGCCAGTTCCACCAGCGTGGCGCGGTCATCGGCGCTTGGCTCTGCGGCGGGGACGTAAAGCAGCCTGAACATCCGGCTGCCGGTGACGAAGAGCACTTCCGCGCGCGGATTGCCCGTGCTGCAGTGGTGCGCGATACCGGCGCGCTTGCCGAGTTGGGTCAGCGTGTCGACCGTGCAGCCGCCATCCTTCAGCATGCGCTCCGCGGTCGCCCAGCCGCGCGCGTCCTTGGTGATGGCGACGGTGATGACCTTGCCGCCGGCCGACAACACGCAATTGTTCGCATCCGGCACGATCGTCGACACGTCCCCGCCGGCAACAGTCGATCCACGAGAGTCGGGTCGAGGTACCGGCAATTCGTCGCCTTCGCGAGCGCCTTGGGACTGGTGGCGACGCCGAGCGTCCCGGCGATCAGATTGGCGGCGAGGTCGCGCTGCGCCGGCGTGATCGGATCCTTGAGGTTGAGATAGCCGGACACGTTGACGCGACCGCGATGCCCGTAGAAGAACATCGACGTGCGGTTGACCTGCCCGTTGGCCGTCTTCGACTGGTAGGTGAAGCCCTGCTCGCCAAGCGACGGCATCGGCTCGACAAGGCTCGTTCCCGCAACCGCCTGCCTCATGTCGGCCATCGCGGTCACCGCTCCCTCGGCGGAGGCCGTGACCATGTGATTGAACCCGAAGCTGACGCTCGAGTTCCTCGTCATGAAGCTGCACTCGCCCGTCCCGCCGGACACGACACGCCATGGAGAGACTTCGGAGAAACCCTTGTCGAGCATCGAGGTTGCGATGGCGGGACACTTCTGCGCCGCTACCGACGTCGCGTTCGCGAGCAGCAGGAACAAGACCAGGAATGGCGACAGCTTCATATCCCCCCATGCACGAACACACAAGTATCCGGGCAGGCCCGCTTGACTCGACCGATACCCTCGCTCACAGGATGGTTTTCGCGGTTGAATCTCCTATCCTTGGGAGTTCGGGGGGGCGGATCAATGTCAACGACGAATGGTCATCGACAAGGATTGACCCTGTCTCTCATTCTCCTCGGTAGGGTGCTGATCGCTCCGCTGGCGCAGGCGCAGTTCACCCACACCCAGATCACCAACTCGAGCTCTGGTAACAGCTCCAACGCCTCCATCAACGTCGGCGGTACCAGGATCGCGTTTATCTCGAGCAGTGATCTGACGAGCGGCAATGCCGACGGCAACGAGGAAATCTTCCTCTGGACCTCGGGCTCGGGTTTCTCCCAGATCACCAGCACCACCGGCGGTTTCAACATCGACCCCTCGATCAACGGCGATGGCACCAGATCGCCTTTCGCTCCAACCGCGACCTGACCGGCGGCAATGCAGTCCTGGACGAGGAGATCTTCATCTGGACCTCGGGTTCAGGCTTTGCGCAGATCACCGGCCCGACCCTGAACGGTGGTGGCCCCGGCTTCCATCCATCAACAGTGACGGCACCAGGGTCGCTTTCGAAGGCACCGACGACTACACCGGCGGCAATGCCGACGGCAACGGGAGATCTTTCTCTGGACCTCGGGATCGGGTCTCGCCCAGATCACAAGTTCCACCGCCTGCAGCAACTACGCCCCTTCCATCAACAGCGACGGCACGAAGATCGCCTTCTACTCCGACTGCGACCTGACCGGCGGCAACGCAGACGGCAGCAACGAGGTCTTTCTCTGGACCTCGGGCTCGGGTTTCTCCCAGATCACCAGCGCCACCGGCGGATCCAACATCGAACCCTCGATCAACGGCGATGGCACCAGGATCGCCTTTCGCTCCAACCGCGATCTGACCGGAGGCAATGCCGACGGCAACGAGGAGATCTTCCTCTGGACCTCGGGCTCGGGTTTCACGCAGATCACAAGTTCTACCGGGGGGTCCAACACCGCCCCGTCCATCAATGGCGACGGCACCAGGATCGCATTCAACTCCAACCGCAACCTGACCGGCGGCAATGTCGACCTCAACCGGGAAGTCTTTCTCTGGACTTCGGGCTCGGGCAATGCCCAGGTCACCAACACTACCGGCGGTGGCAGCTTTGCCCCCGCCATTGACGGCGGCGGCACCAGGATCGCCTTTTCCTCCGACCGCGACCTGACCGGCGGTAACGCGGACCTCAACGAGGAAATCTATCTCTCCACTCCTTCCGCTGCCGTCGGCGTTGCCGTTGCCGTGCCCACGGCCTCCGCGTGGGCAAAGGTCGGGTTGGTTGCACTGCTCATGTCACTCGGCATGGCATCTCTCCGCAGGCGCCGGCCGGCATGACGTCGACAGTTTGCGGGGCTTACCCTCCCACGAGAAAGCGAAGCCGCGCCCCTGTTGGGGAACGCAGGGTATGCAGGGTTAGACTCGACTTTCGACACTTCGGCGCGGCGAACCACCAACTGGCAGCCGTCGAAAGTCCGAGTCTGACCCGACTTGTCTGCGGCGT
>JADIZG010000066.1 GCA_016704895.1 Betaproteobacteria bacterium
CTTCCGAGCAGCGGCTCGCTCGTCGTCTGGCCGCCACCGATCCGTTCGCCGAAACTCGCGCGCATACCGCTGGCCGATGCTGCCATATTCCGTGTGCCCGTCGACAGGCGTGGTGCGGAGATTACGGCATGAACACGAGCAGCGGTCCGAGGACCGTGAGCAACACAGGACCACGGCAGCGGAGATCTCCAGCTTAGAAATCGGCCAGCGCGGCGCCCGTGTAGAAGGATCGGTTGGCCATCGTCCCGGACAACGACCCCATCGCGGGCAGGACCGGCCGGTACGCACGCTCCGACAGCACCAGAAATTACAAACCCGCGAGCCCGTCGGGGTGCGTGGGCTCAGGTCCAGATCCGAGACGCGCGACCTGCCAAAGAAAGCGGGTCCAGATGAACAAGCGGAAGCACCACCACCGCAGGAACAGGAACAGGAAGATCGACATGCTGACCCATGCGAACCATCGCCCCTCCATCGTAGTACGCAGCAACCCGCCATCGACGACGGCATACCAGGTGTTCGTCAAGCGCGAATTGAGTGCGCCAGACGACCGCAACTCCGGCATAGACGGACCCGACCAGCAGCAACTCGGCCACGACCGGTTGCGCAACCGGATCGCCGAGTCGATCGCCGACTCGAACGAAGGCCGGAAGTCGCGTCAGTGACAAGTCGATCGTGGACGAGGTCCGGATGACCAGGGGAATTTGACGGTGCGCCCAGACTTCCCGCCAGCATGACGGAATCGCCACCAGCATGCGCGCGTGAACTTCCATGTCTTGCAGGAAGCCGAGCGTCTCACGCCGCTCCTCCATCCGTTCCCTCCATGACGGACAGAAGCGCGGCGGTAGCCAGGCGATCACCTTGCACGACGGTACTCCGCCGGGACGTGGTGCAACTCATCGTCCGACGGCCGGGTGCGGCGCAACGACTGGTAGAGCGGTCCGCCGCTCACCGGCCTGGAGTCGCTCAGCTGCGGCAGCACAAGCGCGAATTTCCGGCGCAGTACCGCCATCAATTCCACGAGCTGGCGCTCTTGACGGTGTTGGGAACAGGAATGCGACGAGGAAGCGAATCTGCCAGCGCGCCCCGTCGACCGGTGCTGGACCGTTGAAATAGGCTCCGGCTGAAGGTTGAGCGGTTGCCCGCCGATTTTCGCGATCTGCCCAATGCTGGGCCGAAGCGGAACAGTCCACTGCTGACCACTATCGGCTACCAATCACCCGTGACGGTCGGAGAGAACGACGGGTAACGTCCCGGAGCATCGGAAATTGTTAGATTGACGAAGGGCTGCAGCAGCATCTGGTTGACGCCGCCCGACCGTCGTCCTGGCGGACACCGACCAGACGTTGTTGATGGCGCGCCGAACACCCAGCTCCCAGCAATCTTCAGCGCAACGGCGGTGGGCCCGAGCCCCAGGCCCCTTGTCCGGAAGCGGTCATCGGTCGCGGTATTCAACTGGGCGAAGCGCGCCCATGCCAGGATCAACCGCCCACCGGCGCGGTCGGCGAGAGAAAGGCCGAGAACTGGATGTCGCCGAGACCCGAACTCCCGATCTGACCGGCCGCGAACGCCGGCTGGGGAAATCACCGGGACGATCGTGCGCGTGATGGCGTTCCATTCGGCGTTCAACTTCACCGGGTAACGGGCTGGATGTTCAGAAGGTAACGCGTTCCATCGAGCGGACCGGTATCGAAGTTGATGTGGCACTGGAGCGGCACTGACCGACCATCCCGCGATGGGGTTCTGCGCGGCCTTCGCGAGGCTGGTGCGCGTCGCCCTCCGCCGCCGCCGCGGGTGCTGCAAACAGCATCGCGACCGCAATTATCGTCGCACAGGAGCTACATCTCTCTTCTCCAAGTCGCGGAAATGCTGGCTCAAGAGACACTCACACGCCCTTCCAGCGCTCCCACACGGACGCGAGCGGACACGTCGCCGCGGCGCGGCGGACCGTCGTCGCGTGACCGCGTGAGAGCATGTCGGACCGCAAGCCAACGAGCCTTATACAAAGCAGGACGCTGTCTTCACTGTTTCAGACCTTACACGAAGAATTTTCATTGGCCAGGATGTCAGGCCGGCTGTCCGGCGCCTGTCCGCCTAGCTCGTTGGTGGACTGCTGACCACTTGTGGCGATTGAAAGGCAGCCAGGGCATGTCCCCCGGCTGCTCTAGTGATCATCAATCCCTACCGGCCGTGACTTACTCTTGCAGTGACCGGCTTGAAGCCGGTGATCTTCAGCACGTCGTCGGTCGCGTAGTCGTCGACCTTCGTCATGTTGCCGTCGTTCGAGTGCTGGATCGACACGTAGGCGGTCAGGCCGTCGGCGCTGAACATGAAGCCGGTCGGCTCGGCGGACGAGTCCTTGACCGACAGGATCTTGACGCAGCCGTCGGTCTTGACGTCGCGGTCCTCGCCGTCCGGCAGGCACGCGAAGACGTCGCCGTTCTCGTGGTCCTCGATCACGTACATGATCCCGGTGCCGGGCTGGAACGCGAGGTTGTCGACCGAGTTGAAGTCGGCGTCGCCCTCGACGAACCGGTTGGCGGTCGCGACCGCGTAGCCGCGCGTCTCGACGCTGTCCGCGAGGTAGGTGTAGCCGTTCTTCGCAGCGACCTTCGTGCCCGTGCCCATCGGCTTCGTGTCGATCATGCAGACGACCTCGCCGTAGTTCCTCGCGCCCTCGTTGCCCGTGTTGGTCCAGCAGAAGCGGACGCCTTCGCCCGCGTAGAGCGGGTCGAAGTGGCCGTCCTCGGGGCGGTAGAAGCCGGTCGCGCCCTTGTTGTGCGCGCGTCGACGCGCGCATTCGTGCCGACGACCTGCACCCACGCGCCCTGACCGATCTCGCAGCCCTGGCCGTACTGCGGGAAGCTCGAGCTGGTCTTCGCCTGGCACGACGCCTGCCACGCGTAGACCGAGCCGGCCACGAGCGGCGACTGCGCGAGGCTCGTCACGGCCGCGCCGGTCCACGCGACGGACGGCACGAACTTGAAGATCGCACCGCCGTCGCGGTCGTTCGTCGAGCCGCCGCCGTCGGCGGTCGAGCCCGGGCGTTCCTCGTCGCCCGCGTAGACGACGCCGTCGTGCGTGATGTCGAGGCCCTCCCACGCGATCGTCGGCAGCGCGGTGCGCTTCGCGACCGCGGTCGTGACGGTCGCGCCGGCCGCGTCGACGATCTCCCCGGTCGCGCGGTCCTTGACGGTGTAGTTGGTGATGGCGAGCGGATCGAGGATCGCCGGCCTGTCCGACAGGCGACTGCAGCAGGCGAATCGACCCACGTTCCGGCCGTTCGCGATCGTGCGAGATCCGGCGCAACGGGCCAGGCGCACTCGCCTTCTCGATCGCTGTCAGCCTCAAACGTCGTCTTTCGTTCCCAGATTCCGGATCCAAGGTCTTGGTGAATCACCGGTTACCGCACTGGCCGTTCCTGATCTTCAGGCACCCGCCCGGCTGCATCCACGCCACCGGGTTGGCGCTGCGTCGCAGAGGAGGGCGTTTCATGTCAAGGCGATTTGCAGGAGTCGCATTGACTATGTTCTTGATGACGTCGCGCCGCTGGGCTGGGTGGGAGCTGGCTCGGCAATCAAAGGCTGCGTCGACAAAACACACGGAACGTTGCGCGTCGTCTCGGACGCGACCGCATGCAACACGAAGCATGAAACACCGATCGTCTGGTATCGGGCGGGACCTCCAGGTCCCGAGGACGAGTCGGACCGGCGGGTCCCAAAGGTGATCTAGGTTGCAGGGTCCACAGGGTTTTGGGGACCGCAGGGTCAGGCTGGCACAACGCCGACCTCATTCAGCGGGGCGGTGCATTTTTGCCCGCCCTGGTCACAAATCATTCGGTTGCGTTTCGTCGACGTCGGGTCTAGCTTGGACACCGGCCCGTTGCTGCTTGCCGCCGGAACATCGTCCGGTTTTTCCGGGGTTCGCCAGCCTTTATTCACTGCAAGGTGTCGTCTCCGTGGATCTCAATGTCATGGCGGCGGCAACCGGCCAAGCGCTCGCGCAGTACGGCTATCACCGGAAGAAGAAGCGAGCTGAGGTCACGGAGTCGTCGTTCGACTACATCAATCTTGATTCGGAAACCTCGGTGTCCGTGCGACTCCGCGGCGCGTCATGCCGGTTCCGCCAGATCAGGACTAATCGCCTGCGAACCCAACGGGTCCCTTAGGGAGAAACAGGAGGTTTGCTTCCGGTGATTGTCGAGTGGGCCCGGCCGTACCGGTCAGGGCTTCCGCGGCAACCATCGAGGCCGTTATCGGGCAACAGCACGAGATATCAGGCAGTACCCCGTTCTGCGCGGTCGCCGCGGGCTACCATCGCTGCAGAGGGATAGGCCGCGATCGCGCTGCTGGATGCAATCGTCGCGTTGCTGACCGGCAAGGAGCGCCGGCAGTAGCCGGATCACGCGGGAGTGGACGCGCCTTGGGAAGCTAGAGGAACTGCGTTTGGGGCATCGAAACCGATCTTCGTGCTACCCCGGCGCTACCCCAGCCCGAAACAAAAACGGCCTGCCCGAAGGCAAGCCGTTGATTTGTTTGGTTGCGGGGGTGCGCAACCTGACCTGGCAACAACGAGTAAACAACGACTTGCAGCACTGGTGGCCATCTACTCGGGCAACCGCATCGCCGATCCGACGACACTCAAAATCGCGTGTCGGTGCAGCAGGCACCACGGGATGCACCAGATCGGGCCATCCCCGCGTTTCCCCGGTGCCGGGAACCACCATTGCGTCCGCGGCGCGGGCGGGAAACGACTCGGGCCCCCGTGTCCTTCAGCAAGCGTTGGAATTCGGGTGAGGCCATGATGATCGTTCCAGCGGCGCTGCGCAGTCGATCGACTGCCTCAGCCGGCAGCACGAAGGACGTCGGCTGCTGATTCAGGTAATCGAGTTCTGCCTTGTCTTTCAGTGCGGGGAACGAGACGTCGATCGCATAGATCTCGGCGGTGGGGGCCAGCAATGCCTGCGCCACTGCCGGGTCCTTGTTGGCTGCCATCGCGGTCGAATTTCTGACCAGACGCATCGTTCGCCATCGCGCCGCCATGTCCTTGAGCAGTTCCACGGCTTCGTACGAGTAGCGATCGATCGGAACACCGGTCGCTTCACCAGAATCTCCAAAGTTCCCGGCGGCGCCTCGGACTGGTCCCAATCGGTCGGGGGAGCCGACAGCGAATTGACGATGAAGACAATCACCCTGCGCACGCGATCAAGCGGCGTCGGCACGCCGGCATCGTGCAACGCCTCCATCAGTTCCAGTGAATCGAGTACACCACGCATGCCGACGTTGTCCGACACGCCTCCGTCCACCAGATGGAGGTAGGGCCGGCGCGCGCCGTCGGCGTAGGTTTCCGTCTCCTTGAGCCCTCGGATCGCGCGCGCCGCCGGACGTGGCGGCTCGGCGGACTCGGTAAACCGCTTCACCCAGGCGGGGATGACCGTGTTGCAGCCGCCACCGTAGTTGTTGATGGTGACAGGCGAGAGCACGACCGGCACCGCCGACGAGGCGGCGGCGGCGCGAGATAGCGGCATGGCGCTGAGATCGGAACACAGGATGTCGAAAATGTTCTGGTTGAAGACGAAGCGGGCACCCGTCGAGATGTCGGTGGCCGACGCCAGGATCATCGGGCCGCTACCACGGTCGAGGTCGCCGAAGGTGGCACCGTCGAAGAGAACTTCGTCGTACAACTGGGCCGCCAATTCGGAACGACCCCAGTGCGTCGACCCCAGGCTGGCCCAGTTCGCCGGATTCAACGTGCGGGCGACGATCTCGCCCTGCACATTCCGCTTGAGGAACCGCTGCTCGTACTCGGAGAACAGCCGGTCACCGTAAAGCCCGTAGGCCAGTGCGGTGAAGCTGCCACCCGACACGCCGGTGATGATGTCGACGTGATCGAGCAGACTGCCTTTCTCACCCTTTGGCCCCACGACTTCGGTACGGCGGAGAAACTCCAGGACGCCGTATGAAAAGGCGGCAGCGCGGGTGCCCCCTCCCGAGAAGGCGAGGATGACGATGTCGTCCTTGTCCTTGAAGTGTGCCTGCCGGGTCTGGAATCGGTATCCGGTGCTCGAGTCGGTGACGGCGAGCGATGGATTGACGGGACGGCTGGCACATCCAGCGAGCATCACAATCAGGACAAGGGACGCCAGTGGCGCAATGCAAAGTCGAGTCGTCATTTGAAATCCATGCACGTCATGTGGGTGGTCGGACGGGCCCAGCAGCATCCGAAGCCTACACCAACGCCTTCAGGAGCTTGAGCAGCAAATCCTTCAACGGGACCTGCAGCGCAGCGACCACCAGCATCGGCAGTACCATCGGTACCAGGATCTTCGCCAGCGACGCCTTGCCGATGGGCGCAATCCTCATCTTCGTCACGGCTTCGTACATCGCCGCCGCGTCCGCCACCGGACCGATCTCCGGGGCGTCGAGTAGCGGTGCATCGGCGACCGGCTGGCGCAGGATCCAGCGTCGGTGCACGAGTCGTCCCTGCTCGCCGACCAGCGCGGCATACGCGGGAATCGCCCGGCCGCGCGCCGCCGCGAGCACCGGGACCAGCGCGAACAGCGGCAACAGCAGGAACAGCGTCCACAGGATCACGAAGGCGGCCGCCGGAAGCTTGTACGAAGCCAGCGCCTGGCCGTGATAGGCGACCTCGTGCGGCCAACGCGAAGCGATCGTCGCGGACAGCGCGAAGGTCACCATCGCGAACGCGCCGGGCAGCTTCTCGAGGAAGGCCAAACCCCCGGTCCGGTCGGGATGCGTCGGCACCAGCGACAGATCGAGCCGGCCCACCCGCCAGAACCAATAGACGACGAGCAGCAGGCGCCACAGCCAGCCGAATACCAGCGCCAGGAAGATCGGCCGCACCACATAGGCGAACCACCAGCCGCCGAAGCCGAGCTTGTGATCGGCGCCGAGCGCCCAGGACATCGCATCGGCGTGCAGTTCGGGCTGCTCGACCAGCGACCACGCCAGCGCAACGCCGAGCACGAACACCCACGGCAACGACGAGTCGCGCAGCCGGCGCATGTCGACACCGACCTGCTCGAACTGGCGGCGCTGGTCGGGCTCGATGACCCCACTCGAAAGGAATTGCGGCAGCAGACGTCGTGCCGTCTTGTCCATCGTCGCCTCGGCCAGGATCAGCAGCGGGATGGCGAGCAGGCAGCGGACGTGGATACCGAAATGCTGCAGCAGCGGTTCACCGGCCTCGGCCGTCACCAGGCGTCCGGCGGTGAAGCCCCAGACGACGATCGGCAGCCAGGTCAGCAGCGCAAGAAACACCGCGCGGCGGCCGGCGCCCAAGCCGTTCGCTGGAACGAGTTTCAACCGCCTGTACCAGCGCAGCGGCAGCTCGTTCTCAATCGGAGAAAACGCGCCCTCGGTCTCGATGTCGGGCATTGAGGCGGGCGGTGTCGTCGTTTTGGTTTTCACTTTTCTCTTGCAACAAGATCGGGCCGCCGGTCGGGAGGACGCGACCGACGGCCCATGGACGCCACGATGGCGTACGGATCAAACGAACGGTCGAGCCGTCCGGTCACGCCGCAGGTCGGGTGCCCGCCGTTGCGTGTCTTCGCCCTGCCCCAACCACGAGGTACTACGGCACAGATTCCTCGATCTCAATTCACCTGCCGGCGGCTTTGCTCCAGCTCGCATCCGGGTTGTACGCGGTCGTCGCCCGGGCCAGCGCCGCGGTGTCGGGCCCGAGGTTCTTCTGGTGCACGACGCCGTCCTTGTTGACGACGAAAGTCATCACACCCGTATCGCCGTATTTCGCCGGCCAGGCGATCAGCGCATAGCCTTCGGTCATCTTCCCGTTCCTGACGTAGCTCTTGGCACCCCCCGGTGCGTCCTTGCCCTGTGCGGTGAGAATCTTGTAGACGTACCCGTGGTACGGCTGTCCCGGCCTGGCGTCGGCGAACGACGGGCCCAGTGGGCTCTCCGGCTCACCCGGCAGCGACGCCCAGTACAGACCATCCCGCTTGCCCGGCGACGCCAACGATCGCATCGCGTACTGCCTGACGCCGTCACCGTCGAGGTCCTTGGCCGCATACTCGTCCTGCGCGTCCGAATACGCCAACATGACCTGGATCGCCGCCAGCTCGTTGCGCCCGATTCGCCGGGTGCGCATCTCGTCGGCCGCCAGCCGGGTGTCGAATTGCCAGCCAGCCGTCGACTTCACGATCGGAATCGGCAAAGTCCAGCCGTTCTTCCCGGCACCGAGATAGGCCTTGGCGTCGCCGGCCCGCACGATCGCGTGCGCCCGGCTCCAGGCCTCGAGGAAGGCGGTGACGTCGCCCGGATCGACGGTGCCGACCGGGATGTACTTTGTGTAGTCGGCGCCGATCACTGTCCTGATCGCGTCGTCGTCATGCCGGGCAATGCCATCGACCAGCGCGTCGGCCGCGGCCTCCGGCGTCGGGTACGCCTGCTGCGCCGACACCACGGGGGACAGCAGCAAGGCGGCAACGATCACCGCGAGCCCCAGGGGCCGCACCAAGCGGGGGTTCGAACGATTCTTTGCATTCATCTGTTGACTCCTGGCCATCATTTTCCGCGCCCGCCGGCACCTGCGGCGCGAGCACCGCCGCCGCCCCCACCGCCACTTGCCGCGGCCTTCTGCGCCTGCGGCTTGGCCGCAGCGCCACCCCCCGTGGCCTTCTGCGGCTTGGCCGCAGCGCTGCCTCCGGCCGGCTTCTGCGGCCGGCTGCCGCCGTCTTCGCGTGCCTTGGGTGCTGAAGCCTTCTGTTGCGCCGCCTGCTTGCTGGCGTTCCCGCGATCGACCTGCTGCTTGGCCTTGCTGTCGCCGGCGTTCTTCAATGCATTGTCGCGCTCGGCTGATTTCGCCTTCTCGCGCGCAGCGCTGCGATCGGCCGTCTCCGCCTTCTGCCGGGCGTTGTCGCGATCCACGCTCTTCGCGCGGTCGCTGGCCGAGCCCTTGTCGACGGGAACGCCACGGTCCTGCATCGACTTCGCCGCTTTCTCGCGGCTGGCGTCCCGGCTCGCGTCCTTGCCGCGGTACTGCTCGCGATTGCCCGCGTCACGTTTCTTCTCGAGGTTCTTGCGCGTCGCATCGCCACCACGATAGGGCGTGTTGCCACGCCGTTCCGGATTGTGGTTCCAGCTGGTCCGATTGCTGTCGACGTCGATCCGCCGATTGACGTTGATGTTGTTGTAGCGGTTGACGTTGATGTCGATGTCGCCGCGACCCCAGTTGCAGCCGCCCCACAGCGCATTCGACACGCCGATCCCCACCCCCCAGGCGATCCCGGTCATGATCGTCCGCGAGAACCAGTAGCCGGGCGGCGGCGGATAGTAGTACGGCGGGTACGCCGTATACGGCCACGGCCCGTAGACGACCGTCGGGTTGTACGCCGGCACGTAGACGACCGTCGGCTGCGCCGGCTCGATGACGATCACCTGCGGCGGCGGCGTCGACTGCTTCACCACCACCGTGGTCGTTGCCGGTGCCGCTTCGGGCACCGAGCTCGACACCTTGATCTGCTCGTTGGTCTTGAGGTTGCCTGCTTGCTGCGCCTTTTGCCGCAGCCGCTGGACCGCGTTCATGACGTCGTCGGGTTGTGCCAGAAACGCGTCGCCCACGTTCCGCACCCAGTCCGGCTTCTCGCCAAGCGTGATGAGCACTTCGGGAAACGCGACTAGCGAAGCGACCGATGGGTCCCAGGGCTCGTTCTCCACCATCTTCACCGCGTCGTCGCCCTTGGCATCCGGATGCCCCTTCGACCAAGCGGCCGCCGCCGCGAAATCGTCCGGATAGGTCGTCGCCATGAACAGCTGCGCCAGCAGCGAGTCCGGATACAGCGCGACCTGCGCGGTCATCTGCTCCAGTTGCTCGTTGTTGAACGGCTTCGCGTCCTGCGCCTGTGCCGGCAAGCCGACAAGCCCCAGCAACAGCGTCAGTGCGCCGATCACCCTGGACGCGGCGGAAATCAGCCTGGCCGGCAGGCGAAACATCGCGACGGATCGAGCAGCGTTGTTCATAGCCCCACCGCCTTTTTCACTTCGGTGATGAATGCCTGCTCCTTGTCGCTCACGCGCACCCCGCCAAAGCCCAAGAATCCGCCTTCCTTGGACGCACTCGCCGCCTTCTCGGCCACGCCCACCAGCATCGTCTGATAGGCGCTCGCTTCGGCGGGCGAGCCTTGGCCGCGACCAAACCCGCGGCGGACTTGACGCGTTCCAGCACCGCGGCCTTGGAAATTCTGCATCTGCTGCTCGCGCGAGCCTTCGCCGAGCAGCGTTTTCGGGTCCGGCATGCCGGGGATGCTGCGATCGGCGCCGAGCGCGGCAAAGAGCTCCAGGCCGCCGTTGTCTTGATTGCGTCCGCCATGACGCCCGCACCGGCAGCCGCCTCCTTGATCGAGGAAAACAGCCCCGAGGGGTCGGCGGCGGCGGTGCCGCCCGAGACGAGCGACGGCGCGAGCCGCAAAAGCGCCCATTCATCCGTAGTGAAAGTGTCCTGCTTGGCCATGAACTGCTCCCTGGTTGTGCATTTGACGACTGCGCGGCCGCCGTGGACGTGCGTGGCGACCCGCCGGGTCGTCACGCACAGGCTCGAAAGCCGCATTGGGACGTTATTGCTTGTTGACCTCGACCCGGCGCGCTTCGGCGTCGCCCCCACCGGCACCGATCTCGACGAAGGACGGCGGCTTCATTTCCATGTTCGCCTCCGCCACGCCGGCGGCCTTCAGCGCATCGCGCACAGCGCCCGCGCGGGCCTTGGCAAGCTCCTCGTTCTTCGCCACGTCGCCGGTCTTGTCAGTGTAGCCGGTGATGGCGATCTTGAGGTTGTCCTTCTTGATCAGGTCAGCGACCGCCGCAATCACCTTGCCGCCGTCCGCACCGACGACCGCCGCGCCGACATCGAAGTAGACCTGGCCAGCAGCGAAGCGGCGACAGCGGCGGGCATCGGTGCTGGAGCCGGTGCGACCACCTTGGGCGCCGGAGCGAGCGCGGGCGTCGGGGCCGGTTTGCCGCCGAACATGTTCCACATCAAGAGCAGCACCACCGCCCCGATCAGCCACGGCAACCAGCGCATGAACCCGGTCTTGGTCGACGTCGTCGCGGCGGCGGCGGCGCTGGCCGCAGCCCCTGCCCCGCCGGCCACCGCAATCCCGGCGCGGTGCGCCGTCTCCGCCGCCGGCCCGGTGATGCCGCCAATGAACGCCGCCGGACTCGCGAAGCCGAGCGCCTCGGTCAGGCGGCTGTCCAGCGCACCCCGCAAGTTCGGTCCTTGGTCGGCCAGCAGCGACGCCAAGGAACTCGCATTGAGGCCCTTGTCGCCGATGAACTTCTTCAGGAACGCGAGCAGCAACGGCACCACCATCGCCAGCAGATTGGTCGCCGACGAAGTCTTGATCCCACTGCTCGATGACAGCGCGCTCACCAGCGCCCCGCTCTTGTCGCCGAACAACGCCGGCACCAGGCTGCTCGTTCCCGCCTTCAGCAGGGCATTGACGCCCGAGCCGCCGCCACCGAAGAGGCCGGCGAGGTTGCCCAGCAAGTTCACGTCGAGGTTCGCACCGTTGATCAGCGACAGCAGCCCGCCCGCGCCGTCCGGCGTCGCCCCCTTGTGGGCAATGCCGCCCAGCACCGCCGGCAACAGCGACGTCAACGCCGACTGCGTCGAGCCCTGTGACTCGCCCAGGAACTGCCCGGCGAGCTTCGCGAAATCACCACCCAGCGCCTGCTGGGCCAGCGAAAGCAGATTGGCACTCATGTTGGGACCCCTGATTGCGTCTTTGGTGAATGACGCTGCCGGACCCGGCCACGTGGTACGGCTAACGCTTCTTGGCCGGCACGGCAGCGATTACCTCGAGCTCGGCGTCGATCACCCCGGCGCGCACCATGCCCAGCTGGCGCGCCGCCGCGAGCGACACGTCGCCGACGCGATCCGCCTGAGTCGGCCCGCGATCGTTGACCCGCAGCGTGACGCTCTTCTTGTTCGTGGTGCTGGTGACCTTGACGCGGGCGCCGAACGGCAGCGTCTTGTGCGCCATCGTCAGCGCATCTGGGTTGAAAGCCTCGCCACTCGCGGTGCGGCGACCAGCAAACTTGCGGCCGTACCAGGCGCGCTTGCCCGATTCGACCGCGCCGGCCGGCTTGTCGGCCGGGGCACCGGAGGTTGCCGCGGCCGGCGCGGCGCTTTGGGCCGTGGCAGTGGGGACGGACAGAACAAGCGCAACCGCGGCGACCGCGGCGTGAAAGACGGACGACTTCATGCAATTCCCTCAGGTGGATTCTTTGATCGGGTCCGGCAGAGGCGTGCAGCCGGTACCGTCTTGCCTGGCATCTTCTTCGCACCTGCCAGTGTGATTGCGAGGTATCGAATCCTGCGGCCCTTATCGCTCATTGCCAGAGTCTTCGCAAACGCAGCAACTGAAGCCGTTCGGGGGCGCTCCGGACCCTGATCTTCGCGCAGACCGAATCGGTACCTCGCGTCTGCCATTTCGTTGCGTCCCTTCATCAACTGGTCGGCAGCAACCGCGTGCTGACGACGCGCAGCGTCCACGCCGGGCTGCCGGTGAGCGCGCAAAACTCTTCGCGCCACCAGCCGCACGGCGCCGGAGCCTCGCACCCAACTCCGAGAACGGCAACATGCCTCCCACCGCAAGTCGCCAAAACCCGGCAGGCCGACGCCGCTGCATTACCGCGTCGCGGGCCTGCGGGCGTAGAGTGCGCCTCGCTACTGCAGAGGTGCCACGACAACGTACTGCACCGACGTCCCGACATACTGTGGCTGGTACCAGGTGCCGCCACAGTTGTTGTAGCCGATGCCGTTGACGACCACGACCTGGCACGCCGGCGGCAGCGTATAGACCATCGAACCGATCACCGCCGACGTGATCGCCGCGGTCGCGCCGATGGCAACACCGGTCGCGATCGGGTGGTGGTGGTCGTCCCAGTCGTTGTCCCAGCCGCCACGGCGATCCACGTCGACGTCGATATCGACATTGCGGTCGTTGACGTTGGTGTTCCTGTTGACGTTGGTGTTGCGATTGACGTTGGTGTTCTTGTTGACGTTGGTGTTGCGATTGACGTTGGTGTTCTTGTTGACGTTGGTGTTGCGGTTGGCGTTGCCATCCCGGTTGCCGCGGTCGCTCACGTTATTGCGCGCGCCGCCGCCACCCTTGACGTCGCGGGCATCGACGGGCACCGAAGCTGTGAGCCCGATGGCAACGGCGAGGGCCGCAGCCACACCGGTGGGGAGGAATCGATTCATGTTCATGGTGTCTTTCCTGTTATGGCCTGGACGATGGTCAATGCGATGGTCACTTGGCCGCTTCTTTGACGGCAATCCTGGTCGCGCCCTTCGGCGGCACGAAGGTGAACGCCGCCGCATCGGGCGCCGATCCCGCCTTCCAGCTGAGAATCGAGCGGCGCACCGGCTGGGCAGCGTCGCCTCCGGTCCCGGTGACCACCAGCTTGCGCGGCAGCGGCGCCTTGCCCCGCTCGATGCAGATCTGCCAGTCGACCCCGGGCTGGCGGAAGGCCAACTGGTCGCAGAGCACGCCGCCGATGCGTTGCGGGCCGACGTAGATGGCCTCGGTGATCGATTTGGTGTCGAAGCGGTCGGTGCCCATGAAGAACAGGTCGGCGAGCGGAATTTCCAGGCCGTACTTCTTGGCCGCGACTTCGATCGTCTCGCCTATCGTGGCAGGCGCGGCAAACGAGCCGTAGTACTTGAGCTTTTCGGCGAAGATCGTGACGGTCTTGCCGTCGTAGTAGATGGTGCGACCGCGCGTGGCGGACGACGAGGCAACCCGCAGTTTGTTCGGTATCCGGGCGGCGATCTCGACCGTATTCGCGGTCTCGACCTTCTGTCCGGAGTCGAGCACTTCTTCCGCGGTGACGTCGGCGGTGACCGTGAAGGCTTTGAGCGAGCGCAGGTGCGCACCCATCGCATTGAGGCGGTCGATTGCCTTCGCGTTGATGACCGCGGCCGCGGTGGCAGCCGGTGCAGCGGCGGCGGCGGCGGCCGCGGGCGCCGCCGGCTGCTGCGCTGAAGCCGCTCCCTGACCCGCGAGCAGCGGCAGCAGGGCACCGACGGCCAGGGCGACGCGGGCACGCCGGAGCGCGCGTCCGGCCGACTTCGAGAATCCTTGGTACTTTTTCATCATTGCCTTTCCTTGATGTTGTTATTTCATTCCAAATACGGTCACGTCGGCCTTGCCCTTGAGAAAGCCCTTGGTGTCGTACCAGAAGTCGATCTTGCGGATGCTGCGCTTGCCGACGCCACGCATGTCGATCACCCGGCTTTCTCCTCCCTGCGGAATGTTCTGGCGAATGTCGATCTTGTCCGGTGCGCCGTTGTCGTAGGTGACGACCATGTGCTGCATGTTCAGCGGCGCGTCGGTGACCTTGAATTTGATCTTGCGGAAGTTGTCGAACGGTCCCTTGACGATGATGGTGTCGTGGTCCGCCGCGTGATCGGCGTGCGTCTGTCCGATCAGCCGCCATTCCCCCGGACTGCCGCCCTTGGGCTGCACGACCTTCTGGGCGCTGGCAGAGCCGGCAAAGCCCGCAAGGGCCACTGCCAACATCACCGTCAATGCAACGGCAGCGGTCCGCGTGCCCACTGCCGTTCTCGTCAACCATGCGACCATCTTCATCTCAATTGCTCCTGTCGGTACGTCATTGGTGCCACCGGCCGGCGACGAGCACCGTGCCGGCCGATGGCTAATCGAGATCCACCGACCTTCACGTCCACCTTGCTGATCTTGCCGTCGAACCTGAACGGTCGGCGGTCGAAGTAGTCGAGCGATACCGTCGCGCCCAGGTCGACGCCGACGTCGAAGGTCTCGCTCGCCGAGAAGGCCGCCGGACACGGTTCGTTTGACCGTCGTCCGCGCCACTTCCTGCCCGTCGACCTTCAGCACCACCTCGGCCGGGGACAGCGGCTGCGCGCTGGCTAGCGTTGTCGTGACTTCGATGCGCCGCTTGCCAGGGGCGAGCTTGGCGGCCGAGCGCGCGGTGTAGCGCTCGATGATCATCATGTTGTACTCGTAGACGAGCTGGCCCTTGTCCATGTACAGCGCAAGGCCGCCGCCGGAGCCGCCCAGCGCGTAGAGCACGCCCGAGGCCTTGTCGCCGATCTCGGCGTCGATGGTCACGGTGCTGTTCTCGCGACCGAGTCCCGGCGCGGTGAACTCGGGCATGCGGACCGTGTTGGCGTCGAACTGCCAGCTCGTGTAGGGCGACTTGATGCGGTCCTCCGGATGCAGGCGCAGCCAGATCCCCGCGCCCAGCGGATAGACCTTGTTCGCGATGGCGAGCTGATCGAACGTCTTCTGCAGCTGGGCCAGCCGCAGTGGCTCCTTCGCAGCGAGGTCGTCGGCCTCGGAGAAGTCCCTGGCGATGTCGTAGAGCTCCCACTTGTCTTTCGCCGAATCCCATTGGGCGAGTCCCGGCGCGCCGGGCAGCCACGGGGTCAGCGGACCGAACGTCGCCGCCACCCAGCCGTCCTGGTAGATCGCGCGGCTGCCGTTGTTGTCGAAGTACTGGACCTTCTTGCGCGTGGGCGCGGCGTCCGGTCGGGCTTGATGCCCTTCGGCCAGGAGATGACCATCGGGTTGCGCGTGCCGCCGAAATGCGAGGCGACCAGCTTGGTGTGGTGGAACGGCGTGTTGCCGGCCCACGCCCACCCCGCGTGGTACATGCTGTCGGTCTTGGGGCCGCCCAGCGCGTCGAGACCGCCGATCTTCTCCAGCGCTGCCATCTGCTGCTCGACGGTGTTGGGGATGCCGTTCTGCGCCAGCAGCTCGCTGATGGTGCCGTTCTGCCCCTCGGCGCTGGCGCCGTTGTCGCCGAAGATGTAGATCACGATCGTGTTGTCACGGATGCCCAGCCGCTCGAGCTCGTCGATCAGCCTGCCGGCCTGCGTATCCACATGCTCGACGAAGCCGGCGTAGATCTCCATCAGCCGCAGCTGGAACGGCCGCTGGGCTTCCGGAATGCTGGCCCAGGACGGCATGTTCGGCGCGCGCGGCGTGAGCTTGGTATCGGCCGGAATCCAGCCGAGCTGCTTCTGGCGCGCGAAAACGCGCTCGCGGTAGGCGTCCCAGCCGTCGTCGAACTTGCCCTTGTACCTGTCGGACCATTCCTTGCCGACCTGATGCGGCCCGTGTGCCGCGCCGGGCGCCCAGTACATGAAGAACGGCTTGTCCGGCGAGTAGGCGCGATGCTTGCGCAGCCAGTCGATGCTCCTTTGCGCCATGTCTTCGCTGAGGTGGTACTTCTCGTCGTGCGGCGGTTCGATGACGTTCGTGTTCTCGATCAGCCGCGGCTCCCATTGCGAGGTCTCGCCGGCGAGGAAGCCGTAGAAGTAGTCGAAGCCGTGCCCGGTCGGCCAGCGGTCGAACGGGCCCATCGCCGTGGTCTGGTCGGCCGGCGTGTTGTGCCACTTGCCGAACGCCGCCGTCTTGTAGCCGTAGTGGCGCAGCACCTCGGCCATCGTCGCCGAGGTCTTCGGGATCACGCCGGTATACCCGTCCCAGTCCACGGCGCGCTCGGCGATCGTGCCGTTGCCGATCCGCTGGTGGTTGCGCCCCGTCAGCAGTGCCACGCGCGTCGGCGAGCAGATCGACGTCGTGTGAAACGTGTTGTACGCGATGCCCTGGTCGGCGAGCCGGCTGAGCGTCGGCGTGTCGATCTCGCCGCCGAACGTCGATGCCTGGCCGAAGCCGACGTCGTCGAGCAGGATGATGAGCACGTTCGGCGCGCCGGCCTTGAGATGGTCCGGCTGCGCGCGGCGCTTGTGCACCGAATCCTGCAGGCGGGGCGCCGCCTTGCTCGCCGACGGCACCAGCGGAAAGGGAAGCACCGAGCCATCGGAGGGCGGCGGCCGCGTGGCCGCACCCATCGTACCCCCGTGCCGACAGCGCCACCGTTCGCTGGTTCCGGTTCGAACCTTCATCCGTGCAGGGATCCTCGCCGACCGGAACTCGGCGGCGTCCTACTTCTTGAGATAGGTGATCTTCGTCGTGCCGATGCTGCCGTTGAACGCGAACGGCGCCTGGTCGTAGTAATCAAGCGACACCGGCGAATCCAGGTCGGTGCCGATGTCGAACGTCGCATTCGACGTGAAGTGCAGCGACATCGCGGCCGGCACCCGGGCCTGGCCCACCACTTCGCCATTCACCCTCAGCGTGACGTCCATCGGCCCGCCGATGGCGGCAGCCAGCTTCGATTCGACCTCGATCTTCGCCTTGCCGAGCGGCAGTTTGGACTTCGAACGGATCTTCGTGCGCTGAACCTCGAACAGGTTGAACTCGTAGTTCAGGAAGCCGTCCTTCACATACGTCGTGATGCCGCCGGAGAACCCGGCCAGCGCGTACAGCACGCCGTTGGCGTTCGCCGGCACGTCCACGTCCATGGTCACGAGGCTGCCGTTCTTGCCGAGCTTGGGTGCGGCGGACTCGGGCATCCGGGTCATCGGGCCGTCGAAGGTCCACTCGGTGAGCGGCGAGGCAGGCGCGTCCTCCGGGATGGAACATCGCGGTGGACCACAGGCCGCCGCCGATCGGCAGGTTCTTGTTCTTCGTGGACTCGAGCAGGAACAGCGCCTTCATCTCCTCGAGCTTCTGCGGATTCGAGGCGGCAAGGTCGTTCGCCTGACTCCAGTCCTCGTCGAGGTTGTAGAGCTCCCACCGGTCCGTCAGCGGCGACCATTCCTTGACGCCTTTCGGTATCCCGCCCACCCACGGCTCGCGCGGGCCCGGGGCGCTCGCGAACCAGCCGTCGTGATAGATCCCGCGGCTGGCCATGATGTCGAAGAACTGGGTCTTGCGCATGCCCTTCGCCTGGGCATCGCCAAACGTGTAGACCATGCTGACACCAGCGAACGGGTCCTGCTCGATGCCGTTGACCACCTTGGGCGGCGGTGATCTTCGTCAGCTCGTAGATCGTCGGCACGATGTCGATCACGTGGTGGAACTGCGGCCGCGGCGTCGGCGCTGCCTGGATCTGCTTGGGCCACGAGACGGCCATCGGCTGGCGCGTGCCGCCGAAGTAGGCGCCCATGAGCTTGGTGCCCTGGTAGGGGGTGCTCCCCGCCCACGCCCAGGCGGCGTGATACATGTTGTCGGTCTTCGGGCCGCCCAGCGCATCGAGGCCGCCCAGTTCGTTCAACGCCTCGAGGTGCTGCGAGATCTTGGTTGGAATCCCGTTCTGCGCGAGCTGCTCGCTGATCGTGCCGTTGAGGCCCTCGGACGAGGAGCCGTTGTCGCCCCAGATGTAGAAGATCAGCGTGTTCTCGAGCCGCCCTGGCTTCTCGATTTCGTCGATGACGCGGCCCGCGTTGTAGTCGGCGTGCTCGGTGAACCCGGCAAACACCTCCATCAGTCGACGCTGGAACGGCTTTTCTTCCTCTGGAATCGAATCCCACGATGCCATCGACGCGGGGCGTGCGGTGAGCTGTGCGGTCTGCGGGATCCAGCCTTTCGCCTTGGCGTTGGCAAAGGCGCGCTCGCGGTACCTGTCCCAGCCGTCGTCGAACTTGCCCTTGTACTTGTCGGCCCATTCCTTCATGACCTGGTGCGGACCGTGCGACGCGCCGGGCGCCCAGTACATGAAGAACGGCTTGTCCGGCGCATAGGCCTTCTGTTCGCGCAGCCAGGTGATCGCGTCCTCGGCAATGTCCTCGGTGAGGTGGTAGCCCTTGGGCTTCTGCTGGATGACCTCGGTGGTGTTGCGCGTCAGGGTCGGCTCGTACTGCGAGGCCTCGCCGGCCAGGAAGCCGTAGAAGTACTCGAAGCCGTAGCCGGTGGGCCAATAGTCGAACGGCCCCTTGCTGGTGATCTGCTCCTCGGGCGTGTTGTGCCACTTGCCCCAGGCGCCGGTGTTGTAGCCGTAGTTCTTGAGCACTTCGGCGACCGTCGCCGAGGACTTCGGGATCGTGCCGCTGAATCCGTCGAAGTCGTTGGCGATCGCCGCGATCTGTCCGTTGCCGACGCGGGTGTGATTGCACCCGGTAAGCAGTGCCGCGCGCGTGGGGGAGCACATGGCAGTGGAGTGGCAGCGGTTGAAGGAGACTCCGAGCTTCGCCACCCGGTCGAGCGTCGGCGTATTGATCTCGCCGCCGTAAGTCGATGGGGTGCCCGGACCGACGTCGTCCATCAGGATGATGAGGATGTTCGGTGCGCCATCCTTGAGGCGCCTCGGCTCCACGCGCTTCTTGTACGTGGACGTCTCGATCGTCAGCCCCGCCTTGGAGGCGGACGGCGTGGGCGGAAACGGCAGTACTTCCTGCGCTGACGCCGCCGTTGCAAACAACATCCCAAGCATGATGCAAAGGAAGGATCGATTGGGCTTGCCGCTCCTTGAACGGAAGCCTCTTCTCTGCAGGATAAGCTGACTGAATTCGCGATTGCGGCATCAGAACGTGTAGACCATCTTCAGCCAGATGTAGTCGCCATTCAGACGATTCTTGGTCTCCAGCTCCGGCAGCCACTTGAACTCGAACAGCAGCTTCTCCTTGCCGATCGGCTGGATGTAGCCCAGCACCGGCCCGATGCCGGCGGTGCGGCCCTTGAAACAGCCGAGCGTCGCGCCGGATCCGCTGTCGCAAGTCACCTGCTGGAAGTACCAGGCCTCGGCGCCGATCGTGGCGAAGCCCGAGCCGAGCGGCACGATCTGCTGCACCGAGGCATCGAGGTGCAGGACGTTGCCGCTCTTGTACTGGGTGTCGTTGTTCTCGGTGTTGATCGCGTAGCCCAGGTGCGCCGCCGCGTTGAAGCCCGTCTTGGCGTTGCTGTAGGCGGCGCCGACGATCGGGTCGAAGGTCCAGTAGTTGAGCCCCGTATTGCCGAGACGGCCCACCTCGTAGCTACCCGTCGGCGCGTAGACCGGCATCAGGAAGTCGTACTGCCAGCTGTCGGATTTCCAGGCCAGCATCACGGGCACCACGGTCAGGTCGCCGATGCCGGACACGCTGTTCTCGACCTCGACGCCGCCCAGCGCCGCGGAGTTGCCGGAGATGGACAGCCAGGTGTAGGGGCAGGAACGCGGCGACGGCGTAATGTGCACCCCCGAGGATCGTCTGCTCCAGACCGTAGCCCCGCCGAGCACCAGCGTGTTGGCGTCGGCGTTCAGATTGGCAACGACCCCGGCTGCCGTGGGGACGCGCGCGGAGGCGCTGCCCTGGTAGTTGATGTACATCGGCTTGAAGAACCCTCCAGGCGACGTCGGCGGCAGATCCATCAGCGTGGCATTGGCGCCCGGCATGATGTGCGACGTACCGCCTTCGCCGGCGAGGGCGATGGGAGACGCCGCGACGAGCGCGCAAAGCATCGTCACCACCAGCCACGGCTTGCGGCGGTGCGCCCCTCGATCAACGTCGTTGGCTTCAACACTGTGAATTCTCCTGTCGGAACTGGCGGGAGCGACCGTCGCGGCCTGGCACTCGCGTGCGACGACGGCGATGGTCACCGGTGGCTTCACTGGGTCGGCAACAACAGCACCATGCTCGCCCGAATCGTCCACTTTGGATTGCCGACGTCGTCCTTGAGGTCGTAGTCGACCTCGACGTTCGGCCGCCACTTATGCCCGGCCATCGTCACGACCTGGCCGTAATTGACGCCGAGGCTGAGCGACGCCCAGCGTGACTTCTCGGTGTCGTAGACGAGCGCGCTGTTGCCGAGCGACAGCGAGCGGCCCCGCCCAGCTGGTAGCTGAAGATCGGCTGCAGGTTGATCAGGCCGACATCGGGCGCGCTGCCGTCCCGGCGAACGAGAAGAACGTCTGCGCGAACAGGCCCCAGTTGATCTGCTTGGACGACGAGTTGACGAATCCCAGCGCCGGCCCGGCGGTCCACTTGTCGGTGGTGAGCCCGTCCTGGCCCGTCGGCATCGTGCCCGAGACGCCGACACCCCAGCGGCCCCATGGCGCGCCGAACACGACGAGGTCGAAGATCGTGGTGTCCGCCAATCCCGTCGCGCCCGACGGCGACGACGTGACGTAGGGCTGCGTGACGCGGAAAATGTGGTTGGTACTCCCCAGTGCGAACGGGATCGCGGCGCGGAACACCACCTGGTTGGCAGAGTCGTCGTTGCCGTGGAAGTTCGCCGTGTACCAGTCGTTCAATTGGAACGACATCAGCGAAGCAGTCGGGTCGGTCGCCTGGGCAGCGAGTTCGTCGGCACTGGCCTGCGCTTGCACGCTCGCCGGCAGCGCCTGGGCAACGACGAACGCAAGCGTCGCGCTGAAGCGAGCCGATGACTGGCATGACCGCACTTCTGTCCGCACGTTGCCTGTTCCTGTTGCGTTGCTCGTTTCGCCGGGCGATCGCAGTGGGTTCCCTGAACCGTCGCTGCGGTTTCGCGGTTCGCAGACCGGTTCCGACGCACTCCGGCGGCGACTTTATTCGCAGCGACTCACGGCAGCGATGCCGTTTGCGCAGCCATTGATGCATCCCGCGCATTTCGTGCCGTAAAGTCCCGCGGATCCGGGGCGCGACCTGCCCGCAGAACCTGTGGATTGTGCTCAGGAGAAACATGTGCTCCAATGCCGAATACGCACAGAGCGATAACTTTCGCGCATGTCTCTGCTGAACCGGGAACTCGAGTACTTCCTCGCGATCTGCGAGACGCGCAACCTCGCGCGCGCCGCGGACGCCATCGGCATCACCCAGCCCGCGCTGACGCGCAGCCTGCAGCGGCTGGAAGCGCACATGGGCGCGCCGTTGTTCGTGCGCGCGCCGCGCGGCGTCGAGTTGACGCCGATCGGCACGGTGCTCCGAGCCCGTGCGGCGAAGGCGCGCGTCACGCTGGACGATGCCGAGCGCGAGGTCGGGCAACTTGCGGCTGGCAAGCTCGGCCGGGTCCGGATCGGCGCCGGCCCGATGGTCGCGCCTGTCATCAGCCAGGCGCTGCTGCCGCGATTCGTCGTCGAGCGTCCGGCCGCCCAGATCCAGCTTCACGTCGCGTTCAATGCCGAGCTCTTCGGGCTCATCGAATCCGGGAATCTCGACTTCGCGATCTGCGGCGCGCTCGAGAGGCCTGCCAACCTCGATTTCCGGCCGCTGCTCACAACCGACCTCGTGGTCATCGTGCGGGCGGGTCATCCGCTCACGAAACTGAGGCGGCCGACCATCCGCGACCTCGCGGCGTTTCGAAGTGCGGCGCCGAGCGTGGGCCTGCCGGCGCGCGCGGTCGTCGAGCGGATACTGACGAGCTTCGGGCTGGGGGACCGGCCGCACGCCGTCGAAACCAACTCGTGGGAAGCGATACTCGACGCCGTCGGGACAACCGACCTGTTCAGTCTCGCGCCGCGCGACCAGATGCTGCGGCAAGGATGGACGTCGCGCTTCGCGACCATCGACATCCCGGAGATCGACGTCCGCCCGACCACCGGCGTACTGACGCGTACCGACGCCTACCTGTCGCCACTGGCCGCCCGCGCGATCGAACTGATCGAACAGGCCTTCGCCGAACGCGTGCCCGACAACCTGGCGCGCAAGTCCCGCGGTCGGCTCGCAGCCGTTCGCTGACAGCTCCGCCTTCCGGTCCGCAAGCGAATGACGGGATCGGTCAACACGCCGCGGCCGGCGACGCGTCGCCCGCTGGCCTCGTGGGTCGCCTACGACATGGCGGCGCACGGTTACGGCCTCGTCGTCGCCGGCGTCGGCTTTCCACTGTACTTCGCGTCGTTCGTCGCCGCCGGGCACGGCAACGCCGACATGCTGTGGTCGATCGCGATCGGACTGCCGCTCGTGGTGGCCGGACTCGTCGGCCCATGGATCGGTGCGCTCGCGGATTCGACGCAACGTCGGCGCGTCCTGCTCGCGGCGATGACGATTGCCAGCAGCGTAGCGACGGCATTGCTCGCCCTGGTCGGCGCCGGCGAGGTCGCGCTAGGAATCGTGCTGTTCGCCTTCGCACACGCGACGCACCTGCTCGCAGCGAGTCTCTACAATTCCTACTTGCCGTTGATCGCGTCACCTGCCCGGCTCTCCCGCATCTCCGGGCTCGCCTGGGGACTTTCCTATCTTGGCAGCGTGGCGTGCTTCCTGCTGTGCCTGCCGTTCACGCGCGACGGTCTCGGCGCCGACAACGCGACCAACTTCGCGCTTGCCTTCGTCGTCACCGCTGCCTTCGTGGCCGTCATCGGGTTGCCCGCCATCCTCGGCCTGCCCGTTGACGCGCCGAAGCGGAGGGCCGACGACGGGCCGGGACCGTATCGACGCATCCTGTCGACGGTCCGCGCATGGAAGCGGGACCGCAACGTGCCCAAGCTGCTGCTCGCGTACTACCTGATCAATGACGGCATCGTCACCACCGTCTTCTTCACCGCGTTGACGTTTCGACGAACCTACGGCATGGAGGTCCAGGAGATCTTCGTGCTTTCGCTGGTGCTCCAGCTCGTCGCCATACCGTCGACGATACTGTTCGGATGGCTCGGGGAGCGCTGGTCGCAGCGCGGCGCGATCTACGTCGCGCTCTCGCTCTGGATTGCCGTGCTGATTCTCATGGCCAGCGCCGACGGCCGCAACGGCGCAATCGCAGTCACGCTGGCCCTGGGGCTGGTGCTCGGCTCGACGCAGAGTCTCTTCCGCAGCCTGTTCGCCGGTATGGTGCCGATCGATCGATCATCCGAGTATTTCGGCTTTCACACCCCTGGTTGGCCGTGCGTCCGCGGCGCTGGGGCCGCTGATGTTCGGCGTCGTGAGCGCGGCGACCGGCAGCCAACGTGCGGCGATGGCATCGCTCGCCGTCTTCTTCGTGACGGGCGGCATCGTACTGGCATTCGTGCGCACGCCGGAGCAAGGTTCCGCAGCCGCGGCGTGAGGACCTTTCCGTTCAGGAAGGGTGACCCGGGCGTCGTTCGTGGCCGGTACCGCCCGGGATCGCCTTGGCAAAAGCATCGTGCAGGATTTCCGTCGTGGTTCCGCCGCGTGGGCCGCGGGCGTGCATTGCCGAGGGGAAATGACCGGCGCGACGAACGCCGACGAGCAGTCCGGGCGGTCTTCGTCGCGTCACTTCGGGCAGGTCGGACCTGCGGGCCGGATGTCGCGGAATGCGCGAGCCGAAAAGAGAACGGCGCCACTCGAAGGCGCCGTCGCGAGGAGGCTTGGCCTCAGTCCGGCTAAGCCTGGGTCCGACGCCGCCAAGCGCAGCCGCAAAGGCGATCATTGGCTCCCCGACCTGGGCTCGAACCAGGGACCTGCGGATTAACAGTCCGTCGCTCTACCAACTGAGCTATCGGGGAACGGAGCGAAGCCTCAAATTATAGCAAGCTCCGGCAGCCCCGGGCAACGGGGGCTTCCGGACGCCATTCCTCAGCGGTCGGATCGCAGGTAGGGCGCCGCCTTCTTCAGGTAGTGCACCATCGACCAGAGCGTGAGGATCGCGGCGAGCCACAGCGCGACGGTGCCGAGCAGCGGCGTGGACACGCCCGGGATCAGCGGCTCGTAGAGCAGGAGCGCGATGATCGCCGTCATCTGCGCGGTGGTCTTGAGCTTCCCGACGAACGCGACCGCGACGCTCTTGCCCGCCCCCAGCTCGGCCATCCACTCGCGCAGCGCCGAGATCGCGATCTCGCGGCCGATGATGATGATCGCGACCAGGCGTCCGCCCGCTGCAGCTGGAGCAGCAGCACCAGCGCCGCGCACACCAGCAGCTTGTCGGCGACCGGGTCGAGGAACGCGCCGAACGCGCTCGTGAGGGCCAGCCGCCGGGCGAGCCAGCCGTCGAGCCAGTCGGTGATCGCAGCGACCGCGAAGACGGTCATCGCGAGCCAGTTCTTGCCGGCGGGCGCGAGCCAGGCGTCGGGCAGGTAGTAGACGCCGACGAAGACCGGGATCATCAGGATCCGCAGCCAGGTGAGCGAGGTAGGGATGTTGAGCGGCATGCGAAACGGGCCGCGTCGACGGCCCCGCAACCGGGCGATTCTACCGTGCGCGAGGAGGACGGTCCCGCGACGGGATTCGCCAGAGCCAGGCGCCGGTCGCCGCCCCCACCGCCACGAGCAGCGCCTGCGCCCACCACGGGCGCACGAAGAAGACCGCCGACACCGCGATCATCGCGCTCATGAGCCCGATCGCGACGAGCTTCGTGCGCCACGGGATGCTGCGATGGCGGCGCCACTCGAGGATCGTCGGCCCAAACGTCGCGGAGCCGGTCAGCATCCGGTCGAGCTTCGGCGACGCGCGCGCAAAGCATGCCGCGGCGACGAGCAGGAACGGCGTCGTCGGCAGCACCGGGACGAACGCCCCGACGATGCCGACCAGCGTGGCGACGATGCCGACCGCGACGAGCAGCCAGCGTACGGCCGCCGACGGATGGAGGTCCGGTCGCTGGGGCGCGGCAGGATCGGCGGGATCGGGCATCGACGGTGGCGCGGCGGACGCCGCGCGATCCGGCGCGCGGCACGCGCCGATTCTATCCGCCTGCGTCCGGGCGCGCGCTCCGCACCGTGCCGTGCGAAGATCCGCGCGCGCCGATTCCTCCCCGACGGGTCTCCCATCGCTTCCGCACCGACCTCGCCAACGTCCGCCTCCGTCCCCGCACGCGCCGGGTCGGATCGCGCGCTTCCGACGATGCCGCCGCGCCTCGATGCGCTCACGCCGCTGCGCTTCGTCGCCGCCGCGATGATCGTCGTCGGGCATGGAGCGACGCTGTTCGGATTCGCGCCGGGACCCGCCGCGCTCCACGCCGCCAACGCGGGCGTCTCGTTCTTCTTCGTGCTGTCGGGCTTCGTGCGCGTACAACTACCCGGCGCTCGCGGACCGCGGCGCGCGGCAGCGTTTCTTCGCGATGCGCTTCGCCCGCATCTGGCCCATGCACGCGTTCACGCTGCTGGCCGTCGTCCTGCTGCCGCGCGCCGCCTGGGTCGTGCCGGGCGTCGATCCCTGGCTCGCAGGAGCCCTCTCGCTCCTGCTGCTGCAGGCCTGGGTGCCGGTCGCCGGCTATGCGGGCGCGTTCAACGGGCCCGCGTGGACGCTTTCGGTCGACGTGTTCTTCTACGCGATGTTCCCGCTCCTGCTCGCGCGCGTACGGGAGGCGCCGGGAAGGGCTTTGACGGGCGCGCTCCTGTTGAGCGTCGCCTTCCCGATGCTGGCCAATGCGCTCGGCGGCGCGAGGTCGGATCTCCCGCTCGACCGGTGGAACTGGTACCTGCTCGACCATTTCTTCCCGCCCGCGAGGCTCGTCGAGTTCGTGCTGGGGATGGTCGCGCCGGGGTTCGTCGATGCGGGACCGTCTGCCGCGCGTGTCCATGGCCACGCTCGCCGAAGCCGCCGCGTCGCGGCATGCGCCGGGGACTCGCTTCCTGCACCGCGTCCCCATGCCGGCGCCTGGGTCGGTCCCGGCGTCGGGGACTGGCTCACGCAGGTCGCCGCCGCCCCGCTGTTCGCGCCCCTCGTCCTCGCGCCGGGACGCGGCGCGTCTCGCGCGTCCTGGCGATGCGCGTTCCGGTGCACCTCGGCGACCTCGGCTACGCGGTCTACCTGATGCACGGACTGGTGCTGCACGCGGCCGTGTGGCTGTCGCTCACCGCGTCGATCGGCGGGGCCGCCTCGCTGGCGGCGTTCTGGATCGCGCGTCGCCGTCGCCCACCTCGCGTGGCGGTTCGTCGAGCTCCCCGCGCGTCGCGGCATCGTGCGCGCGTTCGACCGGCGTGCCGCGATCGCCGCATCGCGCGGCCGCGACGCCGCCCGTCAGCCTTCGCCGAGCTCGTAGTCGAACGCGTCGCGTCCGCGGAGGTCGCGCACCGACATGCCGCGCACGCCGAAGCGTTCGACGACCTCGGCCAGCGACGGCCGCGAAACCTGGACCCAGATGTGCGGGTCGTCCGCTTGCGCCGACAGCGTGCCGAGCTCGCCCATCGCGCGGAACAGGCTACCCATGTTCGGGGGGGCGAGGCGCACCGTCACCGGCTCGGCGGGCGCGAACGGATGGCGCGCAAGCTCGTCGGCAAGCGCCGCCGCGTCGAAGATCGCCACGCCGGTGTGCGCGTCGCCCTCGCCGTAGAACGCGAGGATGCGGCCGTCGCGCTCGACGAGCGCGCTCACGTACAGCACGCCGGGCTTGTGGCCCGGCGCGGCGCGCCTCCCGTCGAGGAGCACGCCCGTGCGGGAACGCAGCGCGAGGTCGGGGCCCAGCAGCATCGCGCCCTGCACGTAGCGCCGGTCGACGATGCTGTGCCAGAACCCGAGGTACCCGCCCTGGAACGGGATCAGGTTGGCCGAGTTGCTGAGCGTGCCGCGGAAGCCGTCGGCCCAGCCGTTGTCCGAGCGCCCGACGACTCGCCACGATCCCGAAGCTTCACGCACCAGGATCGTGAGCGGGTCGAGCTTGTACAGGCAGTGCAGCGCGCCCTCGTGCTCGAACAGCACCCAGTTCTTCTCGATCAGGTCGAGCGGGATCGGCAACGCCATCGGCCCGGCGGGCTCGATGTGCCGTCCGGACAGGCGCGACAGCATCGGGCGGATCTGTCCCGCGTGCACCAGCGTGTGCACCGCGAGGACCTCGCCGCGGTGCTCGATGAGGCGGAAGTCCTCGATGCGCGCTCCCTCGGGGTAGCCGCGCGGCCGGAGCGTCCGGTGCGCGACGACGTCGAGCGTATCGGGATCGAGGACGATGCGTTCCGCGTGCACGATCGGCGTGAACCGGTAGTCGATCTCGCGGCGCGCGAGCAGCACGATGCCCTCGTCCGTGAGCAACGCGCCCGGGTTGTAGATGCCGCCGTCGCTGCCGGGCAGATCCCCGCGCGAGAGGATCCGCCGGAGCAGGACGTCGGGCATCACATCGTCGCGAGGGGGCATCCGTCGAACCAGTGCGTGGCCGGGAAGCGCGCGACCGTGCGAAGGTAGTCCGCCGGAACGAGGTCGGCGAGCCAGTAATAGTTGCCGTGCGTCGCCCACGAACCCGTGCCGAGCACGATGTCGAGCACCATGTGCGAACTGTCGAAGCGGCCGTCGACGGCGCGCCGGCGCACACCGAAGTCCGCGAGCCGCTCACGGTAGGCGCGCTCGGAGAGCGTGCGATCGATCCGTGCGAACAGCGGGCCGTGGTTCCCGAGCTCGATGCTCTCGACCGTCAGCATCGTGCGGTCGTAGAGGATCGTGGCGCCGGCGTGTTCGAGGCGCAGGCCGAGCTGGATGTCCTCGCCGCCAATCGAGTCGCACAGCTCGTCGAGTCCGTTGATCGCGAGGAGCAGCTCGCGCGGCGCGCCGAAGCTCGCGCCGTAGAGCTGGCCCCCGACGATGCGGACGGGCCCGGCGTCGTCGCCGAGCGACCAGCGCGCGTCGACGCCGGACTCGTCGAGTCGGCCTTCGACGAATCTGCCGTCCCGAACGCGCATCGCCCACCGCTTCTGATAGGCGCCCGCGACGACGTCGCCGTGGCCGGCCGCGCGCTCGACCGCCCGCCACCAGCCGGGCATGGGCACCGCGCAGTCGTCCGCGAACACGACGTAGGGTGCGCGCGCGTGAACCAGTCCGGTGTTGCGCGCGCTGGCCGCGGCGAAGCAGTCGCGCGAGGTCCGCCGGTGCGGTCCCTGGTAGGGCGACGGCTTCGGCGGGACGTGACGCAGCGCGAAACGCCCCGCGACCGCACGCTCGAAGCGGCGCTCTCGCTCGTCGTCGATGCGCGCGTCGACGACGATGAGCTCGACCTCGGCGCCGTCGGGTAGCTGGCACGCGAGTCCGTCGGCGAACCACTCGAATGCCGGGTCGTCCCGGCCGGTCGCGTACACGATGTCGATCCGGGCGCCGCTCATCGCCGCCGATACACCTTCCAGCTCACGCGGTCCTCGACGACGTCGAACCCCAGCTCGGCGAGACGCGCCTGCGCACGCTGCGTCGTCGCCCAGTCGGTGTCGTCGGCGATCCACAGGCCCCCGGGAGCGATCTTCGGCATCCACTCCTCGACTTCGGCGGTCGAGATCGCCTCGGAATGATTGCTGTCCTGATGCAGCACGTCGACCGATCCGTCGGCGACACGGTGCACCGCGTCCGACGAACGTTCGCGCAGCACGCGGCACCAGCGTCCCGCTCCCGTGTCGGCGAGCGCCTGCACGAAGCTCCGGAAGATCTCGTCGTGGTCGAGCCTGCCCCACCAGTCGTCGTTCTCGGGCGCGTTCTCGCCCTCGAGCGACGCCGCACGTTCCCAGGGGTCGACGGCCAGCACCTCGCCCTCGCCGCGCGCCTCGTGGCCGATCGCGAGCGAGATCGTCCCGCGGCCGCCGAAGACGCCCAGCTCGACCGACCGCCGCGAGCCGGCGGCGACGACGAGCTCCGCCATGCGCGCGCCCTTGTCGACCGACGTCCAGCCGTGGAGTTGCGGAATCGCGCGCTCGACGCGCTCGCGAAGCCGGGCGCGGGTCGCCTCGGGAAGGGTCGGGAGTGGTTCGGACATTCGGCGAGCGCGGCAAGGACAGTCGCGCCGCGTCAAGCCGGCGCAATGATGGAGCGCGCAGGCGGCGCAGGCGGACCGCCGCGAGCATACCGCAACCGCTCCGGGCGGCGGACCCGCGGAGCCTCAGCGAGCGAGGGCCCCTCGGCCCGACGTTCCGGCGAATCGGGTACGATGCGCGCGCCGAAGCCCCGCAGACGACACGATGCCGATCGCACCCGATTCGACGCCCCGCCGCGCCCGCGACCTCGAGATCCGCGAAGTTCCGGAAGGCTTCGTCGTCTACGATCCCGCGCGCGACCGCCTCCATTTCCTGAACGGCTCCGCGACGTTCGTCCTCGAGTGCTGCGACGGCGCGACACGCGTCGACGAGCTTCCCGGGATGCTCGCCGCCGGCTTCCGGCTCGATGCCGATCCGGTGGCCGAGGTGGACTCGTGCCTCGCCCGGCTGCTCGACGAGGGTCTCGTCGCGATCGGGCATCCGGGGGCCGCGTAGCCCCCGGACCGGCCCGCCCGGCCCTTCAGCGACTCAGGGGGCTCGATCCCGGCGCGCCGTGGCGACGATCCCCGCGGCGGCTTCGCGCCGCGTCACTTCAGCGTGCTGATGTAGACCGACACGGCACGCGACTCGAGCGCGGTGAGCTTGGAGGCTATCGCGTGCATCACCGCGTTGTCGTTGGTGCGCTCGCGCTTGTCGAACTCCTTGAGCTGCCCCTCGATGTACACGGCGTGCTGGCCCGCGAGCCGCGGCAACTGCACCGTGCCCTCGCCCTTCGGTCCATGGCAGCTCGCGCATGCGGCCACGCCGGAGAACGAGTTCCCCTTCTGGTAGACGTACCTGCCGACGCCCGCGAGGTCCTCGTCGCGCACCGGGTAGGCGAGCGGCGGCTTGCGGCCGAAGTAGGCCCCCAGCGCGCGCATGTCGTCCTCGCTGAGATCCTTGGCCTGGTCGTTCATCGCCCCCTTGCGCCGACCGCTCTGGAAGTCGGCCAGCTGCTTGGCGATGTACTCGGGGTGCTGGCCGGCCAGGCGCGGAAAGACCGGGCTCGCGCTCTCGCCCTCGAGGCCGTGGCAAAGGGAGCAGCGCGTGGCGACGATCTGCTGGGCCCGCTTGAGATCGGCCGCACCCTTCGCATCGGCCGCGGCCGGCGCGGTAGCCGGCGCGGCGGCCTTTCCCTTCGGATCGGCCCCGGATGTCGCGAACGAGGCGAGCATCAGCGCCGCGGCGATCGCGGCCAGGAAAGCGTTCATCGGTGGTCTCCGCATGGATCCGTGCAATCGATGCCGGCAACGACGACGCGCCAGTCGAGCCATCGATCGAGCGCGAACGCGCGTCGACCGTAGGCCTCTCCGCCGCGCGAGCCGTTGTCCCGTTGCCGATCTGGTTCCATCGTTACGCTTTTCGCTGGCGTACCCCGTTGATCCGGATCAAGTCGACCGACGTCGCCATGCCGCGTAATGCAGCCGGCACTCGGACAAAGGGGGGATCGTGATGCCATCGTGGACGAAGTCTTGCCGTCGGGCTGTCGGTGCAGCGTGGATGCTGGTGTTGTCGGGCGCGGGAGCGGTCGCCCTGGCGTATCCGGCGAGCGCCTTCGCCTGTCCGCCTCCGCAAAGCGAGCAGCTGCTTTGCGTCCAGTTCCAGATGGACAGCCTGGCCGTGCCCCTGTCGGACGGCACGACGCTGGCGATCGGGATCGTGCTCGCCTTCAGCGCCCTGCTGATGCTGCGGCGTCGCGCTCGCACCGGTCCGCGCCTCTGGCTCTGGATGCTGGCCGTCGGCCTGCTCGCGCCGGCGCTCCAGCCGGTCGGCGACGCCGGTGCTGTGCCCCCTCCTCCGGTGCCGCTCGAACTCGGCACGAGTCCGGCCCAGCTGACCATCGTCAACACGACGGGAAGCCCGAACCCGACCTACGTGCTCGTCAGCAATCCCCATCGCCTGCCGGTGACGATCTTCGCGATCACGCTGACGCCGGGCACGAACCCGCCACCGTCGTACGCGATCTGGCCGCCCGGGACGACTTGCGCCGTCGGCATGAAGCTTCTCGAGGGAGGCACCTGCACGATCGAGCTCATCAAGCCGGCGCCCGCCTGATTCGAGGCGCGCGGGCGGGGTCGGCGCGCCCGGACGCCCGCGCGCCCGGCGCGGCGGAGGGTTCGATCGCCGGGTCGCTGGACCCTGCCGGTCGCGGGAGCCTCGCCGGGCGCGACCCGCGGCCCTACTCGGCACGCGCGGGCAAGGCGGGGGTTCCCGGGCGCAGGCCAGTCCGTGTATGCTTTCGCCTCGTTGCAAGGACGGAACGCGCCCCTCGGGGTCGGCACGTCTCCCCACCACCAGGACGAAGGCGGAAACGATGGGATCGAACCCGAAGGTCGAACAGCTGCTGGTGCGCTACTCGCCCGAGCGGCGCGAAGCACTCCGCAAGATCCTGCTCGGCACCGCGCTGTACACCGCGCCGGTGGTCGCCTCGTATTCGATGCACAGCCTGGGCGGCGTCGCGCAGGCGCAGGCGACGAACATGACGATCGGCGCCCAACCGGTGCCGGTCGACTCCGGCCTCGGGCTCCTCGCCGCCGCCGGCGCCGTCGGGGCTGCCGGGGCGTTCATGCTCCGCCGCCGCCGCGACCGCAAGGACCGCGACCAGGATTGACCGCGCGCGGGCGGCCCGCCCGCGCCAGCGTCGCCGACCCATCGGCACCCGAGTCACCGCCGCGCTCATCGTCCGCGACGAGGAGCGCTTCCTCGCGGGCTGCCTCGCGTCGCTCGCCGGACGCGTCGACGAGATCGTCGTCGCTGACACGGGTTCGGTCGACCGGTCGCGCGCGATCGCGCTCGAGCACGGCGCACGCCTGATCGAGCACCGCTGGGCCGACGACTTCGCGGCCGCGCGCAACGCCGCGCTGGATGCCGCGAGCGGCGACTGGATCCTCTACATCGACGCCGACGAGCGCCTGGCCGCGTGGGATCGCGGAGGGCTCGAGCCGCTGTTCGCGGACCCGGGCATCGTCGCGTGCACGGTGCTGTTCCGTCCCCAGACCGGCTTCACGCGTTACCGTGAGCACCGGCTGTTCCGCAACCGGCGCGACCTGCGATTCCGCGGCGTCATCCACGAGTCGATCCTGCCCGCTCTCCACGAAGCCTGCACGCGCGACGGCGCACGCGTGGCCGAGGGCGCAGCGGCGCTCGACCACCTGGGCTACGACGGCGACCTCACGGCCAAGCACCGCCGCAACCGGCCGCTGCTCGAGGCCCGGCTCGCCGCCGAGCCGGACCACGTGTACAGCCGCGACCACCTCGGGCTCACGCTGCTCGGGATGGGCGACGCCGCCGGCGCCGAAGCCGCGTGGCGGCGGGCGATCGAGTCGTTGCGTTCGCGCCCGCCGCACGCGCCTTCCGAGCCCGGCGACGCGCTGCCGTTCCTGCACCTGGCCTCGTTCCTCCTCGACGGCAAGCGCGACGCGCGCGCGGTCCTCGACGAGGCGCGGGCGCGCTTCCCGGACGACCACGCGCTCGCCTGGCTCGACGCGCGCGCGCGTCTCGAGGCAGGCGACCCCGACGGTGCGCTCCCGATCTTCGCGGCGCTGGCGCGCGTCGACGCGGACGCGCTGTGCATGACGCGCGCGTACGACACGTCGATCTTCGGCGCGAATGCGCACGCCGCGGCGGGGCTGTGCGCGTTCCGGCTGGGCCGCTACGACGACAGCGCGATGCACTACGCGCGCGCCGAGGCGCTCGCGCCGGACCGGGCGGAGTTCCGGCTGAAGCGGCAACTCGCCGAAGCGCGCGGCGCGCGCTGACGCGCCATCGTCAGTGCAATTCGGCGTAGATGCGCTGCGCGAGCGTGCGGCTGATGCCGGGCACGCGCGCGAGGTCCTCGACGCTCGCGGCCTGCACGCCCCTGACGCCCCCGAAATGCGTCAGGAGCGCCTTGCGCTTCGCGGCGCCGATGCCGGTGATCTCCTGCAGGGTCGAGGTCGTGCGCGCCTTGCCGCGCCTCGCGCGGTGGCCCTGGATCGCGAAGCGGTGCGCCTCGTCGCGGATCTGCTGCAGCAGGTGCAGGCCGGGATGGTCGTGCGGCAGCGAGAGCGCGTCCGCGCGGCCGGGGAACACGATCTCCTCGAGCCCGGGCTTGCGCTCGGGGCCTTTCGCGATGCCGATGATCGGCACGCCGTGGAGCCCCTGCTCGGCGAGCACGTCGGCCGCCACGCCGACCTGCCCCCGTCCGCCGTCGATCACGAGGAGGTCGGGAACGGGAAACTCGCCGGCGACGATCCGCGCGCAGCGGCGGGTCAGCGCCTCGCGCATCGCCGCGTAGTCGTCGCCGCCGGCAGGCGGCGTCACGTTGAAGCGCCGGTACTCGGCGGACTGCATCGCGAGCCGGTCGAAGATCACGCAGGACGCCACCGCCGCCTCGCCCATCGTGTGCGAGACGTCGAAGCACTCGATGCGCTGCGCGCTGCCCGGCAGCCCGAGCGCCTCGACGAGCGCCGCGAGACGTTCCTCGGCCGTCGCCTTCTGCGCCAGGCGCTGCCGGATCGCCAGCGTCGCGTTCTCGCCGGCCATCTGCAGCCAGACGCGGCGCTCGCCGCCGGGGTTCGCCACGATCTCGACGGCGCGCGCCGCCTGCTCGCCCAGCGCCTGCTCGAGCGCCTCGTGGTCCTCGGCGCCGGGCGCGACGATCGTCGGCGGCACCGGACGCTCGAGGTAGTGCTGGGCGAGGAACGCGTGCACGACGTCGGCGAGCGAGCCGGCCTCGGCGTGGCGCGGGAAGAACGTGCGGTCGCCGACGTGCCGGCCGCCGCGGATCATCACGACGTTGACGGCGACGAGGCCGCCTTCGGCGACCGCCGCCACGACGTCGACGTCCCCGGCCGTCGCGCTCTCGACGAACTGGCGCGACTGCAGCTGCGAGAGCCGCGCGATCTTGTCGCGCAGCCGCGCCGCGCGCTCGAACGCGAGCGCCGCGGCGGCCTCGTCCATCTGCGCCTTGAGCCGGGCGCCGGCCTCGTCGGACTTGCCCTGGAGGAACAGCACCGCGGCCTGCACGTCCCCCTGGTACTCGGCCTCGCCGACGTAGCCCACGCAGGGCGCCGTGCAGCGCTGGATCTGGTGGAGCATGCAGGGGCGCGAGCGGTTCGCGAACACCGAGGGCTCGCAGGTGCGCAGCATGAACACCTTCTGCAGCATCGCGATGCCGTCGCGCACGGCGCCGGCGCCCGGGAACGGCCCGAAGTAGCGGTTGCGCCGGTCGAGCGCGCCGCGATGGAACCTGAGCTGCGGGTAGGCCTCGCCCGTGATGCAGAGGTACGGGTAGCTCTTGTCGTCGCGGAACAGGATGTTGTAGCGCGGCTCGAGCGCCTTGATCAGGTTGTTCTCGAGCAGCAGCGCCTCGCCTTCGGAGCGCGCGACCGTCGTCTCGACCCGGGCGACCTGCGCGATCATCGCGGCGATGCGCGGCTCGTGGCCGGTCTTCTGGAAGTAGCTCGCGACGCGCTTCTTCAGGTCGCGCGCCTTGCCGACGTAGAGCGCGCCGCCCTCGGCGTCGAACATCCGGTAGACGCCGGGCTGGTGCGGCAGCGACGCGAGCAGCTCGGACGCGTCGAACGATGCTTCGCCCGCCTCTGCGTCGACGGTGCGGGCGTGCCGGCGCGGGACCTTCGTCATGATTCGACGGAACCGCGGCCGAGGTGCGCGGTCACGTCGCGGAAGACCGCACGGAACATGTCTCGCGTCAGCCGTCCGGTGTTCGTGTTGTAGCGGCTGCAGTGGAAGCTGTCGAACATCGTGAGCCGTCCGCCGGGAAGCGCGTGTCTCGCGCCGTGCGCGAACGGGTGCGCGCGCAGCGGGAGCCCGAGTGCGCGCAGCACCGTCTCGTGCGCGACCCGCCCGAGCGCGACGATCGCGGCGCCGGCGGGCAGCGACGCGAGGTCCGCCGCGAGGAACGGGCTGCACGCCGCGACCTCGGCGGGCAGCGGGCGATTGTCGGGCGGCAGGCACTTGACCGCGTTCGAGATGCGGCAGCCGACGAGCGCGAGGCCGTCGTCGCGCGACACCGACGCCGGCGCGGACGCGAATCCGAACGCGTGGAGCGTCTCGTAGAGCAGGATGCCCGCGTGGTCGCCGGTGAACGCCCGGCCGGTCGCGTTCGCACCGTGCATGCCCGGCGCGAGCCCGACGATCAGCAGCGGCGATCCGCGCGGCCCGAACGGCGGCACCGGAGCGCACCAGTAATCCGGATGCTCGCCGCGGACCCGGTCGAGGAAACGCGCGAGCCGGCCGCAGCGCCGGCAATCGAGGTCGTGGTCCGGCGCCGAGGCTGCGTCTGGCAGAATGTCGGCTTTTTTCGCAACGCGCTTCAAGCAGGCTAGAGTAGCACGTGCTTCCCCTCGAACCGCATCTCGAAACCTGGTCGCGCCGGCCGTCGTCCCGCAGCGGACGGCCGCCTCTCCTGTTCATCCACGGCGGCTACACCGACGGCTGGTGCTGGACGCCGTATTTCCTGCCGTGGTTCGCGTCGCGCGGCTGGCCCGCGCACGCGCTGTCGCTGCGCGGGCACGGCAGCAGCGCCGGCGCCGGGATGCTGTTCGCCACGGGACTGGACGACTACGCCGCCGACGTCGAGCGCGTCGCGGGGACGCTGAAGGAGCCGCCGGTCCTGATCGGGCACTCGATGGGTGCCGCGATCGTGGAGCGCATGCTGGCGATGCACCCGGTGCGCGCCGCCGCGCTGCTCGCGCCGGTTCCGCCGACCGGGCTCGTGCCCGTCGCGGCGCGCCTCGCGGTCGAGCGCCCCGACTACTTCGCGCACATGATGGGGCTCGACCCGATGCGACTCTCGACGGACGTGCTCGAGGCGCTGCGGCCGTTCTACTTCAGCGATCGCGTCGATCGCGCGATCCTCGCGGAATCGGCGAGCCATCTCGCCAGCGAGTCGCCGCGCGCGATCCTCGACCTGTCGATGCGCCTCCACTGGCTCAAGCCCGAGCGCAACGACGCGCAGCTGATGGTGCTCGGCACGGAAGGGGATCGCATCTGCACCCCGCACGACGTGCGGGCCACCGCGCGCCACCACGACGTCGAGGCGGTCCTCCTGCCGGGCATGGCGCACATGCTGATGCTCGAGCCGGAATGGGAGGGCGCGGCGCGCGCCATCGCCGACTGGCTCGAGACGCTGGAGGACTGATCCCCTACTGCGTCGTGCGCGTGCGCAGGAACTCGACGAAACGCGCCGGCGGCAGCGGCTTGCTCACCCAGAAGCCCTGGAAGCAGTGGCAGCCGCGCGCGTCGAGGAACTCGAGCTGCTCGCGCGTGCCCACGCCCTCGGCGACGACCTTGAGCCCCAGGCCGCGCGCCAGCCCGATGATCGCCTCGGTGATCGCCGCGTCGCCCGGGTCGGTCTCGAGATCGGCGATGAACGAGATGTCGATCTTCAGCGTGTCGATCGGGAAGTGCTTGAGGTGCGTGAGCGACGAGTAGCCGGTCCCGAAGTCGTCGATCGCGACCCTGAAGCCCTGGTCGCGCAGCTGGTGGAGCACGCGGCGGATCGCGTCGAGGTCGTGCAGCAGCGAGGTCTCGGTCACTTCGAGCTCGAGCCACGCCGGCTCGCAGCCCGCGTCGCGGACGATCGTCGAGATGCGCTGGGCGAGGTCCTCGCGGTAGAACTGCCGCGCGGACAGGTTGACCGACACGGTGAGCGGCAGGCCGGCGGCGCGCCACTCGACCACCTGCGCCGCGGCCGTGCGCAGCACCCACTCGCCCAGCGAATGGATCAGGCCGGCCTCCTCGGCGAGCGGAACGAACACCTGGGGCGGCACGTCGCCGTGCTCGGGATCGCTCCAGCGGAGGAGCGCCTCGGCGCCGACGATCGAGCGGTCGGAGATCCGCACGACCGGCTGGTAGTGCAGCTCCAGCGCGCCTTCCTTGACCGCGGCGCGCAGCGCGGTCTCGAGCGTGTGCTGCTTCAGCCGTCGCTCGGCGAGGTTCGCGTCGACGAACTGGTAGGTGTTTCGCCCGAGCTCCTTGCTGCGGTACATCGCGACGTCGGCGTGCTTGAGCAGCTCTTCCGGATCGTCCGAGTCGTCGGGGTAGACGGCGATTCCGATCGACGACGTCACGTAGATGTCGTGTTCCTCGACCCGGAAAGGCTGCGAGATCGCGTCGAGGAGCTTCTGCGCGATCCGGCCCAGCACCCGCGGATCGTCGAAGTCCTCGACGATCACCATGAACTCGTCGCCGCCCAGCCGCGCGAGCAGGTCGGTCTCGCGCAGCGCCGCAGCGAGCGCCTGCGTGACGTGCTTGAGCAGCTCGTCGCCGATGCGGTGGCCCAGCGTGTCGTTGACGTTCTTGAACCGGTCGAGGTCGATGAACAGCACGCCGACGCGACGCCCGCCGCGGCGCGCCTGCGCGATCGCCTGCGACAGCCGCTCGTGCAGCAGCAGGCGGTTCGGGAGGCCGGTGAGCGCGTCCCTCGTGGCCATGTGCTGCAGCCGCTCCTCCGCGCGGATCCGCGCCGACACGTCCTGAACGAACGACAGGATCGACAGGATCTGGCCGTCGTCGCCCGCCAGCGCCGAGTGGTACCACTCGCACCAGATCGTCTCGCCGTCCTTCCGGTGGTTGCGCGTGAGCCCGGTGGCGCGCGGCTCGAGCCCGGTCATCAGCTTGCCGACGACGTCGACCATGCCCTCCGCCTCGTCCTCGTGCAGCATCGGGTTGTCGGTGAGCGACATCCCGAGCACCTCGGACGACTCGAAGCCGAAGATGTTGCGCGCCTGCTCCGACCAGCGGACGAGCTTCAGGTCCCGGTCCCATTCGAGCACCGCCAGCGGCGTGTTGCCGATGTGGCTCGACAGCTCCCAGTTGACGCGCTTGAGCGCTTCCTCGTTGCGCTTCTCGTCGTGGATGTCGTTGTGGACCGCGTAGATGCCGACGACGTTGCCGTCGCTGTCGCGGTTGGGCGCGTAGTGGATCGACTCCCACCGCGCGTCCGACGTCCCGTGCTGCGGCAGCAGCATCTCGACGGCGATCGTCTCGCCCGTCAGCACGCGCGCGAAGAGCGGCTCGACCAGCGCGAAGCGCTGCGGCCCGATCACGTCCTCCACCTTGCGGCCGTTCAGGTCCTTGCGCGACTCGCCGAGCCATGCCTCGTCGCGCCCGTTGACGAACCGGTAGCGCAGGTCGCCGTCGATGTAGGCGACCCGGGCGGGCACGTTGTCCATGATGAGCCGCAGCTCGGCCTCCGAGGCGCGCAGCGCTTCCTGCGCCTGCTTGAGGCCGTGGATGTCGTTCATCAGGACGAACGCGCCGTGCACGTCGCCGCCCGGGCCGGTGTCCGGGACGACGCGGATCGTCATCCAGCGCCGGACTCCATTGGCGCCAGCGATCAGCCGGTCGAACGCGGTCGACTCGCCCTCGAGCGCGCGCACCACCATCGCCTGCGCGCTCTCGTAGATGCCGTGCCCGACGACGTCGCGCAGCCGCAGGTCGACCAGCGCCTCCTCGGCGAGGCCGAAGAACTGGACGAAGGTCCGGTTGACGTAGTGGCAGCGCTCGTCGCGGTCGATGTAGGCGACGGGCGCCGGCACGCCGTCCATGATCGCGCGGAGCTGCGACTCGCGCGCCGCCAGCGCGTCCTGGGCGAGCTTGAGGTCCGTGATGTCGTGGCCCGCGACGTACTCGCCCTTCACGGTGCCGTCGAAGTTGAGGTCCGGCACGCAGCGCGCCCGGATCCAGCGCGGGCGACCCTGCGCGTCGACGATCTCGCGCTCGTAGGTGACCGCCTCGCCGGCCATCACGCGCTCGCGTCCGGGCGCGAGCGCCTCGGTCGCCTCGGCGCCCAGGACCTCGTCGCTCCTGCGCCCGATCACCTCGTCGCGCTTGAGGCCGTACAGCTGCAGGAACGCCTCGTTGACGAACACGTAGCGCCGGTCGGCGTCGAGGTAGACGACCGGCTCGGGGATGTTGTCGGTGAACAGGCGCAGCTGCTGCTCGCGCGTCGCGAGCGCCTGCTCGGTCAGCTTGAGGTCGTGGATGTCGTACTCGGTGGAGTAGAGCCCGCGAACCTTTCCGGTCGCGTCGAAGTCCGGCGCGATGCGGCCGTGCATCCAGCGCTTCTCGCCGGACGGGATCGTGCCGATGCGCTCGTACTCGACGTTCTCGCCTTCCGACGCGCGCTTCAGCACCGGCCGCAGGAAGCCCGCGACGTCGGCGGGAAGGATCTCGGCCGGCGTGCGCCCGTAGATCTCCTCCTGCGGCCGGCACGCGAGGTTCGCGAACGACTGGTTGACGAACGTGTAGCGCAGCGCGCGGTCGAGGTAGGCGATCGGGCCGGGAATGTTGTCGGCGAAGAGCCTGAGCTGCGCCTGCTGCCCCCTGAGCGCGTCGCGGATGCGGACGTCGTCCTCGATGTCGTTCAGCACGACGAACGCGCCGCCCGTGCGCCCGGTCACCTCGCGGTCGGGGAACAGCGTCATGCGCATCCATCGCATCTCGCCGGTCGACTTGCGCTCGCGGCGCTCGTAGCTCACGCTCGCGCCCGCGAACGCACGCTCGAGCGCCGCGCTCATCTCGGACATCGAGTCGGCCGGCAGCACGTCGCGCATCCCGTGGCCGAGCAGGTCGTCGGCCGGGACGCCGATCCAGTCGGCGAACGGCCGGTTGGCGAAGCGGATCTTGAGCCCCCGGTCGACGTAGAGGATCGGGACGCCGACGCTGTCGGTGACGAGCCTGAGCCGATGCTCGCGCTGGCCGGCCTCGAGCTCGAGCCGCTTCAGGTGGTCGACGTCGCTGTAGGTGACGAGCAGACCGCGCACGCGCCCGTTGGCCGAGCGGTCCGGGTAGTAGTCGACGCGGATCCAGATCGGCGGGCGGCCTGCCGTGACGAGCTGGCGCTCGAAGCCGGTGCGTTCGCCCTCGATCGCCGCCTCGGCGTACGCGTGATAGAGCGTCCAGACGTCGCGGCCCAGCACGTCGGCCATCTCGCGCCCCAGCACCTCGTCGGGACGCCGCGAGAGCCAGTCCAGGAACGCCCGGTTCGCGAAGCGGTACCTGAAGCTGCGGTCGACGTAGGCGACCGGGAGGCCGAGCGCGTTCAGCTTGCGCTGCGACAGCGCCTGCAGGTTGCCGCGCTCGACGGCGTCGCCCACCGTCTGGATGGTGGCAACGTCGGCACGGAGCGGCAGTCGCTGGAGGGCCATGAGTCCTAGGATTCTCGGTTCCGCCTGCCCGCGCAACCGGGATGGCCTCGACGGCAAGGGACGTACCGGAGGCCGGCCGCCGATTCGCCGGCGCGGACGAAACGATCGTGTAGCGCACAAGCAAGGATCAGGCCGGGTCGGGGTACCGGTCCCGGCGATCGCGGACCGGGCGTCCTCGCGGCCCAACGCGGCAGCCCGTTACAATCCGGGGCAGTCGCCTGCCGCCGCCCGCCAGCGCCGGGAGCCAGGGGCGCCCCGGCCCCCGGTCGGGCGCCCTCGCGGCGGCACCCCGCCCAGTCCTGACCGATCCCGCGCTCGCGATGCCGCCCGGATTCAACCGATCGCCCGCCTGAGGCGTTCAGGGATCGGGCACGAGACGAACCTCGAGGAGCACGATCCATGACACGAACGATTCGCGCCGCCGTCTTCTCAAGCCGCTGCTGGTCGCCGCCGGTGCGTCGAGCGCACAGCAGGTCATCTTCTTCGAGCAGCCGGACTTCAACGGTCGCCGCTTCGGCGCCAACGAGTCGGTGTCCAACATGAGCAGCGGCGGATTCAACGACCGCGCGTCCTCGGTCGTCGTCCGCTCCGGGAACTGGCAGCTCTGCACCGACGCCTACTTCCGCGGCCGTTGCGTGACGCTCAACCCGGGCGAGTACCGCAACCTCGGGCAGATCGGCCTCTCGAACCAGATCTCGTCGGCCCGGCAGCTCGGCGGCCCGCCGGAAGGCGGGGGTGGCGGGGTGGGCGGCGGCCAGGACACCTCCGTGACGTTCTACGAGGGTTCGAACTTCGGCGGCCGGTCGTTCGGCGTCAACGGCGACCTCCCGAATCTCGGCCGGACCGACTTCAACGACCGCGCCCGCTCGATGCACGTGCAGGGCGGCACCTGGGAGCTCTGCCGCGACGACGGCTACCGCGGGGGTTGCCAGACCTTCGGCCCGGGCCGCCATCCGGACCTGGGCTTCCTGTCGGGCGAGGTCTCGTCGATCCGCCTGGTGGGCGGCAGTCCCGGCGGCGGGGGCGGGGGATGGGCTGGCGACTGGCCCGCCGGCTGGGGCAACCAGGGCCGCGTGATCCTCTACGAGCAGTCCAACTTCGGCGGACGGCGAGTCATCGTCACCAACGAGTTCGTTCCCAATTTCTCGAATCTCGGCTTCAACGACCGCGCGTCGTCGCTGCGCATCGAGCGCGGCTACTGGATGTTCTGCAGCGATGCGGGATTCCAGGGGACCTGCCGCACGTTCGGTCCGGGCGACCACCCGTCGCTGCCGGGGGGGCTCAACAACCGGATCTCGTCGGGCCGCAGGATCTCCGAGGATTATCCGTACCAGGGCAGCCCAGCTGGAGCGGCCAGCCGCTGAACGGGTACACGCAGCAATGAGCGCCGCCGGGCCGTCCCGGGGGCCGCCCAGCGGCCTGGGGATCCGCCCCGGGGGGAGCGCGTCCGCGGACGCGGCGGCGGAGGCGCGCCGCCGACCCGGCGCGCCGCGGCAGGCTCGTCGACGACATCGCGGGCCTGCGGCGCGTGCTCGCGCAGCACCGCACTATCGCAGTCGTCGGGCTGTCGGCGAACTGGTACCGGCCGTCGTATTTCGCGGCCAAGTACATGCTCGACCACGGCTACCGGGTGATTCCCGTGAATCCCGCGTACGAGGAGGTGCTGGGACAGCGCTGCTACCCGTCGATCGCCGCGATCCCCGGCCCGGTCGACATCGTCGACGCGTTCCGCAAGCCGGCCGAAATGCCGGCGATCGCCCGCGAGGCCGTCGCGAAGGGCGCGAAAGTGCTGTGGATGCAGCTCGGCATCCGCAACGACGAGGCCGCGCGCATCGCCATGGACGCGGGTCTCGACGTCGTGGCCGACCGCTGCGTGAAGATCGAGCACGCGCGCATCCTCGGCGGGCTCAACTGGTGCGGCGTCAATACCGGCGTCGTGTCTTCGCGCCGCGCGGGGGCTGATCCGGGGTCCGCCCGGGGGACCCGCTCCCCCCGGCGTCCGACGCCCAGCGGGTAGAATCCCGGCCCATGGCCGACCGACGCTACGGCTTCGACACGCTGTGCCTGCACGCCGGGCAGATCCCGGACGCGGCGACGGGCGCGCGCGCCGTGCCGATCTACCAGACGACCTCGTTCGTCTTCGACAGCGCGGACCACGCCGCGAGCCTGTTCAACCTGCAGACGTTCGGCAACGTCTACTCGCGCATCAGCAACCCGACCGTCGCCGCGCTCGAGGAGCGCGTCGCGGCGCTCGAGGGCGGCCGCGCAGCGCTCGCGTGCGCGACCGGCATGGCTGCGCAGATGGTCGCGCTGCTCACGCTCGCGCGGCACGGCGACCACATCGTCGCGGCGCGCACGCTCTACGGCGGCACCTATTCGCAGCTCGCCGTCACGTTCGCACAGTTCGGCATCGACGCGACGTTCGTCGACCCGTCCGATCCCGAGGCTTTCCGCCGCGCGCTCGCGCCGCGCACGAAGGCGGTCTACGTCGAGACGATCGGCAATCCCCTGCTCAACGTCTGCGACATCGCGGCGATCGCCGGGATCGCGCACGGCGCGGGCGTGCCGCTCGTCGTCGACAACACGCTCGCGTCACCGTACCTCTGCCGACCCTTCGACCACGGCGCCGACATCGTCGTGCACTCGGTGACCAAGTACCTGGGCGGCCACGGGACGACGATGGGCGGCATCGTCGTCGAGTCGGGGACGTTCCCGTGGGACAACGGCAACTTCCCCCAGATGACCGAGCCCTCGCGCGGCTACCACGGCGTGCGCTTCCACGAGACCTTCGGCGACTTCGGCTTCACGATGAAGGCGCGGATGGAGACGATGCGCACGCTGGGACCGACGCTCGCGCCGTTCTCGGCGTTCCTGCTGATGCAGGGCATCGAGACGCTGCACCTGCGCATGCCGCGGCATTGCGAGTCGGCGATGGCGGTCGCGAAGCATCTCGCCGCGCACCCGTCGGTCGCGTGGGTCCGCTACCCGGGCATGCCGGGCCAGCCCGACGACGCGCTGGTGCGCCGCTACCTGCCGAAGGGCGCGGGCGGCATCCTGACCTTCGGCGTCAAGGGCGGCGCGAAGGCGGGCGAGCGCGTCATCGAGAGCGTCGAGTTCCTGTCGCATCTCGCCAACGTCGGCGACGCGAAGTCGCTGATCATCCACCCGGCGTCGACGACGCACCGGCAACTCGACGAGGCCGAGCAGCGCGCCGCGGGCGTGACGCCGGAGATGATCCGCCTGTCGGTCGGCCTCGAGTCGCTCGACGACATCCTGTGGGACCTCGACCAGGCGCTCGCGCGCGCGGAGGCGGCGTGATGGAATCCCGTGGCAGCCCGTGGCCGTGGACCGGCCTCCTGATCGCGCTGGCGGTGCTGCTCCAGCAGGCGATCGCGCACGTCGTCGGCGAGGGCCCCTCCTTCCTCGCGTCGATGTGGCAGGTCGGCGTCATGGCGCTCGGGCTCTCGTCGCTCGGGCTCATCCTGCTGCCGCCGCGCCGGATCGCGTTCGCGCTCGGGTTCCTGGTGTGCGCGGGACTGATGGCGTGGGCGTTCTGGCTCGAGCACATCGAGGGCCTCTCGCCCTGCCCGCTCTGCATGTTCCAGCGCGTGGCCGTCGTAGCGATCGGCCTGATCTTCCTCGCCGGCGCGTTCCACGACCCGGGGCGCGTGGGGGCGTGGATCTACGCCGGGCTCCTGTTCGTCGCATCGGCGGCGGGCGCGGCGCTGGCCACGCGGCAGGTGTGGCTGCAGGCGCTGCCGAAGGACCAGGTGCCGGCGTGCGGCATGGGCCTTTCGTACATGATCGACACCCTGCCGTTCGTCGACGTGATCCGCCGCGTGCTCGAAGGCAGCGGCGAATGCGCGGAGAAGGGCTGGGTGTTCCTCGGCCTGTCGATCGCCGGCTGGACGCTCGCCTTCTTCGTCGCGATCGCCGTCGCGGGCTTCGCGCTCGTCAAGCGCGACTGAACCGCCCGCTGCTCATCTGGGCGCCATCCGGATCGCCCCGTCGAGGCGGATCGTTTCGCCGTTCAGCATCGGGTTCTCGACGATCGCGCGCACGAGCGCGGCGAACTCCGCGGGCCGGCCGAGGCGCGGCGGGAACGGCACCATCTTGCCGAGCGACGCCTGCACGTCGGGCGGGAGCCCGGACATCATCGGCGTCTCGAAGATGCCCGGCGCGATCGTCATCACGCGGATGCCGAATCGCGCGAGCTCGCGCGCGACCGGCAGCGTCATGCCGACGACGGCCGCCTTGGACGCGGCATAGGCGGCCTGGCCGATCTGGCCGTCGTACGCCGCGACCGACGCGGTGTTCACGATCACGCCGCGCTCGCCCTCGGCGTCGGGCGCGCCCGCCGACATCGCCTGCGCGGCGAGCCGCGTCATGTTGAACGTGCCGACGAGGTTGATCGCCACCGCGCGCTGGAATCCGGCAAGCGTGTGCGGGCCGTCCTTGCCGACGACCTTTTCCGCGTGGACGATGCCCGCGCAGTTGACGAGCCCCCTGATGCCGCCGAATCCATCGACCGCGGCGCGCACGGCGGCGGTCGCGCTCGACTCGTCGGTGACGTCGCAGCGCACGAAGCGCGCGCGCGCGCCGATCTCGCGCGCGAGCGCGGCGCCGTCGTCCTCCCTGAGATCGGCGATGACGACGTTGCCGCCCGCACCCGAGATCATGCGGGCGGTCGCCGCGCCGAGTCCCGACGCGCCGCCGCTGATGACGAACGTGCTGTTGCGAATCTCCATCCGTTCCGCTCCCGTTCCGGTTGCCGTCAGTCCTGCTTCGCCGACGGCCTGATCACCGACATCGCCGTCGCGATCATGCCCGCGACGTCCGCGGCGTTGGCCGGCAGGATCAGCGTGTTGCTCTTGAGGGCGAGGTTGCCGAACGCGGCGATGTACTGCTCGGCCACCTTGAGGTTGACCGCGTCGAGCCCGCCCGGCGCCTCGATCGCCTCGGCCACCTGCCGGATCGCCTTCGCGTTCGCCTCGGCGATCGCCAGGATCGCCGCGGCCTGTCCCTGCGCGTTGTTGATCTCCGCCTGCTTCTCGCCCTCGGACTGCGCGATCGCCGCCTCGCGCGCGCCCTCGGCGACGTTGATCTGCTCCTGCCGCCGGCCTTCGGACGTGGCGATCACCGCGCGCTTCTCGCGCTCTGCGGTGATCTGCGCCTGCATCGCATGCAGGATCTCGGCCGGCGGCGTCAGGTCCTTGATCTCGTAGCGCAGCACCTTCACGCCCCAGCTCGTGGCCGCCTCGTCGAGCGCGGCGACGACGTTCGCGTTGATCTGCTCGCGCTCCTCGAACGTGCGGTCGAGCTCCATGCGGCCGATCACGCTCCGCAGCGTCGTCTGCGCGAGCTGCGTGATCGCGACGATGTAGTTCGACGATCCGTACGACGCGAGCTTGGGGTCGGTGACCTGGAAGTAGAGGATGCCGTCGACCTGCAGCTGCGTGTTGTCCCGGGTGATGCAGACCTGCGAGGGCACGTCGAGCGGGATCTCGCGCAGGTCGTGCCGGTACGCGACGCGGTCGACGAACGGGATCACGAAGTTGAGCCCCGGCTCGAGCACCGCGTAGAACCGGCCCAGCCGCTCGACGATCCACGCGTGCTGCTGGGGCACGACGCGGATCGCGCGGATGATGACGATCAGCGCGACCCCGAACAGCGCGAGCGTGAACAGCGACGAGCCTATCCCGAACATGGCGGCGACTCCCTCCGGTGGTGCCGCGTCACGCGCGGCGGTCGGCAACGACGAGGATCGACCCGCGCATCGCCACGATGTACATCGTCCTGGCGCGCGGCGTGTCGGGCGCGGCGAGCTCCGCCGTCCACTGCGTGCCGCGGTAGGCGACGCGGGCGGTGCCGTCGGCGTTCCAGTTCTCGACGTGCACCGGCTGCCCGACGTCGAGCCCCGTCTGCGGCGGCGGCAGCGCCCGGCGCATGCGCCACTGGTGCGCGGCGACCGTCGCCAGCACGCCGGCGACCGCCGCGACCGCGAACTGCGCGGGCGCGGTGGCGCCCAGCCAGGCGGCCAGGCCGCCGATCCCGAGCGCGAGCCCCACCGCCAGCAGGTAGTAGGTTCCGGTCAGGAGCTCCGCCCCGACCAGCAGGGCAGCGGCAATCCACCAGATCCAGTAATCGTTCATGGGCTTCGCGTCGAAGGACGGCGCCGTCGACCGGCCGAGGATAAAGCACTTTGAAGTTCGGCGTGCGAACCCCACGTTCCCGGAGGCGGAGGGCCGTCTCGCGCAGGCGCGACGGCGTACGCGAAATCCGCTATAATTTCCCGTTTCGAATCAAATGCTTTTCGCGCGCCCGTCGACGGACCGCGCGAGGATGACCGGAGACTGGCATGCCGATCTACGCCTACCGTTGCGGGCGCTGCGGCCACGAGCTCGACGCGCTGCAGAAAATCAGCGAACCCGTCCTCACCGACTGCCCGGCATGCGGCGAGGCCTCGCTCCAGAAGAAGCTCACCGCCCCCGGCTTCCAGCTGAAGGGCAGCGGCTGGTACCAGACCGATTTCCGTGGCGGCGCCAAGCCTGCCGCGGCGACCGCGGCGGCCGCGACCGATGCACCGTCGGAGACGAAGGCGGAATCGAAGACCGAATCGAAGAGCGACGCGCCCGCCCCGTCCACCGGCTGCGGATCCGGCTGCTCCTGCCACTGACGCGCCGCGCGCCAGCCTTCCCGATCGCCACGCCGCGATGAAGCGCTACCTGATCGCCGGGCTCCTCGTCTGGGCCCCGCTCGGCATCACGATCTGGGTGCTGCACTTCCTCGTGACGACGCTCGACCAGACGCTGGGGTTCCTGCCCGAGACCTGGCACCCCGACCGCCTGCTCGGGTTCCACCTCCCGGGACTGGGCGTCGTGCTCTCGTTCCTGATCCTGCTCGCGACCGGCGTCGTCGCGGCGAACATCCTCGGGGCCCGCCTCATCCTCGTCTGGGAGGCGCTGCTCGGGCGCATCCCGGTCGTCAAGTCGATCTACTCGTCGGTCAAGCAGGTGAGCGACACGCTGCTCTCCGACAAGGGCAACGCGTTCCGCAAGGCGCTGCTCGTCGAGTTCCCCCGCGAAGGAAGCTGGACGATCGGGTTCCTCACCGGAGCGCCGGACCGCTCGGTCGCACCGCACCTGCCCGGCGACCACGTCAGCGTCTATGTGCCCACGACGCCCAACCCGACCGGCGGGTATTTCCTGATGCTGCCCCGCTCGCGCGTGCGCGAGCTCGACATGTCGGTCGACGAGGCGCTCAAGTACATCATCTCGATGGGTGTGGCCGCGCCGCGCGGCTCGGCGCCCTCGGCCACCCTCCCCTCGCCCGCCGGCACCGACACGGCCGTCGCGTCCCGAAATTGACCGGACCGGCGTTCGCGCCGCGACCCCGCAGGGGGATCCGGCGCGCGCGGCCGGTCCGACCCGCCATCCTCCCCCGACTACGCATCGTTTCCCGGAGCACGCCTTGCAACGCACCGACTACTGCGGCCGCATCGACACCCGCTTTCTCGCCCGGACCGTGACGCTCGCCGGCTGGGTCCACCGGCGCCGCGACCACGGCGGCGTCATCTTCGTCGACCTCCGCGACCGCGAGGGCCTCGTCCAGGTCGTGTGCGACCCCGACCGCGCCGCGACGTTCGCGACGGCCGAGAAGCTGCGCAACGAGTTCTGCGTGCGCGTGACCGGACTCGTCCGCGCGCGTCCCGACGGGACGGTCAACCCGAACCTCCAGTCCGGCGGGATCGAGGTGCTCGCGCACGAGATCGAGATCCTGAACGCGTCGGTCACGCCGCCGTTCCAGCTCGACGACGAGAACCTCTCCGAGACCGTGCGCCTCGAGCACCGCGTGCTCGACCTGCGCCGGCCGGTGATGCAGAAGAACCTGATGACCCGCTACCGCGCCGCGATGTCCGCGCGGCGGTACCTGGACGAGCTCGGGCTTCGTCGACATCGAGACGCCGTTCCTCTACAAGTCGACGCCCGAGGGCGCGCGCGAGTTCCTCGTCCCGTCGCGCATCCACCACGGCCAGTTCTACGCGCTGCCGCAGTCGCCGCAGCTGTTCAAGCAGATGCTGATGATGGCGGGCTTCGACCGCTACTACCAGGTCGTCAAGTGCTTCCGCGACGAGGACCTGCGCGCCGACCGCCAGCCGGAATTCACGCAGATCGACATCGAGACCTCGTTCCTGGGCGAGGACGAGATCCGGCCGATGATGGAGGGGCTCGTCCGCAGGATGTTCCGCGACGCGCTCGGCGAGGAGCTCCCCGACCCGTTCCCGGTGATGGCGTTCGCCGACGCGATGCGCGACTACGGCTCCGACAAGCCGGACCTGCGCGTGCCGCTCAAGCTCACCGAGCTCACGGACCTCATGAAGGGCGTCGACTTCAAGGTGTTCCGCGCCGCGGCCGAGATGACCAACGGCCGCGTCGCCGCGCTGCGCGTGCCCGGCGGCGGCAGCCTCACGCGCAAGGAGATCGACGACTACACGACGTTCGTCGCGATCTACGGCGCGAAGGGCCTCGCCTACATCAAGGTCAACGACGCGAGCAAGCCGAACGACCAGGGCCTGCAGTCGCCGATCGTCAAGTTCCTCCCCGAAGGCGTGCTGCGGGAAATCCTCGCGCGCACCGGCGCGGCGGACGGCGACCTGGTGTTCTTCGGCGCCGACAAGGCGAAGGTGGTCAACGATGCGCTCGGCGCGCTTCGCGCGAAGGTCGGCCACGAGCGCGGGCTCGCGCAGGGCCGCTGGAAGCCGCTGTGGGTCGTCGACTTCCCGATGTTCGAGCAGGACGACGAGACCGGGGCGTGGTCGGCGCGGCACCATCCGTTCACCGCGCCGAAGGACGGGCACGAGGACCGGTTCGCGAAGGATCCGGGCAACGCGCTCGCGAAGGCCTACGACGTCGTGCTGAACGGCTGGGAGATCGGCGGCGGCTCGGTGCGCATCCATCGCCCCGAGGTGCAGGCGAAGGTGTTCGAGGCGCTGGCGATCAGCCCGGAGGACCAGCGGCGCAAGTTCGGCTTCCTGCTCGACGCGCTCTCGTACGGCGCCCCGCCGCACGGCGGCATCGCGTTCGGGCTCGATCGCATGGCGACGCTGATGTGCGGCGCCGAATCGATCCGCGAGGTGATCGCGTTCCCGAAGACGCAGCGCGGGCAGGACCTGCTCGTCGACGCGCCGTCGGTCGCGACCGAGCAGCAGCTTCGCGACCTGCACATCAAGGTTCGGCCCACCGACGCGGTCAAGCCCTGACCGGGCCGCGGCCGGAGCGGCCGCGCGTTGCGCTACACTGGCCCGATGCGCTATCGCACCGCCGGCCGGCTTGCCGTGCTGCTCGTCGCCGCGACGCTCGTCGCCGCGGCGACGTCGGCCTGCGCCCGCCGGGCGCCGGATGCCGCGTCGGTCGCCGCCGCCGAGCTGCCGAAGGAGGCGCGCGCGACGCTCGCCAACATCCGGGCCGGGCCGCCGTTCCCCTACGAGCGCGACGGCGTCGCGTTCGGCAACCGCGAGCGGCTCCTGCCGGCGAAGCCGCGGGGCTATTATCGCGAGTACACGGTGCGCACGCCGGGCGAGCGGTCGCGCGGCGCGCGCCGGATCGTGTGCGGCGGCAAGCCGGCGTCGCCGGAAGCGTGCTGGTACACCGACGACCACTATTCGTCGTTCAGGCGGATCCTCGAATGAAGGTGCCCGATCTCTCGGCGGTCGACGAGTGCGGCGTCCATGACTGGAAGGGCTCGGGCGAGCCCCTCAAGGCCGCCGCCGCGCACGCCGGGCTCCGGTACGCGCCCGTCGATCTCGGCAAGGCGAAGGACAAGGCGACGCTGTTCACCGAGCTCGACCGCGCGCTCGCGCTGCCCGACCATTTCGGTCACAACTGGGACGCGCTGGCCGACGTGCTCGAGGACCGCGACTGGCTCGGCAAGCGGGGGCGCGTGATCCTGCTCGCGCACGCGCCCGCCTACCGCAAGGACCATCCGACCGACGCCCGCATGCTCGAGGAGATCCTCGGCGAGGCGGCGGAATTCTGGCAGGAACGCCACGTTCCGTTCTGGGTCTTCGTCGGGGGCTGACCCCCGTGAAGCAACCCGTTTCGACGCTCGTCCTCGTTTACACGCGCGACCTCGACGTGCTCCTGCTCGAGCGGGCCGACTTTCCGGGGTACTGGCAGTCGGTCACCGGCAGCCGGGAGGGCGACGAGCCGCTCGATCGCACCGCGGCGCGCGAGCTCGAGGAGGAGACCGGGATCGACGCCGACGCGCTGGGCGGCGTCCGCGACTGGCAGATGACCAACGTCTACGAGATCTACCCGAAGTGGCGCCATCGCTACGCTCCCGGCACCACGCACAACAGCGAGCACGTCTTCGCGCTCCCGGTACCCGCGCCGGTGACGGTGAGGCTCGCGCCGCGCGAGCACCTGTCCCACGCCTGGCTGCCGTGGCGCGAAGCGGCCGCCCGCGTGTTCTCGTGGTCCAACCGCGCCGTCATTCTCGCGCTGCCGCAGCGCGCTCTCCGGAGTCCATGATGATCCATCGCCTCGCCACCCTGATCGCCCTCACCGCAGCGCTGACCTCCGGCGCGGCCCGGGCGCAGGACAACGCGCCCACGCCGGTTCCGGTCGTCACCGTCAGCGCCTCGGCGACCGCCACGGTGCCGAACGACCGCCTCCACGCGTGGCTGCGCGCCGAGGCCGACCATCCGAGCGCCGTCACGGCGTCGGCCGACGTCAACACGCGCGTCGCGCGCGTGCTCGCGAAGCTGAAGGCCGCACTGCCCGACGCGCAGGTGGCGACGTCCGGCTACACGACGCAGCAGATCGTCGAGAAGGGCAAGCCGACGCGCTGGCGCGTCGTGCAGACGATCAAGGTCGAGGGCGGGGATTTCGCCGCGATCGGCGAGGCCGCCGCCCGCGTCCAGTCCGAGGACGGCGTCCTGCTCTCGGGCATCTCGTTCGGGCTGTCGGACGAGCTGCGCCGCCGCACGCAGGATGCGATCACCCAGCAGGCGATCGCGGCGTGGCGCGCGCGCGCGCAGTCGGCGGCGCAGGGATTCGGCGCCTCCGGCTGGCGGCCGGGCCGCATCGCGATCCAGTCCGGCGACGGCGGTCGTCCCTACCCGATGATGGCGCGCGCCGAGGTCCAGATGGCCGCGGCCCCCGCCCCGGTGCCGCTCGAGGCCGGATCCACCGACGTGACGGTGTCGGTGAGCGGCGAGGCGATCCTCGATCCCTCGCGGCCGGCCGGGCGCTGACGACCGGCGCCCGCGCCCCATGGAAAAAGGGCGCGCCGCTCGCGCGGCACGCCCTTCGCGTTCGGCGAAAGCCGGGGCTACTCGGCGATGCCCACCGGCGGCGTGGTCGCCGAGGACTTCTGCGCGTCCTCTTCCGCCGCGGCCTTCATCGACAGGCGCACGCGGCCCTTGTCGTCGGCCTCGATCACCTTGACGCGGATCACCTGGCCCTCCTTCAGGTAGTCCGAGACCAGGTTCACGCGCTCCTTCGCGATCTGCGAGATGTGCAGCAGGCCGTCCTTGCCCGGGATCAGCTGGACGATCGCGCCGAAGTCGAGCAGTCGCAGCACGGGGCCCTCGTAGATCCTGCCGACCTCGACCTCCGCCGTGATCTGCTCGATCCGCGCGCGCGCGACGTTGCACGCGTCGGCGTTGACCGAAGCGATGGTGACGTTGCCGTCGTCCTTGATGTCGATCGTGCAGCCGGTTTCCTCGGTGAGCGCGCGGATCACGGCGCCGCCCTTGCCGATCACGTCGCGGATCTTCTCCGGGTTGATCTTGAACGTCATCATGCGCGGCGCGTGCTGCGAGATCTCGGTGCGCGCGTGCGGCAGCGCCTGCTGCATCAGACCCAGGATGTGCATCCGGCCCTCGCGCGCCTGCGACAGCGCGACCGCCATGATCTCCTTGGTGATGCCCTGGATCTTGATGTCCATCTGCAGCGCGGTGATGCCGCGGTCGGTGCCCGCCACCTTGAAGTCCATGTCGCCGAGGTGATCCTCGTCGCCCAGGATGTCGGTCAGCACCGCGAAGCGGTTGCCTTCCTTGATGAGGCCCATCGCGATGCCGGCGACGTGCGCCTTGGTCGGCACGCCGGCGTCCATGAGCCCGAGGCTCGCGCCGCACACCGAGGCCATCGACGAGCTGCCGTTGCTCTCGGTGATCTCCGAGACGACGCGCATCGAATAGGCGAACTCCTCGCCGGTGGGCAGCACCGCGACCAGCGCGCGCTTGGCGAGCCGTCCGTGGCCGATCTCGCGCCGCTTCGGGCTGCCGACCCGGCCGGTCTCGCCGGTCGCGTAGGGCGGCATGTTGTAGTGGAACATGAAGCGCTCGCGGTACTCGCCCATCAGCGCGTCGATGATCTGCTCGTCGCGGGCCGTGCCGAGCGTCGCGACGACGAGCGCCTGCGTCTCGCCGCGCGTGAACAGGACGGAGCCGTGCGTACGCGGCAGCACGCCCGTGCGGATCGCGATCGGGCGCACGGTGCGCGTGTCCCGCCCGTCGATGCGCGGCTCGCCCGACAGGATCTGCTGGCGCACCGTCGACGCCTCGAGATCGAACATGACGTTGCCGACGTGGCGGCGGTCGTCCGGCGACGCGTCGGCCGGCAGGACCTCGGCGTCGAGCTTCTTCGAGATCTCCTTCAGCCGCTGCGAGCGCTGCTGCTTGCTGCGCATCTGGTACGCGGCGCGGATGTCGTCGCCCACCGCGGCCTCGACCTTCGCGATCAGTGCCTCGTCCTTCGCGGGCGGCGCGAACTCCCAGACCGGCTTGCCGGCTTCCTCGACCAGCGAGTGGATCAGGTCGATCACCGCCTGCTGCTGCTGATGGCCGAACACGACCGCGCCGAGCATGACGTCCTCGGTCAGTTCCTTCGCCTCCGACTCGACCATCAGCACGGCGGCCTCGGTGCCGGCGACGACGAGGTCGAGCGCGCCGGTGACGAGCTCGGTCTTGGTCGGGTTGAGCACGTACTGGCCGTTCTCCCAGCCCACGCGCGCGGCGCCGATCGGCCCGTTGAACGGGATGCCCGACAGCGCGAGCGCCGCCGAGGCGCCGATCATCGCCGGGATGTCGGGATCGACCTCGGGATTGACCGACACGACGGTCGCGACGATCTGCACGTCGTTGTAGAAGCCGTCCGGGAAGAGCGGGCGGATCGGCCGGTCGATCAGCCGGCAGGTCAGCGTCTCCTTCTCGGACGGACGGCCCTCGCGGCGGAAGAAGCCGCCGGGGATCTTGCCCGCGGCGTAGGTCTTCTCCTGGTAGTCGACGGTCAGCGGGAAGAAGTCCTGGCCGGGCTTCGCGGACTTCGCGGCCACCGCGGTGACGAGGACGACCGTGTCGTCGAGGCTCACCAGCGCGGCGCCGGTGGCCTGCCGCGCGATCTCGCCGGTCTCGATCGTGAGCGTGTGGCGGCCGTACTGGATGGATTTCTTGACGTGCTTGAACATGGGCTGTGTCCCGAAACGACGATGGCCGCGCACTTCAGGCGCGGCCATCGGGATTGGAAGCTAGGTCGCGGCCCCGGCGCGCCGGTCGGCCGGCGCCCTGGCGATGCGACCCGGAAGGAGGAACTCCGCGCTCACTTGCGCAGGCCGAGCTTCTCGATGAGCGACTTGTAGCTGTCGGCGTTGCAGCGCTTCAGGTAGTCGAGGAGCTTGCGCCGGCGGGACACCATCCGCAGCAAGCCGCGGCGCGAATGGTGATCCTTGAGGTTTTCCTTGAAGTGGTCGTTCAGGCCGTTGATGCGCGCGGTGAGCAGCGCGATCTGCACTTCGGGCGAACCGGTGTCGCCCTTGGCGCGCTGGTTCTCGGCGATGACCTTCGCCTTGTCGGCGGTGGTGACGGACATGATGTCGGATCCTGGCTGAGGGGCCCTGCTCGGCCCCGGCTTGCTGGCCCCGACTCGCCCGGGGCACGACTGGCGTACTTTGTCTTCGGCAAAGAGCGCGATTCTAGCAGGAAAAGCGCTTGAATTTCAAGAACTCACCGGCTCGCCCGGCGCGGGCGGCACGACGAGGCGCGCCGGCCGCGCCAGGCCCTCGTCCACGTCCGCCAGACCGAGCAGCGACCCCGACGCGTACACGACCGCGCGACCGGGTGCCGAACCGGGCGCGGGCACCGCGACGCCGTGCCGGAAACGCACCGCCTCGCTCTCGGGAAGGTCGATCCTGGGCATGCCCTGGACCAGCGCGTCGACCGGAAGGAGGCAGGCCGCGCGCTCGGCGCCCGTCATCGCCTCGAGGCGCTCCAGCGTCACCGCGTCGGCGAGCCTGAAGCCGCCGGTCGTCGTCCGGCGCAACGCGGCCAGGTGGGCGCATGACCCGGCTGCGACGCCCAGGTCCTCGGCGAGCACCCGGATGTAGGTGCCCTTGCTGCACGCGACCGCGAGGACCAGGTCGGGCGCGCGCCAGTCGAGGACGTCGAGCGCGCGGATCTCGACCTCGCGCGGCGGGCGCGGGATCTCGACGCCCGCGCGGGCCCAGTCGTAGTACGCGCGCCCGCGGTGCTTGAGCGCCGCGTGACGCGGCGGCGTCTGGCGCTGGCGCCCGAGGAAACGCGGCAGCGCGGCGGCGACGACGGCGCGGTCCGCCGGCACCGGCATCGTGCGCACGATCGCGCCTTCGGCGTCGCCGGTCTCGGTCTCGGCGCCGAAGCGCACGACCGCCTCGTAGGCCTTCGGCGCGTCGAGCAGCGACTGCGCGAACTTGGTCGCCTCGCCGAACGCGATCGGCAGGAGCCCCGTGGCCAGCGGATCGAGCGTGCCGGTGTGGCCCGCCTTCTCGGCGGCGAAGAGCCGCTTCGCGCGCTGCAGCGCCGCGTTCGACGAGAGACCGGCCGGCTTGTCGAGCAGCAGCACGCCGTCGACGCGCCGCCGGGGAACGCGCTCGCTCACGAATCGCGCTTGCGGTCCTCGGCCACGGCCTGGTCGATCAGTCGCGACAACGCGAGGCCCGATTCGATCGAGTCGTCGTAGACGAACGTGAGCTGCGGGACCGAATAGGTCGACAACCGGTGGGCGAGCTCGCTGCGCAGGAACCCGGCCGCGCGGCCGAGCGCGGCGACGGTCTCGGCCGCGTGCTCGCGGCCCGCGAGGTCGGTCACCAGGACCTTCGCGTGCGACAGGTCGGGCGTCACTTCGACGTGCGTGACCGTGACGCGGCCGACGCGAGGATCCTTCACCTCCTCGCGGAGGAGCGTCATCAGCTCGCGCTGGATCTCGTCCCCGATGCGGGCCGTACGCGGCGAATGGCGTTTGGGCATGGTGGTTCGACGCTGAAGGGTCGACGAGTGCGCCGCGCGGCCCTGCCCTCACGCACCGCATGCGCGGGGAGAGGGGCCGGCGGGGGCTCTCGCCGTCAGAGCGTGCGCGTGATCTCGACGATCTCGTACGCCTCGAGCTGGTCGCCCTTCTGGATGTCGTGGAAGCCGCGCAGCGACAGGCCGCACTCGAACCCGGCCTTCACCTCGCGCGCGTCGTCCTTGAAGCGCTTGAGCGAGTCGAGCTCCCCGTCGTGGACCACGACGTTGTCGCGCAGCACGCGGATCTTCGATCCGCGCCGCACCAGGCCCTCGACGACCATGCAGCCCGCCACCGTCCCGATCTTCGAGATGCGGAACACCTCCCGCACCTCGACGAGGCCGAGCCGGCTCTCCTTCTGTTCCGGCGTGAGCAGGCCCGACAGCGCCGCCTTCACTTCGTCGACCGCGTCGTAGATGACGTCGTAGTAGCGGATCTGGACGCCCGACCCCTCGGCGAGCTTGCGCGCCTGCGCGTCCGCGCGAACGTTGAAGCCGATGATCACCGCCTTCGACGCGAGCGCGAGGTTGACGTCCGACTCGGTGATGCCGCCGACGGCGGCGTGCACGATGTTGACCTTCACCTCGTCGGTCGACAGCTTGGTCAGCGCCTGCGACAGGCCCTCGTAGCTGCCCTGCACGTCGGCCTTGATGATCATCGGCAGCGTCTTCGCGGCGCCTTCGCCCATCTGGTCGAACATGTTCTCGAGCTTCGCGGCCTGCTGCTTCGCCAGCTTGACGTCGCGGAACTTGCCCTGGCGGAACAGCGCGATCTCGCGGGCCTTGCGCTCGTCGCCGAGCGCGATGACGTCCTCGCCCGCGAGCGGAACGTCGGAGAGCCCCTGGATCTCGACGGGGATCGCCGGGCCGGCCTGCTGGATCGCCTTGCCGTTCTCGTCGGTCATCGCGCGCACGCGGCCGAACACCGCGCCGGCCAGCACCACGTCGCCGCGCTTGAGCGTGCCCGAATGCACGAGCACGGTCGCCACGGGGCCGCGGCCCTTGTCGAGGCGCGACTCGATGACGATGCCCCGCGCCGGCGCATCCCTGGGCGCCTTGAGCTCCAGCACCTCCGCCTGCAGCAGGATCGCGTCGAGCAGCGTGTCGATGCCCTGGCCGGTCTTCGCCGACACCGGAATGAACTGCACGTCGCCGCCGAATTCCTCCGGCACGACGCTCTCGGCGACGAGCTCCTGCTTGACGCGCTCGGGGTTCGCGTCGCCCTTGTCGATCTTGTTGATCGCGACGACGAGCGGCACGTTGCCCGCCTTCGCGTGCGCGATCGCCTCCTTCGTCTGCGGCATCACGCCGTCGTCCGCCGCGACGACGAGCACGACGATGTCGGTCACCTTCGCGCCGCGCGCCCGCATCGCGGTGAAGGCCTCGTGTCCCGGCGTGTCGAGGAACGTGATCACGCCCTTCGACGTCTCGACGTGGTACGCGCCGATGTGCTGCGTGATGCCTCCCGCCTCGCCGCTCGCGACGCGCGCGCGCCGGATCATGTCGAGCAGCGACGTCTTGCCGTGGTCGACGTGCCCCATCACCGTGACGACCGGCGGCCGGGGCAGCGACTCGACCGCCTCGCCTTGGTGCACCTCGGCGAGCAGCGCGTCGGGATCGTCGAGCTTCGCGGCGGACGCCTTGTGCCCCATCTCGGCGGCCACGATGATCGCGGTCTCCTGGTCGAGCACCTGGTTGATCGTCACCATCGTGCCCATCTTCATCAGCACCTTGATGAGCTCGGCCGCCTTGACCGACATCTTGTGCGCGAGCTCGGCGACGGTGATCGTCTCGGGAACCAGGATCTCGCGGACGACCGGACCCGACGCCGTCGCGCCCTCGCCGCCTTCCTCGTCGCGATGACGCGCGCCGACCTTCGGCTGTCGCCAACCGGTCGCCGAGGTCGCGGCGCCCGTGTCGCCTCGCAGCTTGAGCGCGCGCTTGCGCGCAGCCTCTTCCGAGAACACCGGTCCGCCCGACTTCTTCAGCGGCTTGTCGCGGCGCTCGCCGGGCTTCGCCGCGGGGCGATGCAGCGTGCCTTCCGTCTTGCCGGCCGGCGCGGCCTTCGCCTTGGCCTCGGCCTCGGCCGCCTTGGCGGCGGCTTCGGCGGCCGCCTTCGCGGTCTCCTCCGCCTTCAGCCTGCGGCGCTCGGCGTCTTCCTGCTTGCGACGGATGTCCTCCTCCTGCCGCGCGAAGAGTTCCCGCTGTTTCCTCGTTTCGGCTTCGCGCGAGGCGATCTCGGCTGCCGACAGGTGCGACCGCGGCGCCGCCGGCGCGGCGGTCGCGGGCGTCGGCTCCGCGCTCGCCACGGGGGCGGGCTCGGGAGCGGGGGCCTCGACGACGGGCGGCTCGACCGGCGTCTCGACCACCGGCGCCTCGACCACGGGCACTTCGACAACCGGCGCCTCGACCACCGGCGCGGCTTCGACCGGGGGCGCTCCCGCCTCTTCGTGCGCGGGAGCGGCCTCGCCCTCCTCGCGGCGGACGAGCACGCGCTTCTTGCGCACTTCGACCTGGATCGTCCGCGCCTTGCCCGAGGCGTCGGGCGCCTTGATCTCGGAGGTCTGCTTGCGCGTCAGCGTGATGCGCTTCTTCGGATCCGCGGCCGCACCATGCTGCTTGCGCAGGTAGTCGAGCAGGCGCGTCTTGTCCTGCTCGGTCAGATTGTCGCCGGCCTTCTTCGTGCCGACCCCCGCGGCCGCGAGCTGCTCCAGCAGCGCGCCGGCCTGCATCTTGAGCTCGGTGGCGAATTGTTCGATCGTGGTCTGGGCCATAAGCGGGCCTCCGTGGTTGTCGCGGCCGCCCTAGTGCGCGGTCACGGCGGTCGCCGCGTCGGCAGGGGTGTCGAACCAGTGCGCGCGCGCCTTCATGATCAGCGCCTGCGCGCGCGCCTCGTCGATGCCGGTGAGCTCGACCAGCTCGTCTCCGGCGAGATCGGCGAGACCGTCGCGCGTCGTGATCCCCGCCGCGGCGAGCTTCGAGGCGATCTCGGTGTCCATGCCCTCGAGCCCGAGCAGCGCCTCCTCGACGTTCTCGACGCTCTCCTCGCGAACGATCTCCTCGGTCAGCAGCGCGTTGCGCGCGCGGCTGCGGAGCTCGTTGACGGTGTCCTCGTCGAACGCCTCGATCTCGAGCATCTCGGTGAGCGGCACGTACGCCACTTCCTCCAGCGACGTGAAGCCTTCGGCGACCAGGATGTCCGCGACCTCCTCGTCGACGTCGAGCTTCTCCATGAACTGCGCGCGGACGCGCACCGTCTCCTCCTCGCGCTTGCTGTGCGATTCCTCGACGCTCATCAGGTTGAGGTGCCACCCGGTGAGCTCGGAGGCGAGCCGCACGTTCTGGCCGCTCCGCCCGATCGCGATCGCGAGGTTCTCCTCGTCGACCACGACGTCCATCGAGTGCTTCTCCTCGTCGACGACGATGCTCTGCACCTCGGCGGGCGCGAGCGCGTTCACGACGAGCTTGGCGGGGTCGTCGGACCACAGCACGATGTCGACGCGTTCGCCGGCGAGCTCGTTGGTCACTGCCGTCACGCGCGAGCCGCGCATGCCGATGCAGGTCCCCTGCGGGTCGAGGCGCGGGTCGTTCGACTTGACCGCGATCTTCGCGCGGATGCCGGGGTCGCGGGCCGCCGCCTTGATCTCGATGAGGCCCTCCTCGATCTCGGGCACCTCCAGCTCGAACAGGCGCGCGAGGAACTCGGGCGCGACGCGCGACAGGACGAGCTGCGGGCCCTTCGCCGTGCGGTCGATCTTCATCACGTACGCGCGGACGCGGTCGCCCACCCGCAGCATCTCCTTCTGGATCAGCTGGTCGCGCGGGATCATGCCCTCGATGCGGCCCGACTCGACGATCGCGTTGCCGCGCTCGATGCGCTTGACCGTGCCGGTGAGCAGGTTGTCCTCGCGGGCGAGGAAGTCGTTCAGGATCTGCTCGCGCTCCGCGTCGCGGATCTTCTGCAGGATCACCTGCTTCGCGGCCTGCGCGCCGATGCGGCCGAACGTGGCGGGTTCCAGCGGCTCCTCGACGACGTCCCCCAGCTGGAGGTTCTCGCCGCGCTCGGGCGCGTCGGTGATCGCGATCTGGCGCGACGGCTCCTCGTGCTCCTCGTCGGGCACGACGGTCCAGCGGCGGAACGCGTCGTAGTCGCCGGTCTCGCGGTCGATCGCGACGCGGACGTCCACGTCGTCGGCGAAGCGCTTCTTGGTCGCCGACGCGAGCGCCATCTCGAGCGCGGCGAACACGGTCTCCTTGGGAACGTTTTTCTCCCGAGAGAGCGCGTCCACCAGCAGCAGCACTTCCTTCCCGCTGTTCATCGGTCTTTTCTCCATTCGATCTTCGGCACGAGGCGCGCGCGCTCGATGTTGTCCAGCGGGACGCGCACCGTCCCGCCCGGCGTCTCGACCAGCGCGTCCGCGCCGTCGATCCCGCCAAGCATGCCGCGCACCTTCCGCGTGTCGTTCAGCTTCTCGCGCAGCACGAGCGTCGCCTCCAGCCCCCGGAAGCGCTCGTAGTCGGCCGCCGCCTTCAGCGGCCGGTCGAGGCCCGGCGAGCTCACCTCGAGCCGCTCGTAGTCGACGTTCTCGACCGTGAACAGCCGCGTCAGGTGCTGCGAGACCCGCGCGCAATCCTCGACGTCGACCCCGCCCGGCTTGTCGATGAACACGCGCACCATCCGGCCCTTGGGAGAGGACTCCCAATCGACCAGCTCGTACCCCAGCGGGGGCACGGTTCGCGCGAGCAGCTCGCCCAGGGTCGTCGTCATCGTGTTCGCCAAAAAAAAATGGGCTGCGCCCAGCCCATTTCTCGTTGCTTATCACCTGCGAATCAAGAAATTATACCCCAGAATCGCCCCGGATGGGAGGGCTCCCCGCCCCTGCCCGCCAAGTCCCCGGGCAGGCGCCGGGAGGCCACGGGCGCGCGGGCGCTGCCGGTTCCCGCCCGGGTTGCTAAACTTCCCCGGCCCCCCCAACCGAGGATTCCATGGCCGACCCGCTTATCGTCGCCCGACACGGCGACCTGGAGCTCGCCCTCCTGCCTTCGATGGCGAACCGGCACGGGCTCATCACCGGCGCCACCGGCACCGGCAAGACGATCTCGCTGCAGGTGCTCGCCGAGCAGTTCTCGCGCATCGGCGTCCCGGTGTTCATGGCCGACGTCAAGGGCGACCTGACCGGCATCGCCTACCCCGGATCGATGTCCCCGAAGCTCAAGGAGCGGCTCGACAAGCTGAAGCTGCCGGAACCCGCCTGGGGCGGGTGCCCGGTCACGCTCTGGGACGTCTGGGGCGAGCAGGGCCACCCGGTGCGCGCGACGGTCTCGGACATGGGGCCGCTGCTCTTCGCCCGCCTCCTCAACCTGAACGAGACGCAGGAGGGCGTGCTCGCGCTCACCTTCAAGATCGCCGACGACAACAAGCTGCTGCTGCTCGACCTCAAGGACCTGCGGGCGATGCTGCAGCACGTGGGGGACAACGCCGCGCAGTACAAGACGCAGTACGGCAACGTCTCGCCGGCGTCGGTCGGGGCGATCCAGCGCGGCCTGCTGCAGATCGAGGAGCAGGGCGGCGACCGGTTCTTCGGCGAGCCGATGCTGAACGTCGACGACCTGATCCAGACCGTCGATGGACGCGGGATCGTCAACATCCTCGCCGCCGACAAGCTGATGACCGCCCCGCGGCTCTACTCGACGTTCCTGCTGTGGCTGTTGGCCGAACTCTACGAGAACCTGCCCGAGGTCGGCGACCGCGACAAGCCCAAGCTCGTGTTCTTCTTCGACGAGGCGCACCTCCTGTTCTCCGAGGCGCCGCCCGCGCTGCTCGAGCGGATCGAGCAGGTGGTGCGTCTCATCCGCTCGAAGGGCGTCGGCGTGTACTTCGTGACGCAGAATCCGCTCGACATCCCCGACAAGGTGCTTGGCCAGCTCGGCAACCGCGTCCAGCACGCGCTGCGGGCGTTCACGCCGCGCGACCAGAAGGCGGTGAAGTCGGTCGCCGACACGATGAGGCCGAACCCGAAGCTCGACGTCGGCAAGGCGATCCTCGAGCTGGGCACCGGCGAGGCGCTCGTGTCGTTCCTCGACGCGAAGGGCTCGCCCGGGATCACCGAACGCGTGTGGATGTTCGCGCCGGGATCCCGTATCGGGCCGATCTCGCCCGAGGAGCGCCGCAAGCTCGTCTCGGACTCGGTCGTCGCGGGCCAGTACGAGAAGACCGTCGATCGCGAGTCGGCGTTCGAGATGCTGAAGGCGCGTGCAGGCGGCGGGACGGCGGTTCCGCAGGACGCCGGGCAGGCCCCTGCCGCCGGCCAGGGGACCGCCCCGTCCGGAGGCGGCCTGATGGGCGGGCTGTCCGACATCCTGTTCGGCTCGACGGGTCCGCGCGGAGGCAAGCGCGAAGGCATGGTCGACGCGCTTGCCAAGAGCGCCGCGCGCTCGGTCGGCTCGTCGATCGCGCGCGAGATCACGCGCGGCGTGCTGGGCTCCCTGCTCGGGGGCCGGAAGCGATGAGGGGCACGGTGCGCGCGGCGGCGCTGGCGGCGGCCTGCGCCGTCGTCGCCGCCTGCGGCACCTCTCCGATCCCGATCACGCCGTCCGGCGAGGTTGCGACCGCGCCGGTGGCCCGCGTCGCCGTCGCGCCCCCCGCGGGAGCGTCGACGTCCGCCGTCGCGCCGTCCGAGAGGCTCGATCCGTCGTCGTTTCCCGCCGGCGCGGTCTACGTATGCTCGAGCGGGACCGGCGTCCAGCGCAAGGTCACCGCGATCGCGTTCGACGAGAAGGCCGGCGCGATGTGCAGGCGCCATCCCGAGATGGGCCCCTGCCAGTACGAGCGCGACCTGTGCCGGAAGAGCGGAGGACGCGTCTACGCCCCCGACGGCGCCGAGATCACGCTCGCGACCGAGGCCGAGTACGACCGCAAGGTGATGCGCGTCCGCTTCAAGGCTAATTGAGTCCCCGCGGGGCGCGCTTCGGGGGCGGGGGCGCCCGGGCGCGGGGGCCCCGAAGCGCGCAAGCGCGCTTCCCCAGGGGCCACCGCGACCTCGGGACGGCCCTTCGGTCGCGGGGTCGCGGGGTCGCGGGGTCAGCCGACGTGCTGGCGGAGGAACGCGAGCGTGCGCTCGCGCGCGAGCTTCGCGGAGGACGCGTCGAACGATCCGCGCTGGTCGCAGTTGAAGCCGTGGTTGGCGGGATAGATCAGCACCTGCGACTCCGGATGCGCGGCGGCGAACTTGCGGACGCCCTCGACCGGAATCATCGAATCCTGCTCGCCGAAATGCGCGAGGACCGGACAGCGGGGCCGCTCGCCGGACGCCTCCAGCATGCCGCCGCCATAGTACGGCGCCGCGCACGCGAAACCGGGAAGGCGCGACGCGCTCATCCACGCGACGTAGCCGCCCCAGCAGTAGCCGACGATGCCGACCTTGCCCGCCGACGACGCCGCCGCCCGCGCCGCCTCGACGTCGGCGAGCGCGTGATCGAGCGATGCCTTCGCCTTCAGCGCCCGCCCGCGTTCGATGTCTTCGGGCGTGTAGCCCAGGTCGACGCGCGGCTGGATGCGGTCGAAAAGCGCCGGCGCAAGCGCGAGGTACCCGTCCGCGGCATAGCCGTCACAGACGCTGCGGATGTGGCTGTTCACGCCGAAGATCTCCTGCACCACGACCAGCGCGCCGCGCGGCGCGCCCTTCGGCTCCGCGCGCCATGCCGAGATCGTGGCGCCATCGGCGGCGATCAGGTCGATCCAGTGTCCCATGGTTCCGGCCGCTCCCTGTCCTGGCAACTGCGCAACGGCGAACGATAGGCGAACCCGCGCTCCTCCGCAAATCCCCGTTTCGCGCAGGCATCGCGCGCACCCGGCCGCCAACTTGCGGTATGGTCGCGGCAAGGCGGCACGCTGCGGCGGCCAAGCGCCCCTGACCCGGAAGCCTCCTTGCCCTCCCTGCCTCCCGCCCCCCCGCTTGCGCCGACGCGCGGCCGCTGGGAATCCGCGGTAAGACCGCTCGTCGCTGCGCACGACGGTCGCCTGTGGCGCGCGCACAGCGATGCGGTCAATGGCGCGCTGGTCGAGCGCTGGCTGGGCGAGGATTCGTGCGAACGGATCCTCAAGACCGACCTGTTCGACGAGGCGATGGGCGCTGGGCTCCATCCGCTGCTCGAGCGCCGTGCGCGCCGGGTCGTCGCGATCGACGTCGCGCCTTCCGTGCTCGCCGCGGCGAAGGCCCGCCACCCGGGCCTCGACGTCGTCGCGGCCGACGTCCGGCAACTCCCGTTCGCGGACGCGTCGTTCGACGTCGTCGTGTCGAACTCGACGCTCGACCACTTCGACACGCGAGCGGAGATCCGCGACGCGCTCGCCGGGCTCCATCGCCTGCTGCGACCCGGAGGCCGGCTCGTGCTCACGCTCGACAACCTGCGCCATCCTGCAGTCGCGCTGCGCAACGCGCTTCCGTTTTCGTGGCTGCGCCGGATGGGACTCGTCGCCTATCCCGTCGGCGCGACGCTGGGACCGGCGGGCCTCCGGCGCACGCTGGCCGAGACCGGCTTCGAGGTCGTCGACGTCGCCGCGCTGCTCCATTGCCCGCGCGCGATCGCCGTGCGCCGCGCGCGGACGCTCGAGCGTCTCGAGGCGCCCGCGGCGCGCGACCGGTTCCTGCGACGGCTCGCGCGCTGGGAGTCGCTCGCGACGCTGCCGACGCGCTTCCTCACCGGCCACTACGTCGGCGTGCTCGCCCGCAAACCATGATGCCGGGGCCGCGATGACGTCGCTCTACCCGTCGGGCAATGCGCTGCAGCGCGCGTCCGCGTCGCTTCGCCGCGAGGGCGTTGGCGCGTTCGCATACAAGCTCGCGAGCGAAGTCGGATTCCGGCGCGCGCTGCTGCTCGAGCGCCTGCTCGACGACCCGATCGCCGACCCCGCGCCCGCATTGCCGGTCGAGTTCGCAGCGCTCTGCGCGCACGAGATCGACGACTACCTCGTGCTGCGTCCCGACGCCGACCCGGCACAGGTCGCCGATCCTCGCCTCCGGATGGACCTGCCACGTGCTGAGGCACGAGGGACGCATCGTGTCCGCCTGCTGGCGCGCCGACCCGCCCTACTGGTCCAGCTACCTCGAACGCACGATGCCGATCGGGTCGACGGCGACGTGTATCTGGTCGATGCCTGGACGGATGCCCGCTATCGCGGCCAGGCGCTCGCGCACGCGCTGTGCCTCCACCAGTTGCACCACTTCCGGGCGCTGGGCTTCCGGCGCGCGGTGCGCGCCACGGTTCCCGAGAACCCGTCAGCGCTGCGCGTCCACGCGAAGAGCGGGTTCCGCGCGGTCGCGATGGTCGGACGCATCCGGATCGGTCCCTGGCGCTGGCACTTCAGGCGCGACTGGCGGGGCGCGTGAATCCCTTCGTCGCAGCCCGCGGCGCCGGATCGTGCCCCCCGCTGGAAGTCGTGGCTCGCGCCCCTGGCCGATGCCGTCGTCGCGGTCACGCTGTTGCGGGGGGTGACCGCGCACGAGCGCCGTCCGGCGACGATGCTGGTCGCGGGCCGGTTGAAGCGTGTCGGGTGGCTGATCGATCGCTTCTTCGCCGCCCCCCCGGAGCGCGAGCCGCTCGGCCACGTTCCCGCATGGAGACTGGCGAGGACGCTGCGGCAGATGAAAGGATCGGCGGATCTCACGGTCGCGCACGTCGCACGCCTCTCGGCAGGGCCGCTCGGATTCGACGACGACTACCTGCCGGTCCCGGATTGGATCGGCATGCGATTCGTCGCGCCGTTCCCTCCCGATGGTACGTGCCCTCACAGCCACAGCCTGTCTGACGACCTGCGGCGGGTTCGCCGCGGCCGATGGAGCGCCGAGGTGTCGCACCGCGCCTCGGACTTCGCAGCGTACTACCGGGAGATGTACGTCCCGTACGTGCGCAGCCGGCACGGCGCCGAAGGCACGTCCAGTCCGCCCGACGCCTGCGCCGGGCGTTCCGCCGCGGCGGACTCCTGTGGGTGTCGCGCAACGGCGAGCGCCGCGCGGGACTCCTGTTCGAGCACCGGCAAGGGACGCTGGTCGCGGTGGCGCTGGGCACGGCCGGCGATCCGGTCCGCCAGTTGAAGGAGGGCGCGATCGCAGCCCTTTACGTGCACATGCTCGACCATGCGCGATCTGCCGGGTGCGCCGACATCGACCTCAGGGGCAGCCGGCCTTCGCTCGACGACGGCATCACGCGATACAAGCGCAAATGGGGAGGAATCTTGTACGACCGGCCCGACGTGCTCACCACCACGCTCGTGCACTGGCATCGGATGACACCGGCGGCCAGGGAGTTCCTGACGCACACGTCGCTCGTCTTCCGCGACGCCGGCAGCCTGTCGGCGCTCGCGGTCGCCGGGCCGGACGAGCGCGGCTGCGCGGATCCGGGCCGCACCTGGACGCGCCTGGGCACGCCGGGACTTCGTCGCATGATCGTGCTCGGGACGACGTCTGCGGCGTCGAATGCCGGCGCGCCGCGAAGTGTCTGCGTGGCCATGCCCTTCTCCGCGATCGAGTCGGGCCCGCGCGCGCTCCTCGCGCCCGCGACGGACTGACGAGGACGCGCCGAATGTGCGGCATCGCAGGCATGGCGTTTCGCGACCCGGCGCGCCCGTCCGATCCCGCGACGCTGCGACGCATGGCCGACATCCTGCGTCATCGTGGTCCGGACGGGGACGGCTTCCACGTCGCGCCCGGCATCGGCCTCGCGTTCCGGCGGCTCGCGATCATCGACCTCGCCACCGGCGAACAGCCGATCGCCAACGAGGACGGTACGGTCGTCGTCGTGTGCAACGGTGAGATCTACAACCACGTCGAGTTGCGGACACGCCTTGCCGCCGCGGGCCACCGCTTCCGCACGGCCTCCGACGTCGAAACCATCGTTCACCTCTACGAGGAGCACGGCGACCGTTTCGTCGATCACCTGCGCGGCATGTTCGCGATCGCGCTGTGGGACGCGCCGCGCAGGCGCCTGCTGCTCGCGCGCGACCGCTTCGGCATCAAGCCGCTGTACTACGCGGCGACCGACGAGGCGCTTGTCTTCGGCTCGGAGCAGAAAGCGATCCTCGCGTCCGGCGCAGTGACGCCGGAGCCCGACCTGCAGGGAATGCGGCAGCTCCTGACCCACGGCCGGACGGTGACGCCGCGCACGATCGTCCGCGGTATCGCCAAGGTGCCGCCCGGATGCATGCTGGCGTGGTCCTGCGGCCGCATGACGACGAGCCGCTACTGGGATGTGACTTTCCCGGCGCGCGACGCCTACGAGACACGGCCGGACCGCGAATGGGCGGAGGGCCTGCGCGAGAAGCTCGCCGAGAGCGTCCGTCTCCACCTGCGCAGCGACGTTCCGGTCGGCGCGTGGCTCTCCGGAGGGATCGACTCGAGCTCGGTCGCGGCGCTCATGGCGGCCACGGTCGCCGATCCCGTCAAGACGTTCACGATGCGCACCGAGGACCCCGCGTTCGACGAGCTCCACGGCAAGCGGGCGCTGGACGACTTCCCGGCGTTCCGCCTCGACGGTCATCGCGTCCTGTGCGGGCCCGAGGACTTCGAGCTGCTGCCCGCGGCCATCTGGCACACCGAAGGCCAGGTGCTCGCCACGATCTCCACGGGTCAGCTGCGTGTCGCGCGTGCCAGCGCCGAACACGTGAAGGTCGTGATGTGCGGCGAAGGGGCCGACGAGCTGCTGGGCGGATACTCGTGGTACCCGACGCTTCCGTTCCTCGAGCCGCTGTTCATGCTCCCGCGCGCCGCGCGGCAGTGGATCGCCCGCCTGTCCCCGGTCCGCAGGCGCTGGCCCGGCGCCGCCGGCACGATCGCCGGCCCTCGCGAGATGGATTTCGAGCGGTACTCGAGAAGCATCTCGCACCTCGCGACCCAATCGGCGGCGACGCGCCTGTTCTCGGCAGAGGTCCTCGACGCGCTCAACCGGGATGCCCCGTCGCCGGATGCGGCCCCGCCGCCCCCCGGCTTCGACGCATGGCATCCGTTCGCACGAATGCAGTACTTCGACATCAGGCATCGCCTCGGTGACGGCGTGGTGCTGACCCTCGATGCGGCGACGATGGCGCATTCGGTCGAGGCCCGGGTCCCGTTCCTCGACCACGAGCTGGCTGCGTTCTGCGCGAGCATCCCGCCGCGCGTCAAGATGCGGCGACTGCGCGAGAAGTACGTGCTTCGTCGTGCGATGGAACGCGTGCTCCCGCGCGAGATCGCGTGGCGAAGGAAGTCGCCGATGCGGGCCCCGTACGATCCATGGGGCGGGCGCGACCTCCCGCCGTTCGCGCGCGACGAGCTGTCGGACGTCCGGCTGCGCGAAGCGGGCTACTTCGACCCGTCCAAGGTCGCGGCGGCACTGCGACTCCATCGGGCGGGCGGCGAGGACCTCGAGCACGCGCTGTCCGCCGTGCTGGGCGTCCAGCTCTGGGACCGGATGTTCCGGCGCGGGCGACTCGACCGGTACGCCGTGATCCGCTACCGATGGCGTGACGTTCCATCGCTCTTCGCCACGCCCGTTGGTCGCGCTCAGCTGATCGAGGGCGTCAATTACCGCCTGTGGCCCGTCTCGTCGCGGCTGGCGCGCGTCTACCGGCGCACGCTCGTTCGCCGGACGCGCGTCGTCGCGATCGTCGGGTCGTCGGGCAAGTCGACGACGGTTCGAGCGGTCGCCGCCGCCATCGACGTCCCTCCCGCGGACACTCTGCTCTACAACGCGTGGGGCTCGGTCAGCCGCGCGATGCTTCGCATCGCCCGTGGCCAGCGCCACGCGGTGGTCGAGGTGGGCATCGCGGACAAGGGACAGATGCGCCCCTACTCGCGCGTCGTCCAGCCCGACGTCACCGTCGTGACGTCGATCGGCAGCGAGCACCACCGGAGCCTCGGGACGCTCGACGTCACGCGCGACGAGAAGGCGTGGATGGTCCGGGCGCTGCCGCCGGACGGGACGGCCGTGCTGAACGGCGACGACCCGAACGTGATGTGGATGAAGGGCGAGACGCGCGCGCGCATCGTCACGTTCGGATTCGGCGCCGCATGCGATGTGCGTGCGGTGGACGCGCGAATCGACTGGCCCCTGGGTACGCGCTTTCGGTTGCTTGCGTTCGGGAACGAGCGCGACGTCACGATCCGGCTCCTCGGCTACAAGTCGCCGGTCGAGACCATCGACGCCGCGATCGACGTCCTCGAGGCGATCCCGGCGCGCCGGCGGATCGTGCTGCTCGGCGAAATCTCCGAGCCGCCCAATCCCCAGCACGCGACCTACCGGCGCATCGGGGAGCGCGTCGGACGCGTTGCCGCGCACTTCCTCGTCGTCGGCACCATGATCAAGGACTACCGGCCCGGGGCGCGTGCCGGCGGGATGGATGCTGCGCGCATCGTTGCGGCCGGCGACACGCCTGGCGCCGTGGCGGCAAGGCTGGCCGCGCTGCTCGAGCCGGGCGACGTCGTCCTCGTCAAGGGGCGGGACACGCAGCGGCTGGCACGCGTCTGCCTGATCCTTCTGGGCCGCAGGGTCGGATGCGAGATCCGGTCGTGCCATCTGCGCACCATCACCTGCGACGAGTGCCCGATGCTCGAGCGCGGCTGGGGGCGCACCGCGTCGTCACGTGACGGCGCGGGATGGCCGCGCGCGACGATCCGCGCCGCCACCGGGTCTCGACGCACGTCGGAGACGGCCACCTCCTCCGGCACGCCCTGCCAGAGCATCTCGTAGCCGAGTTCGCGCGTGTCGGTGCACATCGTCGCGAGCACCGAGAACTTCGCCTTGAACGTCGCGTCCGCGTGCGATCGCTCGTGCTCCTCGAACGAACGCCAGTACGTGACGATCACGAGATCGTGGTCGTGGCCCGCGCTGCGCGTGGCGCCGAGCGAGCCTTCGTCGGACACGAAGCCGGAGAAGCGGAACACCTGGCCGGCGATGAAGCCGCCCTTGTCGCCGCCGTAGGTGTCCTTGACCACGTTGCACATGTCGCCCAGCGCGAGCTCGACGTCGTCCATCGACACGCCGGCCTTGAGCTTGACGGTGTTGAACAGCATCTTCGCGCCGAACGGCACGCTGATCGGACCGAACATGGATCGCTCCCGATGAGTAGCAGCGGCGCGAAAGCCCTCGCGCCCATCGCGGTCACTCGGCGCCGCCGATGTCGAATTCTATCGGGAACGCCGTAGCCCGCCGTCACGACGGTGCAGGAGCGCCGCACTCCCCGTTGTACTTCGCATGGCGGGGCGCGGGTGGCGCGCCCGGAACCGTCACGACTGTCGCGTGCTCCGGCGCGCCAGCGGATCGGTCGACACCGACGCGTCCGTGCCGACGACCACGCGCTCGCCCAGCCCGGCGACCGCTCCGTGCGCGCGCTTCTCGACCACGCACATCGAGTCGTAGAACGTGACCGAGACGATGTCGCGGAAGGCCGTCGGGTCGGGGCGGGCGCCGCTCGGGAAGAACGGGGCGAGCAGCGCGAGCGGCGCGCGTTCGCGCTGCCAGTAAGGCTGGTTCACGAAGTCCGCGAGCAGCTTCAGGAACTCCATCGACGTGTCGCCGCGGTCGATGCCCCCGCCCCAGCGCGCCAGGTAGGAGCAGTGCAGATCCTCGACCACGTAGGTGCCTCCGGCGTTCACGTGGCGGAAATAGTTGCAGAAGGTGAGGACGATGTCGCGCGAGGTGTGCGATCCGTCGTCGATGAAGACGTCGAACGTGGGTGCATGGGCACGGATCGCCCGGTAGGTGGGCTCGCTGTTGACGTCACCGACGACGACCTTGACGCGCGCATCATCGAACGTCAGCGCGGCGCACTTCGGGTCGATATCGCACCCCACGAGGACCGTCGCCTCGGGCAGGTAGCGCGACCACAGCTCCAGCGAGCCGCCGTTCTGCACGCCGACCTCGACGAACGAGATCGGGCCGCTGCGATGTCGCCCGAACACGCGGTCGTACACGTCCAGGTAGAGCGACCACTTGTCGGAGACCTTGCCCTCGTGCGAGGCATAGAGCTCTCGCAGCGTGGGGAGGCGCGAATCGGGGGGGGCGGCGGACATGGGTCCTGGCAGGTCGGCCGTGGCGCGGGTTCCGTGGAATCCGCACCGTACCACCGCCGTCGGATTCGGGCCAGTTGTCGCGCGAAGTGGTGGGTCGGCGGTGGGGGGGGGGGGGGGCGTCGGGCGGAAGCCCGACCCGGGCGAGTGGTGGGTCGGCCTTCAGGCCGACGCGCCGACGGCGAAGGCGTCGGACGGGGCGTTGGGTCGGCCTTAGGCCGAGGGCCTGACAATGACGGTCGATGACCGGGCGTTGTGCGGGGGGTGCCGAATGACCTGCTCGCGCGGATGCGCACTATCATTGGCGCGATGCTGTTTCACGGTCCTGTTCGGGATGGGAAGGGGTGGTGCCGGCAGGCTATGGTCGTCAGGCGTAGAGGAGAGAGTGAATCGTCTCGTCCGCGCTGTTGGGCGCGTGCGGAAGGCAAGGGGGGTTGGTTCGTTTCGATGTAGCGCAAAGTTATGGGATCAAGCCGCACGGGCGATTAGTACCGGTCAGCTTAACGCGTTGCCGCGCTTCCACATCCGGCCTATCAACGTGGTGGTCTGCCACGACCCTTCAGGGGGATCAAGTCCCCGGGAGATCTCATCTTCAGGCACGTTTCCCGCTTAGATGCTTTCAGCGGTTATCGCTTCCGTACATAGCTACCCGGCGATGCGACTGGCGTCACAACCGGTACACCAGCGGTACGTCCACTCCGGTCCTCTCGTACTAGGAGCAGCTCCCGTCAAATCTCCAGCGCCCACGGCAGATAGGGACCAAACTGTCTCACGACGTTTTGAACCCAGCTCACGTACCACTTTAAATGGCGAACAGCCATACCCTTGGGACCGGCTACAGCCCCAGGATGTGATGAGCCGACATCGAGGTGCCAAACACCGCCGTCGATATGAACTCTTGGGCGGTATCAGCCTGTTATCCCCGGCGTACCTTTTGTCCGTTGAGCGATGGCCCTTCCATTCAGAACCACCGGATCACTAGGTCCTGCTTTCGCACCTGCTCGACTTGTCAGTCTCGCAGTCAAGCTCGCTTGTGCCCCTTACACATTGAAGCGCGATGTCCGACCGCGCTAAGCGAACCTTCGAGCTCCTCCGTTACTCTTTGGGAGGAGACCGCCCCAGTCAAACTGCCTACCATGCACGGTCCCCGATCCGGATGACGGACCAAGGTTAGAACCGCAATGACGTCAGGCTGGTATTTCAACGTTGGCTCCACCCGATCTGGCGACCGGGCTTCAAAGCCTCCCAGCTATCCTACACAAACCTCATCACAGTCCAATGCAAAGCTACAGTAAAGGTGCACGGGGTCTTTCCGTCTTGCCGCGGGGAGATTGCATCTTCACAAACACTTCAACTTCGCTGAGTCTCGGGTGGAGACAGTGTGGCCATCGTTACGCCATTCGTGCAGGTCGGAACTTACCCGACAAGGAATTTCGCTACCTTAGGACCGTTATAGTTACGGCCGCCGTTTACCGGGGCTTCGATCAAGAGCTTGCACCCCATCACTTAACCTTCCGGCACCGGGCAGGCGTCACACCCTATACGTCGACTTTCGTCTTAGCAGAGTGCTGTGTTTTTGTTAAACAGTCGCAGCCACCGATTCTCTGCGGCCCCCCTCGGCTCCCCCTGTACGGGTTCACCTGGCGAGGGCACACCTTATCCCGAAGTTACGGTGTCAATTTGCCGAGTTCCTTCACCCGAGTTCTCTCAAGCGCCTGAGCATATTCAGCTCGCCCACCTGTGTCGGTTTGCGGTACGGTCGTCGTGGAACTGAAGCTTAGAGGCTTTTCCTGGGAGCCTGGTATCACCCGCTTCGAGCCGGCAAGCCGGCCCTCGTCGTCACGCCTTGGCTAAGCCACGCGGATTTGCCTGCGCGGCACGCCTACACGCTTGAACCGGGACGTCCAACACCCGGCCTGGTTAACCTTCTCCGTCCCCCATCGCATTCCACGTCGGTGCGGGAATATTGACCCGCTTCCCATCGACTACGGCTCTCGCCCTCATCTTAGGGGCCGACTCACCCTGCGCCGATGAACGTGGCGCAGGAAACCTTGGGCTTTCGGCGAGCAGGCCTTTCACCTGCTTTATCGCTACTCATGTCAGCATTCGCACTTCCGATACCTCCAGCGAGGTTCACACCTCGCCTTCGCAGGCC
>JADIZG010000067.1 GCA_016704895.1 Betaproteobacteria bacterium
ACTAGGAGCAGCTCCCGTCAAATCTCCAGCGCCCACGGCAGATAGGGACCAAACTGTCTCACGACGTTTTGAAACCCAGCTCACGTACCACTTTAAATGGCGAACAGCCATACCCTTGGGACCGGCTACAGCCCCAGGATGTGATGAGCCGACATCGAGGTGCCAAACACCGCCGTCGATATGAACTCTTGGGCGGTATCAGCCTGTTATCCCCGGCGTACCTTTTGTCCGTTGAGCGATGGCCCTTCCATTCAGAACCACCGGATCACTAGGTCCTGCTTTCGCACCTGCTCGACTTGTCAGTCTCGCAGTCAAGCGCGCTTGTGCCATTACACTTCAGTAGCGCGATTTCCGACCGCGCTAAGCGCACCTTCGAGCTCCTCCGTTACCTTTTAGGAGGAGACCGCCCCAGTCAAACTGCCCACCATGCACTGTCCCCGATCCGGATGACGGACCAAGGTTAGAACCGCAATGACGTCAGGCTGGTATTTCAACGTTGGCTCCACCCGATCTGGCGACCGGGCTTCAAAGCCTCCCAGCTATCCTACAAACCTCATCACAGTCCAATGCAAAGCTACAGTAAAGGTGCACGGGTCTTTCCGTCTTGCCGCGGGAGATTGCATCTTCACAAACACTTCAACTTCGCTGAGTCTCGGGTGGAGACGGTGTGGCCATCGTTACGCCATTCGTGCAGGTCGGAACTTACCCGACATGAATTTCGCTACCTTAGGACCGTTATAGTTACGGCCGCCGTTTACCGGGGCTTCGATCAAGAGCTTGCACCCCATCACTTAACCTTCCGGCACCGGGCAGGCGTCACACCTATACGTCGACTTTCGTCTTAGCAGAGTGCTGTGTTTTTGTTAAACAGTCGCAGCCACCGATTCTCTGCGGCCCCTCGGCTCCCCTGTACGGGTTCACCCAGCGAGGGGCACACCTTATCCCGAAGTTACGGTGTCAATTTGCCGAGTTCCTTCTCCTGAGTTCTCTCAAGCGCCTGAGCATATTCAGCTCGCCCACCTGTGTCGGTTTGCGGTACGGTCGTCGTGGAACTGAAGCTTAGAGGCTTTTCCTGGGAGCCTGGTATCACCCGCTTCGAGCCGGCAAGCCGGCCCCTCGTCGTCACGCCTTGGCTAAGCCACGCGGATTTGCCTGCGCAGCACGCCTACACGCTTGAACCGGGACGTCCAACACCCGGCCTGGTTAACCTTCTCCGTCCCCCCATCGCATTCCACGCCGGTGCGGGAATATTGACCCGCTTCCCATCGACTACGGCTCTCGCCCTCATCTTAGGGGCCGACTCACCCTGCGCCGATGAACGTGGCGCAGGAAACCTTGGGCTTACGGCGAGCAGGCCTTTCACCTGCTTTATCGCTACTCATGTCAGCATTCGCACTTCCGATACCTCCAGCGAGGTTCACACCTCGCCTTCACAGGCCTACGGAACGCTCTCCTACCATCCAGGGCGCTGCGCTTGCGCCCCTGCAGCACCTCCTCGGCGCGCCAGGCCGGCGACCTCGCACCCGTGGGCGCTGACCGGCGCGCGTGCACGCGGCGTTCGAGCCGCCTAGACAATCCACAGCTTCGGTGCACAGTTTGAGCCCCGTTACATCTTCCGCGCAGGACGACTCGACCAGTGAGCTATTACGCTTTCTTTAAATGATGGCTGCTTCTAAGCCAACATCCTGGCTGTCTGAGCCTTCCCACCTCGTTTCCCACTTAACTGTGTCTTGGGGACCTTAGCTGGTGGTCTGGGTTGTTTCCCTCTCGACGACGAACGTTAGCACCCGCCGTCTGTCTCCCGTGCTCGCACTCTTCGGTATTCGGAGTTTGCTATGGCGTGGTAGAGCGCGATGCTCCCCACTACCATTACAGTGCTCTACCCCCGAAGGTGATACACGAGGCACTACCTCAATAGTTTTCGGAGAGAACCAGCTATCTCCGGATTTGTTTAGCCTTTCACCCCTAGCCACAGCTCATCCCCTACCTTTTCAACGGTAGTGGGTTCGGCCCTCCACGAGGTGTTACCCCGCTTCAGCCTGGCCATGGCTAGATCATCCGGTTTCGGGTCTACGCCCTGCTACTAAAGCGCCCTATTCGGACTCGCTTTCGCTGCGCCTTCCCTATGCGGTTAAGCTCGCAACAGAACGTAAGTCGCTGACCCATTATACAAAGGTACGCAGTCATCCCTTGCGGGACTCCCACTGTTTGTATGCATGCGGTTTCAGGATCTATTTCACTCCCCTTCCGGGGTTCTTTTCGCCTTTCCTTCACGGTACTTGTTCACTATCGGTCGATCACGAGTATTTAGCCTTTGAGGATGGTCCCCCATCTTCAGACAGGATTTCACGTGTCCCGCCCTACTTGTCGCTGACTTGGTTCCACCGGCGTCGTTTCGTGTACGGGGCTGTCACCCACTGCGGCCGCCCTTTCCAGAGCGTTCCACTACGACATCGGCTAAAGACAGCAAGGCTCTTCCGCGTTCGCTCGCCACTACTAGCGGAATCTCGGTTGATTTCTTTTCCTCCGGCTACTGAGATGTTTCAGTTCACCGGGTTAGCTCCCTCCGCCCTATGTATTCAGGCGGCGGTGACCCTTGCGGGCCGGGTTTCCCCATTCGGACATCTCCCGGATCAATGCTCATTTGCCAGCTCCCCGGAGCTTTTCGCAGGCTGTCACGTCCTTCATCGCCTGTGATCGCCAAGGCATCCACCACATGCACTTAGTCGCTTGACCCCATAACTTTGCGCTCCTCGCGGAGACACGCAGTCACGGTGTGTTTGCGCTCCCTGCTCCGCCTTTTGTGTTCGGAACAGGGATCGATACAAACTCAACCCTAACGCCCACAGGCTCTCATCGGGCCCATGGACGCCTTGCCTTCCAAATTGTTAAAGAACGATGCAGCTCTCGACGCTGGACCCTCTGCTCGAGGAACCAGGGTCGAACGCTGCTTCGCAACCGCAATCGACAGGTGATGCTTTGGTGGAGCCGGACGGGATCGAACCGACGACCTCCTGCTTGCAAAGCAGGCGCTCTCCCAATTGAGCTACGGCCCCATCCGGACCGCCCTTCCGGCGCACCGCCCAGCCTTGGACTCGCGCCGATTCCCGAAGTGGTGGGTCTGGATGGATTCGAACCATCGACCCCCGCCTTATCAAGACGGTGCTCTAACCAACTGAGCTACAAACCCGGGTCGGATTTGCGACTGTCGCGAAGGACCCGTGGTCCTTCGCAGCAACCGATAGGTTGTGGGCACCGGTGAGGCTTGGGAGGCCAGGGTCGGTCGGAGGGGCCATCACTGACTCCTGCCAACTGACTCCCGTCTCCTGATTCCGAGAAAGGAGGTGATCCAGCCGCACCTTCCGATACGGCTACCTTGTTACGACTTCACCCCAGTCATGAAGCTCACCGTGGTAGGCGCCCCCTTGCGGTTAGGCTACCTGCTTCTGGTAAACCCCACTCCCATGGTGTGACGGGCGGTGTGTACAAGACCCGGGAACGTATTCACCGCGGCATGCTGATCCGCGATTACTAGCGATTCCGACTTCACGCAGTCGAGTTGCAGACTGCGATCCGGACTACGATCGGCTTTCTGGGATTGGCTCCACCTCGCGGCTTGGCAACCCTCTGTACCGACCATTGTATGACGTGTGAAGCCCTACCCATAAGGGCCATGAGGACTTGACGTCATCCCCACCTTCCTCCGGTTTGTCACCGGCAGTCTCCCTAGAGTGCCCTTGCGTAGCAACTAGGGACAAGGGTTGCGCTCGTTGCGGGACTTAACCCAACATCTCACGACACGAGCTGACGACAGCCATGCAGCACCTGTGTTCCGGTTCCCTTTCGGGCACCCCCAGCTCTCACCGGGCTTCCGGACATGTCAAGGGTAGGTAAGGTTGTTCGCGTTGCATCGAATTAATCCACATCATCCACCGCTTGTGCGGGTCCCCGTCAATTCCTTTGAGTTTTAATCTTGCGACCGTACTCCCCAGGCGGATCACTTCACGCGTTAGCTTCGGTACTCAGAGATCGCTCCCCGAACACCCAGTGATCATCGTTTAGGGCGTGGACTACCAGGGTATCTAATCCTGTTTGCTCCCCACGCTTTCGTGCCTGAGCGTCAGTGTTAGCCCAGGGGGCTGCCTTCGCCATCGGTGTTCCTCCGCATCTCTACGCATTTCACTGCTACACGCGGAATTCCACCCCCCTCTGCCACACTCAAGCCCGCCAGTTTCCAATGCCATTCCCAGGTTGAGCCCGGGGCTTTCACATCAGACTTAACGAACCGCCTGCGCACGCTTTACGCCCAGTAATTCCGATTAACGCTCGCACCCTACGTATTACCGCGGCTGCTGGCACGTAGTTAGCCGGTGCTTATTCCGCCGGTACCGTCAAGAACGCGACGTATTAGGCCGCGCCTTTTCTTCCCGACTAAAAGCGGTTTACAACCCGAAGGCCTTCTTCCCGCACGCGGCATGGCTGGATCAGGGTTGCCCCCATTGTCCAAAATTCCCCACTGCTGCCTCCCGTAGGAGTCTGGGCCGTGTCTCAGTCCCAGTGTGGCTGATCATCCTCTCAGACCAGCTACCGATCGTCGCCTTGGTAAGCCATTACCCCACCAACAAGCTAATCGGACATCGGCCGCTCCCATAGCGAGAGGTCCTTGCGGATCCCCCCCTTTCCTCCGTAGAGCATATGCGGTATTAGCCCGGCTTTCGCCGGGTTATCCCCACTACGGGACACGTTCCGATGCATTACTCACCCGTTCGCCGCTCGCCGCCAGGGTTGCCCCCGCGCTGCCGCTCGACTTGCATGTGTAAAGCATGCCGCCAGCGTTCAATCTGAGCCAGGATCAAACTCTTCAGTTGATCTCAGCAATTACTTCATAGTCCAAGACTCACTCGAACGCCCCACCCTCGCGGGCAGGACTTACGGACCAGCCAGAGTCGCCCCCGACCAGCCCGCACATTAGCGTCGCGTGAGCACCAGCTTGTGAATCCCCACCCCGCACCACCCCGAAGGACAGCACAGAACAGGCACCACGCCGGTACCCACACCTATCGATTGCTGATTGTTAAAGAGCGCGCCGTCGTACCGCGAACACCGCCCGGGGCCGTTCTTCACATCCGGGAGGGTCTTGCCACGTTCGAACAGCGAAGAATTGAAATTATAGCGACAACGGCCGGACAGCGCAAGGGCACCGTCACGTTCGCGGGCGACGGCGCGGCCGGGCGGCGTCCGCCGGCTTCGGATACTTCCACTTGTTGTGGATCCACAGCCAGTCCGCCGGCGACGCGAGGATCGTCGCCTCGAGGTGGCGCGCGTACGCCTCGGCGATCGCGGGCCCCGCGTCATCGTCGTAGGGCGGCTCCGCGATCACGTCGATGTGCACGTCGTAGTAGCCGCGCCGCACGCGCTTCATCGCCACGTAGACGACCGACGCGTCGAGGTAGCGCGCGATCCGCTCGGGCCCGAGGAAGAACGCCGTGTCGCGGTTCAGGAACCGGATCCAGTGCTTGGGCACCTTCGCGAGCGGCGTCTGGTCGGCGAGCAGCGCGTACGCGCGCGGCTCGTCGCCGCGCTTCATGACCTCGTACAGGAAGTTCTTGTGCGGAATCGGGTTGGCGCCGAAGCGCCTGCGCGCCTCGCGGACGTAGGCGTCGACGCCCGCGAGCCGCAGCGGCTTGTACACGACGTCGATCGGGATCGACAGGTGCGCGCCGGCGGCGAGCAGCAGCCACTCCCAGTTGCACAGGTGACCGGCGAGCATGATCACCGACCGGTTCTGGGCGCGGCAATGGTCGACGACCTCCGGGTTGACGATCCGCACGCGGCGCTTGAGCGCCTCGCCGTTCGCGCCGTAACCCCAGATCGCCTCGAGCAGCGACGAGCCCAGGTTCCGGTAGCAGTCGCGCAGGATGCGCTCGCGCTCCGCTTCCGGCTTGTCGGGGAACGCCGCGGCCAGGTTGCCGCGCGCGAGCGGCACGCGCCAGCGCACGACGTAGAACGCGATCACGAACAGCCACCACCCCAGCACGTGCAGCACCGGGAGGGGAAATACGGCGAGAATGCGAAGGAACAGGGTCATGTCGAATGCAAACGCGCCCCGGGGGTCGGTCCGGAGCGCGCGGGAGCACGGATGAGCGTAAGCGATTTCCCGGGGACGGGCAACGCGGGCGGCGAGCCACAGCCGCTCGCCTCGCCCGAGCGCGACCTCGCGATCTGGTGGTGCCCGCTCGCCCGCGACGCGGCCGCGATGCCGGCACTGTGGGCGACGCTGTCCCCCGAGGAGGTTGCGCGTGCGGGGCGGTTCGGCACCGACGCGTTGCGGCAGCGCTACGTCGTCGGGCGCGCCGCGCTGCGCTGGACGCTCGCGCAGCGTCTGGGCATCGACCCGGCTGCCGTCGCGATCCGCCGCGGCGAGCGCGGCCGCCCGATGCTCGACGAGGGCCGCGCGCCCGATTTCAACGTGACGCACACGCTGGGCGTCGCGCTGATCGCGCACCTCGATCGCCCGGGATGGCGCGTCGGCGTCGACATCGAAGGCGTCGACCGCACGCTCTCGCACGATGCGCTCGCGCGCAAGTTCCTCACCGACCGCGAGCGTTCCGCGATCGCGATGCTCGACGACGACGCGCGCCGGCGCGCGTTCCTCCGCCTGTGGACCTGCAAGGAGGCGATGAGCAAGGCGACCGGCGACGGGCTCTCCGCGCCGTTTCGCGAGATCGGCATCGACACGACGGCCGGCCTCGTCGTGACGGAGGGGCCCGAGCCGTACGCGCCGCATCGATGGGCGCTGCATCCGGTGCCGGTGTCCGACGACCTCTACGCGACAGTCGCGCTCTGGTCGGCAACCCCGCCCCCGGCGAATTCGCGCTGACGCCTACGAGGTGTCGGACAGAAAGCGACTTGTGGCCCCCCCTGGGGGCGCGTAGCATGACTATGCCATTGTCATAGTCGTTCAGACGTCGTCCCCCCTCGGAGGTGCTTCATGCTCAATTTCAACCGCAACGATCGTTCCGGCGACGTCCGGGCCGGCGACAAGGGGCTCGCCAAGCCGGCAGCGCCCCTCCCGTCCGCGTCGACGCCCTCGACCGCATCGATCGGCCGCTACGTCGCCGCAGGCGCGCCGGCGTCCGCGGCGCCGGCCCCGTCCGCCGCCCCCGTGCAGGTGAAGCACGACGCGCCGGAGGCCCCCGCGACCGGCGCCCCCGCAACCGGCGGCAGCAGGCTGATCGTGGGGCGCAACGTGAAGCTCAAGGGTGTCGAGATCAGCGACTGCGACATGGTCGTCGTCGAGGGCCAGGTCGAGGCCAGCGTCGTGTCCAAGGGCATGCAGATCGCGAAGCCGGGAACGCTCAAGGGAACCGCGGTGATCGACGTCGCCGAGATCGACGGCGATTTCACCGGCGAGCTCACGGCGCACACGAAGCTGGTCGTGAACGGCACGGGCCGTGTGTCGGGAACGATCCGCTACGGCAGCCTCATCGTCGCCGAGGGTGGCGAGGTGACCGGCGACGTGAAGCGTCTCGACGACGCCTCGGCGCCCACGCTGCGCCAGGCGGTCGAGCCGCGCGCCACGGCGACGAACGCCGCGCACTGACCGTACGCCGGAATTCGCCGACCGCCGGTCCCTCCTCCCGGCGGTCGGCGCGCGGGCGTGGCGCGCCCGGCTTCGTCGTCGCCCCTCCGCGCCGAATTCTGATCCGGCGCAAGGACCGCGCCGCCAGGTTGTACGATCCTCGACAAACGGTCCGCGCCTGCGGATCGATCGTGCGCGAGGAGAATGCCCCGATGCCAGCCAGACGCCGGCCCGTGACGACGACGCACCGCAAGTCCGTCACGGGCCCGCCCCCCGCGGGCCGTTCGACATCCGGTCCGCGTCGCGTGGCGCAAGGCGACGTCGAGCCGACGTCGAGCCCGGCCGTGATCGAAAGCCACGTCGTCGACGAGAACGCCGACGCGACGCAGGAGGCCCAGGTCGCGGCGCTGCGCGACATCCTCGCCGGGCGCTCGCCGACCGAAGCCACGGCGCTGGTCGCGCGCCTCCTCGAGCAGCAGCGCGCGCGCGTCGAGGAACGGGCGCTCGCAGCCGACGAGGCGCTCGCCGACGACTGGCGCAAGGGGGGCTACCCGTACCGCAACCTGCTCTCGCGCCGCAGCTACGAGCGGCAGAAGTACCGGCTCCAGGTGGAACTGCTCAAGCTGCAGTCCTGGGTCAAGGAGTCCGGACAGAAGATCGTGATCCTGTTCGAGGGGCGCGACGCGGCCGGCAAGGGAGGCACGATCAAGCGATTCATGGAGCACATGAATCCGCGCGGCGCGCACGTCGTCGCGCTGGAGAAGCCCAGCGTCGCCGAGCGCGGCCAGTGGTACTTCCAGCGCTACGTGCAGCACCTGCCGACGGCCGGCGAGATCGCGATGTTCGACCGCTCCTGGTACAACCGCGCCGGCGTCGAGCGCGTGATGGGCTTCTGCACGCAGCAGGAATACGTCGAGTTCATGCGCCAGGCCCCCGAATTCGAGCGCAACCTCGTGCACAGCGGCGTGCACCTGTTCAAGTTCTGGTTCTCGGTGAGCCGCACCGAGCAGGCGCGGCGCTTCAAGGAGCGCGAGCGCCACCCGCTCAAGCAGTGGAAGCTCTCGCCGATCGACATGGCGTCGCTCGACAAGTGGGACGACTACACGAAGGCGAAGGAAGCGATGTTCTTCTACACGGACACCGCCGACGCGCCGTGGACCGTGATCAAGTCCGACTGCAAGAAGCGCGCGCGCCTCAACGCGATGCGCTACGTGCTGCACAAGCTCGACTACACGAACAAGGACCTCGATCGCATCGGGCCGATGGACCCGCTGCTGGTGGGCCGCGCGAACGTCGTCTACGAGAAGGGCGAGAAGGCGTCGATGCCGCTGCTCTAGCGCTCCGCCCGCCGCGGCGCCAGCACGAGGTAGCCCGTGTGCTGGTGGAAGCGCTGGAGATCGTGCGTTTCCGACCAGGGACGCCGCAGCACGAAGTCGATGTTGCGCAGGTGCGGCGGGAGCGTCTGCGCGAAGTCGGGCATCGCGCCCTGCTCGAAGGGGCCATCCTCGTAGATCCGCAGGTCGTCGATCAGGATCACGTCGCGGCACGGGCGACGCAGCCGCGCGATCAGCTCGAGCTCGCGCTGAAGGGGAAGCCGGCGATCCATGTCGGGCTCGTCCTTGTATGTCGCGAGACCGAAATCCGCGCCCGGGAAGTGCGCATCGAGCCAGAACAGGATCGGCTTGCCGGGATCGACGCCGGGCAGGACGTTCGCCAGCGCCTGCTCGCTCGTCTCGTTGAGGATCCTGATGCGGTCGTCGCCCTCGAACCGCTCGCGCGCCGTCGCCGCGATGTCCGGGTGGATCTCGACCGACCAGATCCGCTCGAAATGGTAGTAAGACGCGAAATGGACGCCGTCACCGATGCCGGTGCCCGTCTCGAACAGGTAGCGGCAGCCGTACGTCTCCATCAAGGGCTGCAGGTTGAAGAAGCGTAGCGTTCCCATGGAGTCCGATGATCGGGGTTGCGCGACGGGCGACGCGCGCACAGGTCGGGAGAGTGCCGGCACCAGGCGCCGCGCGCCCGCTAAGACGATCGCGCGCGTCCGGCGAGCCTGATGCGCACCGCCTCCTCCTGGTCGGCGAGCTCGAGCTGTCCCTGGATCGTCGAGAGCGCGCCTTCGACCTCCGGCAGCAGCACGTTCTCGAGCGCGCGCGCGCGACGCTCGGTCCGCCGGTATTCGACCGCGAGGCGCTCGAGGTTGCCGCCCGACACGCCGAGACGGGCGAGCGGCTCGAGCAGCGTCGCGAACGCATCGCGGCAGGCGCCCGCCTCCGGCGACGCGTCGATCGCGGCTTCGGCGCCCTCGATCGTCTTCGGCGCGAAGTCCGTCGACAGCACCGGGACGCCGAGGAATCGCGCCCGCACAGGCTGCGGCGAGGCGGGCGCGATCGACGCGGCCGGGTGGGCCTGCATCCCGTCGAGACCATGCCGCTGCAGCGCCGAGCGCAGCGCGTCGTGCGCCGCGTGCAGGCGCTCGACCAGGCCCGCGTGCATCCGTTCGTGCTCGCGCAGGCGGCGCAGCATCTCCGACGCGAGCAGCACGCGCTTCTCGTCCAGGAAGCGGTAGCCCTGCCGCATCAGCTCCCGCTCGTCGGCGAGCGCCAGCGCGGCGCTGCGCGTCGGCGCGATCTCAGCCATCGGCGCGCTCCGATGGCGGCCCCGAGGGGACGTGGCGCGCGATCTGCGCGTCGTTCAGCCGCGAGAGCTCGCCGCGCGGCAGGTCGCCCAGCAGCCGCCAGCCGACCGCCATGCTCTCGTCGAGGTGCCGCGCGCCTTCCTGCGCCACCAGCTCGCGCTCGAAGCGGTCGGCGAACGCGAGGTAGCGGCGGTCCGACGCGGTCAGTCCCTCCTGCCCGACGACGGAGGCCAGCACGCGCACACGCGTCGCCTTCGCATAGGAGGCGAAAAGCTGGTGCGCGAGCGCCGGGTGGTCCGCGTGCGTGTAGCCCTTGCCGGTCCCCTGGTCGAACAATCGCGACAGGCTCGGCAGCACGTTGATCGGCGGGTAGACGCCGCGGCGATCGAGCGCGCGGTCGAGCACGATCTGGCCTTCGGTGATGTAGCCGGTGAGGTCCGGGATCGGGTGGCTGATGTCGTCGGCCGGCATCGTGAGGATCGGCAGCTGGGTCACCGTGCCCGCCGCACCGCGCGTCGAGCCGGCGCGCTCGTAGATCGTCGCGAGGTCCGAGTACATGTAGCCGGGATAGCCCTTCCGGCTGGGAATCTCGCCGTGGCTCGCCGACACCTCGCGCAGCGCCTCGCAGTAGTTGGTCATGTCGGTGAGGATCACGAGCACGTGGCGGCCCTCGTCGAACGCGAGGTACTCGGCGGCGGTCAGCGCGACTCGCGGCGCGAGCAGGCGCTGCGGGCTGGGCTCGCTGGCGAGGTTGAGGAACATCGCCGTGTGGCCGAGCGCACCGGAGTCCTCCATCGCGCGGCGGAAAGCCTCGGCCGAGTCGTACGACACGCCGATGCCGACGAACACGATCGCAAACTCGCCGGCGCGCGCATCGCGCAGTCGCGCATGGCGCGCGATCTCGATCGCCAGCCGGTCGTGCGGCAATCCTCCCGACGAGAAGATCGGCAGCTTCTGGCCGCGGATCAGGCTGTTGGTGAGGTCGATCGCCGAGACGCCGGTCTCGATGAAGTCGCGCGGCAAGGCGCGGCGCGCCGGGTTCATCGCGGGCGCGTCGACGCGCCGCTGCGACACTGCCGCGACCGGCGGGCCGCCATCGACGGGCTGGCCGATGCCGTTGAAGATCCTTCCCAGCAGGCCGGGCCCCACGCCCATCGAGATCGGCTCGCCGCGGAACCGCACGCGCAGCGCGTCGAGCGAGAGCCCCCGCGTCGTCTCCAGCACCTCGATGACGATCGTGTCGTCGTCGAGGCTCGTGACGCGCCCGGTCCGCGGCGGCTCGTCGCCGATCAGCACGTCCACCGCCTCGCCCAGCGTGACCTCGACGTTGCGCTCGAGGAACAGCAGCGGACCGTCGATCCGCGTCGCCGTGCCCTGCGTCGTGAGCTCAGCGTGCATCACCCGTCTCCGCCACCGCCGCGCCTGGCGCGGCGAGCTCGCGCTCCAGCTGAGGCCACAGCGCGGCGAAGCTCGCGATGGCGTCCTCGCCCACCTCCTCCCCCATGCGCTGCAGCCTGCGCAGGACCGGCAGCGAGGCGATCTCGTCGGGTGACATGCCACGGGCGAGCGCCTCGCGCGAGAGCGCGATGAAGCGCATGACGAGCCGCAGCATCTCGCTCTGCCGGGCGGGCGAGCAGTAGCGGTCGACCGGCGAGAACGCCGACTGCCGCAGCAGCGCCTCGTTGACGAGGTCGGCGGCGATCAGCGTCAGCTGCTGCCCGGCCGGCAGCGCGTCCTTGCCGACGATGCGCGCCATGCGCTCGAGGTGCGCCTGCTCGTCGAGCAGCGCGAGCAGCTTCTCGCGCTGGCGCTGCCAGTTGTCGTTGCCGTGCGCGGTCCACCACGTCGCGAAGCGCGACGCGTCGACCGAGTAGGACTGCAGCGGATGGATCGCCGGGTAGAAGCGTGCCTGCGCGCGCTCGCGGTCGAGCCCCCAGAAGCAGCCGACGTAGCGTTTGGTGTGGCTGGTCACCGGCTCCGAGAAGTCGCCGCCCGGCGGACTGACTGCGCCGATGATGGTCAGCGAGCCTTCGCGCCCGCACAGCGACTCGACGCGCGCGGCGCGCTCGTAGAACTCGGCGAGCCGCGAGCCGAGGTACGCGGGGTAGCCGGCCTCGCCCGGCAACTCGCCCAGCCGCCCCGACACCTCGCGCAGCGCCTCGGCCCAGCGGCTCGTCGAGTCGGCCATCAGCGCGACGTGCAGGCCCTGGTCGCGGAAATACTCGGCGACGGTCACCGCCGTGTAGATGCTCGCCTCGCGGGCCGCGACCGGCATGTTCGACGCGTTGGCGATGATCACGGTGCGCTCCATCAGCGCGCGCCCGTTGCGCGGGTCGACGAGGCGCGGGAACTCGTCGAGCACCTCGGCCATCTCGTTGCCGCGCTCGCCGCAGCCGACGTAGACGATGATGTCCGCGTGGCACCATTTCGCCAGCGTCTCCTGCAGCACGGTCTTGCCGGTGCCGAAGCCGCCCGGGATCGCCGCGCGGCCGCCGCGCGCGACCGGGAACAGCGTGTCGAGGATGCGCTGGCCGGTCACCAGCGGCTCGTCGGCAGGCAGGCGCTGCGTGACCGGACGCGGCCGGCGCACGGGCCATCGATGGAACGGCGCGATGCGGTGCTCGCGTCCCGAGTCGTCGCGCACGACGGCGAGCGTCGCATCGGCCTCCACCTCGCCCGCCGGGGCGATGTCGACGACCGTGCCGCCCACGCCCGGGGGCAGCATGCACAGGCTCGCCGGCCCGGCGCCTCGAACTCGCCGATCGCCGCGCCGCGCCAGGCGCCGCTGCCGCGCCGACCGACGGCACGAAGGCGAACCGCGGCAAGGCCGCGCCGCGGCGTCGCCGCCGTCCAGGCGACGAAGCAGGCCGTCGTAGATCCGGCCGGGCAGTCCCGGCCCCAGCGCCACCGACAGCGGCGCCGACGTTCCGCGGACCGGGTCCCCCGGCTTGAGGCCGGTCGTGTCCTCGTAGACCTGCGCGACGAACGCGTCGCCGTCGAGACGGATCACCTCGCCGGGCAGGCGCGCGTTTCCGACCTCGATCGCCTCGCCGACGACGAACGGTCCGCGCGCGAGCCCGTGCAGCACCGGCCCGCTGATCGCACGGATGCGCGCTTCACTCATCGGCAGCGTCGCGTCCGGCGGCACGCGCGACCTCGGCGAGCAGCGCCGCCTCCACGGCAGGCCTGACGGCGAGCAGCGCGTCCGGCGTGGCGTCGAGGCGCGCGCCGCCGACCTCGACCACCAGGCCGGCGTCGATCGCGGCATCCGCGCGCAGGCGACGGTTCGATGCGCCCTGCGCCGCGAGCGCTTCGCGCAGCGCCTCGCGCCAGGCCCCAGTCGGGCGGATGCCGGACCAGCCAGCCTCGCGGCCCAGGCGCGCCTGCGCCTGCGCCAACTGGGCGCCGATCCAGCGGTCGCCGCCGCCGCGTCGTCGTCCCAGCGCCGCGCGAGGGCCGCGCGCAGGAGCGGCCACGCGGTCGCCAGCACCTCGAGCGAGCGCACCGAGTCGTCGTGGCGCAGCGCGGTCTCCAGTTCGGCACGCACCTGCGCGAGCCTGCGGTGGCCGGACTCGCGCATCTCCTCGACCGCGCGGCGCATCTGGCGCCGCGCCTTGTCGCGCGCGCGCCCCGGATCGCCTCGGCTTCGCGCTCGGCGTCGTCGAGCAGCCTGCGGCGCTCGAGGGCGACCTGCTCGCGGATCTCGCTCACGAGCGCATCGGCCTGCGAGGCCGGGGATGGCGGCGACCGGCCGCTCATGTCCCGATCCCCAGCGCGGCCCTCATGCGCGCGGCGAAGCCGGCATCCGCGTCGGGCTGGACCAGATCGGGCATCACGACCACCATCGGCCGCTCGCCGGCGACCGCCCGGCGCAGCGCCCCCGGCGCGAGCGCCGCGGCGCAACGCCCGCGTCATCACGACCATCGCCGCCGATTCGAGCGCGTGCGCGAACCCGGCCGGCACCTCCGCCGGCGCCGGCGGCTGCGCGTCCACGCCGGCGAGCGCGAATCCCGCGCACGTTGCCTCGTCGCCGAGGACGACCAGCGGTCCCATCGGCCGTCACGTGCGGTTCAGGATCAGGATCGCGACGATCAGGCCGTAGATCGCGATGCCCTCGGCCAGGCCGACCAGGATCAGCACGCGGCCGAGCAGCTCGGGCTTCTCGGCCAGCGTGCCGACCGCCGCGCTGCCGACCACCGCGACCGCGTAGCCGGCAGCGAGCGTCGATAGACCGGCGGCGAGCGCGGCCGAGATGAACGCCCAGCGCAGGAGCTCCGGGTCAGCCGCGGCGGCGGCGGCTCCGGCGTGGGTCTGGGCTCCCGCGGGCATCACGATCATCGTCCACGCCGCCGCGATCGCGACGGTAATGGCCACGACGAAGAGGATCGCGGTGGCGGTCTTCTGGCCGGCTTTCATTCATGGCTCCCGTTTCGGTGCGGCAGGGGGACGAACGGCGGAGGCAGCGGGCGGAACGAGCGGCCCGTGCCCTTCATGAAACGCACGAAGAACTCGAACATCACGAGGCGCGTCGTCTGGATGCCGACGACGAGGCCTTCCAGCGCCAGGATCAGCAGGTTGCCGAGCAGCAGCACGATCCAGTAGCCGATCGCGCCGCTCGCCTCGGCGACGCCGGTCACCGCCACCGACAGCCCGGCGTGGGCCAGTGCGAACGCACCGACCCGCGCGAACGACACCGTGTTCACGAGGAGCTGGAGCAGGTGCTCGACGAATTGCGCGACGCCCGCGAGCGCCGCACCTGCGGCCCCGCCGTCGGCCAGTCGCGCCGAGCCCGATACATACCAGACTGCGCCCGCGGGCGAGCCGAACAGCAGCCCGAAACCCATCGCGGCGATCCCGCCGGGGACGAGCAGCACGAGCACCGGCACGCGCTTGCGCAGCAGCCAGCCGGCGGCGAGCAGCACCGCGCCCTGGCCGACGTCGCCGAACATGAAGCCGAACAGCAGCGGCGCGATCACCGCGACGAGCGTGCTCGGATCGGCCTCGTTGCGCCCGGGCTGGCCGAGCATGCGCGCGAAGGCCTCGAAGGCGCGCACCCATGGCGGATTGGCGAGCAGCGACGGCGGGGCTCGCGCCCGCCGGCGGCTCGAAGCGAACCGCACGACGCAGCGACGCTGGGCGCCGTCGAGCCCCGGGCAGAGCGCACGCGCATCGGTCGCCGTCGTCCATCCGGTGACACGCACCAGGCGATCGCTCGCGGCGAGCTCGGATCCGTGGCTCGCGAGCCAGTCGATCACACCGAGATCGCCGAGCGCGCGGGCGACGTCGTGGCGCCGGGCCAGCGCGTCGAGCTCCAGGGCGAGCGCGGCGGCGCGCCGATCGATCGCGCTGCGACGTTTCGCGATCGATGCGATCGCGTCGGCGGCGCTGCCGGCGAGCTCGCCCGGAACGGCGATGCGCCGCGCCTTGCGGCCGGCGAAATGCTCGTCGGCCGCCGCGAGGTCGCGCGCGCGTCCCACGGTGACGACGTGGTCCTCGCTCCTGCCGCGAATCGCGAGGCGCAGCACGCCCGCGGGAAGGTCGAGCGGCGGCCCTTGCTTCGCGATCGCGTGGACGTGCATCTCGACCGCGAAGCGTGCCCCCGACGCCGGTTCGCCCGCGACGGGGAAGTGCCCGGGAAGCGCCCCGAGCACGCGGCCGAGGTCCGCGAGCGACCGCGACTGGGACGCGAGCCGCTCCCGCTCGGCGACGAGCGGCGCCGCATCGGCGCTCCACGACTCGAGCGCGGCCATGCGGGCGTCGAGCGTCGCCGCCGGATCGACGATGGGCTGGCTCCCGATGCGCGGCGCCGGCCAGTGGCCGCGCCAGGTCCGCTCGATCGCGCGGAAGCGCTCGAGCACGCGGTCCGCGCCCGAGGTCAACGCGGGCCAGGGCTCCGGCGCGTGCGTCTCGAGCTCGATCGCCCCGCGGTCCGCCAGCGCGGCGAGCAGGTGCGCCACGTCGCGACGCGTCGTGATCAGCTCGAACCAGCGGCACGGGACCGGCCGGAGCATCAGGCGCGTTCCCCGGCGACGGGCGTGCCTGCCAGGCTTCGCGCGGCCACGCCGCCGCGCAGGCGCTCGACGTCCAGCGCGACGAGCGCGAGATGCGCGTACGTCGCCACCGGCGAAAACGCATGGCGGCGAAACAGCTTGACGAGCGCGCGGCGCACCGGCTCGACCGCGGCAGCGCGCGCGGCGGCCTCGTCGCGCAATCGCGGGACGAGCCACTCGGCGGGCGCGCTCAGTGCGCGATCGCGCTGGGCACCGGGCGGCAGTCGCCGACGCCACTCGGCGAGCCAGGTCGCCGTCAGCGCGCGCGCTCCGCCGTCCTGCGGCAACGCGGCGAGCGGCGCGAAGCCCGCCGACCTCAGTACCTCCGCTCGCGCCCGGACGTCGGCGTTCGCGGGCAGTTCCGGCCACGCGGCGCGCGCGCGCTCGTCGCCTCGCAGGAGCCCGGCCACGAGCGGCAACTCGACCAGCACGCCGAACCAGCGCGTCGCGTCGCGCCAGGCCGGCGCCTGCCACCGCGCCACCTCGTCGACGTAGCGTCGCCACCGCCCGCGCAGTTCGCGCTCGATGCGATGCAGGTCGGCGTCGTCGCCCATGCCCTCGACCCAGCGCGCGAGCGGCCCGCTCCGCGCGAGGGCGAGGTAGTGCGCTGCCGTGCGGCTCGCTTCGAGTGCATGCCAGGCGTGCTCGTCGGGCATCGCGCCGTGCCGCGCCTGGAGGCGCGCCTGGGCGAACGCCGTGTCAGCGCGTCGTGCCGCCATCGCCGTCGGCGTCCGGTCGGTCAGTCTCGCGGCGAGGCGCGCCACCGCCGCATCGATCGCGTCGCGTTGCGGCGCGTGGCGGGCCCGGGCCGACCGGTCGGCCTCGCCGCGCAACGCGTCGGACCGGCGGTCGACGGCCAGGGCGTGAGCTGCCTGCCAGCGCGCGACGCGCTCCATCGCTCGGTTCACGATGGCGCGACCCTCGTCGCGCGCGGCATCGACGATCGCGGCCGCGTCGCGTCGCGCCTCGTCGAGCGCGGCCGCGGCATCGCGCTCCTCCCGCAGCACGCGTTCGATCGCCTGCTCGGCGTCGCGGGCTTCGGTGGCGTCGCTACGGTGAGCCATGGGAGGCGCGCGACGCGTTGCCGACGCGGATCGCTTCGGCAAGCCGGGTCGGGGGCACCAGCCGCGCGGCGTCGCGGGGAGGAGAGTCGGACGTGCGGACCGCGACGAGCCGGTCGGGGCGGTCGATCATCCCGGCGGCGAGCGACCGGGCGAGGTCGTCACGGAACCGCCGGCCGCGCGTGCACGGCATCCGCACCCTCCACGAGGCCCCCATGATGACTCGCTCCTTCCGATCGCCCGCGTCGTCCGCCACGGTATGCCGCCGGCGCGCGCATGGTCTTGACTTGCATCATGACGGCACCGGCCGGCCGACCGCGGTGCGGGTTACGACGACTGGAGCCGGCGGATCAGCACGTCGATCAGGTCCTTGCCGTCCGGCGACTTCACGCGGTGCGTGAGCAGCGTCTTCGCCAGGTCGATGCCGGCCAGCAGCTGGTAGTCCGCGCGGATCAGGATGCCCGCGATCGCCCGCTGGACCTGCAGCGACCGGGTCTTCGGAAACAGGTTGGCAAGGATCGTCAGGCTGACCGGATCGCTCAGGCGATGGCCCGCGAGCGTGTCGAGCGCGCGGACCTGCGCCTCGGACCCCGGCATGCGAACGATGCCGTCCGTCACGACGCGAATCTCGTTCGCGTCGGCGATCGGGCGGTGGTGCAGGTAGACCTGCGCGATCCGGACGTCGTCGTCGCTCGTGGCGACGAGCGCGCGCAGCACGCGCGCGTGCCCTGCCGGGCTGCCGTGGCAGGCGAGCACCGCGGCGCCGGCGACCTTGTCGGCCTGGCCCTCGGGCAGCTGGCGTTCCAGCAGTTCCCGACCCATCTCGCGCTTGCGGTCGAGCGAGCAGGCAAGCTCGACGTCGGCCACGCCGACCACATCGCGCGCCATCCGATCGGCGACCATCTGCGCGTACTCGGTGCGCTCCTCGTCGACCGTGAGCCAGCCCAGGTTGCGCGCCACGGCCATCATGCGCACGCGCACGGCCGGGTCGTCCGCATCGCGCGCGAACGTCAGATAGCGTTCCCGCGCGGCCTTGTCGCCGGCGATCGCGTCGAGCGAGCGCGCCGTCTCGGGCGACTGGCGCCCGGCGGCGGGCACCGAACCGGCGAAGCGCTCGATCGGGTCGAGGAACATCCGCACCTCCGCCATCTCGCGGCCGAGGAGCTCGTGGACGAAGTCGACCTTGCTCGCGACCGTCAGGCGGTCGTCGGAGAAATGGCAGGCGTCGCGCCGGAAGCCCGCTTTCGGATCGGTGTCCTTGAGTCCCGGCGTGACGGTCATGCCCGTCGGCGCGAACAGGCCGAGCAGCGTCGCGCTAGGCCGTCCGGTGCCGAACTCCGCGCCCCCGGTCGACTTGAGGTAGCGCTCGAACGTCGGTCCCGCATAGCGGCCTAGCGGCGCCTTCCCCGAGAACCCGTAGATCAGCGGCACGTCCTTGAAGATGTGCCGCATCCGATCGCGGTTGCTCTCGCCGTGGCGCTCCGCGAGCGTGCGCGACGTCCGCTCCGCGTCGGCGGGCGTGTATCCGGCGCGCACGAGGCCCCGCGCGATCTCGGGGGAGGCGCTGCGCATCGGCTCGGCGTTGAGCGTGTTGCAGCCGAACAGGTACACCTCCTTCAGGTGCGCGAACAGGCCCGGGCAGGATTCGCTGCACGAGGCACGTTCCAGCTCGTCGACCGCGAGATACTCGCGCACGTCGAGCCGGTCGGTGTAGAACTCGGTGCCCCCGTCGAAATGACCCGAGATGACGAGGACGTCGCAGCGCACGCCCTTGCTGCACGACGACGCGAGCCAGTCAGGGCGGCCGCGGTCGACGAGCTCGACGAAGTCGTATTCGCCCGGCGGCAGATTGCGGCGCAGGACCTCGCGCTCGTCGTCCGAGTTCACGGTGATCGTGCACACGGTCTTCGGCGCGGCGTGCGCGACGAGCGGCGCCAGGCCAGCGAGCCATGCCAGCGACAGTGCGAATGCCTTGAGACCGTCCATGCGGCGTGCCTGCGGCCACGAGGGAACGCCCATTCTACAGGCAGCCCCCCGGGCGCTCCTACGAGGCGTTCTCGAGCACACGGATGAGCACGTCGACCAGCGTCGCACCTCCGGCGGGCTTCACGCGGTGGAGCCGCAGAGTGTCGAGCAGCGCGGATCGTCCGATCGCGTCGAGATCCGACCGGATCAGGATGCCCGCGACGGCGCTCTGCACGTCGGGCGAGCGGGTGGTCGTGTAGATACGCGCCAGTGCGTCGAGACTGCCGCGGTCGGCGACGCCCTGGCGCGCGAGCGTCTCGAGCGCGCGCACCTGCGCCGACGACTCGCGCATGCCCGTGACCCCGGCGACCGCGGCGCGCACCTCCTTCGGGTCGTCCAGCGGCCGGTGCTGCAGGTAGGCCTGCGCGATCCCGACGTCCGCTTCGCGCGGTCCCGACAGCGCCTGGACGACGCGCGCACGGCTCTCCGCACTTCCGAGGCACGCCAGCACCGCGTCTTTCGCGACGCCCTCCGCAGCGGGCGGGTCCCATTCGACCCGCGGGAGCACCGGGTGGAGGCTCCCGTCCCGGTTGAGCGAGCAGACGAGATCGACGTCCGCCTCGCCGAGGTCCCCGGCCGCGAGCCTGCCGGCGATCATGCGCGCCAGCTCGTCGCGCTCCTCGGCCGGGGAGAGCCACGCGAAGTCCGCGGCCAGCGCCAGCATCCGCGCCCGGATCGCCGGCTCGTCGGCATCGCGCGCGAACGCGAGGAACCGGCCGCGCGCGTCGCCGTCGCGCGCGATCGCATCGAGTTCGGCCGCGACTGCGGGCGATCGGCGTGCGGCATCGCCGAGCGTCTCGACGAGATCCTCGATGCGCTCCAGGAACAGTCGCGCCTCGGCCGCCTCCCGGTGGAGGAGCGAGTGGACGAACGCAAGCTTCTGCGCAGGCGACAGCCGGTCGTCGGCGAACGTGCAGACGTCCTTCCGGTGCGCGGCCTCCGGATCCGTGGCGATCACGCCGCGCGACGCCACCAGCGCGTGTCCGCGAAACTGGTGGAGGAGCCCCGCGCTCACCTGGCCCGTGCCAACGTTGCGGGCGCCTCCCGCCTTGAAGTAGCCGCCCAGCAACGAGCCGGCGACCGGGCCGACGGGCGCGGTCGCGGCGAAGCCGTAGATCACCGGCACCCCGGCGAAGACGAGCCGCATCCGGTCCCTGCTGCTCTCGCCGTGGCGCACGCCCAGCTTGCGGGCGATCCGTGCCGCCTCTTCGGGCGCGTGCCCGGATCGCACGAGGCTGCGCTCGACCTCGCACGACGGGCGCTTCGTCGCCTCGGGATTGAGCGTGTTGCAGCCGAACAGGTAGACCTCGTCGAGCTGCGAGAACAGTCCCGACCCCGGATCGCTGCACGAGATGCGCTCCATCTCGGCGACCGGCAGGTGCTCGCGCACCGTGACCTGGTCGGAGAAGAACACCTTGCCGCCGTCGTAGTGGCCGGAGACGACGAGGACGTCGCAGCGGATGCCCGCGCGGCGCGCCGACTCGAGCCAGTCCGGCCTGTCCCGCTCGACCAGCTCGACGAACGAGAACCGGTCGGGAGGCAGGCTCCGGCGGAACGTGTCCCGCTCGTCGGGCGAGTTGATCGTGATCGTGCAGACGGTCTTCGTGCCGGCGGGGTTCGCGGCGAAAGCGGGCCCTATGCAGGTCCACGCGAGTGCCGCGACCAACGCCTCGCGCGCCATTCGCGCAGCGGCGCGCCTGCCCCTGGGCGGCCAACCCGGGCGACCCCGAGTCGCCGCGAAACCGCCGCTCATGGCCATCGCAGGCATCGCACGGAACTCGAGCTTCGCGTGCCGCGCGCACCGCAATGGGATGCGCCGGGGCCGCCGACGGACTCGGCAACGGCCGGAACGGGTCGTGGGGGACGGAACGGAAGGTTCGGCCTTCGGGTCATGAAATCCATGATATCGGGGCGAAGGCGGCGCAAATCAACGACATGCGGGACTCGCGCTGCCGGGTCGACCATCGAACGGTCAGGAGGGTTCCGGCGCGCGCCGAGGCTCCATGGTCCCGGCGGCGTCCGGCGGCGGGCGTGGTGCGGGTCGATGGGCGTCGCGGTGTGTTAAGGTTTTGGGTTCTTCCGTCTCATCGAGCTCATCGTGCCCGGTCTCCTCCCCGACGTCGACCCGCAAGGGCTACTCGAATACTCGGTCGTGTTCACCGACCGTGCGCTCAACCACATGTCGGGCGCGTTCCAGGGCGTGATGCGCGACATCGGCGCGACGCTCAAGCAGGCCTACCGCGCGCCGGTGGCCATCATCGTGCCCGGAAGCGGTACGTTCGGCATGGAGGCGGTCGCGCGGCAGTTCGCGACCGGACGGAAATGCCTGGTGATCCGCAACGGCTGGTTCAGCTACCGCTGGACCCAGCTCTTCGAAGCGGGCTCGATCCCGGCGCACACGACGGTGCTGAAGGCGCGGCCGGTCCAGCCCGGATCCGAGGCGCCCTTTGCGCCCCCGCCGATCGCCGAGGTGGTCGCGACGATCCGCCGCGATCGCCCGAACGTCGTGTTCGCGCCGCACGTCGAGACCGCCGCCGGCATCATGCTGCCCGACGATTACCTGCGGGCGGTCGCCGACGCCGCGCACGAGGTCGGCGCGCTCTTCGTGCTCGACTGCATCGCGTCCGGGACGATCTGGGTCGACATGGAAGCGACCGGCGTCGACGTGCTGATCAGCGCACCGCAGAAGGGCTGGAGCAGCTCGCCGTGCTGCGCGATGGTGATGCTCTCCGCGCGCGCCCGGACGGCGATCGACGCGACCCAGAGCACGAGCTTCGCGGCCGACCTGAAGAAGTGGATGCAGATCATGGAGGCCTACGAGAAGGGCGGCCACGCCTACCACGCCACGATGCCGACCGACGCGCTGGCGCGCATGCGCGACACGATGAAGGAGACGGCCGCCTGGGGCTTCGACCGCGCCAAGGCGGCGCAGCAGGAGCTCGGGCAGAAGGTGCGCGCCCTCCTCGCCCAGCACGGTTTCCGCAGCGTCGCGGCGAAAGGCTTCGAGGCCCCCGGCGTGGTGGTGAGCTACACCGACGATCCGGACATCCAGAGCAGCGCCAAATTCAGGGCCGAAGGCCTGCAGACCGCGGCCGGCGTCCCGCTCCAGTGCGACGAAGGGCCGGACTTCCGGACGTTCCGCATCGGCCTGTTCGGCCTCGACAAGCTGCGCAACGTCGACCGGACCGTGGGCAGCCTGGAGAAGGCGCTCGAGCACGTGCATCCCGCGCATTCCCAGTGATACGGCGCCGGGGCGCCATCGGCTGAAGATCCGCGTTCGGGTCGGCAACCGCCGCCGACCTGCGGCAGCGCACCGTCGCGCGTCCGCTCCGGTGTCGCCCGCCTCCTCCCGGTTGTACCTCCGTACCGGCCAGCGGCCGGCAAACCTGTTGCCACCGATCGTTGGCGCATGCGCTCGCTCGCGAACGCGGCCGGACGCGACGCCGTGCTTCCGACCGTCCGCGGCCATGCCGCCGCCCGACGCGGCGGCGGCGATCCGTGGCCAGCCCGCCGGGGCGTCCAGGCAGCGGCGCGCCCGCGGGTCGGCGCGCCGCGGGGACCGGGTCGCCGCCGGCGCCCGCGTCTGATATATTTCTGCAATACCATCGGTAGACGACCGGCCCGGCCGGCCCGACACGCAGGAGGCGCCTCGTGAAGGAAGCGGTGAAGAAGCGGCGCACGATCCCCGAGATCCGGGAGTCCAAGAAGACCGGCGAGAAGCTGGCCTACACGTCGGTCCTCGACTACACGTCGGCGAAGTGGGCCGAGGCCGCGGACGTCGACGTCTGCGTCGTCGGCGACAGCCTCGCGATGACCGCGCACGGGCATCCGAACACGATCCCGGCGACGATGGACATGATGGTCCTGCACTCGCAGGCCGTCCGGCGCGGGGCCCCGAACACGTTCGTGCTCGGATGCATGCCCTACCAGAGCTACCACACGGCGGAGCTCGCGCTGACGAACGCCACGCGCTTCATGCAGGAAGCCGGCTGCGACGCGGTGAAGCCGCAGGGAGGCCGGAGCCAGGCGCACATCCTGAAGGCGCTGGTCGACGCCGGCATCCCGACGGCCTCGCACATCGGGCTCACGCCCCACACGGTGGCGATGTTCGGCGGATTCAGGATCCAGGGCAAGACCGCGGACGCCGCGATGAAGATCCTCGAGGACGCGCTCGCGATCCAGGACGCCGGATGCTTCATGCTGGAGTTCGAGGCGGTCCCGGCGAAGATCGCGGCGGCGATCTCGGCGGAGCTCGAGATCCCCACGATCGGCATCGGCGCCGGCGCCGGGACCGACGGCCAGATCCTCCTGTCCTACGACCTGCTCGGGGTGTTCGTCGACTTCAAGCCCAAGTTCACGAAGCGCTATGCCAACCTCACCGAGGTGGCGGTCAACGGGCTCAGGCAGTACGTCGCCGAGGTGAAGGCCGGCACCTTCCCCGACGGCGACCACAGCTACGGCGTGGACGAACGGGAGTACGAACGCTTCCTCGGCATGGTCGAGAAGCGCAGGCAGCAATGAGCACCGTGCGCCGCACCGCGTCGGCGGCCGGCCACCGCGACCGTGTCCCGGCCCCCCGGCGCGCGATCAAGGCGGCCCTGCCGACCCTCACCGACCGGGCCTACGACGCGCTGGAGGAGATGATCGTCACGCTGCAGCTCGCGCCGGGCAGCGCCGCGTCGGAGGCCGAGCTGTCGCAGTGGCTCGGCATCGGGCGCACGCCCATCCGCGAGGCGCTGCAGCGGCTCTCGCGGGAGAAGCTCGTCCAGATCCTGCCGCGCCGCGGCGTCATCGTCTCGGACATCAACGTGAAGAGCCAGTTGAGGCTGCTCGAGGTCCGGCGCGAAATCGACCGGCTCGTGTCGCGCTCCGCCGCGCGGCGGGCCACGTCCGCCGAGCGCAGCCGCTTCGACGCGCTCGCGGCCGCGTTCGAGGACGCCGCGCGCACCAACGACGACCGCGCGTTCATGCGCACCGACCACGAGTTCAACGAGCTGTGCGTCCAGGCCTCCCGCAACGAATTCGCGGCGGCCGCGATGCGATTGATGCATCCGCTGTCGCGGCGCTTCTGGTACGTCCACTACAAGCAGGCGGCGGACATGCCCGAGGCGGCGAAGCTGCACGCCGCGATCGCGCGGAGCATCGCGGCCGGCGACGAGGACGCCGCGGCCGCCGCGACCGACGCGCTGCTCGACAACATCGAAGCGTTCACGCGCGGCACCGTCGGCGCGGACACCTGAGGAGGACCTGAATGCCCACCCACCGCTCGCGCATGCTCGCGGCCTTCCGGGGAGAAGCCGTCGACACGCTGCCCTACGTGCCGCGGCTCGATCTCTGGTACCTGGCGAACGCGACGTCCGGCACGTTGCCGAAGCAGCACGCGGGCCGCGCGATGAACGAGATCGCGAGAGCCGAGGGCTGGGCGGTCTACCACCGGTTCGCCGACGACCAGCTCGACGAGGCGATCCAGCCGATGTACCTGCATCGCGGCATCGGCCTGTACGCGAGCCGCGACACCCCCTACGACATCGTCTTCCCGCGCGACGTCGAGATCCGCGTCCACCGCAGCGGGGGGCGCCAGCGCGTCGAGTACCACACGCCGATCGGCATGGTGAGCACGACGGTCCACTACGACCTCGAGGCGCAGAAGCTCGGCATCACGATCCCCACGATCGTCGAGCACCTGATCAAGACGCCGGAGGACTATGCGCCGGCCGGCTGGCTGTTCGAGCGCCTCGACGCGGTCCCCAGCTTCGAGCGGTTCCGGCGATGGTCGGACGAGGACATCCGCGACGACGGCGTGCCCGTCGCGCTCGGCTGCTTCGGCGCCTCGCCGATCAACGAGATCCAGCGCGACCTCATCGACTCCACGCAGTTCTTCTTCCACTACAAGGACCACCAGGAGAAGATGCGCCGGCTCGCCGGGCATATGGAGCCGCTGTTCGACCGGATCATCGCCATCGTGTGCGCCTCGCCCGCCGACGTCGTCTGGTGGGGCGCCAACTTCGACGACATGATCACCTACCCGCCCTACTTCGAGCGGGAGATCTCCCCCTGGATCGCCAGGGTGTCCGGCGCGCTGGCCCGCCACGGCAAGTTGCTGCTGAGCCACACCGACGGCGAGAACGAAGGCCTGATGGACCTGATCCGCGACTCGGGCATGCACATCGCCGAATCGATCTGCCCGGCGCCGATGACCAAGGTCTCGCTCGCCGAGTATTACCGGCGGTGGAGCCCGAAGCTCACGCTCTACGGCGGCGTGCCGTCGACCATCGTGCTGGACGAGACGAGCGACGCCGACTTCGAGGCCTACATGGACGCGCTGTTCCGGGCGGTCGCGCCGGGCGCGCGCTTCCTAGTCGGCATCGCCGACCAGGTGCCCCCGAACGCGATCTTCTCGCGGCTGCAGCGGATCGGCGAGCGCGTCGCGAAGGAAGGCTCGCTGCCGCTCAGGCCGGCGACGCCCGCCCGCAGGATTCCGCGACGCTCGCGCGCGCCGCGTCGGCGACGATCCAGGACACCGGCGACGACGTCTTCGCGGCGGTCCGGCAGGACGTCATGAAGGGCAGGCACATCCTCATCAAGGACCACGTCAACGAGCTGCTGGCCGGCGGCACGCCGGCCCAGGACATCCTCGACCGGGGGCTGATCGCCGCGATCGACGTCGTGGGCAAGCGCATGGCCGCCGGGCAGGCCTACATTCCCGAGGTACTGCTCGCCGCGCGCGCGATGAGCGCGGCGGTCGGCCTCCTCGAGCCCCATCTCGCCGCCAGCGGCGACACCCAGCGCGGGAAGATCGTGATCGGCACGGTCACCGGCGACATGCACGACATCGGCAAGAACCTCGTGGTCACGATGCTGAAGGGGGTGGGCTTCGACGTCGTCGACCTCGGCGTGAACGTGTCGCGCGACCAGTTCTGCGACGCGGTCGAGAAGCTCGAGCCCGACGTGCTCGGCCTGTCGGCGCTGCTCACGACGACGATGATGGAGATGCGCGAGATCATCCGCGCGCTGGACGCGCGCGGGCTGAGGCAGCGCTGCAAGGTCCTCGTCGGCGGCGCGCCGGTGAGCGAGCAGTTCGCCCGCCAGATCGGCGCCGACGGCTTCGCCCCGGACGCGTTCGAGGCCGTGGCGCTGGCCAAGCGGCTGACCGCGGCCCAACCGGCCTGACCAATCCGCGATGCGACGATAGCACTGGACGTCACGACCCGTATATTTCTAATATGTCACAAGCGCGCGTCCCGCCGGGCGCGCACCGGGAAAGGAACCGACCGATGGCCGTGCTCACCGAACGCCACAACCCGTCCCCGCGGCAGATCAAGTTCCGCGACGAGTACCGCTCGCAGATCCATCCGTCCTACAACGGGCCCTTCCACATCGGCGTGATCTACGTCGTCGGAATCGCGGTCGTCACCTGGTGCGTGGGACGCCTCGAGAACGCGTCCTGGGAATGGCTGCTGGTGGTCCCGGTGTTCGTCCTGTCGAACCTGTTCGAGTGGTACATGCACAAGTACGTCATGCACCGGCTGGTCGACGTCTGGGCGCTGCGCGCGATCTACGACCGCCACACGCGGCAGCACCACCAGTACTTCACCGACAACGAGATGACGGTGGCGTCGTCGCGCGAATGGCGGATCATCTTCTTCCCCTGGCGCGCGCTGTTCACGTTCATGGCGCTCGGCGTCCCGTTCGCGCTGCTGCTCTCGCTCGTCGTCAACGCCAACGCCGGCTACATCCTGATGATCACGATCGTCGGCCAGTACCTGATCTACGAGACGTTCCACTACTGCTGCCACGTCCACGACAACTGGTTCGTCCGCAACGTGCCGTTCGTCAACACGATCCGGCGCCACCACACGGCCCACCACAACTACGGGATCATGATGACGCACAACATGAACCTGACGTTCCCGATCGCGGACTGGCTGATGGGCACGAGCGACCTCGATCGCGGCCTCGTCGGCACGATCTTCAACGGCTACAGCGAGGACCACATCAAGCCCGAACTCAAGCCCGTCATCGAGAAGTACCGTCGCCCCGATGCACCGGTTACGCTCGACGGACCCATCCGGGAACAGGCCGCGTAGCCGCACCGCTGTCCAAGACAACCAAGGAGGAGACCATCGTGAAGAAACGCGCGTTTCTGCAAGCGGGCGCCGTGGCGACCGCGGGGATGGCGATCGCCAGGCCGGCGAGCGCCCAGGCCACCTACAACTGGAAGATGGCGACCGGCTGGGCCGGAGGGCCGCTGATGGACATCGGCTCGAAGGCGTTCGCCGAGAAGATGGAGCAGCTGTCCGGCGGGCGCTTCAAGATCCAGGTGTTTCCCGGTGGCGCGCTGGGCAATGCGCTCAAGGTGCCGGAGACCGTGAAGAACGGCGTGGCGGAGTGCGGCCACACGTGGATGGGCTACGACTGGGGCAAGGACCCGACGACGGTGCTCTTCGGCGGCTACGCCGGGTCGTTCGACAGCGAGCGGATGCTCCACTGGCTCTACCAGGCGGGCGGCGTCGAGATGCAGCGCCAGTTTCGCGAGGAGACCGAAGGGGTCATCTCGTTCCCCCTGGGCATCCGCACCGCCGAGGCGTTCCTGCACTCCCGCAAGCCGGTCAAGACGCTCGACGACCTGAAGGGCCTCAAGCTGCGCACCGCCGGGGCATGGCTCGAGATGGCGAAGGACCTGGGCGCGGCGCCGGTGACCACCGCGGGGGGCGACGTCTATCCGATGCTCGAGCGCGGGGCGATCGACGCGACCGAGTGGGGGACCATGTACGAGAACATCTCGATGGGCTTCCACAAGATCGCCAAGTACATCATCTATCCGGGCGTGCACCAGCCCACCGCGCCGTTCGAGCTGGTCATCAACAAGGAAGCGTGGGCGAAGCTGTCCCCCGCGGACAAGAAGCTCGTCGAAACCGTCGCCAAGCTCGTCACGATCGAGTTCTGGCTCAAGGTCGGCCAGGAGGACGCCAAGGCGCTCGACTTCTACAAGAAGGCCGGGAACACGATCATCGAGCTGGACCCGGAAGTGCAGTACCTGGGCCGCAAGATCGGACAGGACTGGGCCGACAAGGTCGCGAAGGAGAACAAGTACCCGTGGTTCGCGAAGACGCTGCAGAGCCAGAAGGAGATGGACGCCCTGTGGAAGGGCGCCACCGGATGGCGCTCCGTCAAGGTGAGGGACTGACTCGCCGGATCGCAGGCTGGGAGGGGGCGCGGCATCCGCGCCCCTTTTTTCGTCCTACGCAGTCAACGGGAGCGCCCGAGACATGGACATCCTGATCAGGGCCATCGAACGCCTGACCGGCAGCGTGGGCGTCCTCGCGTCGTTCGCGATCGTGCCGCTGACGCTCGCGACCTGCTACGAGGTCTTCGCGCGCTACGCGATGAACGCACCGACCGTGTGGGCGTACGAGATCGGCTACATCCTCACCGGCTCGCACTTCCTGCTGGCCATGGCCTACGCGCTCGCGAAGGGCGCGCACATCCGCATCGACATCTTCAGCGGGAAGTTCTCGCTCCGCACGCGCGCGATCATCGACCTCCTCGCCTACGCAGTGGTGCTCCCGCTGATGGTCTGGCTGTCGACCTCGCTGTTCTCGCACCTGGCGACCGGGTACCTGCGCCACGAGAGGAGCGGCCAGTCGGCGATGAACCTGCCCGTGTGGCCCTTCCGCGTCGTCTTCTTCGTCGCCTTCACGCTGCTCGCGGCGCAGCTCTTCGTCGAGGTGATCAAGTCCGCCCGCGTCCTCAGGAGCCGCGGATGACGGACTACCTGCCGTTCATGATGCTGCCGGTCGCCTTCGTGCTCATGTTCCTCGGCGTGCAGGTCGCGTTCTCGATGATGCTGACCGCGGTGCTGTTCGGGCTCGCGATATTCGGCGACCGGGTCGTCCATCAGTTCGTCGAGAAGGTCGAGGACATCTCGTCGAACTTCGTCTTCGCCGCCGTGCCGCTGTTCGTCTTCATGGGCGCGATGCTCGAGAAGTCCGGCATCGCCGACAAGCTGTTCGAGGCGATCCACATCTGGACGCGGCGCCTGCCCGGCGGGCTCGCGCTCGCGACCGTCCTGATGTGCATCTTCTTCGCCGCGTCGTCGGGCGTCATCGGCGCCACCGAGTCGGTGGTCGGGCTGCTCACCATCCCGATCATGCTCCGCTACGGCTACAGCAAGCCGCTGATCTCCGGGACGATCTGCGCCGGCGGATCGCTCGGCACGATCATCCCGCCCTCGGTCGTCGCGGTCGTCATGGGGCCGCTCGCGAACCAGTCGGTCGGCGACCTCATGTACGGCATGGTGTTCCCCGGCCTCATCATGGGAGGCCTCTACCTCGCCTACATCCTCGTCCTGTGCACGGTGAAGCCGTCGATGGGGCCGCGCATCCCGCCCGAGCCGGGCGACCCGACGCTCGCGCAGAAGCTGTGGATCACGACGCGCAACATGGTGCCGCCGGTCATCATGATCTTCGCCGTGCTCGGATCGATCCTGCTGGGCTGGGCGTCGCCGACCGAGGCGGCCGCCATCGGGGCCGCGAGCTCGGTGCTGCTGACGATGCTCTACGGGCACTTCACGCTGAACGGGTTGTACGAGGCGCTGCTGAAGACCGTCCTCATCACCACGATGATCATGACCGTGCTGATGGCCGGGACGCTCTTCACCGGCGTGTTCATCGGCGGGGGCGGCATCAACACCGCCAACCAGCTGATCGCCGACATGCAGCTCACGCCCTGGATGCTCCTCGGGCTGATGATGCTGATCATCTTCGTCGCCGGGTTCTTCCTCGACTGGATCTCGATCGTCCTGATCTTCGTGCCGCTGTTCACGCCGCTCGCCGTGGGCGCGGGATTCAACCCGGTCTGGTTCTGCGTGCTCTTCCTCGTCATGATCCAGACGAGCTACCTGACTCCGCCGATGGCCCCGGCGATCTTCTACCTGCGCGCGGTCGCGCCGCCGGAGATCACGATCCGCCACATGTACCTCGGCGTCGTGCCGTTCATCGCGCTCCAGGTCTTCACGCTGGGCATCGTCGTCGCGTTCCCGACGCTCGTGACCTGGCTGCCGACGGTGATGCTGAACTTCAGGTAGGGCGCCGCCCGCGTACTTTCCCGGTATCCCCCGCTGTCCGCTGCGCTCCTCCGCCCGCGGCGCTTCCCTCTTCCCCGGCGCGACCGGCGATGCGCCGCCGCCAGATTGACGCCCCAAAGACATACCGGTAACATATCAGCAGCACAATACAGACTGCCCACCCAGGGAGAGCGCGCATGTCGGACCCGGTCGAAACCATCAAGGAATGGGTCATCAAGGGCAAGAAGAACGAGGCGGTGGCGGCGACCCGCGACGCACTCGCGGCCGGCACGGACCCCGGCTCGATCATGAAGGACGGCCTGATCGCCGCGATGTCCGTGGTCGGCCAGAAGTACTCGTCGGGCGAGTTCTTCCTGCCGCAGATGATGATCGCAGCGCGCGCGATGACCGAGGTGATCCCGGTGCTGAAGCCGCATCTCGTCGGCGAGGCGGCCGAGTCGAGGGGCAAGGCCGTGATCGGCACGGTGCAGGGCGATTTCCACGACATCGGCAAGAACATCGTGCGGATGATGCTCGAGGGCGCCGGCTACGAGGTCGTCGACCTCGGTGTCGACGTGCCGGCGGACAAGTTCGTCGAGACGGTGAGGCGCGAGGCGCCGCAGTTCGTGCTGATGAGCGCGCTGATCACGCTGACGATGGAGAGCATGCGCCGCACGATCGCCGCGCTCGAGGCGGCCGGACTGCGCTCGGTGGTGAAGATCGGCGTGGGCGGCGCTCCGCTCACCCACAAGTTCGCCGCCGAGATCGGCGCCGATTTCTACAGCGAGGACGCGTACGGCTGCGTCCAGCGCTGCAACGACTACATCGCGGCCTGACGCGCGAGGGAGACGCCGACATGACCCCCCGTGAGCGAGTGCTGACCGCGCTGAAGCTCGGCCAGCCGGACATGGTGCCGTGGATCGAGAACGACATCGAGGAGGACATGCAGGTGCGCGTGATGGGCGGGCGCACCGACTTCACGCCCGGCGAGCTGTGCCGGGCGCTGGGCATGGACGGCTTCGGCTACCACTTCCCGAGCGGCCAGCGCGCCTCCGACGGCCAGTCGATCCAGACGACCGGCACGACCGGCAAGGAGGCCTGGTACCACCCGAAGCGGATCACGTTCGACTTCGTCCCGCCGTGGATCGCCGAGATGGGCACCGACCCCTCGAACGGCCGCACCTACGTGAAGCACGGCCTGCTGACGAGCCGCGACTCGCTCGAGCTGTTCGACAAGTTCCTGCCGGACCCCGATCATCCGGCGCGCTACGAGCAGGTCGCGCGCTGGATCGAGAAGTACCGCGAGGACTACGCGGTGTTCGCGCGCATCCGCCTGGGAGGCGCGAGCACGTTCGAGAGCATGGGCCTCGACATGTTCTCGATCATGATGTACGACGATCCCGACCTCGTGAAGGAGATCCATCGCCGCTTCTCCGAGTGGTCGGTCCGCGTCGTCCAGCATCTCAACAAGATGGACTTCGACTTCATCTGGGCGAACGACGACCACGCCGACACCAAGATGCCCTGGGTCAACCTGGAGATGTGGGAAGAGTTCATGAAGCCCTACCAGATGATGGTGGCGCGGGAGATCCGCAAGCCGTGGATCTTCCACAGCGACGGGAACCTCTTCCCGATCCTCGACGGCCTCCTCACGCTGGGCATGAACGCGATCCACCCGGTGCAGCCCTCGGCGATGGACATCGACACGCTGAAGCAGAAGTACGGCAACCGGGTCTGCATCGTCGGCAACATCGACCTCGACTACACGCTGCCGAGGGGCACCGAGGCGGAGGTCGAGGCCGAGGTCAAGGACCGCATCGAGAAGGTCGGCAGGGGCGGCGGCTACATGATCTCCAGCGCGAACAGCATCACCGACTACTGCAAGCTCGAGAACGTCTGGGCGATGTCGCGCGCGATCGGGAAGTACCGCACCTACCGCTGACGCCGCGCCACGCGCACGGCGCCGGCTCCGCCCCTCCCCGCGTCGACCCCCGTGTACGCACTGCGCCGCTGGTCCGTCCGCCGCGCCGGCCTGATGGAGGCCGCGTACCGGGTGCTCGACCGCGTGCTCGACGCCGTGCGGCCGGTCGTGCGCTTCGTCGGCTACGACCGGCTCGAGCGGCCGGTCGCGTTCGTCGAGCGCCACGCGAAGGGCCTGCTGTTCGACTGCCGGATGTGCGGCGCCTGTTCGCTGTCGGCGACCGGCATGGCCTGCCCGATGAACTGCCCGAAGCCCATGCGCAACGGGCCGTGCGGTGGCGTGCGGCCCGACGGCACGTGCGAAGTCGACGCGAGCATGCCCTGCGTCTGGGTGGAGGCCTGGCGCGGCGCGTCGAAGATGAAGGCCGGCGCGCTGCCGACCGCGCCCAACCCGCCGGTCGAGCATCACTACGCCGGGCGCTCGAGCTGGCTGCGCGTGCTGCGCCAGGAGGCTTGGCCAGCGCCGCTGGTGACCGAAGCGCCGCATGCGCCGCAGTCCGGGTCGCAGAGCCGGCTGGAGGCGCTGCTGGACGACAAGGTGTTCGTCGTCACCTCAGAGTGCTCGCCGCCCGATTCCGCCGATCCTGCCGACGTGCTCGCCCGTGTCGGGCACTACGAGGGCTGGGTCGACGCGCTCAACGTCACCGACGCGCCGGGCGCGCACTGCCACATGTCGAGCCTCGGCGTCTCGCTCATCCTGCAGCGCGCGGGCTTCGAGGCGGTGATGCAGATGACCTGCCGCGACCGGAACCGGATCGCGATCCAGGGCGACATCCTCGCCGCCGCCGCACTGGGCGTGCGCAACCTGCTCTGCCTCACCGGCGACGCCATCGGCAACGGCGACGACCCGGGCGCGAAGCCCGTGTTCGACCTGGACGCGGTGTCGCTGCTGGACACGGCGCGGCGACTGCGCGACGACGGGCTCTACCGCTCCGGGCGCAAGCTCACCGGCCGTCCCCACCTCTTCCTGGGCGCCGTCGACAACCCGTTCGTCCCGCCGCACGACCTGCGGCCGCTGCGCCTGGGACGCAAGATCGCCGCGGGCGCCCGCTTCGTGCAGACCCAGTACTGCTTCGACGTCGCGATGCTGGCGCGCTACATGGCGAGCGTGCGCGCCGAGGGCCTGCACGAGCGTTGCCACATCCTCGTGGGCGTCGGGCCGCTCGTGTCGGCGCGCTCGGCGCGCTGGATGCGCGCGCACGTGCCCGGCGTGCACATCCCCGACGAGGTCGTCGCCCGGCTCGAGTCGGCCCGCGATCCCGAGGACGAGGGCGTGCGCCAGTGCGTCGAGACGATCGAGGCCATACGCGCGATCGAGGGCGTCTCCGGCATCCACCTGATGGCGCCGAAGCGCGAACACCTGATCGGCGCCATCGTTTCCCGATCCCGCGTGCTGGCCGACCGCCCGCGCGCATCCTGACCCCCGGAGCCCCTTCGTGCCCATACCCGGCCTGACCATCATCGGCGAGCGCATCAACCCCGGCTTCCGCTCGACGCAGGCGCTGTTCGACGACGAGGACTTCGCCGGCATCCAGGCGTTGGCCGTCCGGCAGGCGCAGGCCGGCGCGAGCTACCTCAACGTCAACGCCGGCACCAAGGCGCTCAAGGACCCCCACTTCATGGTCGAAGTGGTCCGCGCGATCCAGGCCGTCGTCGACCTGCCGCTGTCGCTCGACTGCCCCGACTTCGCCGTGCTGAAGACCGTGCTCGAAGCCTACGATGCGGCGAAGGCGAAGGGCATGAAGCCGGTCATCAACTCGATCTCCGAGTCGCGCTGGGAGCTGGCCGAGCTCATGAAGGTCCGCCCCTGCAAGGCGATCCTCATGTCCTCGGAACAGGAGCGCGACGGCCGCATCGTCCCGAACCGCACCGGCGAGGAGGTCCACGAGGTCGCGAAGCGCAAGGTGAAGCGGCTGCTCGCCGGCGGCTACGCGGAAGGACCGGACGACTTCTTCGTCGACGTGTCGATCGCGACGCTCGCCGCCGACACCGAGGGGCTGATCAAGATGGCGCTCGAGGGCATCCGGCTCGTCGGCGCCGACCCGGACATGGCGGGGGTCCACGTCATGGGCGGGCTGTCGAACCTGCCGCAGCACCTGCCGGCGAAGGCCGCGGACGGCTCCGACCTCAAGTACCACCTCGAGTGCGCGTTCCTCACCGTCGCGATGCCGCTGGGCTTCGACACGGTGCTGGGCACGCCGTGGCGCGATTACCGGCTGCTGCCCGACGACAACTTCGTGCTGCGCGAATTCAGGCGGATCGTCGAGCTGCGTGAAAGCGACGCGCTGATGGCGGTCGTCGACCTGTACCAGGAACCGTGAAGGCGATCGTCGCCGGAAGCTGGTTCGACGGCGCGCGCCACCACGCGGAGCCGGTGACGATCGTCGTCGACGACGATCGCATCGCCGAGGTCCTGCCGGGCGACCGGGCGACCGGCCTGCCGACGACGCGCTGCGGCTTCGTCATGCCAGGCCTCGTCGAGGCGCACTGCCACCTGTTCCTCGACGGCGGCGAGCTCGACTTCGGCGCCCGCACGCGCCACCTCGACGCACCGTTCGAGCGGATGATGGAGGTCGCGCGCGCCAACGTCGGGCGCAACCTCGCGGCCGGCGTCACGCTCGTCCGCGACGCGGGCGACCGCTACGGCGTCAATCACGCGATCCGCGCCGGGTCGCGCACGCTCGCCGTGCGCTCCGCGGGCATCGCGCTGAGGCGTCCCGGGCGCTACGGCGCGTTCATGGCCCGCGAGATCACGACGCTCGACGAGGCACGCGCGGCCGTCCGCGAGCTCGCCGCCACCGCCGACGACCTCAAGATCATCGAGACGGGCATCATCGACTTCGAATCGGGCACGGTGAAGGGCGCCCCGCAGTTCGACGCGGAAACACTTGGCGCGATCGTCCGGTGCGCGCACGAGGCCGGACTGCGTACGTTCGCGCACTGCAGCGGCACCGAGGGCATCGGCGTGGCCGTCGACGCGGGCGTCGACTCGATCGAGCACGGCTTCTTCATGACCGGCGACATCCTGCGCCGGATGGCCGACCGCGGCACGGCCTGGGTGCCGACATTCTCGCCCGTGCACTTCCAGTGGCGCCGCCCGGAGGTCGCCGGTTGGTCGCCGCCGACGATCGCGAAGCTTCGCGCGATCCTCGACTCGCACGCGGAGCACGTCGCGATGGCCGCGCGTCTCGGGGTGAACCTGGTCGCGGGGTCCGACGCGGGCAGTCCGGGCGTCGCGCACGGCGCGGCGCTGATCGACGAGATACGCCATTTCCTCGACTGCGGCCTCGCCATGGACCAGGCGCTGCGCGCGCAGCGACCTCGCTGCCGAGGCGACTGTGGGGCGCCGAAGCGGCGGACGTCGCCAGGGGGCAGCGCGTCGACCTCGCGATGTTCGATGCCGACCCGTTCGACGATCCCGTGCATCTGGGAGCCATTACCGCGGTCCTGCATCCGGACCGCGCGAGCGCAGTGGCGTCGGAGGACCCCCGCGGCGGGCTGTGAGGCCGCGCCGCGTTGACCCGCACCGGACGATTGGTACCCTGTCCGATCGCCCCCAACCCAGCCCCCTCGAAACGTGCCCCGCGTCACCATCCACCCTGATTCGCGCAGCGTCGAGGTCCGCCCCGGCGAGCGGTTGCTGGCGGCCGCCTGGAAGGCCGGCGCGGGCATCAAGTCGGTGTGCGGCGGCCGCGGCAAGTGCGGCAGTTGCCTCGTGCAGATCGATGCCGCCGCGAATGGCGCGCTGGCTCCGCCCGGCGACACCGAGCTCGGTCTCCTGCCCGCGCATCCGGAAGGCGGCACCTACCGGCTCGCGTGCCTGTGCGAGATCCACGGCGACGTCGCGATCTCGGTTCCTCCCGAGAGCCAGGCCGTCCTGAGCGCGCCACGCAAGCCGCACACGGTCACGACGGTGGCGGCACGCCCGACCACGAGTCGCGTCTTCGTGACGGTCGACGCGCCCGAGGTTCCGCCCGCGCGATCGCTCGCCACGCGCATCGCGCAGGCGGTCGCTGCCAGACTCGGGCGGCGCACCGTCGCAGTCCCGCTGCCGGCGATGGTCGACCATTCGGGCCTGCGCGGCTTCGACGGGCTGCGCGAGATCACCGCCACGGTCCACCGCGAGCGGGAGGTGATCCAGATCCTTCCCGGCCGGCGCGAGCGCACCTGCGGGATCGCGGTCGACATCGGCACGACGTCGTTCGTCGTGTTCCTGTGCGACCTGGAGCGCGGCGAGGTCCTCGACATGCGCACCGCGGGCAATCCGCAGGCGATCTACGGCGAGGACGTCATCTCGCGGATGACCCACATCCAGCAGGATCCGTCCGCGCTCGACGCGATGCGCAAGCTCATCGTCGACGACATCAACCGGCTCGTCGCAGACGGCTGCCGCGAGCGCGGCGTGGCGTGCGACGACATCGTCGACGCAGTGGTCGTCGGCAACCCGACGATGCAGCACATCCTGCTGGGGATCAGCCCCGAGTCGCTCGGCCGCGGCCCGTACCTGCCGGTGTGGTCCGACGGCGTCGAGGTCGAGGCGCGCGAGCTGGGCCTCGCGATCGCCCCGCGCGCGCGAACGTTCGTCTTCCCGATGGTGTCCGGCTACATCGGCGGCGACACGCTCGCCGCGCTGCTCACGCGCGGCGCCGACTTCTACCGCGGCAACCAGCTGCTGGTCGACGTCGGCACCAACGGCGAGGTCGTGCTCTCGTGCGACGGCAGGCTGTCGGCGACGTCGTGCGCGACCGGGCCCGTCTACGAGGGCGCGCACATCCGCTGCGGCGTTCGCGCGTCGCCCGGCGCGATCGAGCGCGTGTGGGTCGCGCCGGGCGGCAAGATCCGCTGGGCGGCGATCCCCGGCACGGACGCGGGCGGCGAAAAGCGACCCGTCGGCCTGTGCGGATCGGGCGTGATCTCGGGCGTCGCCGCCGGCGTCGGCGCCGGCCTGATCGGCAGCGACGGCGCGCTCGCGCCGCGCGCGGCGCACCCGCAGCTTCGCGACCTCGGCCGGGGACGCAGCGAGGAGCTGGTGCTGGTCGACGCGAACTTCTCGCGCACCGGCCGCGACATCGTGCTGACGCAGCAGGACGTGCGCGCCGTCCAGCTCGGCAAGTCCGCGCTGCGCGCCGGCATCGAGATCCTGCTCGCCGAGAGCGGCGTGAAGCGGCTCGACCGGATCTACCTCGCCGGGACGTTCGGCAACCACCTCGAGCCCGACGACATCCTCGACATCGGCCTCGTCCCACCGGTGCCGGTCGAGACGATCCGCTCGATCGGCAACGCGGCCGGCGACGGCGCGCGCATGGCGCTGTTCAACCGTCACCATCGCCGCCGCGCGCTCGCCCTCGCCCGCCGGATCGACGTGCTCGAGCTGTCGGGCCGGACGGATTTCCAGGACCTCTTCGTCATGCACACCGAGCTCGCGCCGGTGGCGGCCGACGCCCTCGTATGACAATGGACCTCCGATGACCAAGCGACCCACCGTCGTGCTGTCGTGCAGCGTGCTGAGCGACCTCCTCGGCAAGCGCCTGCCCGAGGGCATGCCCGTCACCTGGATGGACATCACGCTGCACAACACGCCGAAGAAGCTCGCAGCGGCCCTGCAGGAGCGGATCGACGCGATCGCCGAGCCCAGCAACGTCGTCGTCGGCTACGGACTGTGCGGCAACGGCCTGGTCGGCGTGCGGTCGGGGCCGCACACGCTGATCGTCCCCCGCACGCACGACTGCGTGGCGATCTTCCTCGGGTCGCACCAGCGCTACCTCGAGCGCTTCTTCGCCAGCGCGAACACCTACTACCTGACCAAGGGCTGGATCGACGCGAAGGACGAGCCGCTCTCCGACTACCTCGCCTACGTGCGCGACTACGACGAGGAGACGGCCGACTACCTCGTCGAGATGAAGTACAAGCACTACCGGAAGCTCTGCATGGTCGGCTTCTCGCAGGAGGAGCTGGATGGCTGCCGGCCGGCGGCGATGAGGGTCGCGGATTTCTGCCGAGAGCGATTCGGCATGGAGTACGAGGAGACGATCGGCACGACCGACCTGATCGAGGCACTGGTTCGCATGACCGAGCGGGTCGACACCGGCGACAGCGAGTTCGTCGTCGTCCCGCCCGGCGGCGAGATCACGACCGAGATGTTCATGCGCCCCGGAGAGGGCGCGCCGCAGCCGATGGGCCGCGGGGAATCCTGACCACCGCAACGGAGGCAACGATGACGCCCGAGAAAGTCCTGTCCCATCCCGCCCGCGTGCTCAGCCAGGAGCAGCGCGAATCCTACTTCCGCGACGGCTACCTGCTGCTGCCGGGGATCCTGTCCGACGAGTGGATCCGCCGGCTGCGCGCGGTCTCCGACGAGTTCGTCGAGAAGAGCCGGTCGGTCGCGAAGTCCGACACCGTCTACGACCTCGAGCCCGACCACCGTCCCGACGCCCCGCGGCTGCGCCGCGTGTCGAACCCCGACCAGCACCATCCGGCGATCTGGGAATACGTGACGCGATCGGTGCTGGCCGACGTCGTGGCCGACCTCGTCGGGCCGGACGTCAAGTTCCACCACGGCAAGCTCAACTACAAGTGGGCGAAAGGCGGCGAAGAGGTCAAGTGGCACTACGACATCGGCTTCTGGCCGCACACGAACTACTCGCCGCTGACCGTGGGCACGCTGCTCTACGACTGCGGCATGGAGCAGGGTCCGCTCGGCGTGATCCCGGGGAGCCACGAGTGGGACCTCGCCCCGCAGTACGACGACGAGGGCAAGTGGATCGGGTGCCTGAACGACCGCGACCTCGCGAAGGTCGACCTGTCGAAGGCGAAGTACCTGACCGGCCCCGCCGGGTCGCTGACGATCCACAACTGCCGGACGCTGCACGGGTCGCCGCGCAACGAGTCGGACACCGGCAGGCCGCTGCTGCTGTTCACGCTTGCCTCGGCCGACGCGCTGCCCTACACGGTCAATCCGATCAAGCCCGAGCACGCGGAGACGATCGTCCGCGGCAAGCGCGCGACGCAGGCGCACCTCGACCCGCGCCCCTGTCCGCTGCCGCCCGATTGGTCGAAAGGCTACAGCTCGATCTTCGCGCTGCAGCAGCAGGAGGAGGCGTCCACGATGTA
>JADIZG010000068.1 GCA_016704895.1 Betaproteobacteria bacterium
ACCCGGCCCCGCGCCCAGCTCGACGATCGCGTCCGGAAGCCCGCGGCGTGACGCGACATCGCGGCCGAGCGCGCGCGAGGACGGGACGATCCCGCCGACGAGCGCCGGGGCGCGCAGAAATGGGCGAAGAACGAGTCCGCCAGCCCGCCGGGTGCGCCGCCCTCGTGGTGCCGGGCCGCGCCGGCGCGCCAGCGGTCGCGGCCGGGGCCAGTCGCCAGCGCCCCCGAGCGCGCTGCGCGCTCGCCCGCGGTGCGCGACCCGCCATTGTCGTATCCCGAGTCGGGTGGGGACATCGGTTCCCTTTCAGCGTGCGAGTTGGCTAGTGGCCTGTAACGGGGGAAGCGGCAGTGAGCGGAAGCGCCATGGCGCCGCTATTCGTGTCGAGTGCAAGGCGCCGCTGCGCGGCAATGGCAGGTCCCATTGCAAACAGCGGCAACGCCGCAATCGGCGCGAATAGCAAGCCAGGCACTGTTGATTCCTCCGTTACAGGCCACTGGTGAACATCCGGATGCCGGACAGCAGCATCTCGACGGCGAGGGCGGTCAGCACGAGGCCCATCAGGCGCTCCATCGCAAGCACCCCGCGCTCGCCGATCACGCGATGGACGCGGTCGGCCGCAGCGAGGACGACGACCGTCACGAGCATCGCCACCGACACGGCGACCACCAGCGAAGGCAGCGCATCGGGGGTGCGCGACGCCATCAGCATGACGGTCGCGAGCGCGGACGGACCGGCGATCGCCGGAATCGCGAGCTAGATGAACCGGCTCGGCCACGGGCGTGTCGCCGAACACGCCGTCCGGGTGCGCGAAAACCATCCGCAGCGCAATCAGGAACAGGATGACGCCGCCGGCGATCGACAGCGACGCCTCCGACAGGTGCATCAGCGCGAGGAACGCCTTGCCGCCGAACAGGAAGACGAGCAGCAGCGCATAGGCGATCAGGCATTCGCGCGCGATCACGCGCAGCCGCCGCTCGCGCGGCACGCCGCGCATCGCCGCCACCGCGAGCGGAACGTTGCCGAAGGGGTCGGTGACGAGCACGAGGAGGACGATCGCGGAGACGAGTTCGGACGGCATGGCGTGGCGACGGCGCCCGCCGAGTATAACCGCCCCCGCCTTTCACCCGGCCAGGGCGCGCCACGCCGCCACGGCGAGCGGCATCGCCAGCGCCGCGGCCAGGGCGTGCAGCCCGAAGGCGAGCCCGGCATAGGTGCCGGCGTCGCGGTCCACCTGGAACGCGCGGGCCGTGCCGATGCCGTGCGCCGCGAGGCCCAGGGCGAACCCCGCGCGCGGAGGTCACTCACGCCCGCCGCATCGAACACGTAGCGCCCGAGGACCGCCCCACCACGCCGGTCGCGACCGCGAAGACCGCCGCGAGCGCGGGCAGGCCGCCGATGCGCTCGGCGATGCCCATCGCGACGGGCGCGGTCACCGACTTCGGCACGAGCGACGCCAGCGTCGCGGGCGACACGCCCAGCGCCCACGCAATCGCCACCGCGCTGGTCGCTGCGACCACAGACCCGACGACGAGCGACGCCGCGATCGGGAACGCGAGCCTGCGCACGCCTCGCCACTCGCGCCAGCGGCACCGCGAGCCCGACCACCGCGGGGTCCGAGCAGGAAGTGCACGAACTGCGCCCCCTCGAAGTAGGTGCGGTACGGGTGCGCGTCGCGGCGAGCGCCGCGACGACGACCGCCACCGCGATCGGCACCGGGTTGGCGATCGGATGGAACGACGAGCGCGCGTAGATCGCGTAGCCGATCGCATAGGCGACCAGCGTCAGCGTGAGCCCGGCGAGCGGCGTCGACGACAGGTAGACCCACAGCCGGAAGAGCTCGTCGGTCACGTGCGATCCGATCCCGCCTGCCCGTCGCGCGCGGCGCGCCGCAGCAGCCACTGGAACGTGAGCCCGGTCGCGGCGAGCGCGAGGACCGTGCTCGCGACGAGTGCCACGGCCAGCGCGGCGCCCTCGTCGACGAGCCGCGCGGCGTGCAGCATCACGCCGACACCTGCCGGCACGAACAGCAGCGACAGGTGCCTCGCGAGCCCGTCGGCCGCAACGCCCAGCGGAGCATCGGCCGCCGTGTCGCGGCCGTCACGCAGCCGCAGCGCGACCAGCAGCAGCGCCAGGCCGACGACGGGGCCGGGCACCGGCGCGCCGGTCGCGAGCGCGAGAGCCTCGCCCGCGCTCTGGAACACCAGGAGCCACGTCAGGCCGGCGAGCAGCGGCGACACCGGCCGACCTCGCCATGGACAGCTGCGACGCGCATCCCTGCAGGGGCGCTCATCCTCGGAGACCCGGCCAGCTACTCAGCCCGCGCGACGCACCGCGTCCGCGACGCGGGCGATCGAAGCGACCTGCGCCTTGAGCGCGTAATCGAAGAGCGCGACCTGGTCGGCCGCGAACTCGTTCGCCACCGAGGCCGCATCCGGCGGCGGCAACGCGAGCCACGCGTCGGCCTCGCCCGTGTCGACGACGATCGCCATGCCCGCCCGCCGCGCGATGCGCATCATCGTGGCGTTCTCGGAGAGGCAGTGCATCCAGAGCCGGCCGATGCGGCGGTTGCGCGCGTACTCGCAGGCCCGGGCGACGAGCGCGCCGCCGAGACCGCGACCGCGATGGCCGGGCAGCACCGAGACACCGAGCTCGGCCGTGCCCTCGACGATGCCGACGTGTGCGACGCCGGCGGGCTCGAGGCGATCGTCGTGCGCCGCGAACACCGCGTCGGTGTCGAAATCGATGCGCGCGACGTAGGCGTCGATGCCTTCGCGGCCGAGCGGCGCCCCGAAGCGCAGGCGCACGTCATCGCGAGGAAGGGCGGACAGATGCGAGGCGTAGCTCGCCCGGGCGCGTTCGCCGAGGCGCTGGATCGGGAGGGTCATGGCGCGGCGTCGAAACCGGTCTCGTCATCGTGCCTCCTGCCCTGCGGCCTTCGTCGTGCCGCGCGAAACGCGATGATGAACGGGCACGGAGCGTCGCGCAAGCCGCGCCGTCGCGTGCAGGGCGCCGGAACTCACGGTCGTTCGCCGCGTGCCGTGCCCTCGCGTCGCGGGTCGGCGCCCCCCGCCCACGTTCCGCGCTCGCGCAGGATCGCGCCCGCGCCGCTGGTGAGCGGCAGGACCGACACGTCGTGGCCGAGCGCGCGGAGCCGGTCCGCCAACGCGGCGACCGCCGTGTCCTGCTCGAGCTCGACCGGCCCGTTGCGGCTGCCGAAATTGGGCAGCGCGACCGCGGCCTGCGGATCGAGCTTCCAGTCGACCGTCGCCAGGATCGCCTTCGTCACGTAGTTGATGATCGACGATCCTCCGGGCGAGCCGACCACGAGGCGGACGCGGCCCGCCGGATCGTAGACGATCGTGGGCGCCATCGACGAACGCGGACGCTTGCGCGGCTCGACGCGGTTCGCCACCGGCTTGCCGTCGACCGCGGGTTCGAACGAGAAATCCGTGAGCTGGTTGTTGAGCAGGAAGCCGCCGGCGGTCATCAGGCGCGAGCCGAACGCGTCCTCGATCGACGTCGTCATCGCTGCGGCATTGCCATCGCCGTCGACGATCGAGAGATGCGACGTCGAAGGCAGCTCGGCCGCGTCGGCGCTCGCGTACGCCACCTTGCGTGCGCGTTCGCGCGGAGGATCGCCGGGCGCGGCGCGGCCCAGGCTCGCGGTCGCGCGGATCAGGCGCGAGCGCTCACGCAGGTAGTCCGGATCGACGATGCCGGCAGGCACGTCGGCGAACGCGGGGTCGGCGACGAACGCATTGCGGTCCGCGAACGCGAGCCTGCCCGCTTCGCTCATGAAGTGGACGCTCCAGAACGACGCCGGTCCCATCGACGCGACGTCGTAGGGCTCGAGCATCCCGAGGATCGCGAGCACCGTCGTGCCGCCCGACGACGGCGGCGGCATCCCGCACACGCGATGGCGCCGGTAGACGCCGCAGACCGGCTCGCGCTCGATCGCGCGATAGCCGGCGAGGTCGGCATGCGTGAGGTCGCCCGGATGCGCAGCATGGCCGCGCACGGTCGCGACGACGTCGTCGGCGATCGGGCCGCGGTAGAACGCATCGGCGCCCTCGCGCGCGAGCGTGCGCAACGTGGAGGCGTAGGCGGGGTTGCGCAGCAGCGTCCCGGCAGCGAGCGGGCGTCCCTCGGCATCGTGGAAATACGCGGACGCGCGCGCGTCGCCCTTCAGCTGCCGGTCGGCCGCGATCAGCGTCGCGAGCCTGGGCGATACGCGGAAACCGCCTTCGGCGAGCGCGATCGCCGGTGCGAACAGCTCGGCCCAGGCGAGCCTGCCGTGCTTCGCATGCGCGAGACCGAGCATGCGCACGACGCCCGGCACGCCGACCGCGAGCCCGGTCGCGACCGCCTCGCGAAACGCCATCGGCGTCCCGTCGGGCTTCAGGAAGCGCCCGGCCGACGCGGCGGCCGGCGCGGTCTCGCGGCCGTCGTAGGCGTGCAGGCGCGCGCGGCGTGCATCGTGCACGAGCATGAACGCGCCGCCGCCGATGCCCGACGACTGCGGCTCGACGAGCCCCAGCACGAGCTGCGCGGCGATCGCCGCGTCGACGGCCGAACCGCCGCGCACGAGGACCGCGTGCGCCGCGTCGGTGGCGTGCGGATTCGCCGTCACCGCCAGGAAGCGCTGCGCACGGACCGGCGCCTTGTCTGTCCTGACGCCCGGCGCTTCCGGCGCGGGTTGAGCGAGAGCCTGCGTCCACGCGCAGGCGGCAACGATCAGCAGCGGGATTGCGCGACCCATCGTGCGATTCTAAACGTGGGTCGGGCTTCGGCCCGACGCCATTCACCGATCGGAAAGCTGTCGGCCTGAAGGCCGACCCACAGGGCACTGTCGCCGTCGCTGTCGGCCTGAAGGCGACCCGCAGGGCGCGCGCGCGCGGTCGCTGTCGGCCAGAACGCCGACCCCACAGGGCACCGCGCGTCGGGGATCAGGCTGCGGCCTGACGGGTCGCGGAACAGGTCACGCGCCGACCAGCTCGACCGCGCGCTTCGCGAAGGCGGGCCCGAGCTTGCCGGCCTCGGATGCGTCGTCGGACGCCGCATTGCCCGCGGCCGCGCGAGCGGCGATGCCCTCGAAGATCACCGCGAAACGGAACAGCGCGAACGCGACGTGGAAGGGCGCGATGCCGTCCTGGCGTCCTGCCGCGCGCAGGTAGTGCGCGACGTAGTCGTCCAGCGACGGGATGCCCAGCGCGTCGAGGTCGAGGCCGCGCAGGCCGCCGTACTCGTCGGGCCGGGTGTGCCACGCCATCGCGTTGAAGCCGAGGTCCGCGAGCGGGTGGCCGAGCGTCGAGAGCTCCCAGTCGAGGATCGCGATCACCCGCGGCTCGACCGGATCGAACATCAGGTTGCCGATCCGGAAGTCGCCGTGGCAGACGACGGTCTCGTCGCCTTCGGGAATGTGGCCGGGCAGCCATGCGATCAGGCGGTCGAGCGCCGGGTTCTCGCGGGTGCGCGACGCTTCCCATTGCCGCGACCAGCGCGCGACCTGCCGCGCGAAGTAGTTGCCCGGCCGGCCGTAGTCGGCGAGCCCGACGGCGGCGGGATCGACCCGGTGGAGCGTCGCGAGCGTGTCGGCCATCGAGCGGTACATCGCGCCGCGCTCGGCAGGGGCGAGCCCGGGCAGCGAGTGCGCCGCGAACACGCGGCCCTCGAGCTTCTCCATCAGGTAGAACGGCGTGCCGACGACGTCGCGCCCGGCGTGGAACAGCACGGCGCGCGGCACCGGCACGCCCGCGGGGCCGAGCGCGCGCATCACCCGGTACTCGCGGTCGACCGCGTGCGCGGACGGCAGGAGCTCGCCGACCGGCTGCTTGCGCATCACCAGCGCGCGTGTCGTAGTCGACGAAGAACGTGGGGTTCGACTGGCCGCCGCCGATGCGCGCGAGGCGCATCGTTCCCGCGAGCCCGGGCACGGCGCTGCGCACGAACGCGTCGAGGCGCCCGGCGTCGAATCCCGCGGCCCGCGCGACGTCCGTCGCCCGCGGGTCGACGAGGCTCACTTGCCCGACGACCGCTTCGGACGGTCGAGGTGGTTCCAGTCCCAGAACGTGTCGGCGCCCTCCGCGAGGTGGCGCGCGATCACCATCTTGTGCACCTCGGACGCGCCGTCGACGAGCCGCGCCTGCCGCGCGTAGCGGTAGATCCACTCGAGCGGCGTGTCCTTCGAGTAGCCGCGACCGCCGTTCAGCTGGATCGCGGTGTCCACCGCGCGGTGCAGCGCGTCGGCGACGTGCACCTTCGCCATCGACAGTTCGTTGCGCGCCATCGCGCCAGCGTCGAGCTTCGACGCCGCGTGCATCACGAGCAGCCGGCCGATGCGCACCTGCAGCGCCGCCTCGCCTATCAGCAGCTGCACCGACTCGCGCTCCGCGAGGCGCTTGCCGCCGCTCATGCGCACGTCGATGTACGCATTCGCGATCTCGAGGCTGCGCCGCGCGAGACCCAGCCAGCGCATGCAGTGCGTCAGCCGCGCGGGGCCCAACCGGATCTGCGCGACCTTGAGGCCGTCGCCGACGCCGAGCAGGCGATCCTCGTCGGGGATCTCGAGACCCTCGAAGACGAGCTCGCCATGGCCGCCGTGCTCCTCGGGGCCCATGATCGGGATCCGGCGCAGCAGGCGCCATCCCGGCTGGTCGCGGTGGTACATGAACGCGGTGTGGCCCTTGCGGGCGTCGTCCGACGTGCGCGCGATCAGCAGGAAGTGGGACGCCGCCGCCGCGCCGGTGATGAACCACTTGCGGCCGTGCACGACCCACTTGTCGCCGCGGCGCTCGGCCGTCGTGCTGATCATCGCCGGGTCGGAGCCGCCCCCGGGATGCGGCTCGGTCATCACGAACGACGAGCGGACGCGGCCGTCGACGATCGGCTGCAGCCAGCGCGCCTTCTGCGCGTCGGTGCCGACGCGCTCGAGCGCCATCATCGTGCCGTCGTCGGGCGCCGCGCTGTTGAACGTCGCGGGGCCGAAGATCGAGCGGTTCATCTCCTCGTAGCACGCCGCCATGCCGACGAACGACAGGCCCCCGCCGCCGCGGGCATCCGGCATCTGCAGCGCCCACAACCCCTCGGCACGCGCCTGCAGGCGCATCGCCGCCAGCACGTCCTCGCGCACGTTTTCGTGCTCGTCGTAGTTCGCGCGGTCGGCCTCGAGGGGGATCAGTCGCTCGTCGACGAACCGCCGCACGCGGCGGCGCACGTCGTCGATCGCGGGATCCAGCGTGAAATCCATCCTGACCTCCTTCAGAGCGAGCTGACGGCGTGGCCGCCGTCGACGGCGATCACCGCGCCGGTCATGTACGCGGACGCGTCGGACGCGAGCAGCACGAGCGGCGCCTCGAGATCCTCGACGCGCCCGAGCCGGCGCTGCGGGATGCGCCTGACCAGCGCCTGGCCGCCCTCGGTCGCGAAGAAGTCGCGGTTGATCGGCGTCTCGACGTAGCCGGGCGCGAGCGCGTTGACGCGGATCCGGTAGCGCGCGAGCTCGAGCGCCATCGCCTTCGTGAGCTGGACGAGGGCAGCCTTCGACACCGTGTAGGGCGCGACCTGCGCGGCCACGCGCTCGGCGAGCACCGACGCGATGTTGACGATGCTGCCGGAACGATCCGCGTCCTTCAGCCGCCGCGCGACCGCCTGCGCGACGCGCCACGCGCCATCGAGGTTGACGTCGAGCACCGACGCCCAGTCCCGCTCGGTCAGGTCGAGGAAGGGTCTCGTGACGGCAACGCCCGCGTTGTTCACCAGCACGTCGACGACGCCGAGCGTCCCGGCGACCTCGTCGATCGCCGCGTCGACGCTCGCGCGGTCGGTCACGTCCATGCCGACCGCCGTCACGCGGAAGCCCTCCTCCGCCAGCGCCTGCGCGATCGCGCGGCCGTCGTCGATGCGCCGACCGGCCAGCGCGACCGAGGCCCCCGCACGCGCGAGCATGCGCGCGAAGTCGCGGCCCAGTCCGCCGAACGCGCCGGTGACCAGCGCGACCTTGCCGTCGAGTCTCATCTCCATGGGCCGGAGTCTATCAAGTACCCATAAGGTCAGAGCCGCTTCCCCGTTCCTTCACTCCGCATCCCTGTCCGACATCGGGATCTCGCCCTGCTTGTCGAGGTGCAGGTGCAGGATCTTGCCCGACGCCGTCCGGCGCGGCGATTCGCGCACGACGCGCAGCATTCGCGCCTCGCGCCACTGCAGCTCCATCAGGCGTTCGCCGCCGGTGCCGCCGCCGATCGCCTCCAGGAATGCGTCGGCGACCGCGTGCTCGTCGAGTACGCCGACCGACGGATCGACGAAGAGCACGACCTCCGGCCGCGCACGGTCGCCGTCGAGACGCTCGACGAGCTGCCAGTCGGCGGGCCGGCCGCCGAAGCGCAGGGGCAGCACTTCCTCGAGCACCCGGATCACGTCGACGTCGAGGAACGTGATGCCCCCGGCCGTCAGCTTCTCGAACGAGCGCACGTCGTGGAGGTGGAGCCCCCACCCGTCGCGCGCGAGGCCGCAGCCGCAATCCCGTCGCACGAGCGTCGCGCGGTCGCCCATGCAGACGTTGACGAGCAGCAAGGGGGCGGTGTCGAGCAGCGACGTGACGAGCATCGCGTCGTCCGGGACGCCGGTCGTCCCGCGCCCCCGTCCCGGCTGGATCAGCGCGTGACGGTCGTCGAGGAAGTGCATGTCGTCGGCCGCCTGCGGGTGCGCGCACGCGAACGTCAGGATGTCGGTCTCGGTCGTTCCCATGCGCGGCAACGCGATCGCGCCGGCCGCCTCGACGACCGCACGCCGCGCCGCCGTCGTCGGCTCGCCCCCCATCGTGAACCGCGCGCCGGAGATGTCGACGCCCGCCTCCATCGCCGCCTGGCAGATCAGCACCGCCGTGCTCGCATAGCCCCACAGGTGCGGCGTGCGCCCGCGCGCGAGCTCCTCTGCCATCCATCGGACGACGGGCGACGGGTCGTCGAACGTCGCGATCGTCGGCCCCGGCAGCGGTACGCCCGCGATCAGGCTGCCGAACCGCATCGCGCGAACGCCCCAGCGGTAGCGTGGCGACAGCTCCGGCGATCCGATGTCGATCGGCGTGAACCAGCGCGCCGGCGGCCGTCCGCCTTTGGCGAACTCCAGCGGATTGGTGACCGACGTTCCGCCCGGGAAGCCGTGGTGCGCGTGCGTCCAGCCGCGTACGCCGTGCGCCTCGAGCGCGAGATGGGTGTTGACCGCGTGATCGCGCACGAACGCGAGGTCGATCGGCACCGGCGTGCGCGCGCCTCGGCTGCCGCTGGATTCGGACAGCCCGTGGACCACGGAGCGCGGATTGACGAGCGTCGCCGGGTCGACGGTGAACGCGAGGCTGCCGCGCACGACGGGCCGGCGTCCCTTGAACTCGTCGCCGGCGAGATGGACGCCCGCGGCGTAGAGCGTCGCGAGCGCGCCCTCGACGCCGTCCCGGCGCACCGACGCGGCGACGTCCTCGACCGTGCAGCCGGCGTGGTCCATGAGCCTCGCGTAAGGCGAGCCCGGCAATCCGCACGCCTCGGTGAAACGCGCGAGGAAGCGCGCCTCGCGCCGCGCGAACCGGTCGCGGACGATCGCGCGCATCTCCCCGATCGACAGCGGCGTGCGCAGGAACCGCGGCAGCGCGGCCAGGAAGCGCATGCCGACCGTGAGGTCGTCGCGGCTCAGCAGTCGCATGGCCGGCGCCCTACTTCTCCCCCGACCGCGCTCCCGCTGCGCCGACGCCCGGCACCCCGACCAGTGCCCGTCGCACGGACGCCGCGTCGATCGTCGCCATCATGGCGCGGGCGTCCTGCACACCGTAGCTCGCGAGCAGCGCGTCGCGTGCCGCGTCGTGCGCGAGCCCCGCCGCGAACTCGATCGGCTCGTCGGTGAAGCGGAACGGCTCGGTGATCGCCGCGACGCGGAACGCGCGGTCGAAGCGCACGAACCGGTGCAGGTAGCGCCTGTTCCACGCGTCGATCATCGCGACCTCGTGGGTGAGGCAGATCCATCCGTCGTCGAAGCGCACGAGCTGCGAGCCGCCGCGCAGGTGATCGAGCGCGATCGCGGGCTCGTGGACCGCTTCCAGCCTCGCCCGCCGCGCCTCCGGCTCGTAGCGCAGCACCGTCGTCGGATCGCAGAGGTAGACGAACAGCAGGGCGTCGCCGTCGACCGCCGGCATCCAGTTCTTCTGGTGACGATCGTCGCCGTACCCGCGCAGCACCACGAGGTCGACGATGCGCGCCGCGTCGTCGAGCTCGACGAGCGCGATCTCGCAGCGCATCGCCGGGTTGCGGTCGCGCACGGTGGCGGTCGCGTGCAGCCGTCCACGCCAGCGGAACAGCCGCAAGTCCTCGAAACCGACGACGGCGCTCGGAAGCGCCGGCGGGATCGCGGCGGCCGGGACGATCTCGCGCACGTCGAGGATCGTCCCGTCGCGCGCAAGGCGCGCCAGGTGGTTGCGCGTACGGATCTCGCGGAGCTTCGGCCACGACCGCTCCGGGTCGCCGAGCCGGTAGTTCACGGCGCGGATCACGGCGACGAGGTCGTCGTCGTCGAGCATCACGGACGGATTCATCGCCGTGCAGGGCTCCTCGAGCGGCAGGGCGAGGGGCACGGTCGCCACGGGGCCGAACAACGCCTCCGCGCGCGGCGCGTAGAACATGCCGTTGCGCCGCGCGAGGCCGCGCACGTGATCGGGAACGTCCCGCCGGAGTTGCAGCTCCAGCGCGGCCTCGTGCGCCGCGCGGCGGCGGTCCGCGCTCCTGCAGTAGTAGCCGGCGATGCTCGTCTCGGCGAGGAAGCCGTGGCGGTAGACGCCCTCGTCGACGAACAGCAGGTCGCCCTCGGGGTACGGGATGCGCTGACCGGCCTCGACCCACAGCATCGCCGACTCGTTCTGGCCCCGCTCGCGGTAGTAGCGGGCGAGGTCCGCGAGCGGCTCGGCGCGCGTCGGCCGGAACTCGTAGGCGGACAGGCAGCCGTCGACGAAGCCGACCGCGTCGCCGAGCGCGAGGCAGCTGCGGGCGTGCATCAGCATCGCGCACCAGGCCTCCTCGTCCCAGCCGCCCGCCTCGGCGCGTTTCGCGTACCAGTCGCGCGCCTCGGCGTGGCGCCCGCATCGCGGTACGTCTGCGCGAGGTAGAACATCGAGCGCGCGTCGCCCGGATTCGCGGCGAGCGCGGCGGTCAGGAGCCGGATGTCGCGGTCGGTCTTCTCCGACCGGCTGGACCCGCAGGCATGGTCGGCGAAAGCGATGCCGTCGAGACGCTCGACCCGCCCGTCGACCGACAGGTACTCGTGCGTCGCGCCGACGTAGCGCGCCGCCACGTCGCGGCGCACGAGCCGCGCGTTCCAGTACGAGAGACCGTTGTGCTGCCGCACGCGGTAAGCCGGCGCATCGAGGCGCTCGCGAAACGCCGCGTCGGCGATCTCGAGCTCCATGTCCGCGTCGACGAGGAGCAGATAGTCGAACGCGCCCGCCGAGGCGCGCGCGAGGTCGAGCGCGGCGTTGCGGGTCGTGCCGAAGTCGACGAACGGGATGTCGTGGATCTCGCCTGGAATGCCGCGGGCGGCGAAGTACGCGGCGATCCGCTCGCGCGTGTCGTCGGTCGAGCCGGTGTCGCAGATCGCGTAGTGGGAAATCGCAGGGGCGGCCGCCGCGAGGCAACGCTCGATGATCGCCGCCTCGTTCCTGACGATCATGTTGAGGCACAGGCGCGCGGCGGGCGCGCGCGCCACCGCGGCGCCGTCGGCCTTCGCGGCGTCCCCAGCCATCCCCGGATCAGCGGAGTCGCTTGAACGCGAGGGCCGCCATCGCGGCGGCAAGCGCGGTGAGCGCGGGGGCGCCAGCCGTCGGGACTGGCGTCGGGGGCAACATCACCGGACCGGTGACGCCGGTGGGTCCCGTTTCGCCGATCGGACCTGTCGGTCCGGTGAAGCCGGTCGGACCCGTGGAACCCGTCTCGCCCGTCGGTCCCGTCGGTCCGGTGAAGCCGGTCGGACCCGTCGGAACCCGTCTCGCCCGTCGGTCCCGTCGGTCCGGTGAAGCCGGTCGGACCCGTGGAGCCCGTCTCCCCCGTCGGCCCCGTCGGCCCGGTGAAGCCGGTCGGACCCGTGGAACCCGTCTCACCCATCGGCCCCGTCGGCCCGGTGAAGCCGGTCGGACCCGTGGAGCCCGTCTCGCCCATCGGTCCCGTCGCCGGTGCCGGTCGCACCGTGGCCGTTCCGGCGGCGTGGCCCGGTGGCCCGTCGGCCCGGTCGCGCCCGGTCGGTCCGGTGTCGCCGATCGGCCCCGTGGAACCCGTATCGCCCACCTGCGCCGACGCATCGAAGCTCGTGAACAGCGACGGCGTCACCGCGGACGCGGCGAGCGCGGCTCCGTGGGCGAGGATCGTGCGGCGGGAGAACAGCAGGGGCATCGTTCGTGTCCGAAGGGTCGCGTCGCGCACGTTCGCGCGGCGCGCATCATCTCATCGGCGGCATCGATTGGCTACCGCCGTGCCCATCCCCAGGCGAGCGGCGGCCGCGCCAAAACGCGAACGGCAGCGGTTTCCCGCTGCCGTCGCGTCGTGACAGGATCGCGTTTCGCGTCAGTGGACCGCCACCTCGACGCGCCGCGCTTCGGCATCGCCCCCCGTGCCCTGCGTCAGCTCGGGCTTCTTCAACTCGAAACGTTCGTCGGCGATGCCCGCCGCCTTGATCGCGTCGCGCACGGCGAGCGCGCGCTTCTTCGCGAGCTCCTGGTTCACCTCGAGGCTGCCGCTGGCATCGTGGTAGCCGGAGATCGCCACCTTCGCGTTCGCGTTGGCCTTCGCCTTCGCGATCGCGGGCTCGAGCGACTTCGCCGCGTCCGCGGGCAGGTCGGCCTTGCCCGAGTCGAAGTAGATCTTGACGACGTCGATCACGATGACCGCGCCGGCCGGGGCCGCCGCCACCGCGGCAGGCTTCGCCGCGGGGACCGCGGCCGTCTTGCAGATGCCCCAGGCGCCGAGCAGCGGCACGATCATCAGCGCGACGATGTTGATGATCTTGATGAGCGGGTTCACCGCCGGGCCGGCCGTGTCCTTGTACGGGTCGCCGACCGTGTCGCCGGTCACGGCCGCCTTGTGCGCGTCCGAGCCCTTGCCGCCGTGGTGGCCGTCCTCGATGTACTTCTTCGCGTTGTCCCACGCACCGCCGCCGGTCGTCATCGAGATCGCGACGAAGATGCCGGTGACGATCGTGCCCATCAGCAGGCCGCCGAGCGCCTGCGGCCCGAGCACCAGCCCGACCACCACCGGCACGAGCACCGGCAGCAGCGACGGGACGATCATCTCCTTGATCGCCGCCTTGGTGAGCATGTCGACCGCGACGCCGTACTCGGGCTTCGCCGTGCCCTCCATGATGCCCTTGATGTCGCGGAACTGGCGGCGCACCTCGTGCACCACGGCGCCGGCCGCGCGGCCGACCGCCTCCATCGCCATCGCGCCGAACAGGTAGGGGATCAGGCCGCCGAGGAACAGGCCGACGATCACTTTCGGGTTCGACAGGTCGAACGACGTGCCGATGCCGAAGCGCTCGAGCGCGTGCGTGTAGTCGGCGAAGAGCACCAGCGCGGCCAGGCCCGCCGAGCCGATCGCGTAGCCCTTGGTGACCGCCTTCGTCGTGTTGCCGACCGCGTCGAGCGGGTCGGTGATCGCGCGGACGGAGTCCGGCAGGTCGGCCATCTCGGCGATGCCGCCGGCGTTGTCGGTGATCGGGCCGTAGGCGTCGAGCGCGACGATGATGCCGGCCATCGACAGCATCGCGGTCGCCGCGATCGCGATCCCGTACAGGCCGGCGCACCAGTAGGAGCCGAGGATCGCGAGGCAGACCGCGATCACCGGCCAGGCGGTCGACTTCATCGACACGCCCAGGCCCGCGATGATGTTGGTCGCGTGGCCCGTCGTCGAGGCTTCGGCCACGTGCTTGACCGGCGCGAAGTCGGTGCCCGTGTAGTACTCGGTGATCACGACCATCGCCGCCGTCAGCGCGAGGCCGATCAGCGTGGCGAGGAAGAGCCGCATCGGCGAGAGCGACGGGTCGGCCGTGCCGATGTCCTTCATCATCCACTGCGTGATGAACCAGAAGCCGATCGCCGAGATGACGCCCGCGACGATCAGGCCGCGGTACAGCGCGTTCATGATCTTGCCGCCGGGCCTCGCCTTGACGAAGAAGCACCCGATGATCGACGCGATGATCGAGAAGCCGCCGAGCACGAGCGGATAGGTGACCGCCGCCTCGGCCATCACCGGCAGCATCAGCGCGCCGAGCAGCATCGTCGCGACGATCGTCACCGCGTAGGTCTCGAACAGGTCGGCCGCCATGCCGGCGCAGTCGCCGACGTTGTCGCCGACGTTGTCCGCGATCACCGCCGGGTTGCGCGGGTCGTCCTCGGGGATGCCCGCCTCGACCTTGCCGACGAGGTCGGCGCCGACGTCGGCGCCCTTCGTGAAGATGCCGCCGCCCAGACGCGCGAAGATCGAGATCAGCGAGCCGCCGAACGCGAGGCCGACGAGCGGCTCGATCGCGTGGTGCAGGCCTTCCTTCATCAGGTTCGGCGCGTGGTGCGCGGAATTGACGAGGAACCAGTAGAAGCCGGCGACGCCGAGGAGCCCGAGGCCCACGACGAGCATGCCGGTGATCGCGCCGCCGCGGAACGCGACGGCGAGCGCCTCGTTCAGGCCCGTGCGCGCCGCTTCGGCCGTCCGGACGTTCGAGCGCACCGACACGTTCATGCCGATGTAGCCAGCGAGGGCGGACAGGATCGCGCCGATCGCGAAGCCGCCTGCCGTGGTCCACGACAGGAACACGCCGATGATGACGAACAGGATGACGCCGACGATGCCGATCGTCGCGTACTGGCGGTTCAGGTACGCCTTGGCGCCTGCCTGGATCGCCGCGGCGATCTCCTGCATGCGGGCATTGCCGGCAGGCTTGGCCAGGATCCATTGAATCGACCAAGCGCCATAGGCGATGGCCGCGATCGCGCAGACGAGCGCGAAAACGAGCGCGGTGGACATGCGAGCTTCTCCCTCGAGATAGTGGCAAACCGACAGGGTCGGGCACGCGTCGGACGGCGTCCCTCGCCCCGCGCCGGGGCGACGTCCCCCGGGTGAATCCCCCAGCCCCGGGCCGCTGACCGGTCAGACCACCCGGCCGCCCCTTAAGGCAAACACGCTATTTTGACAGAGCCCGGGCCAGGAAGTCGAGCCGATCCTGTCCCCAGAACGGCTCGCCCCGGTAGACGTACCAGGGAACGCCGAAGACCTGGCCGTCGATCGCGCGTTGCGTCGCGGCCTCGTAGTCGGCCGCGATCCCGGGCGAATCGGCCCGTGCGGCGATGGCCGCCGCGTCCAGGCCGAGCCCGTCCGCGATGGCGCCCAGCGTCGCGGGATCGGCGATGTCGCGCTCCTCGGCCCAGCGCGCCCGGAGCACGCCGCCCGTCATCGCCAGCCCGGAGGCGACGCTGCGGCCCGCCGCCGCGAGGATCCAGCGGCTCGCGAGATCGCCCGACGACGCGCCGAACTTCGGTGTCCGTTGATCGGCACCTGCAGCCAGTCGCTCCAGCGCGCCAGTTCGACCAGGCCGGTAGGCCTGCCGTTGCGGCGCGCTTCAGGAGCGGGAGCCCGCCCGAGACCGGGAACACCTTCGAGAGATCGACCGGAGACAGGCGGCAGGTCGCGGCGTTCGCCTGCAGCAGCGCCACGAATCGCTCGTGCCCCAGGTAGGTCCAGGGCGAGACGGGCGCGAAGTAGTAGTCGACGACCTTGTCGTTCATCGGGGGCCTCCTCGATCCGATTCGTTGCCTGCGGCCCGCGGCGGCATGCGACGCGAGGCGCCCGGGAGCGGATGCGCGTGCGCGCAGCCCGACGCCCCTGCGCCCTGCGCTGCGCGTCCCGCGGGCACCCGCGTCACACCTTGAACCCGGGCAGCTTCGCCACCGGAACGTTCTTCAGCCGCACGTACCTCGGGGGCCGTCCTTGAACGGCGGCGGCGCCCCCGCCCTTGATCAGCGGCCCGAGGTACGCGCGCGCCTTCGCCGTGATCCCGTAGCCGTCCTCGCGATGAAGTCGCGCGGCAGCATCTTCTCGACGTTCGCGACCTTCGAGCGGCGCGGCGGTGATCTTCCAGCGATAGGGCCTGTCCGGAGACGCGCGTGATCGCCGCCATCACCGCGTTCTGCCGGCGAGCGCGTACTCGACCGCCGCGCGGCCCCACCGCAGGCTCTGCTTCTGACGTCGGTCTTCGACGCGATGTGGATGCGCGGGCGCTGAAGGTAATCGGCGACCGCCCAGTGGTACTTGTACCCGAGCCGGTCCTTGACGAGGTTCGCGATCAGCGGACCCACGCCGCCCAGCTGCGCGTGTCCGAACGCGTCCTTCGTCCCGGCCTCCGCCATCAGCCCGCCCTGGGCGTTCTGCAGGCCTTCGGAGACGCCGACGCAGCAGTAGCCGTGCGCCCGGGTCTTCGCGTCGACCGCCGCGAGGAACGCCGCCTCGTCGAAGGGGATCTCGGGAACAGGAGCACGAGCGGGATCGGCGTGTCCGCATCGTCGGCCATGCCGACCGCCGCGGGTGATCCAGCCGCGTGGCACCATCACCTCGAGCACGAACACCTTCGTCGACGTCTTCGCCATCGACGCGACGTCGAACGCCGCCTCGCGCATCGACGTCGCCACGTACTTGGCGACCGAGCCGAAGCCCGGGCAGTTGTCGGTGACGGCCAGGTCGTTGTCGACGGTCTTGGGCACGTGGACCGCGGTGAGCGGGTAACCCAGCTTCTCCGCGATCTGCGAGACCTTGAGGCAGGTGTCGGCCGAGTCGTTGCCGCCGTTGTAGAAGAAATAGCCGATGTCGTGCGCGCGAACACCTCGATCAGGCGCTCGCTACTGCGCCCGGGACTCGGAGGCCCTTGAGCTTGTAGCGGGCTCGAGCCGAACGTGCCGGCCGGCGTAGCTCGAGCGCGCGGATCGACGCGGCGCTCTCTTTCGCCGTGTGGCGATCAGGTCCCTCCTCCAGTGCGCCGATGATGCCGTTGCGGGCCCGCGTAAGACCTTGCCGATCCTCCGGACTGGTGGCGGCGCGCCCCGGTCTCGATGACGCCGGCGGCCGAGGCGTTGATGACGGCGGTGACGCCGCCGGACTGGGCGTAGAAGGCGTTGCGCTCCGACATGGCGTGACCGGGGCCCGCTCATCGGGAAGACGGGATTCCAGCGCGGCGCGCCGGTGGCGAGGCGCGCAGAGTGACGCTACCGCGTGGCGGGCGCGAGCGCGGCGCGCGCTCGTACGCGGTGGCGCGCCGCCTTCGGCATCGATGCAAGGCCGCGCCTGAGGCAATGCCGCTGCTGGAACTCAGCAGGCTCGCGTCGTCGGGCCGGCCGCCGGACGGCGGCGCTCCATCAGCGCGGCCGCCTGCGCCGGCGGCGCCGGCGCCGGCGGCGCACCATCGCGCGAGCAGGTCCAGCAGGTCCGGACCGTCGGCCATGTCCCGCCGGCTCAAGCGCGCTCATCGAATCCGCGCCCGCGAGGTCGCCCGAAGCCCGCCTGCGAGGTCGCGCCGCATGCCTTCGCGTTGAAGCGAGCGACGTGCCGGTCGTAC
>JADIZG010000069.1 GCA_016704895.1 Betaproteobacteria bacterium
CGATGGCCCGGCAGCACCGAGACGCCCAGCCCTGCCGTGTCGTCGACGATGGGGACGTGCGCGACGCCGGCGCGGCGCGAGTCGACCGTCGTGCGCCGCGAACACCGCATCGGCGTTTCAAAGTCGATGCGCGCGACGGAGGCGTCCATGCCATCGCGGCCGAGCGGCGCCCCGAAGGCGCAGGCGCACGTGCATCCCGCGGGAGGGCGGACGGAGTGCGAGGCGTAGCTCGCCCGGGCGCGTTCGCCGAGGCGCTGGATCGGGAGGTTCATGGCGCGGCGTCGAATCCGGTCTCGTCATCGTGCCTCCTGCCGCGCAGCCTTCCGTCGTGCCGCACGAACCGCGATGATGAACGGACCGACCGCCACGCAAGCCGCGCCGCTCGCGCGCCTGGCGCCGGTCCGCGTGTCACTCGCCGCGCACCGTCGCACTTCTCGCGTCGCGGGTCGGCTCCGCCCCCACGTTCCCGCGCTCGCGCAGGATCGCGCCCGCGCCGCTGGTGAGCGGCAGCACCGACACCTCGTGGCCCAGCGCGCGGAGCCGGTCCGCCAACGCGGCGACCGGCGTGTCCTGCTCGAGCTCGGTAGGCCCGTTGCGGCTGCCGAAATGGGGGAGCGCGACAGCCGATTGCGGATCGAGCTTCCAGTCGATCGTCGCGACGATCGCCTTCGCCACGTAGTTGATGATCGCCGACCCGCCCGGCGAGCCGACCACGAGCCGTACGCGACCCGCGGGATCATAGACGATCGTGGGCGCCATCGACGATCGCGGACGCTTACCCGGTTCGACGCGGTTCGCGACCGGCCTGCCGTCAACCACGGGCTCGAACGAGAAATCGGTGAGCTGGTTGTTGAGCAGGTATCCGCCGGCCGTCATCAGGCGCGAGCCGAACGCGTCCTCGATCGACGTCGTCATCGCGACCGCGTTGCCATCGCCATCGACGATGGAAAGATGCGACGTCGACGGCAGCTCGGCGGCGTCGGAAGGCGCGTACGCGACCTTGCGCGCGCTCGCGGGCGGATCGCCGGGCGCGGCCGGCCCAGGCTCGCGGTCGCCCGGATCAGCCGTGAGCGCTCGCGCAGGTAGCCCGGATCGACGATGCCGGCGGGAACGTCGACGAACGCCGGGTCGGCGACGAACGCATTGCGATCCGCGAACGCGAGCCTGCCTGCTTCGCTCGCGAAGTGAACGCTCCAGAACGACGCCGGTCCCATCGACGCGACGTCGTAGGGCTCGAGGATGCCGAGGATCGCGAGTACCGTCGTCCCGCCCGACGACGGCGGAGGCATTCCGCACACGCGATGGCGCCGGTAGATGCCGCACACCGGTTCGCGCTCGATCGCCCGATAGCCGGCGAGGTCGGCATGCGTGAGGTCGCCCGGATGCGTCGGATGGCGCCTCACGGTCGCAACGATGTCGTCCGCGATCGCGCCGCGGTAGAGCGCATCGGCGCCCTCGCGAGCGAGCGTGCGCAAGGTGGCGGCGTAGGCGGGGTTGCGCAGCAGCGTTCCTGCGGCGAGCGGGCGGCCGGCGGCGTCGTGGAAGTGCGCAGACGCTCGGGGATCGGACTTCAGACGGCGGTCGGCCGCGATCAGCATCGCGAGCCTGGGCGACACGCGGAAGCCGTCGTCGGCGAGCGCGATCGCCGGCGCGGAACAATTCCGGACCGCGAGCCTACCGTGGCGGCGGTGCGCGAGCTCGAAAGCATGCGTATCGCGCCCGGGACGCCGACGGCGAGTCCCGTCGCGACGGCGTCGCGAAACGCCATCGGCGCCCCGTCGGGCTTCCGGAACCGGTCCGGCGTCGCGGCGGCAGGCGCGGTCTCGCGCCCGTCGTACGCGATCAGGCGCGAGCGGCGTGCATCGTGCACGAGCATGAACGCGCCGCCGCCGATGCCCGACGACTGCGGCTCGACGAGGCCCAGCACGGCTGCGCGGCGACCGCCGCGTCGACGCCGAGCCGCCGCGCGCGAGGATCGCGTGCGCCGCGTCCGTCGCGTGCGGATTCGCCGTCACCGCCATGAAGCGCTGCGCACGGACCGGCGCCTTGTCCGTCCGGACGCCCGGCGCTTCCGGAGCAGGGCTGCGCGTGGACCTGCGCGCATGCGCAGGCGGCGAAGAACAACAGCAGCGGGGTCACGCGACGCATCGGCCGATTCAACCTCGCCCCGCCCGGCCGGAGGATGGGGGCTCGAATCTACGCGCCGACCAGCTCGACGGCGCGCCGCGCGAACGCGGGCCCGAGCTTGCCGGCCTCGGACGCGTCGTCGGACGCGGCGTTGCCCGCGGCCGCACGCGCGGCGATGCCTTCGAAGATCACCGCGAATCGGAACAGCGCGAACGCGACGTGGAACGGGACGATGCCGTCCCTGCGACCCGACGCCTGCAGGTAGTGTCCGACGTAGGCGTCGAGCGGAGGGATGCCCAGCGCGCCGAGGTCGAGCCCGCGCAGGCCGCCGTACTCGTCGGGCCGGGTGTGCCACGCCATCGCGTTGAAGCCGAGATCCGCGAGCGGATGGCCCGAGCGTCGAGAGCTCCCAGTCGAGGATCGCGATCACGCGCGGCTCGACAGGATCGAACATCAGGTTGCCGATCCGGAAGTCGCCGTGGCAGACGACGGTCTCGTCCCCCTCGGGAATGTGCGCCGGAAGCCACGCGATCAGTCGGTCGAGCGCCGGGTTCTCGCGCGTGCGCGACGCCTCCCACTGCCTCGACCAGCGCGCGACCTGTCGCGCGAAGTAGTTCCCGGCCTCCCCGGAGTCGGCCAGCCCGATGGCCGCCGGATCGACGAGATGCAGCTTCGCGAGCGTCCCGGCCATCGAACGGTACATCGCACCGCGCGCTCGGCGGAGCGAGCCCGGGAAGCGAGTGCGCCGCGGACACGCGGCCCTCGAGCTTCTCCATCAGGTAGAACGGGGTGCCGACCACGTCGCGCCCGGCGTGAAAGAGCACGGTGCGCGGCACCGGCACGCCGGCGGGCCCGAGGGCGCGCATCACCCGGTATTCGCGGTCGACCGCGTGCGCGGACGGCAGGAGCTCGCCGGGTGGCTGCTTGCGCAGCACCAGCGCGCGCGTGTCGTAGTCGACGAAGAACGTCGGATTCGACTGGCCGCCGCCGATGCGCGCGAGGCGCATCGTTCCCGCGAGCCCGGGCACCGCGCCGCGCAGGAACGCGTCGAGGCGTCCCGCGTCGAATCCCGAGGCCCGCGCGACATCGGCCGCGCGCGTCGTGACCGCTCACCCGCCGCCCGACCGCTTCGGACGGTCGAGGTGGTTCCAGTCCCAGAAGGTCTCCGCGCCCTCCGCGAGGTGGCGCGCGATCACCATCTTGTGCACCTCGGACGCGCCGTCGACGAGCCGCGCCTGCCGCGCGTAGCGGTAGATCCACTCGAGCGACGTGTCCTTCGAGTAGCCGCGTCCGCCGTTGAGCTGGATCGCCGTGTCGACGGCGCGGTGCAGCGCGTCGGCGACGTGCACCTTCGCCATCGAAAGCTCGTTGCGCGCCATCGCGCCGGCGTCGAGCTTCGACGCCGCATGCATCACGAGCAGCCGCCCGATGCGCGCCTGGAGCGCCGCCTCGCCGATCAGGAGCTGCACCGACTCGCGCTCGGCGAGGCGCCTGCCGCCGCTCATGCGGACGTCGATGTACGCGTTCGCGATCTCCAGGCTGCGGCGCGCGAGACCCAACCAGCGCATGCAGTGCGTCAGCCGTGCGGGGCCGAGCCGGATCTGCGCGACCTTGAGGCCGTCGCCGACGCCGAGCAGGCGATCCCCGTCGGGGATCTCGAGACCCTCGAAGACGGCTCGCCGTGGCCGCCGTGCTCCTCGGGACCCATGATCGGGATCCGGCGCAGCAGGCGCGATCCCGGCTGGTCGCGGTGGTACATGAACGCGGTGTGGCCCTTGCGGGCGTCGTCCGACGTTCGCGCGATCAGCAGGAAGTGGGACGCCGCCGCCGCGCCGGTGATGAACCACTTGTGCCCGTGCACGACCCACTTGTCGCCGCGACGCTCGGCCGTCGTGCGGATCATCGCCGGATCGGAGCCGCCCCCGGGGTGCGGCTCGGTCATCGCGAAGGCCGAGCGCACCTTGCCGTCGACGATCGGCCGGAGCCAGCGCTCCTGCTGCGCATCGGTGCCGACGCGCTCGAGCACCATCATCGTGCCGTCGTCGGGCGCGGCGCTGTTGAACGTCGCCGGGCCGAAGATCGAGCGGTTCATCTCCTCGTAGCACGCCGCCATGCCGACGAACGACAGGCCGCCGCCGCCACGCGCCTTCGGCATCTGCAGCGCCCAGAGGCCCTCCGCGCGCGCCTGGGAGCGCATCGCGGAGAGCACGTCCTCGCGCACGTTCTCGTGCTCGTCGTAGTTCGCGCGGTCGGCCTCCAGCGGGATCAGCCGGTCGTCGACGAAACGCCGGACGCGGCGGCGCACGTCGTCGATCGCGGGGTCGAGCGTGAAGTCCATCCGGGCCTCCTTCAGAGTGAGCTGACCGCGTGCCCGCCGTCGACGGCGATCACCGCGCCCGTCATGTAGGCCGATGCGTCGGACGCGAGCAGCACGAGCGGCGCCTCGAGGTCCTCGACGCGGCCGAGGCGCCGCTGAGGAATGCGCCGGACCAGCGCCTGCCCGCTCCCGGTCGCGAAGAAGTCGCTGTTGAGCGGCGTCTCGACGTAGCCGGGCGCGAGCGCGTTGACGCGGATCCGGTGGCGCGCGAGTTCGAGCGCCATCGCCTTCGTGAGCTGCACGAGCGCGGCCTTCGATACCGCGTAGGGCGCGACCTGCGCCGCGACGCGTTCGGCCAGCACCGACGCGATGTTGACGATCGCGCCCGCGCGATCCGCATCCTTGAGACGCCGGGCGACCGCCTGGGCGACGCGCCACGCACCGTCGAGGTTGACGTCGAGGACCGATCCCCAGTCGCGCTCGGTCAGGTCGAGGAAGGGCCTCGTGACCGCGACGCCTGCGTTGTTCACCAGCACGTCGACGACGCCGAACGCCGACGCGGCCTCGTCGATCGCCGCGTCGACGCTCGCGCGGTCGGTCACGTCCATCCCGACCGCCGCCACGCGGAGTCCCTCCTCCGCCATCCCGCGCGCGATCGCGCGGCCGTCGTCGATGCGCCGCCCGGCCAGCGCGACCGAGGCGCCCGCATCCGCGAGCATGCGCGCGAAGTCGCGGCCCAGTCCGCCGAACGCGCCGGTGACCAGCGCGACCTTGCCGTCGAGTCTCATCTCCATGGGCGGGAGTCTATCAAGCACCCTGGGGTCAGCCGCTCCCCCGCCTGTCCGAAAGCGGGGTCGGGCCCTACTTTTCGAGGTGCAGATGCAGGATCTTTCCCGACGCCGTCCGGCGGGGCGACTCGCGCACGACGCGCAGCATCCGCGCCTCGCGCCACTGCATCTCCATCAGGCTTTCGCCGCCGCTCCCGCCGCCGACCGCCTCCAGGAACGCGTCGGCGACCCGCGCTTTCGTCGAGCGCACCGACCGACGGGTCGACGACCAGCACGACCTCGGGCCGCGCGCGGCCGTCATCGAGCCACTCGATGAGCTGCCAGTCGGCAGGCCGGCCCCCGAAGCGGGCGGGCATCGTCTCTTCGAGCACCCGGATCACGTCGACGTCGAGGAACGTGATGCCGCCGGCCGTCAGCTTCTCGAACGAGCGCACGTCGTGGACGTGAAGCCCCCAGCCGTCGCGCGCGAGGCCGCAGCCGCAGTCCCGCCGCACGAGCGTCGCGCGGTCGCCCATGCAGACGTTGACCAGCATCAGGGGTGCCGTGTCGAGCAGGGACGTGACGAGCATCGCGTCGTCCGGAATGCCGGGCATCCCCCGGCCGGGACCCGGCTGGATCAGCGCGTGGCGGTCGTCGAGGAAGTGCATGTCGTCGGCCGCCTGCGGGTGCGCGCACGCGAACGTGAGGATGTCGGTCTCGGTCGCGCCCATCCGCGGCAACGCGACCGCGCCGGCGGCCTCGACGGCGGCGCGTCGCGCCGGGGTCGTCGGCTCGCCGCCCATCGTGAAGCGCGCACCCCGCAGGTCGACGCCCGCCTTCATCGCCGCCTGGCAGATCAGCACCGCCGTGCTCGCGTAGCCCCACAGGTGCGGCGTGCGGCCGCGCGCCAGCTCGTCGCCCATCCAGCGCACGACCGGCGAGGGATCGTCGAACGTTGCGAGCGTCGGTCCCGGCAGCGGCACGCCCGCGATCAGGCTGCCGACCCGCATCGCGCGAACACCCCAGCGGTAGCGTGGCGAGAGCCCCGGTGCCGCGATGTCGATCGGCGTGAACCAGCGCGCGGGCGGGCGCCCGCCCTTCGCGAACTCGAGCGGATTGGTGACCGACGTGCCGCCCGGGACGCCGTGATGCGCGTGCAACCAATCCCGCCCTCCGTGCGCGTCGAGCGCGAGGTGCGTGTTCACCGCGTGGTCGCGCACGAACGCGAGGTCGATCGGCACCGGCGTGCGCGCGCCGCGGCTGCCGCTGGATTCGGACAGGCCGTGGACGACCGCGCGCGGATTCACGAGCGTCGCCGGATCGACGGTGAACGCGAGGCTCCCGCGCACGACGGGGCGGCGCCCCTTGTACTCGTCGCCGGCCAGGTAGACGCCGGCGGCGTGGAGCACCGTCAGCGCCCCCTCGACGCCGTCCCGGCGCACCGACGCGGCGACGTCGTCCTGCGTGCTTCCGGCATGGTCCATCAGGCGCGCGTAGGGCGAGCCCGGCGCGCGACACGCCTCGGCGAAGCGCGCGAGGAAGCGCGCCTGCCGCCGCGCGAACCGGTCGCGCACGATCGTGCGCATATCGTCGACCGCGATCGGCGTGCGCAGAAACCGGGGCAGCGCCGCGAGGAAGCGCATGCCGATCGTGAGATCGTCGCGGCTCAGCAACCGCATCCGGCGCTCTCCGTCCTCCACGTCTGCGTTGGCCTGCCCCGCCTCGGGCAGCGCCACCAGCGCGCGCCGCACCGCCGCCGCATCGAGCATCGCCATCATCGCGCGGGCATCCTGCACGCCGTAGCTCGCGAGCAGGACGCCGCGAACCGCGTCGTGCGCGAGCCCGCCGCGAACTCGATCGGCTCGTCGGCGAAACGGAACGGCTCGGTGATCGCCGCGACGCGGAACGCGCGGTCGAAGCGCACGAACCGGTGAAGGTAGCGCCGGTGCCAGGGTCGATCACCACGACCTCGTGGGTGAGGCAGATCCAGCCGTCGTCGAAGCGCACGAGCTGCGAGCCTCCGCGCAGGTGGTCGAGCGCGACCGTCGGCTCGTGCGCCGCGTGCACCACGACGCGCCGGTCCTCCGGGTCGTAGCGCAGTACCGTCGTCGGGTCGCACAGGTAGACGAGCAGGAGTTCGTCCCCGTCGACCGCCGGCATCCAGTTCTTCTGATGCAGGTCGTCGCGGTAGCCTCGCAGCACGGCGAGATCGACGATCCGGGCGCTCTCGTCGAGCGCGATCAGCGCGATCTCGCAGCGCATCGCCGGGTTGCGGTCGCGCACGGTGGCCGTCGCGTGCAGACGTCCGCGCCAGCGGAACAACCGAAGATCCTCGAAGCCGACGACCAGGCTCGGCAGCGCCGGCGGGATCGAGGCGGCCGGGACGATCTCGCGCGCGTCGACGACCGTTCCGTCGCGCGCGAGTCGCGCCAGGTGATTGCTCGTCCGGATCTCGCGGAGCTTCGGCCACGACCGCTGCGGGTCATCGAGCCGGTAGTTCACGCCGCGGATGACGGCAAGGAGATCGGTGCCGTCGAGCAGCACGCACGGATTCATCGCCGCGTAGGGATCCTCCATCGGGAAGGCCAGCGGCACGGTCGCGACGGGGCCGAAGAGCGCCTCCGCGCGTGGCGCGTAGAACATGCCGTTGCGCCGCGCGAGGCCGCGCACGTGATCGGGAACGTCCCGCCGGATCTGCAGCGCCAGCGCGGCCTCGTGCGCCGCGCGGCGGCGTTCCGCGCTCCTGCAGTAGTAGCCGGCGATGCTCGTCTCGACGACGAAGCCATGGCGGTAGACGCCCTCGTCGACGAACAGCAGGTCGCCCTCGGGGTACGGGATGCGCTGCCCGGCCTCGACCCACAGCATCGCGGATTCGTTCTGGCCCCGCTCGCGGTAGTAGCGGGCGAGGTCCGCGAGCGGCTCGGCGCGCGTCGGCCGGAACTCGTAGGCGGACAGGCAGCCGTCGACGAATCCGACCGCGTCGCCGAGCGCGAGGCAGCTGCGGGCGTGCATCAGCAGCGCGCACCAGGCCTCCTCGTCCCAGCCGCCCGCCTCGGCGCGCTTCGCGTACCAGTCGCGCGCCTCGGCGTGTCGCCCCGCGTCGCGGTACGTCTGCGCGAGGTAGAACATCGAGCGCGCATCGCCCGGATCCGCGGCGAGCGCGGCCGTCAGGAGCCGGAGGTCGCGTTCGGTCTTGTCCGCCCGGCTCGATCCGCAGGCATGGTCGGCGAACGCGATGCCGTCGAGACGCTCGACCGACCCGTCGACCGCGAGGTACTCGTGCGTCGCGCCGACGTAGCGCGCCGGCACGTCGCGGCGCACGAGCCGCGCGTTCCAGTACGAGAGCGCGTTGTGCTGCCGCACGCGGTAGGCCGGCGCACCGAGGCGTTCGCGGAACGCCGGGTCGGCGATCTCGAGCTCCATGTCCGCGTCGACGAGCAGCAGGTAGTCGAACGCGCCGGACGAGCGCGCGCGAGGTCGAGCGCGGCGTTGCGGGTCGTGCCGAAATCGACGAAGGGAACGTCGTGGATCTCGCCGGGAATGCCTCGCGCGGCGAAGAAGGCCGCGATCCGCCCGCGCGTGTCGTCGGTCGAGCCGGTGTCGCAGATCACGTAGTGCGAGATCGCCGGGGCGACCGCCGCGAGGCAGCGCTCGATGATCGCCGCCTCGTTCCTGACGATCATGTTGAGGCACAGTCGCGCGGCGGAGGCGCGCGCGACCGCGACGCCGTCGGCCCTCGCGGCGTCCTCCGTCATCCCCGGATCAGCGGAGTCGCTTGAACGCGAGGGCCGCCATCGCGGCGGCGCCCCGTCGGCCCCGTCTCACCGATCGGCCCGGTCGGCCCCGTCGGTCCCGTCTCACCGATCGGCCCGGTCGCACCCGTGGGTCCGGTGTCGCCCACCTGCGCCGACGCATCGAAGCTCGTGAACAGCGACGGCGTCACCGTGGACGCAGCGAGCGCGGCCCCGTGGGCGAGGATCGTGCGTCGGGAGAACAGCAGGGGCATCGGTCGTGTTCGAAGGATCGCGTCGCGCACGATCGGCGCGGCGCCATCCTCTCATCCGCGGCATCGATTGGCTACCCGCCGCCCTTTCCCCCGACGGGCGGTCGCACCAGACGCAAACGGCAGCGGACTTCCGCTGCCGTTGCGTCGGAACAGGATCGCGCGTCGCGTCAGTGGACCGCCACCTCGACGCGCCGCGCTTCGGCATCGCCTCCCGTGCCCTGCGTCAGCGCGGGCTTGCTCATCTCGAACCGCTCGTCGCCGATGCCCGCCGCCTTGATCGCGTTGCGCACGGCGAGCGCGCGCTGCTTCGCGAGCTCCTGGTTCGCCTCGAGGCTGCCGCTGGCGTCGTGGTAGCCGGAGATCGCCACCTTCGCGTTCGCGTTGGCTTTCGCCTTCGCGATCGCGGGCTCGAGCGACTTCGCCGCGTCCGCGGGGAGGTCGGCCTTGCCCGAGTCGAAGTAGATCTTGACGACGTCGATCACGATGACAGCGCCGGCCGGAGCCGCCGCGACCGCGGCGGGCTTCGCCGCGGGCACCTCGGCCGTCTTGCCCATTCCCCAGGCGCCGAGCAGCGGCACGATCAGCAGCGCGACGATGTTGATGATCTTGATCAGCGGATTCACCGCCGGGCCCGCGGTGTCCTTGTACGGGTCGCCGACGGTGTCGCCGGTCACCGCCGCCTTGTGCGCGTCGGAACCCTTGCCGCCGAAGTGGCCGTCTTCGATGTACTTCTTCGCGTTGTCCCACGCGCCGCCGCCGGTGCACATCGAGATCGCGACGAAGAGGCCGGTGACGATCGTGCCCATCAGCAGGCCGCCCAGCGCGGCAGGCCCGAGGACCAGGCCGACCACGACCGGCACCAGCACCGGCAGCAGCGACGGCACGATCATTTCCTTGATCGCCGCCTTGGTCAGCATGTCGACCGCCTTGTGATATTCGGGCTTGGCCGTGCCTTCCATGATGCCCTTGATCTCGCGGAACTGGCGGCGCACTTCCTCGACCACCGCGCCGGCGGCGCGGCCGACGGCTTCCATCGCCATGGCACCGAACAGGTAAGGGATCAGGCCGCCGATGAACAGGCCCACGATCACCTTCGGGTTCGACAGGTCGAAGGTGACCGCGATGTGCTCGGACTCGAGCGCGTGCGTGTAGTCGGCGAACAGCACCAGCGCAGCCAGGCCCGCCGAGCCGATCGCGTAGCCCTTGGTGACCGCCTTGGTCGTGTTGCCGACCGCGTCGAGCGGGTCGGTGATGTCGCGCGCACTTCCTCGGGCAGTTCGGCCATCTCGGCGATGCCGCCGGCGTTGTCGGTGATCGGGCCGTAGGCGTCGAGCGCGACGATGATGCCGGCCATCGACAGCATCGACGTGGCCGAGATCGCGATGCCGTAGAGGCCGGCCAGCTTGAACGCGGCCAGGATGGCGGCACACACGAACAGCACCGGCCAGGCGGTCGACTTCATCGACACGCCCAGGCCCGCGATGATGTTGGTCGCGTGGCCCGTCGTCGAGGCTTCGGCCACGTGCTTGACCGGCGCGAAGTCGGTGCCCGTGTAGTACTCGGTGATCACGACCATCGCCGCCGTCAGCGCGAGGCCGATCAGCGTGGCGAGGAAGAGCCGCATCGGCGAGAGCGACGCGTCGGCCGTGCCGATGTCCCCATGATCCACTGGGTGATGAAGCAGAAGGCGATCGCCGAGATGACGCCCGCGACGATCAGGCCACGGTACAGCGCGTTCATGATCTTGCCGCCGGGCCTCGCCTTGACGAAGAAGCATCCGATGATCGACGCGATGATCGAGAAGCCGCCCATGACCAGCGGGTAGGTCACCGCGGCCTCGGCCATCGCCGGCAGCATCAGCGCGCCGAGCAGCATGGTCGCCACCGTGGTCACGGCGTAGGTCTCGAACAGGTCGGCCGCCATGCCGGCACAGTCACCGACGTTGTCACCGACGTTGTCGGCGATCACCGCGGGGTTGCGCGGGTCGTCCTCGGGAATCCCCGCCTCGACCTTGCCGACGAGGTCGGCGCCGACGTCGGCGCCCTTGGTGAAGATGCCGCCGCCCAGCCGCGCGAAGATCGAGATCAGCGACGCGCCGAACGCGAAGCCGATCAGCGGCTGGATGGCGTGGTGCAGGCCTTCCTTCATCAGGTTGGGTGCGGCATGGGCGGTGCCCAGCAGATACCAGTAGAAGCCGGCCACGCCGAGCAGGCCCAGCCCGACCACCAGCATGCCGGTGATCGCGCCGCCGCGGAACGCGACGGCCAGCGCGGCGTTGATGCCGTTGCGCGCGGCTTCGGCCGTCCGCACGTTGGAGCGCACCGACACGTTCATGCCGATGAAGCCCGCGAGGCCCGACAGGATCGCGCCGATCGCGAAGCCGCCCGCCGTGGTCCACGACAGGAACACCCCGATGATCACGAACAGGACGACGCCGACGATGCCGATGGTCCTGTACTGGCGGTTCAGGTAGGGCCTTGGCGCCTGCCTGGATCGCCGCGGCGATCTCCTGCATCCGGGCATTGCCGGCGGGCTTGGCCAGGATCCATTGAATCGACCAAGCGCCATAGGCGATGGCCGCGATCGCGCAGACGAGCGCGAAAACGAGCGCGGTGGACATGCGAGCTTCTCCCTCGAGATAGTGGCAAACCGACAGGGTCGGGCACGCATCGGACGGCGTCCCTCGCCCCGCGCCGGGGCGACGTCCCCCGGGTGAATCCCCCAGCCCCGGGGCTGCCGACCGGTCAGACCACCCGGTCACCCTCGGGGCAAACACGCTATTTTGACAGAGCCCGGGCCAGGAAGTCGAGCCGATCCTGTCCCCAGAACGGCTCGCCCCGGTAGACGTACCAGGGAACGCCGAAGACCTGGCCGTCGATCGCGCGTTGCGTCGCGGCCTCGTAGTCGGCCGCGATCCCGGGCGAATCGGCCCGTGCGGCGATGGCCGCCGCGTCCAGGCCGAGCCCCTCCGCGATGGCGCCCAGCGTCGCGGGGTCGGCGATGTCGCGCTCCTCGGCCCAGCGCGCGGAGCACCGCGCCGGCCATCGCGAGCCCCGACGCGGCGCTGCGCCCGGCCGCCGCGAGGATCCAGCGGCTCGCGAGATCGCCCGACGACGTGCCGAACTTCGGTGTCACGTTGATCGGCAACTGCAGCCAGTCGCTCCAGCGCGCCAGTTCGACGAGCCGGTAGGCCTGCCGCTGCGGCGCGCGCTTCGGGAGCGGGAGCCCGCCCGAGACCGGGAACACCTTCGAGAGATCGACCGGAGACAGGCGGCAGGTCGCGGCGTTCGCCTGCAGCAGCGCCACGAATCGCTCGTGCCCCAGGTAGGTCCAGGGCGAGACGGGCGCGAAGTAGTAGTCGACGACCTTGTCGTTCTCGGGGGCCTCCTCGATCCGATTCGCCGCCCGCGGCCGCCGCGCGACGCGAGGCGCCCGGGCGCGGCTGCGCGTGCGCGCAGCCCGACGCTCCTGCGCCCTGCGCTGCGCGTCCCGCGGGCACCCGCGTCACACCTTGAACCCGGGCAGCTTCCTCGCCACCGGAACGTTCTTCAGCCGCACGTACCTCGGGAGCCCGTCCTTGAACGGCGGCGGCGCCTCGCCCTTGATCAGCGGCCCGAGGTAAGCGCGCGCCTTCGCCGTGATCCCGTAGCCGTCCCTCGCGATGAAGTCGCGCGGCAGCATCTTCTCGACGTTCGCGACCTTCGAGAGCGGCGCGGCGGTGATCTTCCAGCGATAGGGCCTGTCCGAGACGCGCGTGATCGCCGCCATCACCGCGTTCTTCCCGGCGAGCGCGTACTCGACCGCGGCGCGGCCCACCGCGTAGCTCTGCTCGACGTCGGTCTTCGACGCGATGTGGCGCGCGGCGCGCTGCAGGTAATCGGCGACCGCCCAGTGGACCTTGTAGCCGAGCCGGTCCTTGACGAGGTTCGCGATCAGCGGACCCACGCCGCCCAGCTGCGCGTGGCCGAACGCGTCCTTCGACCCCGCGTCGGCCATCAGTCCACCCTCGGCGTTCTGCAGGCCTTCCGAGACGCCGACGCAGCAGTAGCCGTGCGCCCTGGTCTTCGCGTCGACCGCCGCGAGGAACGCCGCCTCGTCGAAGGGGATCTCGGGGAACAGGAGCACGAGCGGGATCGGCGTGTCCGCATCGTCGGCCATGCCGACCGCCGCGGTGATCCAGCCCGCGTGGCGGCCCATCACCTCGAGCACGAACACCTTCGTCGACGTCTTCGCCATCGACGCGACGTCGAACGCCGCCTCGCGCATCGACGTCGCCACGTACTTGGCGACCGAGCCGAAGCCCGGGCAGTTGTCGGTGACGGCCAGGTCGTTGTCGACGGTCTTGGGCACGTGGACCGCGGTGAGCGGGTAACCCAGCTTCTCCGCGATCTGCGAGACCTTGAGGCAGGTGTCGGCCGAGTCGTTGCCGCCGTTGTAGAAGAAATAGCCGATGTCGTGCGCGCGGAACACCTCGATCAGGCGCTCGTACTGCGCGCGGGACTCCTCGAGGCCCTTGAGCTTGTAGCGGCACGAGCCGAACGCGCCGGCCGGCGTGTGCTTCAGCGCGCGAATCGATGCGGCGCTCTCCTTCGACGTGTCGATCAGGTCCTCCTCCAGCGCGCCAATGATGCCGTTGCGCCCCGCGTAGACCTTGCCGATCCTCGAACGATGGCGCCGGGCGGTCTCGATGACGCCGGCGGCGGAGGCGTTGATGACGGCGGTGACGCCGCCGGACTGGGCGTAGAAGGCGTTGCGCTTCGACATGGCGTGACCGGGGGCTCGCTCGGGGGAAGGCGGGATTCTAGCGCGGCGCGCCGGTGAGGCGCGCGAGCCAGGAACGCGCTCCCGCGTGGCCGGGCGCGAGCGCGAGCGCGCGTTCGAAGCAATGGCGCGCCGCCTTCGGCATCGACGCGGCCGCGCAGGCGATGCCACTGTTGAACCACAGGCTCGCGTCGTCGGGCCGGCCGCGGACGGCGCGCTCCATCAGCTCGGCCGCCTCGCGCGGCGCGCCGGCGCGGTGGCGCACCATCGCGAGCAGGTTCAGCAGGTCCGGATCGTCGGCCATGTCCCGCTCGAGCTCGCGCAGCGTCGCTTCCGCGCCCGCGAGGTCGCCCGAGCCCGCCTGCGCCGTCGCGTGCTGCATGCCTTCGTGGAAGCGAGCGGCGTGCCGGTCGTACACGTCGGCCCACTTGGCACGGACGTAGTCGTGCTGCCGCGAGAACTTCTCGGCGTCGAAGTTCCCCAGCCCCCCGCCCCCCGACGTGCCGGTGTCGGCGTGCCAGCGGAACGACGCGCGGTCGACGAACACGAAGCGCGTCCGCTCCGAGAGCTGCAGCACGAAGTCCCAGTCGTCGTGGATGTCCAGCGCGGTGTCGTAGCGGATGCCGGTGTCGAGCAGCGAGCGGCGGTAGAGCAGCCCCGAGTGGTGGATGTACGATTTCTCGAGCAGCGCGATCCGGTGGAAAGGCCGCCCGACCGTCGTGAACAGGGCCCCCTGCTCGAAGACCTCGAACCGCGTAGGCCGCCCCCGCGCCCGGATTCGCCGCGAGCGCCGCCGCGAGCGCCGACAGGTGGCCCTCGAGAAACTCGTCGTCGTGGTCGAGCATCGTCACGAACGCTCCGGTCGCCGCTTCGATGCCGGCGTTCGCGGCGGACGGACGCGGCAACGGACCGTCGCGCACGACCCAGTTCAATCGGAACGGGTAGGCGGAAGCGTCGATCGGGCGGTGGGACGGTCCGCACGCGGCGACCAGCACGACCTCGATCGCCGGGTAGTCCTGCATCGCGACCGACGCGAGCGCGCGCGGCAGCGTCGGCGGATCCATGCTCCGCACGACGACGCTGATGACGGGAACGCCTGCGTTCAGGGCTTCAGCGAGCGCCGCGAGACAGGCGTCGCGGATCGCCTCGACGCCGCCCATGCCGTCGACCTTGCGGTGGCGCGGCGCGCGCGGATCGCCCGAGGCGGCCCATTTCGCGTACCAGGCGACGAGCGGCTCGGTCTGCGAGTGGTAGACGACGAGGCGCTCGCGCACCGTGTCCTCGCGGTCGTCGTCGCGCTGGATCAGCGCCTCGCCGGTGACGTCGTCCTTGCCCGCGACCTTCGGCGGATTGAATCGAACGTGGTAGGTGCGGCCCGAAGCCACGTGCACGCGGCGCCCGCCCATCCGCTCGACGATCGCGGCATCGGGCACGTGGATCTCGAGCACGACGTCGATCGCGACGCCTTCCCGCTTCATCGCCTCGGCCTGCGGGATCGTGCGCGGGAAGCCGTCGAACAGGTAGCCCTTCGCGCAGTCGGGCGCCTTGAGGCGGTCGAGCACGAGCCCGATGATGATGTCGTCCGACACGAGCCTGCCGGTGTCCATCACCTTCTTCGCTTCGAGACCCATCGGCGTGCCTGCCTTGATCGCCGTGCGCAGCATGTCGCCCGTCGAGATCTGCGGGATGCCGTACGCCGCCGTGATGAAGCCGGCCTGCGTGCCTTTGCCGGCCCCGGGGGGCCCGAGCAGGATCAGTCGCATGATCGTGGGATCGGCAAATCGGTGCGGACGGCAGGACGCCTGCCTCCGACGAGTCCGCAAGGCCGCCGGCCCGGCCGATTGTCCCTGCAACTGGCGCGCACGGTCAATTGCGCCGGATCAAGGGATTCCGGGGACGGCACGACGCCGGCGACGCGCGCCGTGGCGTCAGCGCGCCGCCGCGTAGATCGCGCGCACGCGCTCGAGGTCCTCGGGCGTGTCGACGCCCGGCGCGGGAGTGCCCATCGTCAGGTCGACGACGATCCGGTGGCCGTGCCACAGCGCCCGCAGCTGCTCGAGCGCCTCGAAGCGCTCGATCGGCGCCGGCGCGAGCTCGGGAAACCGCGCCAGGAATGCCACGCGATAGGCGTAGAGCCCGTAGTGACGAAGAATCGGCAGCCCCTCGGGCAGCGCTTCGCGGCTCGCCGCGAACGCGTCGCGCGCCCAGGGGATCGGCGCGCGGCTGAAGTAGAGCGCGTAGCCGTTCGCGTCGCGAACGACCTTGACCACGTTGGGATTGAACGCCTCCGCCGCGTCGTCGATCGGATGGCAGGCCGTCGCGATCGACGCGTCGGCGTGCCGCGCGAGCAATTCCGCCATCCGGCGGATCAGCGCCGGCTCGAGCAGCGGCTCGTCGCCCTGGACGTTGACGACGATCGCGTCCGGCGAGAGGCCGAGCAGCGCCGCCGCCTCGGCGAGGCGATCGGTGCCGGTGGGATGGTCGGCACGCGTCATCAGCGCCTCGACGCCGTACGCGCGCGCCGCCGCCATCACGCGCTCGTCGTCGGTGGCGATGACGACGCGGTCCGCCCCGCTCTCCCGCGCCCGGTCGGCGACGCGAACGACCATCGGCTTGCCTGCGATGTCGGCGAGCGGCTTGCCGGGCAGGCGGGTCGATGCGTAGCGGGCGGGAACGAGAACGGTGAACATGGCTTTCGCGCGGCGACGCTACGCGACGGCGCGCCGCGTCCCGCGCTCGCGTCGCCGCGGCGCGCGGGGGCCGCCGGCTCGTCGCGCCGGACGCATCGCGCCGGCGATGCGCCCGCCTTCCCTCATCCCTCGTGCCGACGGTACGCGTCGGCTTCCTCGGGCGTGAGGCGGCGGGCTTCGTCCTCGAGCATCACCGGGATGCCGTCGCGGATCGGATAGGCGAGGCGCGCCGACACCGAGACCAGCTCCTGCTTCTCCCGGTCGTGGACGAGCGGACCCTTGGTCACCGGGCAGACGAGGATCTCGAGCAGTTTGGCGTCCACGTGAGCTTCTCCTCGATGCTGTCGACGAGCGAGGGATCGATGCGGGTGCGGATGTCGAGCGCCCAGAAGCGCGCGTCCGCGAGATTCGAGCATTTTACCGCGTCCTTCGCCGTCATCAGGACGGCCTTCGCGTCCGGCAGCGCGAGATCGCCCGGCGCGTACCGGTGGTGGTCGGGAAAGGCGCGCGTGCGTGCGTCGACGCCGAGCCCGCGCAGGAGCGCGAAGAAGCGCGCGGGATTCGCCGTCCCCGCGATCGCCCAGGCAGACTCGGGACGGAACGTCGCGGGATCCGCCGAGCGCGCCGGATCCGCGAGGTTGCGCCAGCGCACCGGCTCGTGCGCCATCAGCGTGTCGCGCGCGTCGCCCGTCGCGCGCCAGGCATCCGCCGCCACGAGCCGGACGATCGCGTCGACCTCGGACAGGCGCGACCGCGGCTCGCGCAGCGGTCCCGCCGGCAGCATCCATCCGTTGCCGAATCCGCGCGCGTCGTCGACCGCCACGACCTCGACGTCGCGCGCGAGCGCGTAGTGCTGCAGTCCGTCGTCGGCGACGACGACGTCGCAGGCGCGATCCGCGTCGAGCAGCAGCGCGGCCGCCTCTGCCCGGTGCCGTCCGACGGCGACGGTGCGTCCCGATGCCGCGAGCAGCAGGGGTTCGTCGCCCGCGTCGTCGGCGTCGTCGTCGCGCGAGACGACGCGCGCCGCGTCCGCGCGCCGCCCGTAGCCGCGGCTCACGAAGCCCGGATGCCAGCCGCGCGCCGCCAGCGCGTCGGCGATCGCGATCGCCAGCGGCGTCTTGCCCGAGCCGCCGACGGTCAGGTTCCCGACGACGACGACGGGCACGCGCACGCGCGTCGCGCGCAGGACGCCGAGCCGGTAGAGCGCCCGCCGCGCGCCGACGACGCCGGCGTAGATCGCGGAGAGAGGGGCGAGTGCCGTCGCCAGCGGCGTCATCCGCGGGGCGTACCACGCGTCGACGAGCCGGTCCGCGAAGGTCACCGGGCAACCTCCCCCAGGCTTGCCGCGGCCGATGTCCCCCGAGGCGAACTCCGTTCGCCCTCCCCCGATGGGGGCTTGCGTCCTTGGGGCGGCCCGGCGGACGCGGCGGCTTCGCCTCCCCCCTCCTGGAGGAGGGGGCGGATGACGCCCCCCCGAAGCGAACGGAGTTCGCTTCCCCCCAGGGGGCACGCGCTTGGGTCGGCCCGGCGCGCGTGACCTTCGGACGGCCGTGCGGCGCTCATCGAACGTCCTCCCCCAGGCTTGCCGCGGTCGATGTCCCCCGAGGCGAACGCCGTTCGCCCTCCCCGAAGGGGGGGGCGCCTGGGGCGGCCCGGCGGACGCGGCGCCTTCGCCTCCCCCCTCCTGAAGGAGGGGGCGAGCGCCTTCGGACGGCCGTGCGGCGCTCATCGGCGTGGCCGGCGGGGCGGCCGTGCGGAATCGGCTACTTCTTCGCGCCGCCGGACGACTGCGTCGCGAACGTGATGTGCACGAGGCCGGCCATCCGCGCGGCCTCCATCACGTTGACGACCGACTGGTGCGTCGCGCTCGCGTCGGCGCTGATGATGATCACCGGGTCCTTCGCCTGCCCGGCCGAGCGCCTGAGCTCGTCGGCGAGCGCCGCGGCGTTGGTCCACGTGAACACGGTCTTGTCGATCACGTAGCGTCCCTGCGCGTCGATGCCGACGTTGACCTCGCGCGGACGCTCCTTCGAGGGATCCGCGTCGGCCTCGGGCAGCGTGATCTGCAGCTCGGCGAAGCGCTGGTAGGTCGTCGTCACCATCAGGAAGATCAGGATGACGAGCAGCACGTCGATCAACGGGATGAAGTTGATCTCCGGGTCGTCGCGGACGCGGGCGCCGCGCAGGTTCACCGCAGTCCCTCCGGCGCCTGCGGCGCCTCGAATCTCCCCTCTCCCGCGTGCGGGAGAGGGGCGGGGGTGAGGGCCGCGCTCACAAGCGCTCGCCGTGCGCGAGGTCGACCAGCTTCGTCGCCTGCTGCTCCATCTCGACGACCAGCGCGTCGACCTTGGCGCGGAAATGGCGGTAGAAGATCATCGCCGGGATCGCGACGACGAGGCCGAACGCGGTGTTGTAGAGCGCGATCGAAATGCCGTGCGCGAGCTGGATCGGGTTGCTGCCGGCGGACGTCTGCGACCCGAAGATCTCGATCATCCCGACGACGGTCCCGAACAGTCCCATCAGCGGCGCCATCGCGGCGATCGTGCCGAGCGTCGTGAGAAAGCGCTCGAGCTCGTGGATCACCACGCGCCCGACCTCCTCGATCGCCTCCTTCATCACCGGCCGCGGGCTCTTCACGTTCGCGAGACCGGCCGCGAGCAGGCGGCCGAGCGGCGCCCGGCGGGCGGTCTTCGAAAGGAGCTCCGGCGTCGCGCCGGTCTGCCGGAACTCCGCCAGCACCTGGTCGACCAGGCCCGGCGGCGCCACGACGCTCTGGCGCAGCGAATAGAGACGCTCGAAGATGAGCGCGAGCGCGATCACCGAGGCCGCGAGCAGCGGCCAGATGGGCCATCCGGCCGCCTGGATCAACGACCACACGTTGCTATTCTCCTTCGAGCGAAGTCCGCCGGACTGTAGCCTCTGGCTCGCGTTTCGGCAAGGCGCGTCCCGTCCGGGCACCGGACCCGCGGACGCCGCCGGCACGTCCGCATCACCGGTCCGACGCGCGCCGGCTCCCGGGCGTGAGCGTCGCGACGATCGCCGCGCCGACGAGCACGATGAGCCAGCACACGTAGAGCCACAGCATGAACAGCGGCAGCGCGGCGAGCGCGCCGTAGATCTGCCGGTAGGTCGGGACGTGCGTCACGTACCACGCGAACCAGGCCTTCGCGACCTCGAGCCCGCCGGCGGCGACCGCGCCCCCCGCGATCGCGTGGTGCCATCGGACCGAGCAGTACGGCACGATCCTGTAGACGAGCGCGAGCGCGACCGCTGCGAACAGCCAGGGCAGCGGCTTTCCGACGAGCGTCGCCAGCGACTCGCGCACCGGCACGGCGTCGAGCGACTGCGCGACGAGCCAGGTCGTCGCCGAGATGCTCGCGCCGGCGAGGATCGGCCCCAGCGTCACGCCGATCACGTAGACGACGATCCGCCGCACGAGCGGGCGCGTGCGCCGCACGCCGAAGATCGCGTTGATCTCGGTGTCGATCGTCGCGACCAGCATCGTGGCGGTGACCGCGAGGAAGGCCACCGTCAACGGCGCGAGCCGTGCCGCCTGCTCGGCAAACTGCCTGATCGAGTCGCGCACGACGCCAGCCCGGTCCCGGGCATGAGCCCGCGCACGAGCCATTCCTCGAGCGTCGCGAGCCCCTTCTCGAACGCGGGAAACTGCGAGACGACGGCGAACGCCACGGTCGCGAGCGGCACCAGCGCCAGCAGCGTCGTGAACGCGAGGCTCGACGCGGTGGCATTGAGGCGGATGCCCTTGAGGCGGGAGGCGACGCCTTGGAGGAATGCGATCACGATCGGTCGGGAGCGCCGCACCGTCCGGACGTTCGCGCAGCGGGCGCGGGAAGACGCGGCCCGGCATTATCGCCGATCGCGCGAAGGTCGCGATGCGGTCCGGCGACCGCGCGACGCCCGGGGGACACGCCCGTCACGGCCGGCGGAGTACGATGAGCGTCACGCGCAAGGAGGCGACGATGGATCGAACCGCACACGAGACCGCCGTGCTGGGCGGCGGCTGCTTCTGGTGCCTGGACGCGGTGTTCCGGGAGCTCGACGGCGTGACCGGCGTCGAGTCGGGCTACGCGGGCGGGACGACCGAACGTCCGGGCTATGACGCGGTGTGCAGCGGGACGACCGGGCACGCCGAAGTCGTGCGCGTGACGTTCGACCCGTCGGTGCTGTCCTACCGCGACCTGCTCGCCGTGTTCTTCGCGATTCACGACCCGACGACCAAGAACCGGCAGGGCCACGACATCGGGACGCAGTACCGGTCGGCGATCTTCGCGCAGACGCCGGAGCAGAGGCGCATCGCGGAAACGCTCGTGCAGGAGCTTTCCACCGCCCGATTGTGGCCCGCCCCGATCGTCACCGAGATCGCCGACGCCGCGCCTTTCTGGCCGGCGGAGCGCTATCACCAGGATTATTTCGCGCAGAATCCCGCGCAGCCGTACTGCATGGGCGTCGTCGCGCCGAAGGTCGCGAAGTTCCGCAAGCAGTTCCTCGATCGGCTCAAGCGCCGCACGACGACCGGCTGACGTCCGCGCGCCTTCGCGCCGACGACCCCGCGGCACGACACCTCCGGGGGAGGCCCTTGCTCGCGCAGCGAGCATCCCCCGAAGGGAACGTCGATCCCCGCCGGGGCCAGGTCGTCGGGCGCCCCTCCGGCGGAACGACCGCGCGCGGGGCGGCGCGCGAGCGCTCAGGCGCCGCGCCAGGCCACGATGCCTCCGGTGGCGAGGCAGACGCCCACCCCCCAGAAGACGGGAAGGAGACCGAGCGTCGTCCCGAGCGCGCCGAACGCGAGGGGCGCGGCGACCGCCATCGTCTGGATCAGCGACATCCTCAGCCCCGCGACCTCGCCCATCCGTCCGGGCGGCGCACGCGTCGTCAGGAGCGACATCATCACGGGCTGGCCGCCGCCCAGGCCCAGCCCCAGCGTGAACGACAGCATCGCCAGCATGCCCGCCCCCGTGGCGAACGGAATCCCACGTACGCGCCGGCCGACAGGAAGAGCGCGGCGGCGAGCACCTGCGTCTCGCTCGCGCGCGACGCAACCCACGGTAACGCCAGGCGCACCACGAACGTCGCGAGGCCGAAGGCCGCGAGCACCGCGCCGATCTGGCTCGCCGACAGGCCCAGCTCGGCGCCGACGATCGGCACGAACACCGTGTGCAGGTCCCAGCCGAGAGCGAACAGCGCATTGAGCGCGAGCAGCCGCCGCATCGGCCTGTGACGGACGAGGTCGAACATCCCGCGGCCGCTCGCGTGCTCCTCGTGCGCCGCGGGCGCGGGCAGTGCGATGCGCCGCGACAGCAGCACCGCGAGCGGGGCGAGTGGCACGACGGCGAGCAGAGCGAACGCGGCGCGGTGACCCGCGTAGTCGATGGCGAACCCGGTGAAGAGCGGACCGACGATGCCCGACACCGAGAACGCCAGCGCGAGCAGCGAAAAGCGCTTCACGCGCTTGCCCGGATCGCCCATCTCGCCGGTGACGTGCTGCAGCGCGACCTGGAACATCGTGAACGAGAGCCCGGCGAGCGCCGCGGACGCGAAGAGCGCCGGGAAACCCGGCGCGAGCGCAGGCAGCGAGATCGACGCGGCGAGACCGGCCGACCCGGCGAGCATCGGCGTGCCCGCGCCGACGCGATCGGAATAGCGGCCGATCGCGACGGCGAAGACCATCGGCAGCATCGCGAAGAGCGCGATAAGCAGCCCGACCGTCGCGGGAGAAGCGCCGCGGGCGAGCGCGTCGAGCGACACGTCGACGCGCGCGCCGGTCAGCGCGACATGGTTCATGATGCCCAGCGCCAGCAGCGCCGCGAACGCGCGGCGCCGCGTCCGGGCGGCGTCGGTCACGGCGCGAGCCGTCCGATCGACCAGCCCTCACCCTCACGACGGTAGACGATGCGATCGTGGAGCCGCGAGCGGCGGCCCTGCCAGAACTCGAGCATCGTGGGCACGACGGTGAGGCCGCCCCAGTGCGGCGGCCTTTGCACCTCCTCGCCGCCCTGCGCGAGGTGCCGGCGATCGGCCTCGGCGAATGCGTGCTCGAGCCAGGCGCGGTCGGGAATCGGCTCGCTCTGCGGCGAGGCCCACGCGCCGACCTGGGCGAGGCGCGGCCGCTTCGCGAAGTACGCGTCGCTCTCGGCATCCGGAACGCGTTCGATCGTGCCCTCGATGCGGACCTGGCGCTCCAGCTCGGCCCAGAAGAACAGCAGCGCCGCGCGCGGGTTCGCGCCGACATCGCGCCCCTTGCGGGAGCGGAGGTTCGTGTAGAACGTGAAGCCGCGCGCGTCGACGCCCTTCAGCAGGACGACGCGCGCCGAGGGCCAGCCGTCGTCGCCGACGGTCGCGAGCGTCATCGCGTTGACCTCGGGGACCTTGGACGCGTAGGCGTCGTCGAACCAGCTCGCGAACTGCCGGTACGGATCGGCGTGCACGTCCGCGACGTCGAGCGACGCGCGCATGTACTCGTTGCGGAGGGTGGCGAGATCCATCGTCGCGAAGTCGCCGCACCTGCGGCGATGTCGAATCGAATGTTAGCACCGCGCGGCCGGGTGCGCCGGCGTCGCCTGTCGTCCGCGGCCGTTGGCGCGAACGGCTGCGGTTCAGCGCCGAGGGAACAACCTCTCGCCATTGCCGTGCGCGATCGCCTCCGCGACATCGCGCGGCAGCTGCGCGAGCCACGAGCGGTAGATCGCCACGATCTCGCCATACCGCGACCAGCGGTCGTTGATCCAGGTGTCGGAGCCGAGCAGGAACCGGCCCGGATGGCGCACGAAAAGCTCGCGCCACGCGTCGGTCATGCGCCCGTCGGATGTGACGTCGTAGCGGTACGAGAGCTCGCCCACCAGCGTCGGGTGCCGCTCGAGCCACTCGCGGAGCCGTGCCGGCGCGACGGTGAAGCCGCTGTGCGCCCAGACGATCTGCACGCGGGGGTCGTGCCGGTAGAGCGCCTCGAGCGCCGCCTCGTCGCAATGGGCGTGCAGCCAGAGCCCGCGCGAGACGGCCAGGTCGACGATGCGCTTCACCTGCGGCGTCCCCGCATCGGCGGCGCCGAACACGTGGAACTCGCCGATGCCGCGCCATCCGATGTCGCGCTCGAGCTCGGATTCGATCAGCGCGTAGATCGCCGGGTCGCGGAACCACGTCGCGCGGTCGGCGTGGTTGCGATAGGGGCGGATGAACGGCACGACGCGGGGGGCCGCCGCCGGGGCCGCGTGCGCCGCCGCCGCGAGCGCACGCGTGCCGTCGTTCGGGCGCGACGTCGCGAGGATCGTCCGCACGCCGTGCTCCCGGAAGAGCGCGAGGACCGACGGCACCGGGAACGGCTCGCGCGCCTCGTCGTTGTAGTGGAGGTGCGCGTCGAATATCGGCAGCGCCTGCGCGAGCGACGGCCGCGACACGAGGGCGCCGATGAGAGCGCAGGCCGCGACGAGGGCAAGGCGGGAGAGCGTCATCGGGGTTCCGAACGCCTGGACGAGCGCGAGTCTTGCACCGTCGGCACGCGCGGACAAGCGCCCGGCTGACGCGTCGGACGCCGCGTCAGCGGACCTGCCGGTGTCGCGCATCGGGCGTGCGCTGCGCGCGAACCCGATTCTCCCTATGAAAAAGGCGCTTGCGCCCTGCGAAAATGCGGTATAGTCGCCGCCGATGGAGCGGGGTACCCATGACAGGAGGGCCGCTTCAGTGTGATCGGCATCGTCCGCTCGCCCACGTTCGACAGGAAGGAGAACCATGGCTACTGCCAAGAAAGCTGCCAAGAAGCCCGCCGCGAAGAAGCCCGCTGCCAAGAAGCCGGCCGCGAAGAAGCCTGCCGCCAAGAAGGCCCCGGCGAAAAAGGCCCCCGCGAAGAAAGCTCCCGCCAAGAAGGTCGCCAAGAAGGCCGCGGGCAAGCGCAAGCCGAACGCCGCGTTCATGAAGGCGATGACGCCGTCGGCCGCGCTGGCCGCGATCGTCGGCGGCAATCCGCTGCCGCGCACCGAGGTGACGAAGAAGGTCTGGGAGTACATCAAGAAGAACAAGCTCCAGGACGCCGTCAACCGGCGCATGATCAACGCCGACGCCAAGCTGAAGGAGATCTTCAAGAAGGCGCAGGTGTCGATGTTCGAGATGACCAAGCTCATCTCGAATCACCTGAAGTAATCCGCCTCACCGGTGCGCCGCGGCGACGCGGCGCATCGAAACGGCCGGCACGCGTGGCAATTCGCCGCGTTCGCCGGCCGTTGCTATTTCAGGGCCACCCTCGCCCCGAGGAGCACGCCGCGCGCCGGCGGCCAGCCTGGCGCGCGGCATCCAGCGCCTGGCCCGCGCGCCGCCGCCGGCACGCGCAGGGCGCACGCCGGTCAGTCCGTCAAGCGACCGCGTGCCTTCGCGCTGTCGCAGATCGCGGTCGGGTTGACGGACATCGGCTTGTTCTCGGCCTTCGCGCGAGGCTCCAGTTCCTTCCTCGTCGTCTCGAGCAGCGCCTTGCATTCGCCGTGGGTCTTCACGTTCCTCGCCTTCGCCGAGTAGGCGGCGTACTCCTCCTGCGTCTGCAGGTCCCTGAACGCGCGTCCCATCCCGGCCGGCCGTTGGCTTCCTGCTCCGGGCCCCTTGCACGCCGCCCCGGTGCCCGGCCGGCGGCATTGGCGGCGCCGGCCTGAGCCCCTGACTGCGATTGCCGGGGCGACCCCTGCCCGCTGCGCTTCGCGCTGCCGCCCTGGCCACTCTGCGCGCCCTGGCTTTTCGGTGGCTGTCCCGGAACGATCGGCGTCGCGTCGGGATTGGCCGGCATGTAATTGCTCTTGCCCGTGCCTTGGCGCTTCTGCCTGGGCTTCTGCTCGACGGGCGTGCCCGCAGCCGCCGGAGCCTCGGTCCCGGAAGCGGCCTTCGCAGGATCCGACGCCGGGGGCGTCGCCTGCGCGCCGGATGGCTGAACGCCCTGCGGCACCGCCAGTGGGGTCGGCTGCGTCGGAGAGGGGGCGGGCGCGGTGGCCTGCGACTGCGCCACGCCGGTCGCGGCCAGTACGGCCACGGCGATCGCGGCCCGGAACGAAAGGCTGGACATCATCGGGGGACTCCTGAGGAAGGGATCTCGAACCGAACATCCGACCGCACGTCCGGTCCGGGAGTTCCCATTATGCCCGTGATCGGTGCGCGCCCTTCCGTCCCGCAACCGCTCGCGAACACGAGCGGCGCCGTCCACGGGGAGCGAGCGGGGCCGCCGCGATCGGCGGATCAGGCCGCGCCGCGACCCTGGAGCGCCGCGATCCGCTGCTCGATCGGCGGGTGCGTCGAGAACAGCGCCATGATCCCGGCCTTGTCGGTGATGCCCGACGCCTGGATCGACTGCGGCAGCGCGCCCGGTTCGAGGCCGCCCAGGCGGCGCAGCGCGTTCACCATCGGCGTCGGGTTGCCGAGGTAGTCCGCGCTTCCCTTGTCGGCGCGGAACTCGCGCTGGCGCGAGAACCACGCGACGATCATCGACGCCAGGATGCCGAACACGATCTGGCACACGATCACCGTGACGAAGTAGCCCGGGCCGGTGCCGCGCTCGGTCTTGAACACGGCCCGGTCGACGATCGAGCCGACGACGCGCGACAGGAACACGACGAACGTGTTGACCACGCCCTGGATCAGCGTCAGCGTCACCATGTCGCCGTTCGCGACGTGCGCGATCTCGTGGCCGAGCACCGCCTCGACCTCTTCCTTGTTCATCGACTGCAGCAGTCCGGTCGAGACCGCCACCAGCGCCGAGTTCCTGAACGCCCCGGTGGCGAAAGCATTGGGCTCGCCCTCGTAGATCGCGACCTCGGGCATGCCGATGCCGGCCTTCGTCGCGAGTCGGCGCACGGTCTCGACGAGCCACGTTTCGGCCTGGCTCTGCGGTTGCGTGATGACGTGCGCACCGGTCGACCATTTCGCCATCGTCTTCGACATCAGGAGCGAGATGATCGCGCCGGTGAAGCCGACCACGGCCGAGAACGCGAGCAGGCTGCCGTAGCTCATCCCGGTCTCCATCGTCGCCGCGCGGTCGAGGCCCAGGAGCCGCAGCACGATCGACAGCACGAGGATGACGGCGAGGTTGGTGGCCAGGAACAGGACGATTCGTTTCATGGTGCGCTCGTAGATGGGGGCGATGGCCCCGCGTTCAAAGAAGTCTAGCAGGCGTTTTCCCGGCGCGGACGCGAAGCCCGGACCGCTCGTTAGGACGCCATCGCGTCGCCCGCGTTCCCGCGATGCGACGGGCAGCGGCCGGCGGCGACGGGCCGCCGCCGACTCAGCCCCCGGACCGGCCCCAGGAATCCTTGAGCGTCACCGACCGGTTGAACACCGGCCGCCCCGGCGCGTGGTCGGCCAGGTCCGCGACGAAGTAGCCCAGGCGCTCGAACTGGAAGCGCGCTTCGGGCGCCGCCGCGGCGAGCGCCGGCTCGACGTAGGCGCGGATCACGCGCTTGGAATCCGGATTGAGGTCGTCGAGGTAGTTGCGCTCGGCCGGCTCCGCCTCGGGTTCCTCGTCGCCGGCCACCTTGGCAGCGGGCGCCACCGCGAGCACCGCGGGAGACGCCCCGGCGTCCTTCTGGCCCCACGGCAACCGCGCGCCCGGGAACGGCACACCGAACAGCCGGTCGTAGAGGCGCACCTCGGCCTCGACGGCGTCCGCCGCGGAGAGCCAGTGGATGTTGCCCTTGACCTTGCGCGCCTCCGCGCCGGGGGTGCCGCTCTTGGTCGTCGGATCGTAGGTGCAGCGGACGGCGGTCACGTTCCCCTGCGCGTCCTTCTCGACACCGGTGCAGCGCACGACGTACGCATGGCGCAGGCGCACCTCGGCGCCCGGCGCGAGCCGGAAGTAGCCCTTGGGCGGCGCCTCGGAAAAATCCTCGCGATCGATCCAGAGCTCTCGACCGAAACGCAACTCGCGGCGGCCGAGCTCCGGCTTCTGCGGATGGTTCGGCGCGTCGCAGGCCTCGGACTCGCCTTCCGGATAGTTGTCGACGACGAGCTTCACCGGATCGAGCACCGCGACTCGCCGCTCGGCACTGGCGTTCAGCTCGTCGCGCATCGCGTCCTCGAGCACGCTCATGTCGATCCACGAATCGGACCTGGACACGCCGATGCGCTCGGCGAACAGGCGGAATCCCTCGGGCGTGAACCCGCGGCGCCGCGCGCCGACGAGCGTCGGCATGCGCGGATCGTCCCAGCCGTCGACGTATCCGCCCTCGACGAGCTGGATCAGCCGTCGCTTCGACAGCACGACGTAGGTGAGGTTGAGCCGGGCGAACTCGATCTGCTGCGGCAGCGGACGCTCGAGCAGGCCACCGTCGGCGAGCCGCCCGATCACCCAGTCGTAGAGCGGGCGGTGGTCCTGGAACTCGAGCGTGCAGATCGAGTGCGTGATGCGCTCCAGCGCATCGCTGATGCAGTGCGCGTAGTCGTAGAGCGGGTAGATGCACCACTTGTCGCCGGTGCGGTGGTGCGACGCGTGGCGGATCCGGAAGATGGCGGGATCGCGCAGGTTCAGGTTCGGGCTCGCCATGTCGATCCGCAGGCGCAGCACGTGCGCGCCGTCGGGGAACTCGCCCGCCCGCATCCGGCGGAAGAGGTCGAGGTTCTCGGCGGGCGTGCGATGGCGCCACGGGCTCTCGCGCCCCACCTCGGTGAGCGTGCCTCGCGTCGCCCGCATCGCCTCCGCGGACTGGCTGTCGACGTAGGCCAGCCCCTGCCCGATGAACCACTCGGCGAACCGGTAGAGGTCGTCGTAGTAGTCCGACGCGTGATAGCGGTGCGCGCCCCAGTCGTAGCCCAGCCAGCGCACCGCGTCGGCGATCGAGTCCTCGAACTCGACGTCCTCCTTGAGAGGATTGGTGTCGTCGAAGCGCAGGTGGCAGACGCCGCCGTTTTCCGCGGCCAGCCCGAAGTTCAGCGCGATCGACTTCGCGTGGCCGTAATGCAGGTAACCGTTGGGCTCGGGGGGGAAGCGCGTGACGACGCGCCCGCCGAACCTGCCCGTCCGCTGGTCGTCGGCGATGACCGCGCGCAGGAAGTTGGACGCGGGCGCAGCGGCCGGCGCGCGACCGCGTGCGGCGGGCGTGCCGGAGGGAAGTGATGCGTCGCTCATTGCGTTTTGTTCATGGACAAGATCCGGCCGGCATCCATTCTAACCGGCGCCGCGGCGCGCCGAGGGCCGCCGGCACTATGAAGCCGGGCGGACGCGCCCGAATCCCGCGTCCCGCAACGCATTCCGGGGGGTGCGGGCGCGTTCGCCGCCGCGTTGTCCACAAATCCTGTGGATACCGGTGTGCATATCTTGTACATTCGCGCGCTAAGTCGTGCGGGCGTCGACGTTTTGTCTGCGATGCCCAAACTTTCGCCGCTCGAAACCTCCTTCGCGTCAATGGCTTGCACAACGCCTCCGCAGTCAGCCCTTCCGCCCTTTTCGGCCGGGCGCGACGTGGTCGGCCCTCGCAGGGCTCGGCGCGACGACACGCGATCGTCCTGGACACTTGCCGAACGGACCGGGACGCGTCCGCTTTCCGCCGCAGGTTCAAGGTGACGGGTTCCATGGGTATCGCATCGCCGGGCGGGACGTCCGTGTTGCCGGTGGGACTGTTCGTGTCGAGCGCGCGCCTCGCGATCGAGCGTGCGATCGGGCCGGTGTGGGTGGCGGGCGAGGTCTCCGGGTTCGTGCGCGCCGCCTCGGGTCACTGCTACTTCACGCTGAAGGACGCGCAGGCGCAGGTGCGCTGCGTCCTGTGGCGCCAGAAGGCGATGCTCCTCGACGTGAGGCTCGCCGACGGCATGGCCGTCGAGGTGCGCGCGACGCCGACGATCTACGAGGCGCGCGGCGACTTCCAGCTCAACGTCGACACGGTCCGGCTCGCCGGCGCAGGGGCGCTCTACGAGCAGTTCGCGCGTCTCAAGGCGAAGCTCGAGGCCGCGGGATGGTTCGCCGTCGAGCGCAAGCGCGCGCTGCCCGCGTATCCGCGCGCCGTCGGCCTGGTCACGTCGCCGCAGGGCGCGGCGCTGCACGACATGCTGACGACGTTCGCTCGCCGCTGGCCGGCGCTGCGCGTCGTCGTCTATCCGACGCCGGTCCAGGGCGACGGCGCGCCGGCGCGCATCGTCGACGCGATCCGCACGGCGAACGCGCGCGCGGAGGTGGACGTGCTGATCGTGGGGCGCGGCGGCGGCTCGATCGAGGACCTGTGGGCGTTCAACGACGAGGCGGTCGCGCGCGCGGTGTTCGAGTCCGCGCTGCCGGTCGTCTCCGCCGTGGGCCACGAGACCGACTTCACGATATGCGACTTCGTCGCCGACGTTCGCGCACCGACACCGACCGGCGCAGCCGCGCTCGTCTGCCCCGACGGCGAGTCGATATCGCGGCACGTCGGCGTCCTCGCCGGCCGCCTGGCGCGGGCCGGCCGGCACGCAGCGGCGCTGCGCGCACAACGGCTCGATCTCGCGGCGCGAGGACTCGTGCATCCGAAGGCGAGGCTCGACGCGCAGCGCGACCGCATCGGCGGCCTCGTCGTGCGCCTCGCCGCCGCCGCGCGACGCGCGCACGAGGCCGCCGCCGCGGGAACGGACGCCCTGGGCGCGCGCCTGGCACGCGAGCTCGGCCGTCCGAAGCCGCAGGCGCAGCGGCTCGCCTCGGCCGCCGACGCCTTCCACCGTGCGGGCCGCGACCGCCAGGACCGGCTCGCGACGCGTGTCGCATCGCTGGCGCGGAGCCTCGAGCACCTCAATCCGTCCGCCGTGCTCGACCGCGGCTACGCGATCGTGACCGCAGCGGACGGGCGGATCGTTCACGACTCGGCGAGCCTCGCGCGCGGCGACGACGTGGCGATCACGCTCGCGCATGGCGAGGTCGGCGCCACCGTGACACGCGTCACGCCGGGAGACCCTGGCGACGATCGCTGAACGCGCGTGCCGCCGCGGCGCGTCGGGGCCGCAGCGCCCCCACAGCCGCGCGCTGCACCTCCCGGGCCCGCACGAGCGCAGATCGTCGCCGGCGCTCACCGGGATCCGGAGGCCCCCGACCGGTCCCGCCTCGCCCCGGCGTCGCGCCACGCGCTGCCGGCCGACCGGCGAGCGGCGCGGACGTCCGCTAGGCCTCGTCGGGATCCGGATCGTCGACGCCGCGGGCCTCGCGCAGCCTCGCGATCACGTCCGCGGGCGCCCGCGCCGCGATGCGCGGCGTCGTCGTGACGACGTCGGCGCACTGCGCGCGGTGGCGCAGCGCGTGGTCGGCCAGCACGAGCGCGAGCATCGCCTCGGCGATCGGCGTCGCGCGGATGCCGACGCAGGGATCGTGGCGGCCGTGCGTGTTGACGACGACCGGGTTGCCGGCCTTGTCGATCGAATGGCGGTCGAGGCGGATCGACGACGTCGGCTTGATCGCGATCGACACGACGACGTCCTGCCCGGTCGAGATGCCGCCCAGGACGCCGCCCGCGTGATTCGACGCGAACCCCTGCGGCGTCATCTCGTCGGAATGCTCGGTGCCCTTCTGCGCGATCGCGGCGAAGCCCGCGCCGATCTCGACGCCCTTCACCGCGTTGATGCCCATCATCGCCGCGGCGAGGTCGGCGTCGAGCCGGCCGTAGATCGGCTCGCCCCAGCCGACCGGCACGCGCTGCGCGATCGCCGTGACGCGGGCGCCGCAGGAATCGCCGGACTTCCGGAGCGCGTCCATGAACCGTTCGAGCTCGGGAACGATGGTGGCGTTGGCGGCGAAGAACGGGTTGGCGTCGACGTGCTCGAAGCCCTCGAACGGGATCGCGTGCGGTCCGAGCTGCGTCAGGTGACCGCGGATCACGACGCCGTAGCGCTCCGCGAGCCACTTGCGCGCGATCGCGCCCGCGGCGACACGCACCGCGGTCTCCCTCGCCGACGACCGGCCGCCGCCGCGATAGTCGCGGATGCCGTACTTCTGCCAGTACGCGTAATCGGCGTGGCCGGGCCGGAACGTGTCGGCGATGTTCGTGTAGTCCTTGCTCCGCTGATCCTGGTTGCGGATCAGGAGCGCGATCGGCGTCCCGGTCGTGCGGCCCTCGAACACGCCGGACAGGATCTCGACCGCGTCCGGCTCGCGCCGCTGCGTGACGTGGCGCGACGTGCCCGGACGGCGCCGGTCGAGGTCGCGCTGGATGTCGTCCTCACCCAGCGCGAGACCCGGCGGACAGCCGTCGACGACGCAGCCGATCGCGGGTCCGTGCGATTCGCCGAACGACGTGACGCGGAACAGCTGGCCTATCGAGTTGCCGGACATGAGGTGAGCGGTGTCGACGAGGGCGCAGGACCCGCGCCGCGCCGTGTTGGCGCAGCGATCGAGTCTAGCACGCGGCCCGCGCCCCGACCTCGTCGTCGCGGTGGAGCTGGCCGCTCGCGTACGCCGTCCATGCGCGCCGGTACGCGTCCTCGAGGTGCCGCACGAAGCCCGCGACGTCGGTCATCGGCGACGCGGCCACCTGCGCCCGCAGGCCGGCGCGGATGTCCGCGAGCCGCGCGCCGTCGCCGACGAGTCCGCAGGCGATCGACGCGTAGTGCCCGGCGTCGCGCGCGATCCATGCCTCGGCGCCCAGTCCGGCGAGGAGGCTCGCGCTGGAGCGAGACCAGGTCCACGGCCCCGGCAGCGTGACGACGGGCACGCCCTGCCACAGCGCGTCGAGCGTCGTCGTCGCTCCCGAGAACGGCAGGGGATCGAGCGCGACGTCGACGCGGGCGAACATGGCCCGGTAGCCGGCATCGTCGAGGCGCGGCGCGAACTCGACGCGCGCGGGTGCGATCGCCAGCGCGTCCGTCACCCGTCTGCGCGACGATCCCGCGGGGATCCCGACCGCGACGAGCCGCGCCGCGGGCAGCAGCGCGAAGAGCGCGCGCCACATCGCGAGCGTCGCATCCGTGAGCTTCATCGCGTGATTGAACGATCCGAACGTCGGCGTTCCGAGCCGGACGAGCGGCGGGGTCCCGGACACCGGCGAGTCGGCCGGCGGCGTCCAGCACCACGCGGGCACCGGCAGTCGCATGAGCCGCTCGCTGTTCGCGCGTTCGGCCGCGCCCGGCGGATCGGCGAGGGCGTCGGAGATCCGCCAGTCGATCGTCGACATGCCGGTCGTCGACACGTAGTCGAGCCAGGTCATCGCAACGCGCGCGGGACGGCGCGCGAAGATCGCGAGCCGGTTGTGGCCGGTGTGGCCGGCGAGATCGACGAGGACGTCGAGATCGTCCGCCGCGACGAGCGCGGCCGCGCGCGCGTCGTCGAGCCCCGCGAGGATGCGCCGCGTCACCCGCGCCTCGATCGCCGGATCGCGCTCGGCGCGCTGCGGATTGTTGAAGTAGGCGAACACGCGGAATCGCTCGGGGTCGTGCGTCGCGAAGATGCCGCGGACGAACGACGGCAGCGCGGTGTGCGCGTCGGGCGACAGGTAGCCCAGGCGCAGCGGGCGGTCGGGCAGGTCGACGTCCGGACGGACGGCGGCGCGAGGCGGGACGTCGCGCTCGATCCCGCGCGCCCACTCGCGATGCGTCGCGAGGATCGCTTCCGGCGTGCGGTCGGTGACGAGCTTCAGCGCAGCGAGCCGGTTCGACGCCGCCGTGGCGAACGACGGGTCCGCCTCGAGCGCGCGGCCGTAGGCGGCGATCGCCTCGCCGACGCGGCCGGTCTCCTTCAGCAGGTTGCCGAGGTTGTTGTGCGCGGCCGCGCGCGACGGGTCGAGGGCGATCGCGCGCTCGAGCGCCTCGATCGCCCGGTCGGGATCGCCGACGCGCTGGCACGCGTTGCCGAGATTGACCCAGGCCGCCGCCGAGCGCGGATCGAGCGCGATCGCCGACTCCAGCGCACGCACCGCCTCGCCGGCCCGCCCCGCGCCGTAGAGCGCGGCGCCGAGGTGCACGCGATAGGTGGCGTTGCGCGGCGCGAGCGCCACCGCGCGCTGGAGCGCGTCGACCGCGACTGCCCGCCGGCGAGACGCGTGAGCGAGCATGCCCAGCCCGTCCCATGCCCCGTGCAGCCCCGGATCGCGCTCGAGCGCCTCCCGGTAGCGCGCTTCCGCCTCGGGCCGTCCCGCGCGGTGGAGCGCGCGCGCCTCGTCGAGGATCTCCGCCGGGGTCATCGTGGTCGAGCGCGTGCTATCGTCGCCGGGGCCGTCGCGCGCCTGCCGTCCGGCGCGCCGATCCTATCGTGAACGATCGACTCGATCCCGCGGACCCGTGCGTCCCGATCCCGGCGGGTCTCGCGGCGGCGCTCGCCACGGCGAATCGCGTCGTCGCGCTCACCGGCGCGGGCGTGTCGGCGGAATCCGGCGTCCCGACGTTCCGCGACGCGCTCGCCGGCCTGTGGGCGCACTACGACCCGCTCGAGCTCGCGACGCCTTCCGCGTTCGAGCGGAACCCGAAGCTCGTCTGGGACTGGTACGCGTCCCGGCGCGAGGCGCTGCGCACCGTGGCGCCCAACCCGGGCCACCATGCGCTCGTCGACATCGAGCGCCGTTCGCCGTCGTTCCTGCTCGCGACGCAGAACGTGGACGCCCTGCACGCCCGCGCCGGGAGCCGCGCGCTCGTCGAGCTCCACGGCAATCTCGCGCGCGTGCGATGCTCCCGCGAAGGGCGCGTCGTCGAGCGCTGGAACGAGCCCGACGGCAACGAGCCATCCGCGCCGCCGCGCTGCCCGCACTGCGGCGCGTTCCTGAGGCCCGACGTCGTCTGGTTCGACGAAGCGCTGCCCGCCGACGCGCTGGAGCGCGCCGACGACGCGGCGCGTCATTGCGACCTGATGATCGTCGCGGGCACGTCCGCGGAGGTCTACCCTGCCGCCGAGCTGCCCCGGACGGCGATGGCCGCCGGCGCGGTCGTCGTCGAGGTCAATCCGAGCGAGACGCCGCTCACGCGGCTGGCTGCCTACGCCATCGCCGCGCGTTCCGGCGTCGCGCTGCCGGCGCTCGTCGCGGCGGCGTGGCCCGTTCACGCCGTCGGCCCCGGGGGCGGGTCGTCGTCGCTGCGAGCCGGCGGCGGCGCGAAGTAGCCGACCGCGAGCAGCATCGCGCCCACGCCGAGGAACGCGACGACGCGCTGCAGGCCCGAGAGCGTGGCGAGATCGACGACGAACAGCTTGACGACGACCACCGCGAGCAGCGCGGCGCCGGTGAGCCAGCGTGCGCGCGACGCGCGGCGCGACGCCCACACCATCAGGACGAGCGCGGTCGCCGTCCATGCGAGCGTGAGCGCCGCCTGCACCGTCTTGTCCGCCATCAGCGACGACAGCCGCCACGGCACCCCGCCCCAGTGGTGCGCGATGCGCAATATGAACCCGTTGCCTGCGACGAAGAGCGCGCCGCCCAGCCAGTGCTCGCGCGCCGCCTGCGGCATGCCCGAGTGCGCGCGCGCCCACCCGACGACCGCGACGAGCGCGGCGGCGAGCGTCACGTCGAGCGGATTGGCCAACGGCAGCCACGGCAGCGGCGTGGCATTGCCGGGCGACACGACGTTGGTGCCGACGAACCACGCGGCGAGAGCCGGGGCGACGATCCAGCCCGCGTACTTCGCGTAGGCATCGGGGAAGCGCGCGAACGGCCACCGCGCCATCGCGCGCGGCCAGAGCGTGACCGCGAGCGCGGCCATCGCCGGCAGCGCCGCGGCGCACGCGATCCAGGCGCTGCCGCGCGGCGTCGTGCGGCCGGCCCATTCGCTCGCCTCCCACGACGCCCACGCGACGAGCGCGACGGCGGAGGCCGCGTGCACGTCGCGCAGCCACGACGGCGCCGGCAGGCGGTCCCCGCCGGCACCCGATTCTCCGTCGACCACCACGGCCTCGACCGCGTGCAGCGTGACCCAGTGCAGCGCCCAGGCGAGCGGCCAGACGATCCCCCCCGGCCAGACGAGCGTCGTGCGCGCGTCGTGGAACTGCGCGAGCCCTGCGAGCACGAGCGCGGGCGCGATCGCGGCGCCGACCCACGCCAGGCGGCTCCAACGCAACGCCGGTCGCAGTGCGAGCCCCGCCGCGACGCTGGCGACGACCCATGCGAGCGCGGCGTTGCCCGGACCGGGGCCGAGCCACGCCGGACGCGCGCGCGCGACGTCGGCCACGCCGGCGAGCATCCACCAGGCGACGCCCCAGGCGAACACCACCGCCACGAGCGTGCGCTCCCGGGAACCGAGGATTTCGCGATGGCGGTCGGCCGACCACGCGGACGCCAGCGCCGCGACGCCGATCATCGCCGCGCCGAAGAACGACGCGTTGGCGAAGACCGGCATCGCGCCGCGCGGCAAGCCGCCGGCCAAGAACGCCGCGGCGGCGCACGCCTGCAGCGCGAGCGCGAACGCGCGGGCGAGCCTCTGGTCCTGGCGGCAGCCGATCCAGTAGACCGCGGCGGCCTCGAGCGCCCACCAGGCCGACGTCCAGCGCGCGTCGACCGCGAACGGAACCGCGAGCGTGCCGAACACGACGGCGAGCGCGAGGAACGACTGCGCGAGGAGTCGCAGTCCGGGCTCCTGCCGGTGGCGCAGCGCGACGTGCAGCGCCGCGTAGATCGCCGCGACGACGGCCGCGGCGATCGCCGCGCCGTAGCGCCGGTCGGTCAGGAGTCCCGCCTCCAGCGCGAACGCCGCGACGGGCACGCCGAACACGATCAGCGCGTCCACGGGCTTGCGCGACTCGAGCGGCGCGCGCTTCGCGTAGAGGATCGCGACGCCGAGGTAGAACGCGAAGTACAGCGCGAGGAACGGCTGGACGATCGCGAAGTGCTGCGGCGAGTACCAGCGCCATCCCCAGAAGATCCCCAGTCCGAACGTGAACACCGCGCCGAGCGCGTTGAGCGCCCGCCACGCCCGGTGCCACGCCAGCGCGAAGATCGCCGCGTTGATCACCGCGAACCACGCGAACAGCAGTCCGGGATCGCCCGGTTCCCGCGCGACGAGGAACGGCGCGAGGAAACCTCCGGCCATCGCGAGCCCGGCCATCGCCTGCGAGTCGGCGCGCCACGCGAGCGCCACCGTGAGCGTGGCCACGGCGGCGAGCGCGACGAGCGCCGGCACCGGCGGCAGCACGTCGAACAGTCGCGACGCGGCGAACGTCGCCAGGTAGAGGATCCCCGCGCCCGCGCCCTGGAGCGACAGCGCGTAGCCGGGCCGGCTCGGGGCGAGCTTCGCGCCGACGGCGACCAGCGCCACGCCGACGAGCGCCACCAGCGCGAGCGACGCCTCGATCGACAGCGCCAGATGATCGGCGAACCACGAGAGCAGGAACGCGACGCCGAAGAACAGGATCACGACGCCGACACGCGTCATCGTGTTGCCTTCGGTGAACCAGGCCCAGGCGCCGCGCCGCGGAGCCGCGCGCGAGACGACGTCCTGCGCGCTCTCCTGCGCGTCCGCGATCGCCGCGTACCCGGCGGACGCGGACTGCGCCGCCGGTCGCACACCGTAAGCCGGGCGCGGCGGCAGCGAATCGTCCGCCGGCGGAGCGAGAGTCGCGGGCAGCGGCACGGCGACCGCCTCGCGACCGGCCGTGGGTGCCGCGATCGCCGGGTCACCGAGCGCGTCGGGCAACGCGACGCCCGGAGGAACGGCGACCTCCCGTTGTGGCGCGGCGTGCGGCGCGTCGGCCACCCGGCCTTCGAGCGCATCGAGCCGGCGCTCGATCGCGGCGAGTCGCGCCGCGACGTCCGGCCCCGGCGCGACGCGCTGCGCCGCGCGCTGCCGATCGACGACGACGCCGGCGACGAAGCCGGCCAGCGCCAGCGCGAGCGTGACGATCGTCCCTTCGTCGAGTCCCCGTGCGAGCAGGAGTCCGAACAGCGCCCCGATCAGCTTGCCCATCGTCGCCCCTCCCGTGCGTCGAGGTGCCGCAGGCGCATCATCGCTGGCCGCCGCGCAAGGCCAGCACCTCGTCCTTCAGCCGCTCCGGTGTCGCATCGCGCGGCGCGATCGGCGCACCGGCGGCGAGCGTGATGCGCGAGAAGAAGCCGCGCAGCCGTCGCATCGCCTTGCCGTTCGCCGAGCGCGAGAAGAAGCTACCCCACAGGCCGCGCAGCGCCATCGGCACCACCGGTGCCGGCGTGCGTTCGAGGATCTCGGACAGGCCCGGCCGGAAGGGCCCCAGCTCGCCGTCGGGCGTGAGCCGGCCCTCGGGGAAGATGCCGAGCACCTCGCCGCGCGCGAGCACGTCGGCCGCCTGCGCGAACGCGCGCTCCTTGAGCGCCGGGTCGTCGCGCGCGGGCGCGATCGGGATCGCGCCCATCGTCCTGAAGAGGAACGACAGCACCGGCATCGCGAAGATCCTGTGGTCCATCACGAACCTCACCGGCCGGCGCACGCACGCCGCGATCGCCACCGCATCGACGTAGCTCACGTGGTTGCACACGACGACGCAGGGACCCTCGTCGGGCACGTTCTCGAGGCCCTCGGTGCGCATGTGGTAGACCGCGTTGATCAGGAGCCACGCGAGGAACCGCATCAGGAACTCGGGCACGAGCAGGTAGATGAACAGCGCGACGGCGGCGTTCATCAGGCCGGTGACGAGGAACAGGTCGGGCATCGAGAGGCCGGCCTTGAGCAGAAGGATCGCGGCGAGCGCCGCCACGACCATGAACACCGCGTTCAGGATGTTGTTCGCGGCGATGATCCGCGAGCGGTGCGACGGCTCGCTGCGCTCCTGGATCAGCGCGTAGAGCGGAACGATGTAGAACCCGCCGAACACGCCGATGAGCACGAGGTCCGCCGCGACGCGCCAGTGCGCGGGCTTCGCCACGAACGCGTCGAGCCCGGCGATCGACGTCGCCGTGAGCCCGCGGCTCGCGAACCAGAGATCCACGGCGAACAGCGTGAGGCCGATCGACCCGAAGGGCACGAGGCCGAGCTCCACGCGCCGCCTCGACATGCGCTCGCAGAGCAGCGATCCGGTGCCGACGCCGACCGAGAAGAGCGCGAGGAGCGCCGTGACCACCGTCTCGTTGCCGCCCAGGTGGTCGCGCGCGAAGCCCGCGAACTGCGCGAGGAACACTGCGCCGTAGAACCAGAACCACGAGATGCCCATCATCGAGAGCCAGACGACGCGGTTCCGGCTCGCGAAGACGAGGTTGCGCCAGGTCTCGGTGAACGGGTTCCAGGCGAACGCGAGCGCCGGGTCGACCGCGGGCGTCTCGGGAATCGCCCGGCTCGCCAACCAGCCGGCGACCGCGATGGCGATCGCCAGCGCCCCCGCCCACAGCGGCCCGTTCGGCCCCGTGCCGACGACCAGCCCGCCGGCGATCGTCCCGGCGAGGATCGCGACGAACGTGCCCATCTCGACCAGCCCGTTGCCGCCGACGAGCTCCTCGGGCTTCAGGTGCTGCGGCAGGATCGCGTACTTGACCGGGCCGAACAGCGTCGAGTGCACGCCCATCAGCGCGAGCGCCGCGAACAGCGTGGCGAGGTCGCGCATCCAGAACCCGGCGAGTCCCACGACCATGATCGCGATCTCGAAGAGCTTGATCGCGCGGATGAGCCGCGATTTCTCGAACTTGTCGGCGAGTTGCCCGCCCATCGCCGACAGCAGCATGAACGGCGCGATGAACACGGCGCCCGCGAGGTTCACGAGCGTGTTCGGGTCCATCGACGTCATGCCGGCCGCCTGGAACGCGACGAAGATGACGAGCGCGTTCTTGAAGACGTTGTCGTTCGCGGCGCCGAGGAATTGCGTCCAGAAGAAAGGCGCGAAGCGACGCTCGCGCATCAGGTCGAACTGGCTCGCCTCGCGGGCCGGGCCGGGGACCGCGCGTCCGGTGTCCATGGCGCTAACGGCGGGAGCGACGGGCAGCGGAGGGTCGGGCGGACGTCGCGCGCATCGGGGACTCGCTTTCGGACCGGAAATGGGTTTGGAGGTAACCGTCGACGGCGTCGAGCGCCGCACGCACCGCGCAGGGGTCGGGCCAGTACCATACCTCGCGGCCGACCTTGCGCGAGCGCAGCACGCCGGCCTCGCGCAGCACCCGCAGGTGATGCGCGACCGCGGTGCGCGAGAGCGTCGATGCGGCGACGATCTGGCCGATCGAGAGGCGCTCGTCGCGTTCGAACATGAGCAGGATGCGCTGCCGGTGCGGCTCCCCCAGCGCCATGAAGACGCGGGCGGCGGGCTGCCAGGAGCGCGGAAGGGCGCGGGAGTAGGAGGAGCGCATCGTCGGGGTCCGGCCCGCGGCGGGGACGGCCGTCCGTCGCCGGTCGCGGGCCGCCTATCGTGACTACGAGACTAGTTATTTGGTCGCGATGCTGGCCCGGTGCGGCGCGGTTGTCAAGCACCGTCCGGCGCCGCGGCGCCGGGCTCGACGACCGTCCGCGCGCGAGGTCCGGGCTCGGGCCGGGTGGACCCTGCGCGGACCCGGGCCGGTCGAAGGCGCGTCCGCTACAATCGCCGGGCAGGACGTCCCGCAAGCGAAGCACGGCGATGAAACCCTATCTCGACCTGATGACCCACGTTCGCGACCACGGCCACCGAAAGGCCGACCGCACGGGCACGGGCACGCTGTCGGTCTTCGGCCACCAGATGCGCTTCGACCTCGCGCACGGGTTCCCGCTGGTGACGACGAAGCGCGTGCACCTGAAGTCGGTGATCGTCGAGCTCCTGTGGTTCCTGCGCGGCGAGTCCAACGTGCGCTGGCTGCGCGAGCACGGCGTGACGATCTGGGACGAATGGGCTGCTGCCGACGGCGAACTCGGGCCGGTCTACGGCGTGCAGTGGCGGTCCTGGCCGGCCCCCGACGGCACGCGGATCGACCAGATCGCCAACCTGGTGGCGGAGCTGAAGCGCAACCCCGATTCCCGGCGCCTGATCGTCTCCGCGTGGAACGTCGGCGAGATCCCGCGGATGAAGCTCCCGCCCTGCCACGCGTTCTTCCAGTTCTACGTCGCGGACGGCAGGCTCTCGTGCCAGCTCTACCAGCGCAGCGCCGACATCTTCCTCGGCGTCCCGTTCAACATCGCCAGCTACGCGCTGCTGACCCACATGGTCGCGCAGCAATGCGACCTCGAGGTCGGCGAGTTCGTCTGGACGGGCGGCGACTGCCACCTGTACCTGAATCACCTCGAGCAGGTGGACGAGCAGCTCGCGCGCGCGCCGTTCCCGCTTCCCCGCCTCGCGTTCCGCCGGCGTCCGCCGACGCTTTTCGACTACGACTACGACGACATCGAGATCGCCGGATACCAGCATCACCCGGCGATCAAGGCGCCCGTCGCCGTCTGAGCCGCCCCGGCAGCGGGCACCGCCGCGAGCGCAGCCTTCGCAAAGTAAGCGAGCGCTCACTCTTGGCGACAGGGCAAAAAAAGAAGCCCGCCGGGAGGAAGTGGGCGGGCAAGGGGGATTCCGATAGCGGAAGCGTGGACCCTGCTTCCGAAAGGGGCGGCCGGAGGCCGCGGTCGAACGCGTTACACGACGCTGCGCGCCGCGAGGATCCGCTCGTCGAGGTCGGCGAGCGCCTGCTCGTCTCCGGCGCTCCCGCGTTCCTCGCCCTCGGCCCACGGTCGCTCGGCCCCCTCGCGGACGGTCGTCCAGTAGGGCGTGAAATCGGGCGAGAAAGCATCCATGGTCGGGTGCACTGCCGGTGATCGTGTCCGCCCCCTACTAAGCATTGTCCGTGCCATGGCACCGACAAGCGATCAACATCTCTCATTTAGCCGTCATCTCCGTCAACCTTTCGGCCAAACATCGTCGTCACCGCGGCCAGCTGCCCACGCACGGAATCGCACGACCTGTCGCATCGGCACGACAACGGTGGTCTCGTAACGACTAACTGACTGATATTCAAGGAATTCGCGTGTCGCTTTCGCACGACAGGCGAATCCGCGGTATTGCGCCGCGAGAATCAGTGCTTCGATTCCTTGAACATCGCCGGCTCGAGCATGTGGCGCTGGAGGAGCTTGTAGAACTCGGTGCGGTTGCGCTTCGCCATCTGCGCGGCCTGCGTCACGTTGCCTCCGGTGATCTTCAGGAGCCGCACCAGGTAATCCCGCTCGAAGGTCTTGCGCGCCTCCTCGAACGGAACGAGCGCGGCGGCGTCCTCGCGCAGCGCGCTTTGCACGAGCGAGGCGGGAATCATGCTGGTCGTGTTGAGCGCGACAGCCTGCTCGAGCAGGTTGAGGAGCTGGCGGACGTTGCCCGGCCACGGCGCGGCGACGAGCAGTTGCATCGCGTCGGGGGCGAGCGACGGCACGGGCTTTTCGTAACGCTCCGCGAGGCGCTTGAGAAAGTCGGAGGCGAGCAACGAAATGTCCTCGCGACGTTCCGCGAGCGGCGGCAGCCGGAGCGAGACGACGTTGAGTCGGTAGTAGAGGTCCTCCCGGAACAGGCCTGCGGCACGCTGCGCGTCGAGGTCGCGGTGCGTCGCCGAGATAACGCGCACGTTGACGGGAATCGCCTGCGTCGAGCCGACCGGACGGACCTCGCCCTGCTGCAGCACGCGCAGGAGCTTCACCTGAAGCGGGAGCGGCATGTCGCCGATCTCGTCGAGCAGCAGCGTGCCGCCGTCGGCGGCCTGGAACAGCCCCTTGTGCGCCTGCACCGCGCCGGTGAACGCGCCGCGCGCGTGGCCGAACAACTCCGACTCGAGCAGCTCGCCCGGGATCGCGCCGCAGTTGACGGCGACGAACGGACGCGCACGTCGCCGGCTCGCGCGATGGATCGCCTGCGCCATCAGCTCCTTGCCGGTGCCCGATTCGCCGGTGATCAGCACGGACGCGTCCGAGTCGGCCACGAGGCGCGCCTGCCGAAGCAGGTCCTCCATCACGGGGCTGCGAGTGATGATGCCCGAGCGCCATTCGTCGTCCGCCGTGGTCCCCGGGCTGTCACCCGAGAGCGCGACCGCGGCCGCCACCTTCTGGAGCAGGTCCTGGCTGTCGAACGGCTTGGTGAGGAATCCGAACACGCCCCGCTGCGTCGCGCTCACCGCGTCGGGGATCGTGCCGTGCGCGGTCAGGATGATGACCGGCATCGTCGGGTGCTGGCGATGGATCGTCTCGAACAGCTGCAGACCGTCCATTCCAGGCATGCGAAGGTCGGTGATCACGAGCGCCGGCCTCGTGACCGCCATCGTCGCGAGGGCCGCCTCGCCGCTCGCGGCGGTGCGCACGCGGTAGCCGGCCGAGGTGAGCCGGAGGCTGATGAGCTTCAGCAGGTCCGGGTCGTCGTCAACCAGCAGGAGATCGCCGTTGGCCATCGTGTTCCTTCCGTGCGCGGCGGAGCGTCAGCGCCCGCCGCTGCCGCCGCCGCCACCACCGCCGCCGCCACCGCCGCCACCGCCGCCACCACTGCGGACGCGGTCGCGAAGGAGGCTGCGCTCCATCGCACGCAGCGCCTCGAGCTTCTGCACGGCATCGTTGGCCTTCATCTGCTCCTCGCGCACCGTGCGGACGCGGTCCGACACCTGCACATGGAGGATCGCCGCGATCGCCTTGACGGGCGTAGGACCGCCTCCGCTCTTCGCAACGTTGTCCAGGAGCTGCAGGGCGCGCTGGTCGTCCTGCGGACTCGCGCGGACGAGCGTGTAGAGCACGGCGAGTCGCACACGGTTCACGTCCGTGCGTTCACGGTTCAGCGCGTTGCTCGCTGCGCCGAGCTCACGCTTCACCTCATCGGGTCCGAGGCCGTTGTAGCGCTGAAGGTCGGCGATCAGCGTCAGCGCGGCGAGGTCCTCGGACGGGACGACCGGTACGGGCGCCAGCGTCGTCGGCGCCGCGGCCGCGAACACGTTCCCGGCCGGCGCGACGCTCGTCGGCGCCGCCGGCTTCCCAGCCGAGGACGGCTCCTGCGCGGACGCGGACGCCGACGTCGGCGTTGCCGAGGCGGACTCCGGGGGAGGCATGAGCGGCGGCGCCAGCAGCGGCGGCTCGACCGGCTCGATCGGCGGCGACTCGACCATCGGCGCCATCTCGGTAGTCAGCAGCGTGATGTCCTCGTCGTAGAGCGTGATGTCGGACGGCGAGGTCGCAGGGAGCGACGAGCAGCCTGCAACGAGCGCGACGGCGCAGGCGAGCACGCCCGCTCGCCCGCACATGCCCCGAGATCGCCGTGCCCCCGGGGCGGCGAAGCGCGCTGGGGATCGGCGGCCCGTCGGCGACCGAGGGCCGCCCTGAGGTCGCCGCGCCCCTCGGGGGAGGCGACCGTCCGCTCGCCCCGGCCGCCGCTGGGAGCCGCCCGGCCCCCCCTGAGACCCACGCCGCGGCGCGGTCGCGCGCGCCCCGATCGCCAGCGGGAGCACGAGCCGGAAGCACGCGCCGCGCGCGCCGTCGAGTCGATCGACCGCCTCGATGCGGCCGCCATGCGCCATCGCATACTCGCGCGCGATCGCGAGCCCGAGCCCGCTGCCCTTCACGCGGCCTTCGTCGGGTGGCGCGCCCTGGAAGAACGAATCGAACACGTGCTCGCGCTCGGCGGCGGGGACGCCGGGGCCCTGGTCCGAGACCTCGAGGATCGCGACGCCGTCGCGCACACGGATCTCGGCCGTGATCGTTCCGGAGCGCGGCGAGTACTTGATGGCGTTGGAGACGAGGTTGTCGACGATCGTGCGCACGCGCTCGGCATCGCCGGTGACGATCGCCGGCTCGAGGCGCGTGTCGAAGGCGATCATGCGCGCGAGCGCGGCAAGCTTCTGCTCGCGCAGGACGCGGCGGACCACGTCCGGAAGCGCGACCGGACCGACCGTGGCCGGCTCGGCCGCCCGCGTCTGGTGCCACTTGAGCAGGTCCTCGATCAGCTTCTGCAGCGAGAGCGTGTTCTCGCGAACGATGCGGACGATGTCCTGCTGCTCACGCGTGAGCTTGCCGCCGACCTCGTCGCGCAGGAGCTCCGCGCCCTCCCGCACCGCCGTGAGCGGCGTCTTGAGCTCGTGCGACACGTGGCGCAGGAAACGCGTCTGCTGTTCCTCGAGCTCGTGGAGCCGCGTGCGCAGCCATTCGAGCCGCTGGCCGAGGTAGCGCAGGTCCTGCGGACCGTTGACGACGATCGCGTGCGTGAAGTCCGCGGTTCCCATCTGCCGGATCGCCAGGTCGAGCTGGCGGATCGGCCGGGCGATCAGCACCGCGAACAGGATCGCGAGCGCGAGGGCGATGCCGGCCGTCGCCAGCGCGAGCCACAGCCACTTCTCCCGCGCACGCGTCGCCGTGTCCTGCAGCCGCTCGATCGCGCGCTGCGTGAGCTGCGTCGACGCGGTGAGCATCGATTGCGCGCTGTCGACGAGGCCGGAGAACCCCTCGGCGAGCCCGGAGGCGTCGGCGGGCGTCGGTCGCGACGCGCCCAGCTTGGCCGCGAGGACCTCCTCGCTGCCCAGGAGCTTGTCGAGCACGGCCCGCTCGGCCGGCTCGAGCGGCAGCGCCGCGAGTTGCATCCCGGTAACGTGGAACTCCTCGCGCAGCCGGCGGTAGTCGTCGATCAGCGCCGGGTCGTCGAGGATGAGCTGCTGGCGCACGACGCGCTCGAGCGTGGTCGCCTGCTCGAACAGCAGCCGGCTGGTGCGTGCCGCCTGCGCCGCCTGCAGCACTTCCTCGCGGCTCTGCGACGCGAGCCGGTCGACGGACAGCAGGAGCTCGGCGAGCGCGTACAGGAGCGGCAGGCTCACCAGCAGGAACGACAAAAGGATGAACTTGAGGAACGAGCGCGGGTAATACACGTCGAGCCGTCGGCCGCTATAATCGACCGGATTATGACACCGCCCTGCCGCCAGGCGGGCCCGGCGTGAGCGCCTCCCCGCGGCTCCTGCGCCCGCCCCGGCTCCCCGGGCACCGCTTCCCGGACCTCGCGATCATCGCCGCCGTCGCCGCGAACGGCGCGGATCGGCGTCGCCGGCGGGTTGCCGTGGCGCCTGCCCGACGACCTGAGGCGCTTTCGCGCCCTCACGCGGGGGCATGCGGTGATCATGGGCCGGAAGACGTGGGAGTCGCTCCGCGGCCCGCTCGCCGACCGGCAGAACATCGGTCACGTCGCGGACCGGGTATGCCGCCCCCGGCGCCGAGGTGGCCATGCCGCCGCCGGCGTTCGATCGACGCGCTGCGCGAGGCGCGTCCCGGGCGACGCGATGCCCCTGCCCGAGTTCTCGCGCCTATCGGCGGCGCGGATCTCTACCGGGCGGCGCGGGGTTCCGCGCGCAAGCGCGCACGGGCGCGGACAGGCTGACCGAGATCGCGCGGGCGTTGCGCAAGGCGATGGGCGATCCGCGACGCCGGCCTTCGATGCGGGCGGCGCGGCGACGAGGTCGACGCGAGGCGAAGCGCGGCGAGGAACCTCGCCGACGTGATGCCAACCGCCGCGTCGAACCTGATGAACGGGCTCCTGGCGTCGCTGATCCGTTCGCGCGACGCGTTGGGCATCCGGGTTGGCGGACCCCGGTGCCGGCGCCGCCCGCGCCGGCGAGCCGGATGCGCAGGCGGCGGAGGTCGCGATGCGGGGCCGGGAGGACCGGGCGCCGACACCCGGGATGCCCGAGGCGATAAGGGCCGAGGCCTTGCGATAATCGCGGCCTTGCCGGCTCCGGATGCGACGCAAGCGTCGCGGTGCCTCGAGCGGCCGGGATGGCGGAACGGCAGACGCAGCGGACTCAAAATCCGCCGGTGGCAACACCGTGAGGGTTCGAGTCCCTCTCCCGGCACCACTCGCCACGACGCGGCGCGCCCCTCCCCGTTCGCGACCACCGATCGATGGACGACGCCAGGCTCACGCTCGACGACTTCGACTACGCGCTGCCGCCCGAGCTGATCGCGCAGTCCCCCGCGGCGACGCGCACCGGGAGCCGGTTGCTCCACGTCGACGGCGCGACGCTTGCGGACCTTGCGTTCCCCGACGTGGTCGACCTCGTCGCGCCGGGGGACGTGGTCGTGATGAACGACACGCGAGTCCTGCGCGCGCGCGTCGCGGGGTCGAAACCGTCGGGGGGGCGGGTCGAACTCCTGGTCGAACGCCTCCTTCCGACGACGAAGCCTGGGCGCAGCTCAAGGCGAGCCACCTCCCGAAGGTCGGAACCACGGTCCTCCTGCCGGGCGAGGCGAGCGCGGAGGTCCTCGCGCGCGACGGCGGATTCTTCCGGCTGCGCCTCCGCGGCACCGGACCGGTCGAGCACTGGCTCGAGCGGCACGGCGAACTGCCGCTGCCGCCCTATATCGCGCGGCCGGCCGGCGCCGCCGACGCCCAGCGCTACCAAACCGTCTACGCGCGCGTGCCCGGCGCGGTGGCGGCCCCCACGGCCGGGCTGCATTTCGACGAGGCGCTGCTCGCGCGCCTGGCGGATAGCGGGGTGCGGCTCGCGCGGGTCACGCTGCACGTCGGCGCCGGTACGTTCCTGCCGGTGCGCGACGCCGACCTCTCGCGGCACCGGATGCACAGCGAGCGCTTCGTCGTGCCCCAGGAGACCGTCGACGCGATCGCCGCGGCTCGCGCTCGCGGCGGCCGCGTGCTCGCCGTGGGCACCACGTCGCTGAGGGCGCTGGAGGCCGCGTCGTCGGCCGGGGCGCTCGTCGCGGGCGCCTCCGAGACCGCCCTGTTCATCCGACCCGGCTACCGGTTCCGCGTCGTCGACCGACTGCTGACCAATTTCCATCTGCCGCGGTCGACGCTCCTGATGCTCGTCGCGGCGTTTGCGGGCCTCGCCACGATCCGCCACGCCTACGCCCATGCGATCGCCGCCCGTTACCGTTTCTTCAGCTATGGAGATGCGATGCTGCTCGAACGGGCGACTTCCGACCCGGGATGATGGCCACGCTGTCGCCGTTCGGCGACAAAACGGCACTTTCGACGCTGATTCCGCAACTTTTCGACGAAGTTGCCGATAGATGGGCGCCTCGCCACTTGGCAACCGATCGCCGTTGCGGCTAAGCTTGGGGCAACTTCGAAGCTCGGCGTTGAGCCGGGCGGCGGGCTGCAAACCGCCGTTCGGGCATCGTGAAACCATTGAACCCTGATTACCGGCTGCCTGCTGCGGCGGTGGAGCGTACGTCCGCCGCCGTGCCCATGTCCCCTGCGCGCCCGCGCGTGGGGCGGGACGATCGCAGCCGGGCTCATCGCGCTGATGGTCGTCCTGACCGCCTCGGCTGCGGGAGGCAGCGGCGGCCTTGTCCGGTCCCGCGACGCCCGGCGCGAAGGCGGCGTCGGAATCGCTGACCTACGACAACTTCACTCAGTCCGGCTGTTCGCAGGCCGGGTTTTCCACCCTGGCGATCGGCCACCTGAACATCGTCGGCCCGGTGGTCGTCGACGGGACGACGACGCTCGACGGCGTGAACCACGACAGCTACTCGCTGGACCTCAATACAGGCCCGGCGACGTTCGACACGAGCTTCGATCGCACGTTCGCCCCCCCGCCCCCTGCCTCGTCGACCTATACGTTCGTGTTCGACTCGACGGCGCGCCAGGGCTCGCGCGAGGTGGGGCGGTCGGTGACGACGATCAGTTGCGCGAACGGCGCCTTCAGCGCGTTCAACGTGTGGATCCCGCGGGCCGAGCCGATTCCGACCGGGCATCCGGGGGCGTGGGTCGCGCTCGCGCTCCTGCTGACGGCCGCCGGACTCGCGCGCCTGCGCGCCGGCCGCGCCTGACCCGCCAGGGAATGTCGTTCGCCGTCCTGGCGACGGACGGCGCCGCGCGCCGGGGTCGCCTCGAGCTCGCGCACGGCATCGTCGAGACGCCGGTGTTCATGCCGGTCGGCACCTACGGCACGGTCAAGGCGATGGCGCCCGACGAGCTCGAGGCGCTCGGCGCCTCGATCGTCCTCGGCAACACCTTCCACCTGTGGCTCCGGCCGGGGACCGACGTGGTCGCCGCGCACGGCGGACTGCACCGGTTCATGGGCTGGAAGCACCCGATCCTCACCGACTCCGGCGGGTTCCAGGTCTTCAGCCTGGGGGCGCTCCGCAAGGTCGCGGAGGAAGGCGTGACGTTCGCGTCGCCGGTCAACGGCGACCGGCTGTTCCTGACGCCCGAGACGTCGATGGCGATCCAGCGCGCGCTCGATTCCGACGTCGTGATGGCGTTCGACGAGTGCACGCCCTGGCCGGCTTCGCGCGACGAGGCCGCGCAGTCGATGGAGCTCTCGATGCGATGGGCAAAGCGCTCGCGCGACGCCCACGCGGGCAACCGGAACCGGCTGTTCGGCATCGTCCAGGGCGGCATGTACGAGGACCTGCGCGACGAGTCGATCGGCGCGCTCACGGCGATCGGCTTCGACGGATACGCGATCGGGGGGTTGTCGGTCGGCGAACCGAAGCCGGACATGCTGCGCCTCCTCGCCCATACCGCGCCGCGCCTGCCCGCCGACCGGCCCCGTTACCTGATGGGGGTCGGCACGCCCGAGGACATCGTCGCCGGCGTCGCGGCGGGCATCGACATGTTCGACTGCGTGCTGCCGACGCGGAACGCCCGGAACGGCTGGCTGTTCACCCGCTACGGCGACGTCAAGATTCGCAACGCGCGACACCGCAGCGACACGGGCCCGCTCGACCCGACCTGCGCCTGTCCGACCTGCCGCGGCTACTCGCGCGCCTACCTGCACCACCTGCAGCGGGTCGGCGAGATCCTCGGCGCCCGGCTCGCGACGATCCACAACCTCCACTACTACCTGACGCTCGCCGCCGAGATCCGCGAGGCGATCGCCGCCGGCGCCTTCGCCGCGTGGACGGCACGGTTCCGGGACGACCGCGCACGGTCCGGGCCGCCCGACGACCAGTGATAGAATCGCGGGTTCGCTGAACCACCCGATCCGCCGCCGCGACCGTGCCCCCGGGGGCCGGCCGGCGCCCCAGGCGCACCGCCCCTTACGGGCGCCGCCACCGAACCGGAGCTCCCGAACGTGCTGATCTCTCCCGCATACGCCCAGGCCGCCGGCGGCGCCTCGCAGGGCGACCTGCTGACCACGATGCTGCCGATGATCGCGATCTTCGTGGTGTTCTACTTCCTGCTGATCCGCCCGCAGCAGAAGAAGGCGAAGGAGCATCGCGCGATGATCGACGCGATCGAGAAGGGCAACGAAGTCGTGACCTCCGGCGGCATCGTCGGGCGCGTGTCGAAGCTCAACGACCAGTTCGTGACGATCGAGGTCGCGCCGGGCGTCGAGATGACGCTGCAGCGGCAGGCGATCTCGCAGCTCCTGCCCAAGGGCACGATCAAGGCGCTCTGACCGCGCCGCCCCAGGCGCCCGCGCTTCCGCGCGGCGCCCGACGACATCCGCCGACATGAACCGCTACCCGTTCTGGAAATACGCGCTGATCGCGGTCGCCGTCGCGATCGGCTTCCTCTACACGCTGCCGAACTTCTTCCCCGAGGATCCGGCCGTCCAGGTGTCGTCGTCGAAGGCGGGCGTGAAGCTCGACGCGGCCCTCCTGCAGAACGTCGAGGACACGCTCAAGGGCGCCGGCATCCCGTTCCGCGGCGCGGTGCTCGATGCGACCGGCGTCAAGGTCCGGTTCGACGACCCGGACACCCAGCTCAAGGCCAAGGACGCGCTGGTCGCGAAGCTCGGCTCCACCTACATCGTCGCGCTGAACCTCCTCTCGTCGTCCCCGGGCTGGCTCACGTCGATCGGGGCGCTGCCGATGTACCTCGGCCTCGACCTGCGCGGCGGCGTGCACTTCCTGCTCCAGGTCGACATGAAGGCGGCGCTCGAGAAGGCCGGCGACCGGTACATGGCGGACCTCCGCAGCCTGATGCGCAACGAGAAGATCCAGTACGCGGGCATCTCGCGGGAAGGCGTCGGCGTTGCGTTGCGCTTCCGCGACGAGTCCGAGCGCAACAAGGCGCTCGTCGCCATCGACAGAAACTTCCCGGACCTCGTCGCCCGCGGGCAGGACGCGCCCGGCGGCGAGCTCCGCGTGCTGGCGCAGCTCAAGCCCGAGGCGCAGAAGCGCATCCAGGACGGCGCGGTCCAGCAGAACATCCAGATCCTGCGCAACCGCGTCAACGAGCTGGGGGTCGCCGAGCCGATCATCCAGCGCCAGGGCGCCGAGCGCGTCGTCGTGCAGCTGCCCGGCGTGCAGGACACCGCGCGGGCGAAGGACATCCTCGGACGCACGGCGACGCTCGAGATCCGCATGGTCAACGAGGACCCCGGCGCGCACGAGCAGGCGGTCGCCGGGCAGGTCCCGTTCGGCAGCGATCTCTACACGGATCGCAGCGGCGTGCCGGTCCTGGTCAGGCGCCAGGTCGTGCTCACCGGGGACCGCATCAACGACGCGCAGTCCGGCTTCGACCAGCGCAACAACGAGCCGGCGGTCCACGTGAGCCTCGACGGCGCCGGCGCGCGGATCTTCAAGGAGGTCACGCGCGAGAACGTCGGCAAGCGCATGGCGATCGTGCTGGTCGAGAGGGGCCGCACCGAGGTCATCACGGCGCCGGTGATCCGCGAGGAGATCGGCGGCGGCCGGGTGCAGATCTCGGGGCGCATGTCGACGCGCGAGGCGAACGACATCGCGCTGCTGATGCGCGCGGGCGCGCTGGCTGCGCCGATGGAGATCGTGGAGGAGCGCACCGTCGGGCCGTCGCTCGGCAAGGAGAACATCGAGAAGGGGTTCCACTCGGTCATGTGGGGCTTCGTCGTGCTGGCGGCGTTCATCTGCGCCTACTACATGCTGATGGGCGTGATCTCCACGATCGCGCTGTCCATCAACCTGCTCCTGCTCGTCGCGATCCTGTCGATGCTGCAGGCGACGCTGACGCTTCCGGGCATCGCGGCGATCGCGCTGACGCTCGGCATGGCGATCGACGCGAACGTGCTGATCAACGAGCGCATCCGGGAGGAGATCCGTTGGGGCGCGACGCCCCATGCGGCGATCCAGGCCGGCTACGAGCGCGCGTGGGGCACGATCCTCGACTCGAACATCACGACGCTGATCGCCGGCATCGCGCTGTTCCTGTTCGGCAGCGGCCCGGTGCGCGGCTTCGCGGTCGTCCACTGCATCGGCATCATGACCTCGATGTTCTCGGCGGTCTTCGTCTCGCGCGGCATCGTGGCCGTGGTGTACGGCGGCCGCAAGAAGCTCGACCGCATCTCGATCGGCCAGATCTGGCGGCCCGCCGCGGCGCCCGCCGTGCCGTCGAAGGGCTGACGCGCAGGCGTCACCGTCCGCCCCCCCGAAACCCCGGCCCCACGAAGAGCCTCGCATGGAATTCTTCCGCTTCAGGCGCGACATCCCGTTCATGCGGCACGCGCTGGTGTTCAACGTGATCTCGCTCGTCACGTTCCTCGCCGCCGTGTTCTTCCTCGCGACCCGGGGCCTCAACTTCGGCGTCGATTTCCGCGGCGGCACCGTGATCGAGGTCAACTACGCGCAGGCGGTCGACTTCACGCGCGTGCGCTCGGCGATCGACAAGCTCGACGTCGGCGAGTATTCGGCGCAGAGCTTCGGCGCCGCGAACACGGCGCTGATCCGCCTGCCGCTCAAGCCGGGCGTGTCGAGCGCGCAGCTCTCCGACCGCGTGATGACGGCGCTGAAGGCGGACGACCCGTCGGCGAGGCAGGTGCGCGTCGAGTTCGTCGGCCCGCAGGTCGGCAAGGAGCTCTACGAGAACGGCGCGCTCGCGCTGCTCCTCGTCGCGATCGGGATCGTCGCCTACCTCGCGGCCCGGTTCGAGTGGCGCTTCGCGGTCGCGGCGATCGTCGCGAACCTCCACGACGTCATCATCATCATGGGGTTCTTCGCGTTCTTCCAGTGGGAATTCTCGCTTCCGGTGCTGGCGGCGCTGCTCGCGGTCCTCGGCTATTCGGTCAACGAGTCGGTCGTCGTCGCCGACCGGATCCGCGAGAATTTCCGCAAGATGCGGAAGGCGACCGTGTCCCACGTGATCGACAACGCGATCACCAGCACGATGTCGCGCACGATCATCACGCACGGCAGCACGCAGATCATGGTCACGTCGATGCTGATCTTCGGCGGCGAGGCGCTGCACTACTTCGCGCTGGCGCTGACGATCGGCATCCTGTTCGGCATCTACTCGTCGGTGCTGGTGATGGCGCCGCTGGTGATGTGGATGGGCGTGTCGCGCGAGGACCTGGTCAAGCCGGAGAAGCGCTCCGGCGCCGAGGGCGAGAAGATCCTGCCGTAGCGGAACGCCCGGCAGGACCCCCGGCTTCCTGGCAGCGCTCGCGGCCCCGGCGCCCGCGGGAGTCGCTGCCGAACCCGACAGTCCCGACTTGCTGACCACCCTCTTCTACTCGCTGCTGTCGCTCGACGAGACGCTCGCGATGCTCGCGGTGCAGTACGGGCCGTGGCTCTACGGCCTGCTGTTCCTCGTCATCTTCGCGGAGACCGGGCTCGTCGTCCTGCCCTTCCTGCCGGGAGACTCGCTCCTGTTCATCTCGGGGACGGTGGTCGCGGCGGCCGGGCTCAACGTGCACGCCCTCGTCGCGGTCCTCGCGCTCGCGGCGATCCTCGGCGACTCGCTCAACTACTCGATCGGCCGCTACATCGGGCCGCGCGTCTACGACCGGCCCGACTCGCGCTGGTTCCGCCAGGAACACCTCAGGCGCACGAAGGCGTTCTACGACCGCTACGGCGGCGTCACGATCGTCATCGGCCGCTTCGTGCCGATCATCAGGACGTTCGCGCCGTTCCTCGCGGGCGTCGCGCAGATGCCCTACCCGAAGTTCCTGGCGTACAACGTCGCGGGAGGGCTGCTGTGGATCAGCTCGCTCGTGTATGCCGGCTACCTGTTCGGCAACATTCCCTGGGTCAGGAACAACCTCACGCTCATCGTGCTCGGGATCGTCTTCGTGTCGCTGATTCCCGCGATCGCGACGTTCGTGAGCGAGCGCCGTCGCGCGAGCACCGGCGGCTGAGCGCCCCGGACGCGCCCTTCCGCTTCGGCTAGACGCGACGCGCGAGCGTTGCGGCGAGGCCGACGTACGTGGCGGGCGTGAGCGCCTTCAGGCGCGCCTTCGCGTCGGGGGGCAGCGCGAGGCCGTCGATGAACGCGTGCAGCGACTCCCGCGTCATCCCGCGCTGCCCGCGCGTCAGCGCCTTCAGCTGCTCGTACGGCTCGGGCAGCCCGTAGCGCCGCATCACCGTCTGGATCGGCTCCGCGAGCACCTCCCAGTTGGCGTCGAGGTCGGCGTCGAGGCGCGCGGCGTCCACCTCGAGCTTCGCGAGGCCGCGCCGCAACGCCGTCCATCCGACGAGCGCGTGGCCGATCGCCACCCCCATGTTGCGCAGCACCGTCGAGTCGGTCAGGTCGCGCTGCCAGCGCGAGACCGGAAGCTTGTCGGCGAAGTGACGCAGCAGCGCGTTGGCGACGCCCAGGTTGCCTTCGGAGTTCTCGAAGTCGATCGGGTTGACCTTGTGCGGCATCGTCGACGAGCCGACCTCGCCGGCCTTCATCCGCTGCCGGAAGTACCCGAGCGAGACGTAGCCCCAGACGTCCCGGTCGAGGTCGATCAGGATCGTGTTGATGCGCGCGAGCGCGTCGAAGTAGGCGGCGATGCAGTCGTGCGGCTCGATCTGCGTCGTGTACGCGTTGAAACCGACGCCCAGCGACTCCACGACCCGGCGGAGAGCCCCTCCCAGTCGACGTCGGGATACGCCGCGACGTGCGCGTTGTAGCTCCCGGTCGCGCCGTTCATCTTGCCGAGCAGCGCGATGCGCTCGAATTCCTCCGTCGCGCGGTCCAGCCGCGCCACGACGTTCGCGAGCTCCTTGCCGAGCGTCGTGGGCGTCGCAGGCTGCCCGTGCGTGCGGGCGAGCATCGCGCGCCCGGCGTGCGCGTGCGCGAGCGAGCGCAGGTCGGCGGCGATCCCCCGGATCGCGGGCACGAGCACGTCGCGCCTCGACTCGGCGAGGGCGAGCGCGTGCGACAGGTTGTTGATGTCCTCGGACGTGCAGGCGAAGTGGATGAACTCCGCGACGCGCGCGATCGACGGGACGTGCGCGAAGCGCTCCTTCATCCAGTATTCGACCGCCTTGACGTCGTGGTTGGTCGTGCGCTCGATCGCCTTGACGCGTGCCGCGTCGGCGGGCGAGAACGCCGCGAGCACCTCGTCGATTGCCGCGCGCGCCGACGCGTCGAACGGCGGCACTTCGGGAATCCCCGGCTCGTCGGACAGCGCCGCCAGCCACGCGAGCTCGACGCGCACGCGCGACCGGATCAGGCCGAACTCGAGAAGTGCGGGCGCAGCGCCTCGGCCTGCGCCGCGTAGCGCCCGTCGAGCGGCGAGAGGGCGACGAGCGCGTCGTGGTCGGTCATCGTGCGCGGAAGGTTGCGGTCAGAAACAAAAAGTCTAGCATGCGCTGCACAAATCGGGCGGCGGTCCGAAGCGGAGGTCGTGTCGATTCCGATCTGATCCGGCGGCATGGCGCGTTGCGCAGATCCGTGCGGCGACTGACGAATCGTCGATGGCGCGGCGATCCTCCCCGAGGAGCGCCTGATCCGGATGCGCAGCCGGCGAACGAAGTCGAAGCCCGACCGGCGGGGCATGATGGGGTCATCGGGGAGGGGGGCGTGCGATCGATGCCGTCGTGGCCGACGAATCATCGTGCGGGACGCCGATGATCAGCGTCGCTGGCGTGGACCCGAGAACACCCCAGCGTGGTTCCGGATGGACGTCGGCGTTCGACCCGTTGCGGACATCCACGATTCCGGCGATGCGACGATCACCGGACGGCGTCCAGTTGCCGGCCACCGGCACGCGGACGGTTGGCGACGCTGGGATGCCCGGACGCTCGACCACGGTACCGCGCGTGACTGGAACGGGCTGCCGGCAAGCCCGCCGTCGTCGTCTCCGGCGACGGACTCGCACCGCCACCAGCTTGCCCGCTGGTGCCGGGCTCGTCGCGTCGGCGGCCCGGCGGCGAGAAAGGCCCGCGCCTGAGGCGCGGGCCTTCGATCGTGCGACGTGCGGCGTGGATCAGGTGCCGCGCGTGTCCAGCGTGTCCCCGGTGAGGTTCGGGTACCGGACGTGTTCGACCAGTTCCTGCGTCTCGCGGTCGGGCGACGGCGTCAGCAGGCTCACGACGATGATGACGATGAAGCCCAGCGGCACGCCCCACAGGCCGGCGGAGATCGGCTGGATGCCCCACCAGATGTTGTCGGCGATCGGCGAGGTCACGCCGAACACGCTGCGGAGCCACGGCTGCGTGGTGGCCATGTAGTAGAACGTGACCCCGACGCCCAGCGCCATGCCGAGCGTCGCGCCCCACTTGTTGGCGCGCTTCCAGAAGATGCCGCAGACCAGCGCCGGGAAGAACGCCGCCGCCGCGAGCGAGAAGGCCGCCGACACGAGGAACAGGATGTCGGCCGGCTTCTGCGAAGCGACTAGCGCAGCGAGCACCGCCACCACCAGCAGCAGCATCTTCGAGATCATCACGCGCCGGCCGGTCGGAGCATTCGGGTCGAGCATCTTGTAGTAGAAATCGTGCGACAGCGCGTTGGCGATCGTCAGCAGCAGGCCGTCCGCGGTCGACAGCGCCGCGGCGAGACCGCCTGCCGCGACGAGGCCGGAGATCACGTACGGCAGGCCGGCGATCTCGGGCGTCGCGAGCACGACGATGTCGCCGCCGATCGCGATTTCGGCGAGCTGCACGATGCCGTCCTTGTTGACGTCCACGATCGACAGCAGGCCTGGATCCACCCTGGTCCACGACGCGACCCACTGCGGCAGCTTCGCGAACTCCGAGCCCACCAGCAGCGTGTAGACGTCGAACTTCACGAGGACGGCGAGCGCCGGCGCCGTGAAGTAGAGCAGGAAGATGAAGAACAGCGACCAGAACACCGACTGGCGCGCTTCACGGACCGACGGGGTCGTGTAGTAGCGCATCAGGATGTGCGGGAGCGCCGCCGTGCCGATCATCAGGCAGAACACCAGCGCGAGGAAGTTCCGTCGCGAGACGTCGCGCGCGGTATCGTCCTTGCCCGGGAACGCCTCGGCGTGACGCAGCGGTGGTCCCGAACGCGCCGCGAGGCCCGCCTCCTTGGTCCACGCGGCCTTCGCCGCGGCGGCATCCTTCGGATAGGCGGCGAGCGCCTTCTCCGCTGCGGTCGCCGCATCGACGTTGTTGTCGGCCTTCGCCTTCTCGATCGTGTCGGCCAGCGTCTTCTTGCCGGCATCGAAGCTCGCGGGCAGGCCCTTCAGGTTCGCGCTGGCAGCGTCGGCACGCGCCTTGAAGATGCCGCGGACCTCCAGCTCCTTCGGATCCTTGATGAGCTGTTCCTCGCGAGCCGTCACCTTCTCGAGCACCTTGCCGTACACGAACTGCGGCAGCGGGATGCCGGTGTGCTTCACCGACAGCCAGACGACCGGGATCATGTAGGCGACGATCAGGATGATGTACTGCGCGACCTGCGTCCACGTCACCGCGCGCATCCCGCCCAGGAACGAGCACACGAGGATGCCGCCGATGCCGAGGAAGATCCCGTAGATGAACTCGACCCCGGTCAGCCGCGTCGTGATGATGCCCACGCCGTAGATCTGCGCGACCACGTAGGTGAACGAGCACAGGATCGCGGCGAGAATGCCGATCGTGCGCGGGATGTGGCCGCCGTAGCGCGCACCCAGGAAGTCCGGGATCGTGAACTGGCCGAACTTGCGCAGGTACGGCGCCAGGAGCAGCGCGACCAGGCAGTAGCCGCCGGTCCAGCCCAGGATGAATGCGAGCCCGCCGTACCCGGTCAGGTACAGCGTGCCGGCCATCCCGATGAACGACGCCGCGCTCATCCAGTCGGCGCCGGTCGCCATGCCGTTGAACAGCGCGGGGACGCGCCGTCCGGCGACGTAGTACTCGGCCGCGTCGGAGGTCCGGCTCATCACGCCGATGCCGGCGTAGAGGCCGACCGTCGCGAGCAGGAAGATGTAGCCGATCCACTGGCGCGACATCCCCATCTGTTCGGCGATCGCCAGGAAGATCACGAACGCGACGAAGCCGCCCGTGTACCAGGTGTAGACCTTCTTCAGCTGCGAGGTGAACGCCTTCTGCGAGCCCGCGGTGAAGACGTTGGTGGGTTCAGCTGGGCCGGCCATCAGTCTTCCTCCCCTTCATGGACGTCGTAGACGAGGTCCAGGTTGTTCATGTAGCGCGCGTAGAACCAGATGATGATCACGTAGATGATCAGCGATCCCTGCGCGCCCATGTAGAACGCGAACGGCCAGCCGAAGAAATTGAACGACAGCTCGCGCGCGTAGTACCCGATGACGAAAGTGACGACGAACCAGATGAAAAGCAGGATGCCTGTGATACGGAGATTCTTGCTCCAGTATTCCAGGTGCTTCTCGGTCAACTGCATGGCAGGCTCCTCCTGACGAACGACGGTGAAAACCGCGGAACTCCCCCTGGCTGGAGACCGGCACGGGCGCTCTTGGCGGCGTCGCGTTCCGGCAGCGACCGGGTTGCCCGGCCGGCCATGATGCATGCAGGACGCCCTGGTGAGGGCGATCCCGAGATGTCGCGCAGTATATAAACGGGATGCTCGCATGCGCAAGCGCCGTTTGATCGGAAACTCGCCGGAATCAAGGCCCGAACGGCATGGAGGCGGCTGAAATGTCGTCAAGCCGTCTTTGCCGCGCCGCAACATCACGTTGTGGGCTAAGGCCGCGGCGGAGCCTTGAGCCCCGTCTCGCGCGCGAGCTGCGCGGCGACCTTCGGCTCGAACTTGGCGAGGCGATCGATGATCGCCTGCGTCTTCTCCGGCTTGCCGCGGTCGAACTGGACGCGGCCGAGCTGGTACCAGCCGTACGGGCTCATCGGCTGGAGCTTCGTGTTGCGCTCGAGCGGCGCGACCGCCTCGTCGAGGCGCCTGAGCGAGATCAGCGACAGCGCCTTGCCGTACAGCGCGAGATCGTGGTCCGGCGAGATCGCGAGCGCGCGCTCGAACGCGTCGAGCGCGGCGTCGTGGTCGTTGAGCTTCTGCAGCAGGAACGCGCGGTTGTAGTGCGAGTCGACGCTGTCGGGCGCGAGTTGCGCGACCCGGTCGAACCGCGCGAGCGCCTCGCGCAGCCGGTCCTGCTGGGCGAGCTGGAACCCCATCGACGCGAGCGCGCGGGCGTCGTCGGGGTCGGCGGCCAGGATGCGCTCGTAGCAGCGGACCGCCGGCGCCTTCAGCCCGAACACGAGCGACCAGGCCGCGACCTGCTGCCAGTACCATCGTTCGAGCCGGCCCATCGTCGCCATGCCCGTCACCGGACTTCCATGCACTCGGCCACCGTGAGGCCGTGACGGATGCACGTGTCGGCGATCGTGAACAGCACGGCGGCATAGGCCACGGCCAGCAGCGCGAACGTGGCAAGCGGCACGTGCCGGTCGGCGATGAACGGCGGCGTGATCCGGCGCACGATCCACGTGAACGGCGACGACACGGCGCGCAGCACGCGGTGGAAGAAATTCTGCTGCGGATCCGCTCCCGACGCGCGGATCAGGAGCGACGCGATGCCCTGGCCGGCGAGCGCGAGCAGGCAGACCTCGAGCACGAGCTTGACGAGACGCCAGGCGAAGAGGGTCGAGGCGAGTTCCTGCATGCGTAGGGGCAACCGGGAGACGGGAAAGCGCGACGCGGTCCGGCGGACCGCGTCGCGCTTTGTACCACAGCCGCGGGCGACGCCCGGGCCGCCGCGTCAGATCGTCTGCTTCAGCTGGTCGAGGATCGCCGGATTCTCGAGCGTCGAGACGTCCTGCGTGATCGTCTCGCCCTTCGCGAGCGAGCGCAGCAGACGCCGCATGATCTTGCCCGAGCGCGTCTTCGGCAGGTTGTCGCCGAAGCGGATCTCCTTCGGCTTCGCGATCGGTCCGATCTCCTTGCCGACCCAGTCGCGCAGCTCCTTCGCGATCTTCTCGGCTTCCGCGCCCTCCGGGCGCGCCTGCTTCAGCACGACGAACGCGCAGACCGCCTCGCCGGTGAGGTCGTCCGGCCGGCCCACGACCGCGGCCTCGGCGACGTGCGGGTTCGCGACGAGCGCGGACTCGATCTCCATCGTGCCCAGGCGGTGGCCCGAGACGTTCAGCACGTCGTCGATGCGGCCCATGATCCAGAAGTAGCCGTCGAGGTCGCAGTTCGCGCCGTCGCCGGCGAGGTAGAGCTTGCCGCCGAGGTCCTCGGGGTAGTAGCTCTTCCTGTATCGATCGGGATCGCCGTAGATCGTGCGGATCATCGCCGGCCACGGCCGCTTGATCACGAGGAAGCCGCCCTTGCCGAGTTCGACGTCGTGACCGGTCTCGTCGACGATCGCGGCCATGATCCCGGGCAGCGGCATCGTGCACGAGCCCGGCTTGAGCGGCGTCGCGCCGGGCAGCGGCGAGATCATGTGCGCGCCGGTCTCGGTCTGCCACCAGGTGTCGACGATCGGGCAGCGCGAGCCGCCGACCGTCGTGTAGTACCACATCCACGCTTCCGGATTGATCGGCTCGCCCACCGAGCCCAGGAGCCTCAGGCTCGACAGGTCGAACTTCTTGGGCAGGTCGCCGCCCGCCTTGATCAGCGAGCGGATCGCGGTGGGCGCGGTGTAGAAGATCGAGACCTTGTGGCGCTGGATCATCTCCCAGAAGCGCGACGCCGACGGGTAGGTCGGCACGCCCTCGAACATCACCTGCGTCGCGCCGACCGCGAGCGGGCCGTACGCGACGTACGAGTGCCCGGTGACCCAGCCCACGTCCGCCGTGCACCAGAAGACGTCCGAGTCCTTGATGTCGAACGTCCAGCGCATCGAGCAGATCGCCTGCAGCAGGTAGCCGCCGGTCGAGTGCTGCACGCCCTTGGGCTTGCCGGTCGAGCCCGACGTGTAGAGGACGAACAGCGGGTGCTCGGCGTCGACCCAGGTCGGCTCGCAGTCCGTCGGCAGCCCCGTGACGAGGTCGTGCCACCAGAGGTCGCGCTTCGCGTTCCACGCGACATGTCCGCCGGTGCGCCGGTAGACGACGACGCCCTCGATCGAGTCGCAGCCGCCCATCGCGAGCGCCTCGTCGACCGCGGGCTTGAGCGCGATCTCCTTGCCGCCGCGGAACTGGCCGTCCGCCGTGATCACGAGCTTCGCGCCCGCGTCGACGATGCGCTCGTTGACGCTCTTCGCCGAGAAGCCGCCGAACACGACCGAGTGGATCGCGCCGATCCGCGCGCACCCCTGCATCGCGACGACCGCCTCCACCGACATCGGCAGATAGACGAGCACGCGGTCGCCCTTGCGGATGCCGAGCTTCTTCAGCCCGTTCGCGAACTGGCAGACCCGCTGGTAGAGCTGCTTGTAGGTGACCTTCGTGACCGTGCCGTCGTCCGCCTCGAAGATGATCGCGGGGCGGTTCGGCTGCGTCAGCTGGTGCCGGTCGAGGCAGTTGTACGACGCGTTGAGGTGGCCGTCCTCGAACCACTTGTAGAACGGCGCGTTGGTCTCGTTCAGCACCTTCGTGAACGGCTTGTGCCACACGAGGTTGTCCCGCGCGAGCTGCGCCCAGTAGCCCTCGTAGTCGTCGGCCGCGCGCGCCTGCATCTCGTCGTAGTCGGCCTTCGACAGGTGCGCCTGCGCGACCCACTGGTCGTCGGGAACGAACAGGCGGTTTTCCTGCAGGACGGATTCGATCGTGGACATGCTTGCGGCCTCCTGGGGCGGGTCGATGCGTTGCGCGCGAATGTTCGGACGGGCCGGCCAGTCTACCGAAGCCGCGCGCGGCGGCGCAACGCGGCGCCTTGACGCAGGACAAAACGGAGACGCGGACCGGGGCGCTTGCCGATATCTTATATAAGATATAAGAGTTAGGGAAGCAGGCGCCGTCGCGCGCGCTTCCCGGCGCGTTTCGGCGGCGCCGGGGGCGCCCGGATGGTAGACTTGCTTTTCCGATCAAACGCTTATCTCGCCCATGGCCGTCCCCAGCCCCGACCCGCTGACGCTCGCGAACCTGAAGATGCGCCCGCTTCCGTACATGATCTTCATGAGCCGGTGGCTCCAGCTGCCGCTCTACCTGGGCCTCATCCTCGCGCAGGGCGTCTACGTCTGGCACTTCTGGGTCGAGCTCGTCCACCTGATCGAGGCCGCGTTCGGCAGCCAGGACGCCGTCCAGAAGATCGTCGCGGCGGTGACCCCGGTGGGCCAGGCGGCCGCGCAGATGAAGGCGCCGTCCGAGACGGTGATCATGCTGGTCGTTCTGGGCCTGATCGACGTCGTGATGATCTCGAACCTGCTCATCATGGTGATCATCGGCGGCTACGAGACCTTCGTCTCGCGCATGCGCCTCGAGGGCCACCCCGACCAGCCGGAATGGCTGTCGCACGTCAACGCGAGCGTGCTCAAGGTGAAGCTGGCGACCGCGATCATCGGCATCTCGTCGATCCACCTGCTCAAGACGTTCATCAACGCCGCCGCCTACGACGAGAAGACGCTGCTGTGGCAGACGGCGATCCACATCACGTTCCTGCTCTCGGCGCTGGCGGTCGCCGCGACCGACAGGCTGATGCTGCAGCCGAAGGCCCACGCCGCGCGGCACGCGCCCTCGGCCCACGCATCGCACGCCGATTCGCACTGATTCGGAGGCCCCGCCCATGCGAACGATCCGCCAGGACGACCTGATCGCCAGCGTCGCCGACGCGCTGCAGTACATCTCCTACTACCACCCGGTCGACTACATCGAGGCGCTCGGCGAGGCCTACGCCGCGGAGGCGAGCCCGGCGGCCAAGGACGCGATCGCGCAGATCCTCACCAACTCGCGCATGTGCGCCGAGGGCCACCGCCCGATCTGCCAGGACACGGGCATCGTGGTCGCGTTCGTCCGGGTCGGCATGGACGTGCGCTGGGAAGGCGCGACGATGTCGGTGACCGAGATGGTCAACGAAGGCGTCCGGCGCGCGTACAACCACCCGGACAACCCGCTGCGCGCGTCGGTCCTCGTCGACCCGGCGGGCCGGCGCGCGAACACGAAGGACAACACGCCGGCCGTCGTGCACTTCGACCTCGTTCCCGGCGACACGGTCGACGTCCGGATCGCGGCGAAGGGCGGCGGCAGCGAGAACAAGTCGAAGTTCACGATGCTCAACCCGTCCGACTCGATCGTCGACTGGGTGCTGAAGACCGTGCCGACGATGGGCGCGGGATGGTGCCCGCCGGGCATGCTCGGCATCGGCATCGGCGGCACCGCGGAAAAGGCGATGCTGCTCGCGAAGGAAGCGCTGATGGAGCCGATCGACATCCACGAGCTCAGGCGCCGGGGCCCGAAGGGACGCGTCGAGGAGCTCCGGCTCGAGCTCATGGACAAGGTCAACGCGCTCGGCATCGGCGCGCAGGGTCTGGGCGGCCTCTCGACGGTGCTCGACGTCAAGATCCTCGACTACCCGACGCACGCCGCGAGCCTGCCGGTCGCGATGATCCCGAACTGCGCCGCCACGCGGCACGCGCATTTCACGCTCGACGGGGCCGGCGCGGCGAAGCTCGAGCCGCCCGACCTCTCGCGCTGGCCGAAGGTCGCGTGGTCGCCCGCGCCCGAGGCGCGGCGCGTCGACCTCGACCGCCTGACGCCGGCCGAGGTCGCCTCGTGGAAGCCGGGTGAGCGCCTGCTCCTCAACGGGAAGATGCTCACCGGCCGCGACGCCGCGCACAAGCGCATCGCCGACATGCTCGCGAAAGGCGAGAAGCTCCCGGTCGACTTCACGAACCGCGTCATCTACTACGTCGGCCCGGTCGATCCGGTGCGCGACGAGGCGGTCGGCCCCGCCGGCCCCACGACGTCGACGCGAATGGACAAGTTCACCGAGACGATGCTCGCGCGCACCGGACTCGTCGCGATGGTGGGCAAGGCCGAGCGCGGCCCGGTCGCGATCGACGCGATCCGCAGGCACCGCGCCGCCTATCTCATGGCGGTCGGCGGCGCCGCGTACCTCGTCGCCAAGGCGATCCGCGCCTCGCGCGTCGTGGCCTTCGCCGACCTCGGCATGGAAGCGATCTACGAATTCGACGTCCGCGACATGCCGGTCACCGTCGCGGTCGACGCGAACGGCACCTCGGTGCACGAGACCGGACCGCGCGAATGGCGCGCCCGGATCGGGAAGATTCCGGTCGCGACCGACTGACCGGGCCGGGCGTCCGGACCGTGGCATGGGCGTTGCTCCGGTTGCCGGGTCCCGACCCTGCCGCGGAGCCGTACCCCGCGGACGGCGCCCGGGGTCGCCGCCGCCCGCCCGCTCCACGCGAACCCGATGCCCGAATCCGATCCTCGCCGTCCCGCGCGCGGCACCGGCGCCTGAGCGCCCCTTCCCGCGATGAATGACCGGTCCGCCCCGGACGCGCGCGACGCCGGTGCCCAGCGCCGCCTGCTGCGCAGCGCGCGCAAGCACGGCGCGGCGCTCGCGTCGGAGACGGTCTCGCCGGTGGACCTGCCGCCCGTGCGGCTCGGCCTGTTCACGAAGATCCAGGTCCTGGCGGTCGCGCTCGTCTTCGTGACGGCGCTGGCGATCACCGCCTACACGTTCTGGCGCGAATGGTCCGGCGGCGAGGACGAGCTGCGCGCGCAGGCGCTCACGCTCTCGACGATGCTCGCCGAGGTCGTCGACGAGCCGCTCGCGGCGCGCGACCGTGGCGCGATCGAGCAGGTGATCTCGACGCTCGCGCCGGGCGCCAACATCGCCTACGTCGCGGTCCTCGACGCGAAGGGAGGCGTGGTGGCGGCGCGCCGCTACGCCGAACAGCTCGGCAACGCGCCGATCCCGGCGATCGCACCCGGTACCCCGTCGGCCACCTCGCTCATCGGCGCGCAGCGGCGCACGATCGGCCAGGCGACGTACCTCGAGGTCGTTGCCCCGGTCCGGGCTGGGCGTTCATTCGCCGCGCGACCGCCGTCGGCCGATCCGCCGGCGGCGGGCGGCCCGCCGATCGGCCACGTCCAGGTCGGCATGTCGTTCCAGCCCCAGGCGACGCGGTTCCGGACCTACGTCGCCGGCGGGCTGACGGTCGTCGGGCTGGTGATGCTCGTCGCGATGATCGCGTCGCTGCTGCTCACCCGCCGGCTCGTCGCGCCGATGCGGCGGCTGATGCGCGCCGCGCGCGCGGTCGCGGGCGGCCGGCTCGACGTCTACGTGCCCACGCGCTCGCGCGACGAGCTGGGGCTCCTGACGCACACGTTCAACCACATGACGCAGCGCCTCGCCGAGTCGCAGGCGGAAGTCGTGAGCTACCAGCGCACGCTGGAGGACAAGGTCGCGCAGCGCACGCGCGAGCTCGAGATCGCGACGGCGCACGCGTACAAGCTCGCGCAGCACGACATCCTCACCGGCCTGCCGAACCGGTCGCTGCTGAACCAGAGCCTGCGCCAGATCCTCGCGGTCGCGCAGCGCGACGGCACGCAGGTCGCCTGCCTGTTCCTCGACTTCGACCACTTCAAGCGGATCAACGACACGCTCGGGCACGACGCGGGCGATCAGCTCCTGCAGTCGATCGCCCAGAGGCTCGGCAGCGCGGTGCGCGAGTCCGACACCGTCGCGCGGCTGGGCGGCGACGAGTTCGTGCTCGTGCTGCCGGGCCTCGACCCGGCGCACGCGACGTTCGAGGTGATGAACGTCGTCCACCGCGTCCGTGAGTCGTTCCTCGCGCCGTTCCGGATCGCCGACCAGGCGCCCACGCTCACCTGCTCGATCGGCGTATCGATCTACCCGCTCGACGCGCAGGACCCGGCGACGCTGATCAAGCAGGCCGACACCGCGATGTACGCGGCCAAGGAGGCGGGCCGCAACGCCTACCGCTTCTACACGGCGGACATGAACGCGCGCGTGCAGCAGCGGCTGCAGATCGAGACCGACATGCGCCGCGGCCTGATGGACGACGAGTTCTTCCTCGTCTACCAGCCGCAGGTCGAGACCAGGACGGGCCGCGCGTTCGGCGTCGAGGCGCTGCTGCGCTGGCGCGATCCCGAGCGCGGCATCATCGGCCCGGCCGAGTTCATCCCGATCGCCGAGGAGTCCGGCATGATCCAGGCGCTCGGCGCCCGCGTGCTCCGCGACGCGTGCCGCCAGGTGGCGCAGTGGCACCGGTCCGGCATGCCGATGCGCCTGTCGGTCAACCTGTCGGTGCAGCAGCTGCAGCACGACAGCTGGCTCTCGATCGTCGAGGACGCGCTCGCGTCCTCGGGGCTCGCGGCCGGCGAGCTCGACCTCGAGATCACCGAGAGCGTGATCATCACGCACCCGGACAAGGCGGTCGCGACGCTCGTGCGCCTGAAGCAGATGGGCGTGTCGATCACCGTCGACGACTTCGGCACCGGCTACTCGTCGCTCTCCTACCTCGCGCGCCTGCCGATCCAGGGACTCAAGATCGACCAGCGGTTCGTGCAGGGCATCGAGCGCAACCGCAACGACGAGACGATCACGCAGGCGATCATCGCGCTCGCGCACTCGCTGGGGCTGCGCTGCATCGCGGAGGGGGTCGAGTCGCGGGCGCAGATCGACTTCCTGCGCCGCCACGGATGCGAGGAAGCGCAGGGGTTCCTGATCTGCCCGCCGCTCGAGGAGGCGGAGCTCCGCGCATGGTGGGAGGCGCGGGCGAGCGAGCGACCGGCGGCGGCCCAGCCGGAACTCTGGCCGCCAGGTGCCCCAGCCCGGCAGGTCGCCGGGCGTGTCGACGTCGCGCAGGACGCCGGGATCGTCGACGTCGATGCGGACGAGCTCGACCCCGCCGTGCGCGACGAGCGAGCGCGCGCCCTCGTCGCCCGAGAGTGTCATCAGCGCATCGCGGTGCGCGGACGAGAAGCCCACCGGATGGCCGCGCTCGCCGCGGTGCACCGGCGCGGCGATCGACGCGCCGGCGGCGATCGCCTCGGCCACCGACCGGATCGTCGCCGGCGCGATCCACGGCATGTCGGCGAGGGCGACGACCCAGCCCTGCGCGTCCGCGGTCGCGGCGACGCCGCACGCGAGGCTCGCGCCCATCCCCTCGTCCGCCCGGGCACAGTGCACGATCGTCGCGCCGCTGGCCGCGAGCACCGACGCGAGCGCGTCGTCGCCCGGCCGCACGACGGCGACGACATGACCGAGCGCGGCGTGCATCGACCGGCAGGCGGCCGCCCCGACCGGCGTGCCGTCCTGGAGCGGCGCGAGCAGCTTGTCGCCGCCGAACCGGCGCGCGGCGCCCGCGGCGAGCAGGATGCCCGTCGGACCGGTGCGCTCGGCGCGGGACACGGCGGCGCCGCTAGTCCGGCAGCAGCCGGACATCGCCGATGTCGCGCGAGACGGGAGCGGCGGGGAGGAGCGCTGCCGGAAGCAGCGGGACGATTCGGTTCAAGGGGCTCTCGAATGAAGGTCGACCGCGGGCATGGTAACAGCGCGAGCGGGCAGACGGCCACGTGGACCCTTGCAGACCGCCCGGCGCGCGTACTGTGCTGCGCAACCGGCACCGACAGGGGGGAACATGGGTCGTCCGTTGCGGCTGCTCGCCGCGTGCGCCGCGTTCGTCGCGGCGCCTGCCTTCGCGCAGAACCTCGTGCAGAACGGCTCGTTCGAATCGCCGGCGCTGGCGCCCGGCAACTGGGGCATCTATCCGGCGATCCCGAACTGGACACTCGTATCGGGCAGCGGGGCGGAGGTCCAGAACAACGTCGCCGGCGCGCCGTACGCGGGCGAGCAGCACGTCGAGCTCGACGGCAACGACAACAGCGCGATCGAGCAGGCGGTGCCCGTGGTCCCCGGCGCGACCTACCTGTTCACGTGGGCGTATTCGCCGCGGCCGGGCGTCGCGTCGGGATCGAACGGAGTCCAGGTCCTCGTCGACGGCAACGTGATCGGGTTCAGCGCCGCGGACGGCACCGCCAACACCGATACCGTCTGGACCGTGTACCAGCTCCTGGTCCCGGCGAACGGCCCCACGATCACCCTCCGGTTCCGCGCCGGCGGGACGAGCGACGGCGTCGGAGGCTACATCGACGGCGTGGCGCTCTCGCCCGTCGCGGCGCCGCCCGCGAAACCAGTGGACGCGATGTCCGACGCGATGCTCGCGGTGATGGTGCTCGCGCTCGCAGCCGCCGGCGCGCTGGCGTTGACGCGACGCGGCTGACGGCCGCGCGGAGCGCTCTTCCCGGCGCCGGCTAGCCGCGGGCGAGCTCGCGCGCCAGGCGGTTGTGCCGCTCGACCTGCGGCCCGAGGTCGATCGTCGCGAGGGCGCCGCCGCGCACGACGACCTTGCCGTCGACGACGCTCCACGCGACGTTCGACGGCGCGCAGAACACGAGCGCCGCCACGGGATCGTGCATCGCGCCGGCGAACCCGGGCCGCGCCAGGTCGAACGCGACGAAGTCGGCCGACATGCCCGGCGCGAGCGCGCCGAGGTCGTCGCGCCCGAGCACCGCGGCGCCGCCCAGCGTCGCGATCTCGAGCGCCTCGCGCGCGGTCATCGCCGCGGGACCCGAGCCCACGCGCTGCAGCAGCATCGCCTGGCGCGCCTCGCCCATCAGGTGGCCGGCGTCGTTCGACGCGCTGCCATCGACACCGAGGCCGACGTTCACGCCGACGTCACGCATGCTCCGCACCGGCGCGATGCCCGACGCGAGCCGCATGTTCGAGCACGGGCAGTGCGCGACACCCGTCCCGGTGCGCGCGAAGTGCGCGATGCCGCGCCGTCGAGCTTCACGCAGTGCGCGTGCCACACGTCGCGGCCGACCCATCCCAGGTCCTCCGCGTACTCTGCGGGCGTGCACCCGAACCGTTCCCGGCTGTAGGCGACGTCGTCGTCGTTCTCGGCAAGGTGGGGAGGTCCCGGCTCACCGAGAACGGCGAGCACGGCGCGACGCCGATCCGGAGCATCGAATGGCGCGCCGGATCGTGCCACGCCTCGATCACGCGGCGCGTGTCGGCGAGGATCGCGTCCTCGTCCTCGACGAGCGCGTCGGGCGGCAGACCGCCCCGGCTCGCGCCCACGCTCATGCTGCCGCGCGTCGCGTGGAAGCGGATGCCCGTCGTCGACGCCGCCTCGATCGAATCGTCGAGGCGGCTGCCGTTCGGGAACACGTACAGGTGGTCCGACGTCGTCGTGCAGCCCGACAGCAGGAGCTCCGCGATCGCGGTCCGCGTCGACACGCGGATCATCTCCGGCGTCATGCGCGCCCAGACCGGATAGAGCGCCCTGAGCCAGCCGAAGAGCTCCGCGTCCTGCGCGAGCGGCATCGCCCGCGTCAGCGTCTGGTACATGTGGTGGTGCGTGTTGACGAGCCCCGGCAGCACGACGTGCCCGGCGAGGTCGATCACCTCGTCGGCGGTCGGCGGCAGCTCGTCCGGGGTGCCCACCGCCGCGATCGCGTTGCCTTCGACGTAGACGCCGCCGCCCCGGATTTCGCGGCGGCGGGCGTCCATGGTGACCAGCACGTCAGCGTTCCTCGCGAGCAGCGTCCGCTTCATGCGCGCGAGCGTAGCAGATGCGAGATCCGGAATGCGTTTCGGGGAGTCCTCAGGCGGCTACGCCCGCCGCGTGGCCCGACGACCACGCCCACTGGAAGTTGTAGCCGCCGAGCCAGCCGGTCACGTCGACGACTTCGCCGATGAAGAAGAGGCCCGGCACGTCGCGCGTCGCCATCGTCTTCGACGAGAGCGCGCGTGTCGACGCCCCCAGCGTCACCTCGGCCTTCGCGTAGCCCAGCGTGCCGGAAGGCAGGACGCGCCAGCACGCCAGATCGGCAGCGACACCGCGCAATCGCGCCTCGCCCAGCTCTCTCATCGACCGCGCGACGCCGTGCGCGGCGCACCACTGCTGCGCGAAGCGCTTCGGCAGCCGCTCGGCGAGCAGCGTGTCGAGCCGCAGGTCCTTGCGCGCGTGGTCGACGAGCCAGCCCTCGGCGTCGATGCCCGGCAACAGGTCGATCGCGAGCGGCTCGCGCCCGTCCCAGTACGACGAGATCTGCAGGATCGCCGGACCCGAGAGGCCGCGGTGCGTGAAGAGCAGGTTCTCGCGGAACCGGCCGCCGCCGCACGCGATCTCGACGTCGGTCGAGATCCCGGACAGGTCGCCGTAGCGCGCGAGCGCATCGGGCGCGAACGCGAGCGGCACGAGCGCCGGCCGCGTCGGCACGACGGGCAGGCCGAATTGCGCGGCGAGGCGATAGCCGAAGGGCGTCGCGCCGATCGTCGGCACCGTGAGACCGCCCGTGGCGACGACGAGCGAGCTCGCGCGCACGACACCATGCGGCGTGTCGACGCGCCAGCCGTCGCCCTCGCGCGTCACGCCGTCGACGGGGCACGGCTGGCGCCATTCGACGCCGCCGCGGTCGCATTCGGTGCGCAGCATCCGGACGATGTCGAGCGCGGTATCGTCGCAGAACAGCTGGCCGAGCTTCTTCTCGTGCCAGCGGATGCGGTGGCGCTCGACGAGCGCGAGGAAGTCGCGCGGTCCGTAGCGGGCGAGCGCCGAGCGGCAGAAATCCGGGTTTTGCGACAGGTAGCTGGCCGGTCCCGCTCCGGTATTGGTGAAGTTGCAGCGGCCGCCGCCCGAGATGCGGATCTTCGCCGACGCGATGGTAGTGCTCGATCAGCAGCACGCGCCGTCCGCGCTGCCCGGCGGTCGCCGCGCACATCATGCCGGCGGCGCCGGCGCCGATCACGACGACGTCGTAGTCCGGGTTCAGGGAGCCGCCGACAGGAGCGATCCGGCAGATGCCGTCGCGCGGAACGACGCGACGGCCGATCTGATCGCCGGAGCCATGCGCGCATCGATCTTCGGCCGTTGCGACCACTCGCGGTCATCGGCGTCGATCCCCGCACGCCTCGCGCGCGGGGCCCCTCGCCGGCGAGCTCGGGTCACTAGCCGAAGAATTCCTTGAGCTTGTCGAAGAACGTCTTCTGCTTCGGGCTGTGCGCGGCCGGGTCCTGCTGGTTGATCGACTCGAGCTCGCGCAGGATCTCCTTCTGCCTGGCCGTGAGCTTCACCGGCGTCTCGACCACGGCGTGACAGTAGAGGTCGCCGACGACCGAGCCGCGCACCGGCCGGATCCCCTTGTTGCGCAGGCGGAATTTCTGGCCGGTCTGCGTCTCGGCGGGAATCTTCAGCTTCGCGTGCCCGTCGAGCGTCGGGATCTCGATCTCCGCCCAGCGCCGCGGTCGCGAAGCTGATCGGCATCTCGCAGTGGAGATCCGCGCCGTCGCGCTGGAACACCGCATGCGGCTTCAGCTGCACGACGACGTACAGGTCGCCCGGCGGGCCGCCGTTGACGCCCGCCTCGCCCTCGCCGGACAGCCGGATGCGGTCGTCCTGGTCGACGCCGGCGGGGATCTTGACCGACAGCGTCTTGTACTTGCGGGTGCGCCCCGCGCCTTCGCACGCCTTGCACGGGTCGGCGATGACCTTGCCGGTGCCGTGGCAGTTCGGGCAGGTCTGCTGGATCGAGAAGAAGCCCTGCGAAACGCGCACCTCGCCGCGGCCGTGGCAGGTGGGACATTGCTTCGCCTGCGTGCCCGGCTTCGCGCCGGTGCCCTGGCAGGCCTCGCACGGATCCATCGTCGGGATGCGGATGCGCGCCTCGGTGCCGCGCGCCGCCTCCTCGAGCGAGATCTCGAGGTTGTAGCGAAGATCCGCGCCGCGGAACACGCCGTTGCCGCGCCCTCCCCCGCGTCCCTGGCCAAAGATCTCGCCGAAGATGTCGCCGAACGCGTCGGCGAAGCCGCCGAACCCCTCGGGGCCCGCGCCTCGCGCACCGGCCCCCGCGCCGAAGCCGGCCGACGGGTCGACACCCGCGTGGCCGAACTGGTCGTAGGCGGCGCGCCTCTTGGCGTCCGAGAGGACCTCGTACGCCTCCTTCGCCTCTTGAATTTCTCCTCGGCGCCCTTGTCGTCCGGATTGCGGTCCGGATGGTGCTTCATCGCGAGCTTCCGGTAGGACTCTTGATGTCCTCCTCGGAGGCGTCGCGGTTGACGCCCAGCACCGTGTAGTAGTCGCGCTTAGCCATGCCTGTAGTCCCCTGCTCGACCCGTCAGCCCCCGTTCGAGCGGGCGAATGAAACGCACCTCGCCAACGACAAAGACCGGGCCGCCCGAAAGCAGCCCGGCCACGACCCGTCCCGTCCGCGTTGAACGGCGCCAGCGGCGCCGCTCGAACGGGGACAGATATTCCGTCGCGCTCCCAGTCCCAGGGAGACGCCGTCGCTCCACGCGACGGAATATCCGAGGAGGCAGGGCCGCACGTGAGCGGCCCGCCGCTCACTTGCGGTCCTTGACCTCCATGTACTCGGCATCGACGACCTTCTCGTCCCCTCCTTCGCCGCACCCGCTCCCTCGCCCCCGGCTCCGGCGGCGCCCGCCTCGGCCTGCGCCTGGGCGTACATCGCCTCGCCGAGCTTCTGCGCGGACTTGGCGAGCGACTCCGTCGTCGACTCGAGCGCCTCCTTCGCGGCGTCCTTCTGCTTCAGCAGCTCCTCGGCGTCCTTCAGGGCCGCCTCGATCTTCGCCTTCTCGTCGGCGCCGATCTTGTCGCCGTGCTCGGACATCGACTTCTTCACGCTGTGCACCAGCGCGTCGAGGCCGTTTCGCGCCTGCACGGTCTCCATCAGCTTGCGGTCTTCCTCGGCGTGCGCCTCGGCGTCCTTGACCATGCGCTCGATGTCGGCGTCGCTGAGGCCGCCCGAGGCCTGGATCTTGATCTGCTGTTCCTTGCCGGTCGCCTTGTCCTTAGCCGACACGTTCAGAATGCCGTTGGCGTCGATGTCGAACATCACCTCGATCTGCGGCACGCCGCGCGGAGCGGGCGGGATGCCCTCGAGGTTGAACTGGCCGAGGCTCTTGTTGCCCGAAGCCAGCTCACGCTCGCCCTGCAGCACGTGGATCGTCACCGCGCCCTGGTTGTCGTCCGCCGTCGAGAAGACCTGCTGCGCCTTCGTCGGGATGGTCGTGTTCTTCTGGATCAGGCGCGTCAGCACGCCGCCGAGCGTCTCGATGCCGAGCGAGAGCGGCGTCACGTCGAGCAGCAGCACGTCCTTGGATTTCACCAGCGAGGATGCCGGCCTGGATCGCCGCGCCGACCGCAACCGCCTCGTCGGGATTGACGTCCTTGCGCGGCTCCTGCCGAAGAACCTTCACCTTGTCCGCACCTTGGCATGCGGGTCTGGCCGCCGACCAGGATCACGTCGGCGATGTCGGCGAGCTTGACGCCCGCGTCCTTGATCGCGACGCGGCAGGGCTCGATCGTGCGCTCGATCAGGTCGCGACGAGCGCCTCGAACTTGGCGCGCGTGATCTTCAGCGCGAGGTGGCGCGGACCATTCGCGTCGGCCGTGATGTACGGCAGGTTGATCTCGGTCTGCTGCGAGGACGAGCTCGATCTTCGCCTTCTCGGCGGCTTCCTTGAGGCGCTGCAGCGCCAGCACGTCGTTCTTGAGGTCGACGCCCTGCTCCTTCTTGAACTCGGTGACGATGTAGTCGATGACGCGCTGGTCGAAGTCCTCGCCGCCGAGGAACGTGTCGCCGTTGGTCGACAGCACCTCGAACTGGTGCTCGCCGTCGACTTCCCGCGATCTCGAGGATCGAGACGTCGAACGTGCCGCCGCCGAGGTCGTAGACCGCGATCTTGCGGTCGCCTTCCTTCTTGTCGAGGCCGAACGCGATCGCGGCCGCCGTCGGCTCGTTGATGATGCGCTTGACCTCGAGGCCCGCGATACGCCCAGCATCCTTGGTAGCCTGACGCTGCGAGTCGTTGAAGTAAGCGGGAACCGTGATGACGGCCTCGGTGACCTCCCTCGCCGAGGTAGTCCTCGGCGGTCTTCTTCATCTTGCGCAGGATCTCGGCGGAGACCTGCTGCGACGCGATCTTCTTGCCGCGCACCTCGACCCAGGCGTCACCGTTGTCCGCCTTGACGATCCGGTAGGGCATGAGGCCGATGTCCTTCTGCACCTCCTTCTCCTCGAAGCGGCGGCCGATGAGGCGCTTCACCGCGAACACCGTGTTCCGGGCGTTCGTCACCGCCTGGCGCTTGGCGGGCGCGCCGACGAGGCGCTCGCCCTCGTCGGCGTAAGCGACGACCGAGGGCGTCGTCCGTGCGCCTTCCGAGTTCTCGATCACCTTCGTCTGCCCGCCTTCGACGATGGCGACGCAGCTGTTGGTGGTGCCGAGGTCGATTCCGATCATCTTGCCCATGGATGGCTCCGTGCCTGAAGTTTTCTTGTCGCTGAAAATGGGGGTTTCGGCCGTCAACTCAGCGGCGCCGCTGTCGGCGGGCGCGCCCTGGGCCTCGCCGGGGCGCTCGACACCGCGACGAGGGCCGGCCGCAGCACGCGGTCGTGCAGCAGGTAGCCCTTCTGGAACACCTGGACGATGGTCTGGGCCTGCTTCGACGGCGGATCATCGCCATCGCCTGGTGCCGGTTCGGGTCGAACTTCTCGCCCGCGGGGTCGAGCGGGACGATCGAGGACTTGTCGAAGGCGGCGGTGAGCGCCTTCAGCGTCAGCTCGACGCCCCTCGCGCAGCTGCTCGGGGTCGCATTGCCGGCCGAGAGCGACTGCTCGAGGGGCGTCGCGGACCGGGAGGAGCTCCTGAGGCGAACCGCTCGTGACGGCGTACTTGTGCGCGCGGGTGACGTCGGACCGGCCCATGCGGCGCACGTTCTCGGTCTCGGCCCCGGCCCGGAGCCACGCGTAACCCGGAGGTCGGCGACCTCGGCTTGGCCTTCCTGAGGATTCGGCCAGGTCGGGCGCGGGATCGGCCGGGCTTCGGCGCTTCGGTGATCCCGGACGACGGCGCGCATTGGGGCGTTTCGGCGGCGATAGTCGGTGCACCTTCGCTATCCAGCCGATCGCAGCCGACGCAGAAATCGCCAACAATCAACGGCCCAGTAGTCCAATCGGGGGCCGAATGGCCCCACTCCGTGGGGTCGCTTGCGCCTGATCCCGCGCCCAGGTTCGCTGCAGGCGATCCCGTCTGTACCTGGACGGCACGCGCGTCGAGCAGGCTCATGGCGCCCGCCTTACCCCTTCGCCCCCATCGCCTTCGCACGCGCGAGCGCCATCTCGCGCTCCTTCGGCTCGGGCGGCGGCGCGAGCCAGCCCGCGAGGTTCCGCCACGCGAGGTCGGAGAGCGCCGCGATCCACCGCGGATGCTCGTTGAGGCACGGGATCGCGTGGAACTCGCCGCCGCCGGCCTTCACGAACGTGTCGCGGACCTCCATCCCGATCTCCTCGAGCGTCTCGAGGCAGTCGGACACGAAGCCGGGGCACACGACGTCGACGCGGCGCACCTTCGCCGCGCCGAGCGACGCGAGCACCTCCGCCGTGTAGGGCTTGAGCCACTCCGCCTTGCCGAAGCGCGACTGGAACGCGAGCGACCACTGGTCGGACGCGAGGCCCAGCTCCTGCGCGAGCAGTCGACCGGTCTTCTGGCAATGGCAGTGGTAGGGGTCGCCCAGCTCCAGCGTGCGCCGCGGCACGCCGTGGAACGACATCACGAGCCGGTCGGGCCGGCCGTGCTTCATCCAGTAGTCGTTGACGTTCTGCGCGAGCGCCTTCACGTAGCCCGCGTCGTCGTGGAACGCGTCGACGAAACGCAGCGCCGGCGCACGCCGCACCTTCGCGAGGTGCTGCGAGACCGCGTCGAAGACGGTCGCCGTCGTGCTCGCCGAGTATTGCGGGTAGAGCGGCAGCACGAGGATCTTCGTCGAGCCGCCCGCGCGCAGGCGGTCGAGCGCCGACGCGATCGACGGCTCGCCGTAGCGCATGCCGAGCTCGACCGGCGCGAAGTCGGCCGGGAGCCCCTCGCGCTTCATGCGCTGGCCGAGCATGCCCATCAGGAGCGACCGCTGCCGCACCGAATGCACGGCGAGCGGCGAGCCGTCCTTGGTCCAGATCGCCGCGTACTTCCTCGCCGACTGCGCCGGGCGCGTCGTCAGGATCGCGCCGTACAGGATCGGCTTCCAGACGACCGGAGGAATCTCGACCACGCGCGGATCGGACAGGAACTCGGCGAGGTAGCGGCGCACCGCCGACGGCGTCGGCGCCTCCGGCGTGCCCAGGTTGACGAGCAGCACGCCGAGCCGGTCGATGCGGTCGTGCGCGCGGGGCGGTTCGGGAAGGAAGCTCATCGTGGACGGGCCTGCGCGCGCGATAGCCGATGGCCCGCCGGAACGCCGAGAGCGCCCGGCCCTCGCGCTCGCCTCACTCGGCCGACTCCCTGCGACGCCACGCGGCGAGCGATGCCGCGGCCTGCTTGCGGACCATCGGCCCGAGCAGCGGAGTGAGGCCCAGCACGCGCCCCGAGAGCCCGAGCGCCTGTGTCGCCCACCGCCTCAGGTCGAAGCGGTCGACGTGCTCGACGATCAGCCCGCGGCGGAAGGCGAACGTCGCGTCGATCTCGTTGACGACCGGCCGCGCGGTGGGGCCGTACGAGTAGGCGGCACGCCAGTGCGCGCGCCCCGCTCGGCATCGGCCTCGATGCCCGATGCCGCGACGCGCAGGTCCTTGCCGCGCGCGCACAGCATGCGCCACATCGCGGCCGCGCCCGCGGCGTCGAGCGTGCCGAACACCGGGTCGGTGAACGTCGCGTCCGGCGCGTAGCACGCGGCCATCGCCGCGGCGTCGCGGCGACCGAGCGCGTCGTAGAAACGCGCGATCAGGGCCTGGTGGTCGGCGGCGGTCATCACTCGGGTTCGCGCTTGCCCTGAGCCCCGCTCACGATTCCGAAAGCTGCTGTGTGAGCGCGTTCGACAGGAGCTTCGCGGTGACGTCGACGATCGGGATCACGCGCTCGTAGGCCATGCGCGTGGGGCCGATGACGCCGAGCGTGCCGATCACCTGCCCGTCGACCTCGTAGCGCGCGGTGACGACGCTCATCTCGTCGAGCGGCGCGAGCCCCGACTCGCCGCCGATGTAGATCCGGACGCCTTCCGCGCGCTGCGACTGGTCGAGCAGGTGCAGGAGCGAGGTCTTCTGCTCGAACAGGTCGAAGAGCTTGCGCACGCGGTCCATGCTCGACACGACGCCTTCGGACGAGAGCAGGTTGCGCTCGCCCGCGAGCACGACGGTGTCGCTCCCCTGCAGCGCGCCGGTGCCGGCGTCCACCGCCGCCGACATCAGCGCGGCGATGTCGCCGGACAGGCGCTTCAGCTCGTCGGCGAGCCCGGCGCGGATCGACGGGATCGACTGCCCGGCGAAGTGCTGGTTGAAATAGTTCGTCGCCTCGACGAGCTGCGCATGCGAGTACGCGCGATCGGTGTGCAGGATGCGGTTCTGCACGTCACCCTGCGACGTGACGATGATCAGCAGCACGCGCCGGTCGGCAAGCCGCAGGAACTCGAGGTGGCGCAGCCCCGGCTCCTGCCGCTGCGTCATCACAACGCCCGCGAAATGCGTGAGCTGCGACAGGATCTGCGCTGCCGCGCTCACGAGCTGCTGCGGACGGTCGGCGACCAGTTCGCCTTCGAGCCGGTGGATCTCCTGCTGCTCGAGCGGCTTGACGACGATCAGGCTGTCGACGAAGAACCGGTAGCCCTTGGGCGTGGGCACGCGGCCGGCGGAGGTGTGCGGACTCGCGACGAAGCCCGCTTCCTCGAGGTCTGCCATCACGTTGCGCACCGTGGCAGGCGAGAGCTCCAGGCCGGACTGCTTCGACAGCTGGCGCGAGCCGACCGGCTGCCCCTCGGCGATGTAGCGCTCGACGAGGGTCTTGAGCAGGTGGGCGGCGCGGGGGTCGATCACGGGGGGGTCCGGTCGTTCGGAGCCATTCTAACGCCCCGGCGCCGCGCGACGAGGACGAACGAAGGCGGCGTTCCGGTCCGGCTCGGCATCCCGAGCGCCGCTCGGCCGTCCGTCCGACCGCGCCTCGACGGGGCGCTGTGGAATAATCGCGGCCATGCCCGGCTCCCCCGCCCGCTTCCCCCGCGTCGCGATCGTCGGACGCCCCGGCACGCCCGACCTCGCCGCGCCGCTCGCGCGCCTGGCCGGGTTCCTGTCCTCGCACGGGCACGCCGTCGTGCTCGAGGCGGACACCGCGCGCCACACCCCGCTTCCCGGGCATGCGACCGCGGAGGCCGACGCACTGGGCTCGCGCGCCGACCTCGCGATCGTGCTCGGAGGCGACGGCACGATGCTCTCGATCGCGCGCCGAGTCGCCCCGCACGACGTGCCGCTGATCGGCGTCAACCAGGGGCGGCTGGGCTTCCTCACCGACATTCCGCTCGCGGCGATGGAGGAGACGCTCGGACCGATGCTCGCCGGACGCTACGTCGAGGAACGCCGGACGATGCTCGTCGCGACGGTCGTGCGCGCGGCGGGGCGCGAGGAGGCGGAGCCCGCGCTCAACGACGTCGTCGTCAACCGCGGCGGCGGCGGCAGCATGATCGAGTGCGCGGTCGAGATCGACGGGCGCTTCGCCTACGCGATGCGCGCGGACGGCATCATCGTGTCGACGCCGACCGGCTCGACGGCGTACGCGCTCTCGGCGGGCGGCCCGATCCTCGACCCCCGCATCGCCGCGATATCGCTCGTGCCGGTCGCGCCCCATGCGCTCACGCACCGCCCGGTCGCGCTCTCCGACACGGCGACGGTCACGATCGCCGTCCTGCGCGGCACCGACGCGACCGTCCACTGCGACGGCCACGCCCACTACCCGCTGACCGAAGGCGACCGCGTCGTGATCCGGCGCGCGCCGCATCCGGCGCGCCTGCTGCATCCCGAAGGCTACGACTACTTCGCGATGCTGCGCGAGAAGCTGCACTGGAGCGAGACGCCGGAGCGGCTCAAGGAACGGCGCGGCGCCTGACATGCTGCGGCTGCTGTCGATCCGCGATTTCGTCGTCGTGCGCTCGCTCGAGCTCGAGCTCGAGCCCGGCTTCACGGTGCTCACCGGCGAGACCGGCGCAGGCAAGTCGATCCTGCTCGACGCGCTGGGCCTGCTGCTCGGCGACCGCTTCGAGCCGCGCCAGATCCGCGCCGGCGCCGAGCGCGCCGAGCTCGCCGCCGCGTTCGACGTCGACGACGCGCCCACGGTGCGCGCGTGGCTGGCCGAGGAGGGGCTCGCCGAGAGCGACGGCGAGGTGCTGCTGCGACGCGTGCTCGACGCGCAGGGCCGCAGCCGCGCGTGGATCAACGGCTCGCCGGCGACGCTCGCGCAGCTGAAGGCGCTGGGCGAGAGGCTGGTCGAGATCACCGGCCAGCACGCGCACCAGGCGCTCTCGACGACGCCGACGCAGCGCGAGCTGGTCGACTCGTTCGGCGGATTCACGTCGCTCGCCGAGCAGACCGAGGACGCGTGGCGGCGCTGGCGGACGGTGTGCGAGGCCCGCGACGCCGCACGCGTCGACGCCGGCCGCACCGCCGCCGAGCGCGAGGTTCTCGAGGCGCGCCGGCACGAGCTCGCCGCGCTCGCGATGCGCGAGGGCGAATGGGCGGAGCTCGGCGCCGCGCAGTCGCGGCTCGCCAACGCCGCGGCGCTGATCGACGCGTGCTCGCAGGCCGCCGACGCGCTCGAAGAGTCCGACGAGGCGCTGACGCGGCGCGTCGCGCAGGTCGCCACCCGGCTCTCGGCGGCCGCCGCGCACGATCCGGCGCTCGCCGAGGTCGTGGCGCTGATCGATCCCGCGCGGATCCAGCTCGAGGAGGCCGCGCGCGCGCTGCGCGACTACCGGCGCCGCCTCGACCTCGATCCCGCCGACCTCGCGCGCATCGACGAGCGCCTCGCGGCGCTTCACGACGTCGCGCGCAAGCACCGCGTGCGGCCCGAGGCGCTGCCAGCGCTCCTGGCCGCGACCGACGCGGCGCTCGCCGAGCTCGCCGCGTCGTCCGACGCCGAGGCGCTCGAACGGCGCGCGCGCGAGGCCGAGGATGCCTACGTCGCCGTCGCCACCGAGCTCCGCGCGAAGCGGCGCTACGCCGCCGCCGAGCTCGAGCACCGCGTGACCGCCGCGATGCGCACCCTCGCGATGGCGGGCGGACGGCTCGAGATCGCGTTCGAGCCGCTGCCTACGCCCGCGAGCCACGGCCTCGACGCGATCGAGTTCCGGATCGCGGCGCACGCGAAGCAGCCGGTCGGCCCGCTCGCGCGCGTCGCGTCGGGCGGCGAGCTCTCGCGCATCGGGCTCGCGATCCAGGTCGCCGCGAGCGACGTCGCGCACGTCCCGACGCTCGTGTTCGACGAGGTGGACACCGGCATCGGCGGCGCGGTCGCCGCGACGGTGGGCCGCCTGCTCCAGGCGCTCGGTGCGGGGCGCCAGGTGCTCTGCGTGACCCACCTGCCCCAGGTCGCGTCGTTCGCCGACCACCACTTCCGCGTCGACAAGCGCGACGCCGGCGGAAGCGTCGAGTCGAGCGTCGTGCCGCTCGACCGCGAACGCCGGATCGACGAGCTGGCGCGCATGCTTTCCGGCGAGGAAACGACCGCGAAGACGCGTGCGCACGCGCGCGAACTCTACGACCACCACAGGCGACACCGATGATGCTTCCGCCCCGCGGGCCCCTCCCCTCGATCGACCCGGCCGACTACGGGGCGCGCCTCGCCATCGTCATCCCCTATCGCGACCGCGAGCAGCACCTGTCGAGGCTCATCCCGCACCTCGTCACGTTCTTCGAGCGCGACCGGCTCGCGCGGGCGATTCCCTACGAGATCCACATCGCCGAGCAGGCCCCGGGGCGCTCGTTCAACCGCGGCGCGATCAAGAACGCCGGGTTCGCCGTCGCGCACGCGAACGCGGACTACGTGGTGTTCCACGACGTCGACTACCTGCCGATCTGGGCCGACTACTCGCGCGTGCACGAGCCGACCAGCCTGATCACCTGGGGTGTCCAGGAGGCGGCGGGCGACGGCCCGTCGAACACGCCGGGATGCGCCCTCGCGCTGCCGGTGGACGACTTCGTGCGCATCAACGGCTACAGCAACGACTACTGGGAATGGGGCTTCGAGGACGTCGACCTGCAGCAGCGCATCCGCCTCGCCGGCCTGGGCTGGTCGCGGCGCCCCGGGACGTTCATGCCGATGCCGCATGAGCACCATGGCGTCACGTCGGAGGGCAAAGCCAATTCCGGGACGCAGCGCACGCGGGCGATCTACCTTGCCAAGGGCGCGCAGGGCACCGCCGGGTTCGGGGGCGAGGGCCTGTCGACGCTCGGGTTCCGCGTCGAGCGCACCGTGCAGTGGGTGCGCAACGGCGTTCCGCTGCCGCAGGTGCTGCACCACCACATCGTGCTGGAGTGACCGGCCACGATCCGGCGCCCCCGGGTTCGCGAGCCGCGCCCCCCCGGGGGGGACCGGGCGAGCCGCCCGCCGCGTCACCCCGCCGGGCCCTTTCCCGTCGGCGCGACTCACGCGCGGCTCGCCAGCCTGCGGGATCAGTCTATCCGCGCGCCCGACGCCTTGACGACGTCGGCCCACTTGGCGATCTCCGCCTTGACGAACGCGCCGAACTCCGCGGGCGTGTTGCCGCCCGGCGAGGCGCCCTGCTGCGCCCACACGTCCTTCAGTTGCTGCGAGGTCATCGCCTTCGCCACTTCCTGCTGGAGCTTGTTGATGACGTCCTGCGGCGTGCCGGCCGGCGCCCACAGCGCGTACCACGTCGTCACCTCGTAGCCGGGCACCCCCGCTTCCTGGACCGTGGGCACGTCCGGGAACGCCGGCGAACGCGTTGCCGTCGTCACCGCGAGGGGCTTCAGCCGCTGGCCGCGGATCTGCGGCGCCGACGAGCCCATGCCGTCGAACATCAGGTCGACCTGGCCCGCGAGCAGGTCCTGCATCGCGGGTCCGGCGCCCTTGTACGGCACGTGGTTCATCCTGGTGCCCGTCTTCACCTTGAAGAGCTCGGCGGCGAGCTGGTGCGACGTGCCGTTCCCGGCGGAGGCGAAGTTGAGCTTGTTCGGGTTCGCCTTCGCGTAGTCGATCAGCTCCTTCACCGAGCCGATCGGAACCTTCGGGTGCAGCACGATGACGTTCGGCACCATCGCGACCATCGTCACGGGGACGAGATCCCTCTCGAGGTCGTAGGGCAGCTTGCTGTAGACGCTGACCGCGATCGTGTGGTGCACGGCGCCGACGAGGAAGTTGTAGCCGTCGGGCGGCGACTTCGCGACGTTGTCGGCGCCGATCGTGCCGCCCGCGCCGCCGCGGTTGTCGATGATGAACTGCTGGCCCATCTGCTGCGACAGCTGGGCCGCGAGCGGACGCGCGAACGCGTCGGTGCCCCCGCCTGCCGGGAACGGCGAAACGAGCCGGACGGGCTTGGTCGGCCACGCCTGGCCGAATGCGACGACGGGGACGACGAGCGCGACGAGCGCGAGCGAGCGCAGGCGCGGGAGCACAGCAGTCATGGAATCTCCTCCTGATGGGGCTGGACGTCGTGGCCGGCGCGCTTCGTCTGGGCGCGATTCCGGTGCCGGCCGCACGCTGGCGGACGGGCACCGGGATGGTACCGCGCAGCGAGCGGCGTGGTCACGGCCACCCGACGCCCGCGGAGCGCGGGGGGAGGCGGGAGCGGGCTAGGTGCGGGGGCGACGGATCGACGTCGAGACGGCGCGCGACTTCACCGTGGCGGGCTTGCGCGCCTTGCCGGCGGCGGCGAACGCGGCCTTCGCGGCCGGCAACGGCTTCCCGGTCTCGATCCAGTGCTTGACTCGCGTGGCGTCGCCCAGTCGCGTGTATTTGCCCACCGAGTCGAGCAGCACGATGACCACGGGCTTGCTCGCGATCTGCACGAGCATCACGAGGCAGCGGCCCGCCTCGCGGATGTAGCCGGTCTTCTGGAGCTGGATGTCCCATTCGGACGACTGCACCAGCCGGTTCGAGTTGTTGAATCCGAGCACGCGGCCGGTGGGCTGCACCTCGACGACGTACGAGGGCGTCACCGAGAACTCGCGGATCAGCGGGTAGCCGGCGGCCGCCTCGACCATCTTCGCGAGGTCGCGGGCGGTCGACACGTTGGAGGGCGACAGGCCGGTGGAATCGTCGAAGTGCGAACGCGTCATGCCGAGCGACGCGGCCTTCCTGTTCATCGCCGCGACGAACGCGTCGCTGCCGCCGGGAAAATGGCGCGCGAGCGCGGACGCCGCCCGGTTTTCCGACGCCATCAGCGCGAGGCGCAGCATCTCGCGCCGCGGCAGCTCGACGCCCATCGACAGGCGCGAGCTCGATCCCTTGAGCATGTCGAAGTCGCCGATGTCGACGGCGAGGGGCTCGTCGAGCGGCAGGTTCGCGTCCAGCACGACCATCGCCGTCATGAGCTTGGTCACCGAGGCGATCGGCGTGACGTCGTCCGCACCCTTCTGGTAGAGCGCGCGGCCGGTCCCCGGCTCGTAGACGAGCGCATTCGCCGAGCCGAGCTTGAGCTTGGCCGGGTCGGGCGTCTCGACCGCCCCGGCAACCGAAGGGGCCGCCAGAACGAGCGCGAAAACAATGAGTCGGATAACGTTCATCATGTGCGGCGTGAGGACCGGTGCGGCTTTATACCACTGGATCGCTCTCCTCGCCAATCCCCCAGTCAAATCATGGCCTTGGTGCCACCCTGCCCGCGGGAGGCGCGTCCGGGACATCCAAGCAGGGAAGATGCCAGCCGGGCGGGTCGAGTCCCCCGGGGCCCAGGGCGTCAGTGCCCGGGGCGCCCGGCAGGCACCAGCGCCGGTGCGCCGCCGCCCGCAGGGGGCTCCCGCCCCGCCTCGGGCTCGACGTCCCGCCGCTCGGCCTCGACCCTCGCCTCGTCCTGCTGGAGCCGCCACATCCGCGCGTAGGCGCCGTTCGCGGCGATGAGCGCGGCGTGGCGCCCCGCTCGACGATGCGTCCGGCGTCGAGGACCAGGATCTCGTCGGCGTCGACGATCGTCGACAGCCGGTGCGCGATCGTGAGCGTCGTCCGGTCGCGCGCGATCAGGGCGAGCTCGGCCTGGATCGCCTTCTCGTTGCGCGAGTCGAGCGCCGAGGTCGCCTCGTCGAAGATCAGGATCGCCGGCCGCTTCAGGATCGCGCGCGCGATCGCGACGCGCTGCTTCTCGCCGCCCGAGAGCTTCAATCCCCGCTCGCCGACCGGCGTTGCGTAGCCCTGCGGCAGCGACGTCACGAAATCGTGGATCTGCGCGAGCCGCGCGGCCGCGACGATCTCGTCGTGCGTCGCGCCGGGCCGGCCGTAGGCGATGTTGTACTCGATCGTGTCGTTGAACAGCACGGTGTCCTGCGGCACGATCCCGATCGCCGCCCGCACCGACGCCTGCCGCACCGCGCGGACGTCCTGCCCGTCGATCGTGATGCGGCCGCCGCCGGCGTCGTAGAACCGGAACAGCAGCCGCGCGAGCGTCGACTTGCCGGAGCCCGATGGCCCGACCACCGCGACCGTCCGCCCCGGCGGGACCGTGAACGAGACGCCCGAGAGGATCGTGCGGTCCGGCTCGTAGCCGAAGGTCACGTCCTCGAAGCGCACCTCGCCGCCGCGAATCTCGAGCGGCGGCGCGCCCGGCGCGTCGCGCACTTCGGCGTTCTCGTCGATCAGCGCGAACAGCCGCTCCATGTCGGCGAGCGCCTGCCGGATCTCGCGATAGAGCACGCCCAGGAAGTTGAGCGGGATGTAGAGCTGGATCATGAACGCGTTGACCAGCACGAGGTCGCCGACCGTCATCGTGCCGTCGACGACGCCCACGGTCGCGCGCCACATGATCAGCGTCACCGCGACCGCGATGATCGCGCTCTGGCCGACGTTGAGCAGCGACAGCGAGGTCTGGCTCGTGACCGCCGCCTTCTCCCAGCGCTGCATGCTCTCGTCGTAGCGCCGCGCCTCCCACTCCTCGTTGCCGAAGTACTTGACCGTCTCGTAGTTGATCAGGCTGTCGATCGCGCGCGTGTTCGCCTTGCTGTCGAGCTCGTTCGCCTGGCGGCGGAAGTGCGTGCGCCACTCGGTGATGGCGATCGTGAACGCGATGTAGAGCGCGAGCGCGCCGGCGGTGATCGCGATGAAGGTCCACTCGTAGCGCACGAGAAGCACCGCGGAAACAAGCGAGACCTCGACGAGCGTCGGCAGGATCGAGAACAGCGCGAAGCTGATCAGCGTCGAGATGCCCCGCTGGCCGCGCTCGACGTCGCGGGAGAGGCCGCCGGTCTGGCGGTCGAGGTGGAAGCGCAGCGACAGCGCGTGCAGGTGGCGGAACACCTCGAGCGCGATCGAGCGGACCGCGCGCTGCGTCACCTTCGCGAACAGGAACTCGCGCAGCTCGGTGAAGAACGTCGTCGAGAGACGCAGGATGCCGTACGCGACGAGCAGCGCGAGCGGCACGGCGAGCAGCGCCTGCTCGCGCGTGAGCCCGTCGACGATCTCCTTCAGCAGCAGCGGGACGCCGACGTTCGCGACCTTCGCCGCGACGAGGCACACGATCGCCGCGGCGACGCGGCCTTTCCATTCCCACAGGTACGGAAACAGCGTCCGGATCGTCTGCCACGCGCCGCGCTGCATGCGCGCGACGCCGCGATCCGTGGGCAGGGGTAGCGGTCCGGAATGTGCGCCGCGCATCGTTCGAGTCTAGCAGGCGCGCCGGGGGGCGGACGCCGTCGGCGCCACGGAGGTCGTCGGCCTGAAGGCCGACCCACGACGATCTGCCACTGACCTGCCCTGTCGGCCTGAAGGCCGACCCACGAACTCGCGATGCGCCACCGACTCCTGTGGGTCGGCCTTCAGGCCGACGCCCTTCCCGCGCACTCAACGCTTCCGCGGCCTCCCACCCCACCACTCGTTGCCTCCGTAGCCCAGCAGCCCCATCCCCGCGCGCACGATCCCGTAGGCGATCCAGTTCATCGCCTTCGACACGATCGAGCGACCGAGCCAGCGCTTCGGATCGACCGGCCGGGCGCCGCCCTCGATCATCGCCCGGAGCTCCGAGCGCAGCGCGTCCGCGAAGTGCGCGTCGCGCACGAACACGTTCGCCTCGCGCGCCATGAGCAGCGAGTAGGGATCGATGTTCGACGAGCCGACGGTCGCCCAGCGGTCGTCGATCACGGCGACCTTCGCGTGCAGGAACGAGCGGTGGTATTCCTGGATCGCGATGCCCGCGCTGACGAGCTGTCCGTAGAGCGCGCGGCTCGCGAAATGCAGGAGCGGGTACTCGACCTTCGCCTGGAGAAGCAGCGTGACGGCGACGCCGCGGCGCGCCGCATCGAGCAGCGCGTGGCGGAAGCGGATGCCGGGGAAGAAGTAGGCGTTCGCGATCAGGATCTCCCGCTTCGCGACGCGGATGCCGGCGAGATAGGCGGTCTCGATGTCGCGCCGGTGGCGCAGGTTGTCGCGGATCGTGAACTTCGCGGTCTGCGTGCCCGCGCGCTCGGCCGCGACCAGGTCCGGGAACAGCGCGACGTCGCTCGAGCGGAACTGCACGAGCTCGTTCAGCGCCCACAGCCGCTGCATCGCCCATACGATCGACGGCACCAGCGGGCCGCGCACGCGCACCGCGAAATCGACGCGCGGCGGCCGCTGGCCGGGCGTGTTCATGTCGTCGATCAGGTTGATGCCGCCCACGAACGCGACGCGCGTGTCCACGTGGCAGAGCTTCCGGTGCAGCCGGCGCAACCGGTGCGACCGGAAGTGCCAGGGCTGCACCTCGGGACGGTGCTTGAGCAGGTTGACGCCGCCGGCGACGAGCTGCCGCTCGAGCCGCTTCGTCAGGTAGTGCTTCGCGCCCCAGCCGTCGACGAGGACGCGCACCGTGACGCCGCGCGTCGCAGCGCGCACCAGCGCCTCGGCGACCGCGCGCCCGGCGGGATCGTCCGCGAAGATGTAGGTCTCGAGCCAGACCTCGCGCTCGGCGGCGTCGACCGCGGCCACCAGGGCGGGGAAGAACGCGGCGCCGCTGCGCAGCAGCTCGATCTCGTTGCCGGGCCTGAACCGGTTCATCGCCGCGTCGCGCTCAGCGTCGTCCGGCCGCCAGCTCGAAGGTGGCGGCGAGCGCCGCGTGGTCGGACAGCCGGCGCCCCGGGTAGGCGTAGTGCACGCGGGCGTCGATCACGTCCAGGCCGCGCGCGTAGATGCGGTCGAGGCGGAACAGCGGGAGGACCGACGGGAACGTGCGCGCCGGCCGGCCCTTGATCGCTTCGAACACCTCGACGACGGCGAGCTGGTCGATGAGCTGGCGGTTGGCCCGGTGCCGCCAGTCGTTGAAGTCGCCCGCGATCACCAGCGGCGCGGCGCGCGGGACCGTCTGCCGGATGCGCTCGCACAGCGCGCGCACCTGCCACTCGCGGCCGCGCTCGAAGAGCCCGAGGTGGACGTTGATGCAATGGAGGTCGGGCATCCGGGGCCCGAGGCGGACGACGCAGTGCAGGAGCCCGCGGCTCTCGAAACGGTGCGCCGAGATGTCCTCGTTCTCGTTCACGACGATCGGGAAGCGCGACAGGAGCGCGTTGCCGTGGTGGCCGTGCCGGTAGACCGCGTTCTTGCCGTACGCGACCTCCCGCCACACCTGGTCGGCGATGAACTCGTGCTGCGGCTTGCCCGGCCAGTCGTTGTAGCGGACGGCGTGATGCTCGTGCGAGCCCTGCACCTCCTGCAGGAACAGCACGTCGGCGGCCATGTGGTGCAGCCGCTCGCGCACTTCGTGGATGACCATGCGCCGCGTCAGGTGCGAGAACCCCTTGTGGATGTTGTAGGTGGCGATCGTGAAGCGCATGTCGGGCGGGGCGGCGGGTCGGGGATTCGCTGGGGCGGCCCGCCTCGCGCACCGGGCGGTCGCGCGGCGCGCCGGCGCGCCGGACGCGTGATGTTACCCGGCGCCGCGCCGTTGCGCGCGCCCGGGGAGGGCGACCGGGACGCGGGTCGCTACCGCTTCTCGGCGAGGAGCGCCTTCTTGCGCTCGAGGAAGCGCCGCTTCTGCTCGGCACGCGACACGTTGAGGAAGAACTTGAGGATCAGCGTGCCGTTGGCCGCGAGGTGGCGCTCGAACCCCCGGATGTCGCGGTAGCGCTCGTCCCAGACGCGCTCGTGGAGGAGCACTGGCGGGATCTTCTGCGCATCGAGGATCCCCTGGTGGACCTTCACCACCAGCACCTCCTCGTAGTAGCTGCGGTTGAAGATGCCGATGCGCCCGCGCTCGGGCAGCGCACGCACGCAGCGCCACATCCAGTCGTGGTCGAGCTCCTCGGCCGACGGCGCCTTGAACGAGTAGACCTGGCAGCCCTGCGGATTGACGCCCGACATCACGTGCTTGATCGCGCCGTCCTTGCCCGCCGCGTCCATCGCCTGGAACACGAGCAGCACCGACCAGCGGTCCTGCGCGTAGAGCATGTCCTGCAACTGCGCGAGCGCGTCCCTGCCGGCCTCGAGCGCCTCCTTCGCGGCCGGCTTGTGCTCGTCGCCCAGCGGGCCGGTATCGGCCGGATCGTGGTCCCTCAGCTTGAACTTCGCCCCCCGCGCGATACGGTGCGGCCGGGAGATCCTGCGGGCAAGCTGGCAGACCTGGTCGAATTCCATCGTGTCCCCCGGAGGCGTCGGCCGCGCGCGATGCGCGGCCGGCTGCAAGGATAACCTTCGCGGGCGGGGGGCCGCCATCGCGCCCGACGGCGCGCGCCCGCGCGTCACGGCGGCAGGCCGTGGCAGAGCTTGTAGCGCTCGCCCGATCCGCACGGACAGGGATCGTTGCGCGATCCCGGCGGCTCGAAATTGCCGGGCGGACGCGAACGCCACGCGTGCCCGCCGTCGACCGCTGCCGCTGGATCGGCGACATGCTGCCCGTGGCCCGTGGTCTCGCAGGCAGGATGCTCGAGCGCGGCCATGCCCATGCCCCGGCGCTTGAACCACAGACTCGCATGCTTCTCCTGCCCGCGGGCGGCGAACGATCCGATGGCGCGGGCGTCGGCGAGCCGCCGCAGGCCCGGATTGAAGCCGTACCCGAACCACACGTCGTGCGCGTGACGCTCGGGCAGACGGCAAGCGACGCCGCCTTCAGTGCGCAGCGGCGCGGTGCCGACGATCGCGTCGTGCAACCGGTTCTGCCCGGGGCGCCGGCACATCACGGCGGAAACCGTCGCGAGGGTCTCGAGCAGCACGAGCGACTCCTCGACGAAGCCGGAACGGAAGAAGCGCCAGTCGTCCTCGCAGTGGAAGATGTACGGGGTATCGACCGTCGCGTAGGCGCGATCGATGCTGGCCATCTGCCCGATCGGCGGATCGTTCACGATGAGTTCGAGCGGCACGCCCGCGCCGCGGACCACGTCGCGGACCTCCTCGCGGCCGGAATCCTCGACGACGAGCCAGCGCGCGATCGGCGCCGTGTTGCACGCGACGAACGTCCGCAGCGTCTCGGCGAGCAGGTCGAACCTGCCGCAGCTCGTCAGCACGAACGTGATGTCGCGGGGGGGCGTCATGGCCTAATGGGCGGAATCGCGGCGATAATGCGGGGGCCGCGCGCGAGCTATTTTAACGCGGCGGGAACGATGACCCTCCGCAGACGCGAGCGATCGACGACCACGCGACCCTGGCTCACGCGGGAGGACGTCGCCTTCGCCGCCGAGCTGCCGTTCCTCTGGCTTTTCGCGCTGGCCGTGCCCGAGCGACATTGGCCGAGCGTCTGCCGCCGGCTCGAGTCGGCGAAGGCCGGGTTGGGCCTCTTCGAACCGGCGCCTGTAGCTCGGATAGCAGAGCGCGCCATCGGCTCCTCGCAGCCCGGTTTCGACGCCCGCGCCTTCGCGCTCGACTCCGCGGCAGGCCGCAGCGAGCATCACCTGCAGATCCTTCGTGCGATCAGCCCCGGCGGATGGAACGCGGGCATCGAGCTCGTCGGCCGGGAGCACGTCGACGCCGCGCTCGCCGCGGGACACGGCGCGGTGCTGTGGGTCGCGCACTTCTGCTTCAACGCGCTGGCGACCAAGAAGGCGATGGCGGCCGCCGGCTATCGCGTGTCGCACCTCAGCCGGCCCGAGCACGGCTTCTCGAAATCGCGCGTCGGGATCGCCACGGTCAACCGCCTCCGCGTGCGCGCGGAGCTCGCGCACCTCGACGGGCGCATCGTCATCGATCGCGACAAGCCGATGGCCGCGACGCTCGCCGCCCAGCGCCTGCTGAAGCGGAACGGCATCGTCTCGATCACCGCGGGCGCGTGGGAGGGACAGCGGCTCGCGAAGGTCGACCTCCTGGGCGGGAAGCTCGAGCTCGCCGTCGGCGCGCCGGGCCTCGCGCGGCTGTCGGGCGCTGCGTTGCTGCCGGTGTTCGCCCTTCGCGATCCCGGCGACGCGACGCTGCGCGTGATCGTCGAGCCGCCGATCCCGGTCGCGAACGTCGGCGATGCCGATGCCGCGCTGCAGGAGGCGGCGCAGCGCTTCGGCGAACTGATGGAGCGTCACGTGCGCGGCCATCCGGCGCAGTGGCGCGACTGGAAGAACCTGAAACTGCCGGGTTGACCTGCGGCGGCGCTGCACCGGCGTCCGTACGACACGATCCGGGCCTCGACTGCGACCGGCTACCGCGCTCCGGTCTCGCGCAGCACGCGCTCGAGTGTCGCGGCCATGACGGGGATGTCGTCCGGCGCGAGCCCGCCGTGTGCGCGCAGATACTCGGCCACCGCGCGTCCGCTCTTCCTGCCGACCGCCATCCCGCCGCGCAGCACGAGCGACTCGCGCGCGAATTCGGTGGCGGCCCCGTGACACCCGGCGCAATGCTGCTTGAAGAGAGGACGGGTCGTGACCTGCGCCGTCAGCATCTGCATGACCGGAGCCACGAGCTCGTCGGTCAGGTAGTGGTTCGCCAGGAAGCCTTCGAGGTCGTCCCGGTGGTGCTTGCCGACGAGCCGGCCGCGATCGACGGCGAGCGTGCGCCGCGCGAAGTCGCCGGCGTCGCCGTGGCACTCGCGACAGCGGCCGTCCCAGTAGTCGTGCAGGTCGCGGCCGTCCTGCGCCCCGACCGCCGAAGGCGCGATCGAGAGCAGCGCGAGGCCGACCAGCAGGCTCGCTACCGCGGGCATCGTGCGCCCCGCGGCAGGGGAAAGTTGGGGTGGCTGATGGGATTCGAACCCACGACAACCGGAATCACAATCCGGGACTCTACCCCTGAGCTACAGCCACCACCGAGAAAGCCAGTGCGCCCCGCCTGGGAAGCGGGCGTCGTGTGCGCGCCGCCTTCCGGGAAGTGGCGCGCCCGACAGGACTCGAACCTGTTACCCCCGGCTTAGAAGGCCGGTGCTCTATCCGAATGAGCTACGGGCGCCTGTCGGACGAGGCGAGCGCCTTTGGCATGTCGACGACCGGTCGAATGCCTCGGCGCCCGCGTTGGGTTGGTCGGGGTGGAGAGATTCGAACTCCCGACATCTTGCTCCCAAAGCAAGCGCGCTACCAGGCTGCGCTACACCCCGAGGGGCGCGATTATGCCATTCACGGCCCTCCCGGGCAAACATCGGCTTGCCGCAGTCCGTTTCCCTCCAGCATCGAAGGGGCACCCGCCGCCACGCGCCGGTCCCGGTCCGGTTACCCCGCGAACTTCCGGATCACGTGCATCGCCTCGTCGATCGCCGGCTCGCCCTGCCCCGACTTCACCGCCTGCTGCACGCAGCCGTGCAGGTGGTGCTCGAGCAATTCGAGGCCGAGCGCGTCGAGCGCCGAGCGCACCGCCGACACCTGCGTCAGGATGTCGACGCAGTAGCGGTCCTCGGCGAGCATCCTGCCGATGCCGCGCACCTGGCCTTCGATGCGGTTCAGGCGCTTCACCAGCGCGGCGTGGTGCTCGTCCGCGCGCGGCGCGATCGGATGGTCGTGCCCCGCGTGCGCGTGATGCACGGCGACCGCCGGAGCGGCCGCGGCGGCCGCGCGCTTCGCCGCCCTAGGCCGCGACGTCATAGCCGGCGTCCACGATCGCGGACTCGAGCGCCGGCACCGTGACCTTCGCCGCGTCGTAGCGCACGGTCGCCTGTCCCGGCACGAGCGTCACGTCGACCTGGTCGACGCCGGGGACGGCCTTCAGCACGCGCGTGACGCTCGCGACGCAACCTCCGCAGGTCATGCCCTGCACGTTGATCGTGACGGTTTCCATGGTCGTTCCTTTCGTTTCGTTCAGCGAGGGGAATCCGCGCCGGCGGGACGCCAGCGCCTGAGCAGCAGCGCGTTGCTCACGACGGACACGGACGACAGCGCCATCGCGGCGCCGGCGATCACCGGGCTCAACAGTCCCACCGCCGCGAGCGGGATGCCGAGCACGTTGTAGGCGAACGCGAAGAACAGGTTCTGCCGGATCTTCGCGAGCGTCGCGCGCGAGAGCAGGATCGCGTCGGCGACCGCGTTCAGGTCGTCGCGAACCAGCGTGATGTCGGCGCTCTCGATCGCGATCGCCGAGCCCGCGCCCATCGCGAAGCTCACGTCGGCCTGCGCGAGCGCGGGCGCGTCGTTGACGCCGTCGCCGACCATGCCGGTGACCGCGCCCGCCGACTTCGCGTCGCGCACCGCCTCGGCCTTCGCCGCGGGCAGCACGCCCGAGCGCCAGTGGCGGATGCCGACGGCCTTCGCGACGGCCGCGGCGGTCGCCTCGTGATCGCCGGTCAGCATCGTGACCTCGATGCCCGCAGCCTCGAGCCGCGCGATCGCGGCGGCCGACGTCTCCCGCACCTTGTCGGCGAGCGCGATCACCGCGACGAGCCTGTCGCCCTCGCCCACCGCGACGATCGTGTGGCCGTCGCGCGCGACGTCCGCCACCACGTCGTCCGGCACCGCGACGCCTTCCGACGCGAGCCATGCGGAGGAGCCCACGCGCACGATCGTTCCGGTGTCGGCCGCGACCGCCTGCGCGCCCTTGCCGGGAACCGACAGGAAGCCGTCGATGGCGACCGGCACGACCTGCATCGCGGCGGCGTGCGCGAGGATCGCGTGCGCGAGCGGATGCGACGATCCCTGCTCGAGCGCGGCGGCGAGGCCGAGCGCGCGCTGCGCCGCGCGGCCTCCCTGAATCGGTTGCGCGACGTATCCGGCCACGAGCCGGCCGTCCGGCTCGAACGCGATGACGCCGGTCACCGCGGGACGACCTTCGGTCAGCGTGCCGGTCTTGTCGACCACGAGCTTCGTGAGCCGGCCCGCGTGCTCGAGCGCCGCCGCGTTGCGGATCAGGATGCCGCGCTGCGCGCCGCGCCCGGTGCCGACGATGATCGCCGTCGGCGTCGCGAGGCCCAACGCGCACGGGCACGCGATCACGAGCACCGCGACCGCGTGGATCAGCGCGCGCGATGCCTCGCCGGTGATCGCGAGCGTCGCGAGGAACGTGATCACCGCGATCGCGACGACGACCGGCACGAACACGCCCGCGACACGGTCGGCCAGGCGCTGGATCGGCGCCTTCGAGCCCTGTGCCTCGGCGACGAGCCGCACGATGCCGGCGAGCAGCGTCTTCGAGCCGACGCCAGTCGCGACGGCGACGAGCATGCCGTCCTGGTTGACGGTGCCGGCGTAGACCTTGTCGCCCGGCGCCTTCGCGACCGCGCGGCTCTCGCCGGTCAGCATGCTCTCGTCGACCGCGGACTCGCCGCGCGCGACCTCGCCGTCGACGGGCACCGCGTCGCCGGCGCGCACGACGAACCGGTCGCCTGCCTTCACGTCGGCGAGCGGAACCTCGACGACCGCGCCATCGCGTTCGATCCGTGCCGTGCGCGGCTGCAGCTTGACGAGCCCTTCGAGCGCGGCGGAGGTCCCCGCCTTCGCGCGCGCCTCGAGCAGCTTGCCCAGCAGCACGAGCGTGATCACGGCGGCCGACGCCTCGAAGTAGACGTGCTCGTGCAGGCCCAGCACCGTGACGACGGCGGACAGCCCCCACGCCATCGTCGTGCCGAGCGAGACCAGCACGTCCATGTTGGCGCCGCCGCCGCGCAGCGAGTTCCACGCGCCGACGTAGAAGCGGCGCCCGATCCAGAACTGGACCGGCGTCGCGAGCGCGAGCTGCAGCCAGCGCGGCAGCACGTCGTGGTGCGCGTCCGGGCCGGTCCACGACCAGCCGCCCGACGCGAGCATCGGCACCATCTGCGCGACGAGCGGCAGCGTCAGGATCGCCGCGACGACGAACTCGGCGCGGAGCTTCCGGTACGCGGCGGCCTTGCGCGCCTCGGTCCCGGCGCGCTCCTTCTCGGGATCGACCTTGACGTGCGCGCGGTAGCCGGCGCGCTCGACCGCCGCGACGAGCGCGTCGATGGGCGTGGTCGCCGCGTTGAACCGTACCTGCGCGGATTCGGTCGCGAAGTTCACGGCGGCCTGCGTCGCCGGCAGGCGGTTCAGCACCTTCTCGATGCGCACCGCGCACGCCGCGCAGGTCATGCCCTCGAGCGCGAGGTCGACCTGGTCGGCGCCCGGCGGGCGGGCGGCGGAAGCGCCAAGGCGGCGGGCGCGTCGTGGCCGGACTGAAGCGGGAGCGTGTCCATGGCGCGGACCATATACCCCCGCCGGGTATCGGTCGTCGGGTACCCAGGCTTCAGCGCGTCGCGGGGAAGGCGTCGGCCGAAGGGCCCACAGGCCACCATTGCCGCGGGGCGGATCGTCGTGGGTCGGGCTTCAGCCCGACGGGGCGCGCCGCATGAAAGGAAAGGCGTCGGCCTGAAGGCCGACCCACAGGGAAGAGCGTCGGCCTGAAGGCCGACCCACAGGCTGCTGTCAGCCTTCCGGCTTGAGCTGCGGGAACAGGATCACGTCGCGGATCGACGCGCTGTCGGTCAGCAGCATCACCAGCCGGTCGATGCCGATGCCCTCGCCCGCCGTCGGCGGCAGGCCGCTCTCGAGCGCGCGAACGTAGTCGGCGTCGTAGAACATCGCCTCCTCGTCGCCCGCCTCCTTCGCCGCCGCCTGCGCGGCGAAGCGCGCGGCCTGGTCCTCGGGGTCGTTGAGCTCCGAGAAGCCGTTCGCGATCTCGCGCCGCGTGATGAACAGCTCGAAGCGGTCGGTGACCGCCGGGTTCGCGTCGTTCGCGCGCGCGAGCGGCGACACGTCGGTCGGGTGCGCGACGATGAACGTCGGCTGCACGAGCTTCTCCTCGGTCGTCTGCTCGAAGAGCTTGAGCTGCAGCAGCCCCACGCCGTCGGTCGGGAACACCTCCTCGTCGAACGGCGCGAGCGCGACGCGCAGGTACTCGGGCTTCGAGAGCTCGTGCAGCGGGTACTGCGGGTTGTGCTTGTGGATCGCCTCGGCCATCGTCAGCCGGTCGAACCGCGCACCGAGGTCGATCGTCTCGCCCTGGTAGGTGACGGAGGTCGTGCCGAGCACGCGCTGCGCGACCGTGCGCAGCAGCTCCTCGGTCAGGTCCATCAGGTAGCCGTAGTCCCGGTACGCCTCGTAGAACTCGAGCATCGTGAACTCGGGGTTGTGGCGGGTCGAGATGCCTTCGTTGCGGAAGTTGCGGTTGATCTCGAACACCTTCTCGAGCCCGCCGACGACGAGGCGCTTGAGATAGAGCTCCGGCGCGATGCGCAGGTAGAGCTGCATGTCGAGCGCGTTGTGGTGCGTCACGAACGGCCGCGCGGCCGCGCCGCCCGGGATCGGATGCATCATCGGCGTCTCGACCTCGAGATAGCCGCGGCCGACGTAGTACTCGCGGATCGCCTGGACGATCTTCGAGCGCTTGACGAACACGTCGCGGGACGCCGGATTGGTGATCAGGTCGAGGTGGCGCTGGCGGTACTTCTGCTCCTGGTCGGCGAGCCCGTGGAACTTCTCCGGCAGCGGGCGCAGCGCCTTCGACAGCAGCCGCACCGAGTCGCACTTGACCGACAGCTCGCCGGTCCTGGTCCTGAACAGCGTCCCGGTCGCGCCGACGATGTCGCCCAGGTCCCAGTGCTTGAACGCATCGAGGCGCTCGGCGCCGACGCCGTCGAGCGTCACGTAGAGCTGGATGCGGCCCGACATGTCCTGCAGCGTCGCGAAGCACGCCTTGCCCATCACGCGCTTCAGCATCATGCGGCCGGCCACGGCGACGCGGATCGCCTTCGGCTCGAGCGCCTCGTTGGGCGTCGCGCCGTGCTGCGCGTGCAGGTCCGCGGCGAGCGCGTCGCGGCGGAAGTCGTTCGGATAGGCCTGCCCCCCCGCGCGCAGCTGCGCGAGCTTCGCGCGCCGCTCGGCGATGATCTGGTTCTCGTCCTGGGCGGGCGGGGTCGGGGCGGTGGGCTCGGTCATGGGGGGGACTCTTCAGGCGGTGCCGGCGGGAGCGCAAGCGCGGCTCGCCCGGTCGATGGCTGGGTCGATCAAGGGCGCGGCAGAGGCCGCGGCAATGGCGATCGCGCGAGCACGTGCGGGTCGGCGAGGCCGCCGAAGGCCGCTTCCGGGAGGAACGTCACTGGACGCCCTGCTTCAGGCTTGCCGCGATGAAGTCGTCGAGGTCGCCGTCGAGCACGCGCTGCGTGTCGCCGACCTCGTGGTTCGTGCGCAGGTCCTTGATGCGCGACTGGTCGAGCACGTAGCTGCGGATCTGGTGGCCCCAGCCGATGTCGGTCTTGCTGTCCTCGAGCGCCTGCTGCGCGGCCTGGCGCTTGCGGAGCTCGAGCTCGTAGAGCTTCGCCTTCATCATCGCCATCGCCTCGGCGCGGTTGCGGTGCTGCGACCGGTCGTTCTGGCACTGCACGACGATGTTGGTCGGCAGGTGCGTGATGCGCACCGCGGAGTCGGTCTTGTTGATGTGCTGGCCACCCGCGCCGGATGCCCGGAACGTGTCGATCCGCAGGTCGGCCGGGTTGATGTCGACCTCGATCGACTCGTCGACCTCCGGATAGACGAACACGCTCGCGAACGAGGTGTGCCGGCGCGCGTTCGAGTCGAACGGGCTCTTGCGCACGAGCCGGTGCACGCCGGTCTCGGTGCGAAGGTAACCGAACGCGTAGTCGCCGTCGACCTTGATCGACGCGCTCTTGATGCCGGCCACTTCGCCCGGCGACTCCTCGAGCACCTCGACCGACCAGCCGCGCCGCTCGCAGTACCTGAGGTACATGCGCAGCATCATCGACGCCCAGTCCTGCGCCTCGGTGCCGCCGCTGCCCGCCTGGATGTCGACGAAGCAGGGGTTCGGGTCCATCGGATGGCTGAACATCCGGCGGAACTCGAGGTCCTCGACCACCTTCGAGAGGGCCGCGACGTCGTCGCGCACCGCGGCGAGCGTCGCGTCGTCTTCGTCGGCACGCGCCAGCTCGAAGAGCTCGCCGCTGTCCGAAAGGCCGCGATCGAGCTCCGTGAGCGTCGTCACGACGCCTTCCAGCGCCTTCTTCTGCTTGCCGAGCTCCTGCGCCTTCTCGGGGGCGTCCCAGACCTTCGGGTCCTCGAGCGCGCGGCGGACTTCCTCGAGCGTCTTCGACTTCAGGTCGAAGTCAAAGATACCTCCGCATCTCGGCCGACCGGGTCTTCAGGTCGGCGAGCGTGTTGGCGATCTGGTTCAGCTGTTCGGCTTCCATCGGGGCGTCTCGCGTGCGATTTCCGAGGGCGAATTCTAGCACGGCGAGCGCCAAGTCCTTGTCGCATGGGACCTTTTTCCCGGATGGGCGAGGCCTGGCCGCAAGCCGGCGCCAAGGCGATTCCGTCCGATGGCGCGAACGCCGCGCTTCGCCTACCATCGCGTCCTCTCCGCGCTCGCGCGCGCGGCCCTCCGGAGCCCTGCCATGCCCGTCCTCTTCGTCAACAAGGAGCGTGTCGACATCGCGTCGAACGTGCCCGGCGACACGCCGCTCCTGTGGTTGCTGCGCGATTCGCTCAAGCTCACCGGCACCAAGTACGGCTGCGGCATCGCCGCCTGCGGCGCCTGCGTCGTCTACGTCGAGGGCCAGCCGGTGCGCTCGTGCCGCACGCCGCTCTCGTCGCTCAGGCAGGGCGCCGAGATCACGACGATCGAGGGCCTGAAGACGAAGGAGGCGCGGGCGGTGCAGGCGGCGTGGGTCAAGCTCGACGTGCCGCAGTGCGGCTTCTGCCAGTCCGGCCAGGTGATGAGCGCCGCGGCGCTGCTCGCGAAGAACCGGCGGCCGACCGACGCCGACATCGATGCCGCGATGTCGGCGAACCTCTGCCGCTGCGCCACCTACGTCCGCATCCGCGCCGCGATCAAGGAAGCGGCGAAGGCGCTCGCGTGAAGGAGATCCCGATGAGCGAATCCCGGGTCGTCAACCTCTCGCGCTCGCGGCGCGCGTTCCTGAAAGCCGGCGGCGCCGCGGGCGCCGGCCTCCTGCTCGGCGTGCACGTCCCGGTCCTCGCGCAGCAGGGCGGCCCCGGCAAGGCGGGCACGGCCACGCAGGCCGCGCCGTTCGAGCCCAACGCGTTCGTGCGCATCGGCCGCGACAACACGGTCACCGTCGTCGCCAAGCACCTCGAGATGGGGCAGGGCGTCTACACCGGCCTTGCGACGATCGTCGCCGACGAGCTCGACGCATCGTGGGGCCAGGTCCGCGTCGTGAGCGCGCCGGCCGATGCGTCGCGCTACAACAACCTGTTCTGGGGACCGGCGCAGGGAACCGGCGGGTCGACCGCGATCGCGAACTCGTGGGAACAGCTTCGCAACGCCGGCGCCTCCGCGCGCGCGATGCTCGTGGGTGCCGCGGCGAAGCGCTGGAACGTGCCCGCGGACGGGATCAGGGTGAGCGCGGGTGTCGTGTCGCACGCGTCGGGAAGGAAGGCGACGTTCGGCGAGCTCGCCCAGGCGGCCTCCGCGATGCCCGTGCCCGCGAGCGTGACGCTCAAGGACCCGAAGGACTTCGTGTTCGTCGGCAAGCACGTGCCGCGCACCGACTCGGCCGCGAAGTCGAAGGGCACCGCGCTCTTCACGCAGGACGTCGAGCTGCCCGGCATGCTGACGGCGCTCGTGCTGCACCCGCCACGCTTCGGCGCGCGCGTGAAGAGCTTCGACGCGAGCGGGCTCAAGGCCATCCCGGGCGTGCGCACCGTCGTCGAGCTTCCGACCGGCGTCGCGGTGCTCGCGACGGGATTCTGGGCCGCGAAGAAGGGCCGCGACGCGCTCAAGGTCGAGTGGAACGACAGCCGCTCGTGGCGCGGCTCGACCGACGAGCTGATGGCCGAGTATCGCAAGCTCGCGGCGGCGCCGGGCAAGGTCGCGCGCGCCGACGGCGACGCGGCGAAGGCATTGGCGGGCGCGGCGAAGGTGCTCGAGGCGACGTTCGAGTTCCCCTATCTCGCGCATGCGGCGATGGAGCCGTTGAACTGCGTGATGCGCCTCACCGAAGGCCGCTGCGAGGCGTGGTACGGCGCGCAGTCGCAGACCGCCGACCAGGCGGCGATCGCGCAGGTGACCGGCCTCACGCCCGAGCAGGTGACGATCGAGACGCTCTTTGCGGGCGGCAGCTTCGGCCGGCGCGCGAACCCGCAGTCGGACTACGTGGTCGAGTGCGCCGAGATCGTCTCGCGCCTCGCGAAGACGGGCACGCGCGGCGTCCCGGTCAAGCTCGTGTGGACGCGCGAGGACGACATGCGCGCGGGCCACTACCGGCCCGCCTACCTGCACACGATGAGGGCCGGGCTCGACGCGAGCGGCGCCATCGTCGGCTGGCAGCACCGGATCGTCGGCCAGTCGATCGCGGACGGCACCGCGTTCGAGAAGGTCCTGGTGAAGAACGGCGTCGACGCGACGTCGGTCGAGGGCGCGTCGACGCTGCCCTACGCGATCCCCGCCGTCACCGTCGACCTGCACTCGCCCTACGGCGCGGTGCCGGTGCAGTGGTGGCGCTCGGTGGGCTCGACGCACACCGCGTTCTCGACCGAGACGTTCCTCGACGAGCTCGCGGCCGCGGCCGGCCAGGACCCGCTCGCGATGCGGCGGGCGCTGCTCGCGAAGCACCCGCGGCACCTCGCCGCGCTCGAGCTCGCGGCGCGCGAAGCCGGATGGGGGACGCCGCTCGCGCCGGGCAAGGCGGGCACGAAGCGCGCGCGCGGCCTCGCCGTGCACGAGTCGTTCGGCACCGTCGTCGCCGAGGTCGTCGAGGTGACGGTGAAGCCCGACCGCAGCTTCTCGGTCGACCGCGTCGTCTGCGCGGTCGAATGCGGGGTCGTCGTCAATCCCGACGTCGTGCGTGCGCAGATGGAGGGCGGCATCGGGTTCGGCCTCTCCGCCGCGCTCTACAGCGCGATCACGGTGAAGGACGGCGTCGTCGAGCAGTCGAACTTCAACGACTACCCGATGCTCCGGATCGACGAGATGCCGGCCGTCGACGTGCACATCGTGCGCTCGCAGGGCAAGCCGTCGGGCGTGGGCGAGCCCGCGACGCCGGTGATCGCGCCGGCGCTCGCGAACGCGCTCTACGCCGCGACCGGACAGCGCCTGCCCGAAGCGAGCTGCCGCTCCCCGAGGGGCGCGGCGACCCCCACCCCGAAGCGAGCGGAGCTCGCTTCCCCCGAGGGGGCGCGGGGCAGGTCGTCCGGGGCGGGCGCTGTTTTCGGTCGGGCATAATCGACGACGCCCGCGCCGCCCATGCACACGCCCCCCGGTTTCGCCCCCGCGCACCGACTGCCGGCCGTCCTGCCGGGGACGGCGCTCGGCTTCGCGTTCTCCGGCACGAGGCTCGTCGTGCGCGGCAGCGTCGAGTCGCCGGTGATCCCGACGCTCGCGGAGCTCGACGCCGCGGGCCTCGCCGGCGACCGCCACTACCTGGGCGAGATCGACGGCGTTCCCTGCATCGCGATCGCGCTCGCGAACATCGAGGAGCCGCCGCCGGGATTCGCGATGGCAGGACTGCGCTCGTACTTCTACCGACTGCCCGATCCGCTGCTCGCGATCGCCGCGCGCGCCTTCCAGATCGCCGACTGGGATCGCTCGCACCGGTATTGCGGCCGCTGCGGGACGCGAACGCGCGACGGCGCCGGCGAGCGCGCGAAGGAATGCCCGTCGTGCGGCCTCGTCGCGTATCCGCGCGTGTCGCCCGCGATGATGGTGCTGGTCACGCGCGGTCGCGAGCTCCTGCTGGCGCGCTCGGCGCGGTTCGCCTCCGGCGTCTACTCGGCGCTCGCCGGCTTCGTCGAGCCTGGCGAAACGATCGAGGACTGCATCCGGCGCGAGGTGCGCGAGGAGGTGGGCGTCGAGGTCGGCGAACCCGTGTACTTCGCGAGCCAGTCGTGGGCGTTCCCGCATTCCCTGATGATCGCGTACACGGTCGAGTACGCCGGCGGCGCGATCCGGCTCGACGACCCGGAGATCGAGGACGCGCGCTGGTTCGCGCTCGACGCCCTGCCGAAGCTCCCGCCTTCCGTGTCGATCGCCCGCCGCCTGATCGACGCGACGGTGGAGAGACTGCGCGCGCCGTGAGTGCCGCCGCGCCGCCCCGCGTCCATCTCGAGCGCTTCGCCGTCGGCAGCGACGCGATCGACGCGAACCGCCACGTCAACAACAAGGAATACCTGCACTGGATGGAGGCGATCGCGATCGCCCATTCGGCTGCCTGCGGCTGGCCGCTCGAGCGCTACGTCGCGTCGGGAACGAGCTGGTTCGTGAAATCGCACACGGTCGACTACCTCGTGCCCGCGTTCGAGGGCGACCGGCTTCTCGCCGCGACCTGGGTCGCATCGATGGAGACGTCGTCGTCGTGGCGGCGATACGCGTTCCTGCGCGAGTCCGACCGCAGGCCCGTGGCGTTCGCGCGCACGCTCTGGATCCACGTCGACCGCGCGCGGGCGCCCAAGGCATCCGGCGCGCTCCATGCGTTCCCATCCGCGGACGACGATCCGGGCTCCGCGGGGCGCCGGCCTGATCGCGCGCCCCCCCAGGGGCGTTGCGCTAGAATCGCAGCCTCGCGCGGCCCCATGGCCACCCCGGTCCGCGCGGCCCCCGATGCCTCCTGCCCCTCTTCGCGCCCTGACCTCGCTCGCCGCCGCGCTCGCCGCGGCATGCGCGCTGGCCCAGGCACCGTCGTCCCCTCCCCCGGCCGACCCGCCGCCGACACCGTTGCCGGCCGAGTACTCCGACGCGGCGCGCAAGGCGTACGTCGCGGGCCTCAAGGAGGCGCGCGAACTGATCGCGCAGAAGCGCTACGAGGCGGCGATCGAGCGGCTCGACGCGCTGTCGCGCGACCGCCCGCGCGAGCCGCAGGCGCGCTTCCTGAAGGCGGTCGCCCAGACCGAGGCGGGCAAGCGCGACGACGCGCTCGCGACGCTGACGGCGCTCGCCGCCGATTTCCCGGAGCTTCCCGAAGTCCACAACAACCTCGCGGTGCTCTACGCCGCCAAGGGCAACCTCGAACTCGCGAAGGCGGAGCTCGAGCTCGCGATCGCCGCGTCGCCCGACTACGCACCCGCCGTCGAGAACCTCGGCGACGTCTACGCGCGCCTCGCCGCGCGCCAGTACGAACGCGCCGCCGAGCTCGAGAAGGGCAAGGGACTCTCCCCCGCCAAGCTCAGGCTCGTGCGCGACGCGCTCGCCGTCCACTGATTCCTCCACTCATCCACCACGGAGCCACGCATGACCCGACCGTTCCTCGCTTTCGCCCTCGCCGCCTCGGTGCTGGGCGCCGGCCCCGCCCTCGCCCAGAAGGTCGAGCTCGACACGACCGCGGGCAAGATCGTGCTGCAGCTCGACGCGTCCGCCGCGCCGAAGACGGTCGAGAACTTCATCGCCTACGTGAAGTCCGGCCACTACGACGGCACGCAGTTCCACCGCGTGATCCCGGGGTTCATGGTCCAGGGCGGCGGATACACGGCCGGCTACGCGCAGAAGCCGACGCGTCCGCCGGTGAAGAACGAGGCCGAGCAGGCGTCGAAGGCCGGGCTCGTCAACGCGCCCGGCACGATCGCGATGGCCCGCACGTCCGACCCGCACTCGGCCTCGTCGCAGTTCTTCATCAACGTCGGCGACAACAAGTTCCTGAACTACCGCGAGTCGACGGTTCAGGGCTACGGCTACACGGTGTTCGGCAAGGTCGTCTCGGGCATGGACGTCGTCGAGAAGATGGCGAAGGCCCCCACCGGCGCAGGCGGACCTTTCCCGAAGGACGTGCCGGTCGAGAAGATCCTGATCAAGAGCGCGAAGGTCGTCGACGCGAAGTGACCGCGCGCGCGCCCCATTCCCCGGAGAATCCGATGACCCGAGTCAAGCTTGTCACCACGCACGGCGACATCGTCCTCGAGCTCGACGGCGAGAACTCGCCGGCGACCGTCAAGAACTTCCTGCAGTACGTGCGCGACCGCCACTACGACAACACGGTGTTCCACCGCGTGATCGACGGCTTCATGATCCAGGGCGGCGGCTTCGAGCCGGGCATGAAGCAGAAGCCCGTGCGCGCGGCGATCGCGCACGAAGGCGCGAACGGCCTCAAGAACAAGCGCTACACGGTCGCTATGGCACGGACGAACGACCCGCATTCGGCGACCGCGCAGTTCTTCATCAACATCGCCGACAACGACTTCCTCGACTTCAAGTCGCCCGGCGGCAACGGCTGGGGCTACTGCGTGTTCGGCAAGGTCGTCGAGGGCACCGACGTCGTCGACCGGATCAAGGGCGTGCCGACGGGCCGGAGCGGCTTCCACGAGAACGTCCCGACCTCCGACGTCGTGATCCGCAGCGCCGAGGTCGTTTCCTGACCTGCTCCGACCGGTCCCGAGGCCCGGGAAGGTCGCCGCCGGAAGCGCGATGAAGCCCGCGCTGTTCGTTTCCGATCTGCACCTCGCACCCCCGCGCCCCGCGGTCGCGACGGCGTTCCATGCCTGGGCGCGAGGGCCCGCTCGCGACGCGTGCGCCGTCTACGTGCTGGGCGACCTGTTCGACGAGTGGATCGGCGACGAGCAGGCCGACGACCCGTTCACGCGCGAGGTCGTCGCGTCGCTGCGCGGGATCGCCGACGCGGGCGTCCCGGTCGCGGTGATGCACGGCAACCGGGATTTCCTGCTGGGCGAGCGCTTCGCGCGCGCGGCGGGGGCGAGGCTCCTCCCCGAGCGCATCGTCGTCGACGCGGGCGGCGTGCCCACGCTGCTCATGCACGGCGACGAGCTCTGCACCGACGACGCGGACTACCAGCGCTACCGCGCGTGGATCCGCGACCCGCGCCGCCAGCGTCGGATCCTCGCGCTGCCGTGGCCCGTGCGTCGCGCGTTCTCAGCGTGGCTGCGGCGCAGGAGCCGCAACGCCAACCGCACGAAGCGCGACGAGATCATGGACGTGAACGCCTCCGCCGTCGCGCAGGCATTCCGCGACGCCGGCGTCGCGCGTCTCGTGCACGGCCACACGCACCGTCCCGCGACGCACGCGCTCGACGTCGACGGACGGCGGTGCGAGCGCCACGTGCTGCCCGACTGGCACGACCGCGCCGTCTGGCTGGAGGTCGATCCGTCCGGCGCGCGGCGGCGCGAGCTCGCGCCCTGACCGGCGCCCGTCAACCGAGCGCGCGTTCGACGTCCGCGATCAGGTCGGCCTCGTCCTCGATGCCGACCGACACCCGGATCAGCGATTCGGCGATGCCCATCGCCTCGCGGCGCTCGCGCCCCATCTCCCAGAAGATCGTCTGCGCCACGGGAATGGCGAGTGTCCGGTTGTCGCCGAGGTTCGACGACAGCACGACGACGCGAAGGCGATTCAGGAACGCGAACGGATCGACGCCGTCGGCGAGCTCGAACGACATGAGCGCGCCGGCGGCGCGGAAGAGCGTCCTTGCGCGCTCGTGCTGCGCGTGCGTCGGCAGCCCCGGATAGTGGACCGCGCGCACGCTCGGGTGCGCCGCGAGGCACCGGGCGAGCGCGAGCGCGTTCGCGCACTGGCGATCCATGCGCAGCGCGAGCGTCTCGGCACCGGCCGACAGGTGGTGCGCCTGCTCGGCCGAGAGCGTGCCGCCCCAGTCGCGCAGGCCCTTCTTGCGAATCTGCGTGACGGCCCAGAGCTTCGGGTTCGCGCCCTTGTAGGCGTCGTGGATCGCCGGGTAGCGCGTCCAGTCGAACAGCCCGGTGTCGGTGACGCTGCCGCCCAGTGCGTTGCCGTGCCCGCCGATGTACTTGGTGAGCGCGTTGACCACCAGGCTCGCGCCGACGGTCGACGGGCGGAAGAGCCACGGCGAGGTCATCGTGTTGTCGACGACGTAGACGAGCCCGTGGCGCGCGCACACCTCGCCGATGCCCGCAAGATCGGCCACCTGCGTGCGCGGATTGGCGATCGTCTCGACGAACACGAGCCGCGTCCTCGGCGTCACCGCCGCCTCGACCGCAGCGGCGTCGGTCGCGTCGACGAACGTGACGTCGCCTCCGTGCGCCTCGAGCGTCTGGAAGAGGCTCGCCGTGTTGCCGAAGAGATACCGGCTCGCCACGACGTGATCGCCCGCGCGCGTGAGCGTCAGCATGATCGCGCCGATCGCCGCCATCCCGGTGGCGAAGCTCACCGTCGCGACGCCGCCTTCCATCGCGGTGACCTTCGTCTCCAGCGCGGCCGTCGTCGGATTGCCCTGCCGGCCATAGACGTGGCCGGGCTGCCTGCCCTGGAAGACCGCCGCGAGGTCGTGCGCGTCCTTGTAGGCGTAGGCGACCGACACGTGCAGCGGCTTGTGCAGCGCCCCGTGCTCGATCGGCGAGTCACGGTCGGAGTGGAGGATCGCGGTCGTGAAGCCGCGCGCAGGCGTCGGAGCGGTCATGGTGTCGGTCGTGCAAACAAAAAACCCGTCGAGCGTGGCCGCAGGACGGGTTTCGTGTGCCCTGACCCGGTATCTCCGGGCTCAAGGCGAACCTCGCTTTAGCGGCATTTGTTATGCGCCCGCAAGCTGAAGCTTCAAATCGGCGCGAAGAAAGGATAACCCAACCGCGCGGCCCGGTCAATCCGGGCCCCTGCCTCAGCTCCCGCCGCCTTCGCCGCGGTCGCTCACGCCCCCGCCTGCCGCCTTCGGCGTGCCCGCCGTCGAGTTCACCACCCTGGCGCCGGCGCTCAGCGACGCCGCAACCGACGCCTCTTTCCGGAACCCGGTGTCGCCCAGCCGCTCGCGCAACGACATCGACGGCACCCGCCGCTTCGGCCGCGGGATGCGTCCCGACCTGATGTCGCGCCGCCACACGAGGATGCCGACGAACACGACCAGCGCCGCCAGCACGAAGAAGGACTCGATCGTCGTCATCGCTGCTCGCTGGCGTCCGTGTCGCTCATCGTGAGGCCGGGGTCCGCGGTGGCTTCCTGGCGACGCGTCGGGGGGGCTAGGCCGACGGCCCGCCGCGGTCGTCGTCGCGTCCCGGGTCGCCGCGCCCCTCGTGCCGCGTGCCGGCGAGCCGCGCGAGGTACTCGGGCGTCACGTCGCCGGTGACGTACCGGCCGTCGAAGCACGACGCCTCGAACTCCGACAGGCGCGGATTCGCGGCGCGCACCGCGGACTTGAGCGCGTCGAGTTCCTGGTAGATGAGCAGGTCCGCGCCGATCTCGCGCGAGATCTCGTCGTGCGTCCGGCCGTGGGCGACCAGCTCGTGCTGCGTCGGCATGTCGATGCCGTAGACGTTCGGGAAGCGGACCGGGGGGCTCGCCGACGCGAAGTAGACCTTGCGCGCTCCCGCGTCGCGCGCCATCTGGACGATCTCGCGCGACGTCGTGCCGCGCACGATCGAGTCGTCGACCAGCAGCACGACCTTGCCGGCGAACTCCATGCCGATCGGGTTGAGCTTCTGGCGCACGCTCTTCTTGCGCATCGCCTGCCCCGGCATGATGAACGTCCGGCCGATGTAGCGGCTCTTGACGAAGCCCTCGCGGTAGGTGAGCGAGAGATCGTTCGCGAGCTGCATGGCGGAGGGCCGGCTCGAGTCGGGGATCGGGATCACGACGTCGACGTCCTGCGCCTCGGGCATCGCGCGGATGCGGCGCGCCAGCGCCGCGCCCATGTGGATGCGCGACTCGTAGACGCTGGTCCCGTCGATCACGCTGTCGGGGCGCGCGAGGTAGACGAACTCGAAGATGCACGGCACGAGCCGCGGCGACTCGGCGCACTGGCGAGCGTGCATCGTCCCGGCGAAGTCGACGTAGATCGCCTCGCCCGGGTCCACGTCGCGCAGCACCCGGAAGCCGCAGGCCTCGAGCGCCACCGACTCGGACGCGACCATGTACTCGGGACCGCCCGGCGCTTCGGCCACGCCGATCACCAGCGGCCGGATGCCGTACGGGTCGCGGAACGCGAGCATGCCGTAGCCCGCGATCATCGCGACGATCGCGTAGGCGCCGCGGCAGCGACGGTGCACGCCGGCCACCGCCCGGAAGATCGCTTCCGGATCGAGACGGTGGTGCTGGGCGGCGCGCTCGAGCTCGAGGGCGAGCACGTTCAGCAGCACCTCGCTGTCGCTGTTCGTGTTGACGTGCCGGAAGTCGAGCTGGAACAGCTCGCGCTTCAGCGCCTCGCTGTTGGTCAGGTTGCCGTTGTGGCCGAGCGTGATGCCGAACGGCGCGTTCACGTAGAACGGCTGGCTTTCGAGGTCCGAGTACGCGCTGCCGGCGGTCGGGTACCGGCAGTGGCCGATGCCCGCGCTGCCGGTCAGGTCGCGCATGTTGCGCGTCCTGAACACGTCGCGGACGTAGCCGGGGCCCTTGTGCATGTGGAACACGTTGCCTTCGCTCGTCACGATCCCGGCCGCGTCCTGCCCCCGGTGCTGCAGGAGCATGAGCCCGTCGTAGAGGAGCTGGTTGACCGGCGCGCGCGAGACGGCGCCGACGATGCCGCACATGGGTCAGGCCTTTTCGTTGCCCTCGGCGCGACCGGCGCCGGGTCCGTGGGCGAAAAATCGAGCCGCTCCGCCCAGGCGTGGGGCAGCCAGGGCCTCAAGGCCATGGCACCCGACGTCAGCGACGGCGCGAGGAACGCATTCTGCCACCAATCGCGCTGCGCGAAGCCCGTGACGCCCGCGACGAGCGCGAACGCGACCATGAGCGCGAGTCCGCGCACGAGCCCGAACGTCGCGCCGAGCGACGCATCGACGAATCCCATGCCCGCCTTGCGCACGACCGCGCGCAACGGCCACGCGACGAGCGCGCCGACGACGAGCGCCGCGACGAAGATCGCGACGAACGAGATCACGTAGGGGAGAAACGGCGCGTCGGGCATCGACGGGAGCGTCGCGCCGAGCGCCGGCGTGAACGCGAGCGCCGCGACGAACCCGACGACCCACGCGGCCGTGCCGATCAGCGACCGGATGACCCCGCGCGCGTAGGCGAACAGGATCGAGATCGCGACGACGGCGATCGCGCAGACGTCGAGCGCGGTCACGGATGCGGCCCGAAGGTCATTTCGCCGGGACGACGATGCCGGCGTGGCCCTCGGCCTTGAGCTTGTCGCGCGACTGCGCGGCCGCCTCGCGCGTCGGGTAGGGCCCCACGCGCACGCGCCAGAGCGTGCCGCGGCTCGTCGAGATCGCCTCGGTGAACGCCGGGTAGCCCGCGCGCTTCAGCTTGTTCGACAGCGCGTTCGCGCCCTTGTCGTCGGAGAAGGCGGCGAGCTGCACGGCGAATCCCTCGCGAGTGGAGGGCGCGGTCGAATCGGGCGGCTTCGAGGGCGCCTCGGCTCTTGCCGGCGCGGGCGACTTCGCCGCGGCGGGCTCCGCTGCCTTCGCCGTGTCGGCGGCCTTCGCGCCGTTGCCGTTCGACTTCGGCGGCGCGGACGTGGCGCCTGCACCCGGCGCGAGCATCGCCTTCTCCGCGTCCGCCAGGGACTTGCGCGGTGCCGCGTCCTGCACCGGCGGCGTCGCCGGGACGGGCGCCGTGTCCGGGCGCAGCCTGCCGCGGGCCGGCCGGGACGCCGCCACCCGGAGGCTGCCGGGGGGCGCGGCCGGCGCAGGCGCCCGGGTCGCGGGCTTCGCCGCATCCTGCTTCGTCCGTCCCTCGGCGATCTTGCTGACGTACTTGCCTTCGTCGACCGGCGGGATGCGGACCGACACGTCCTCGCCCAGCGGCCGCGGCTCGCTCTCCAGCAGCATCGGCACGACGACGGCCGCGACGAGCGCGAGCACGATCGCGCCGATCAGGCGACGGCGCCCGCGGCGTTTCAGTTCGTCGAGATTGAGGTCGGCGGGCTCGGCCATTGCCTGGGGTTCGCCCGTTCACCGGTCCGCCGCGAGTGCGGCGGCCACCGTGAGGAACGAACCGAAGGCGACGATTCTATCAGCCTCGCCCGCCGCGTCGACCGCCGCCCGCCAGGCGCTCGCGACGTCGGGCGCGGTGCGCACCGCCGCCGGCGGCACGCCGGCCCGCGCGAGCGCATCCTCGAGCACCTGCGCCGACGCGCCACGCGGCCCCGGGAGCGGCGCCACGGTCCAGCGATCGACCTGCCCGCGCAGCGCGGCGACGACGCCGTCGATGTCCTTGTCCGCGAGCATCCCGACCACGGCGTGGGTCTGCGCGTGGTAGCCCATCGACGCGAGGCACGATGCGAGCGCGCGCGCCGCGTGCGGATTGTGCGCGACGTCGAGCACGCGCGTCGGACGCCCGGGCAGCACCTGGAAGCGGCCCGGAAGCTCGACGCCGACGAGCCCGTCGCGCAGCGCGCCCGCGCTCACCGGAAGCCGGTCGCGCAGCGCGTCGATCGCCGCGATCGCGCACGCCGCGTTCCCGAGCTGGTAGGCGCCGCGCAGCGCCGGATGCGGGAGTCCGAAGCGCTCGCTGCCCGGTCCGCGGTAGCGCCACTGCGTGCCCTCGGCGGTCGCGGTGAAGTCGCGTCCCGCCACGTAGAGCCGCGCACCGACGCGCGCAGCCTCGTCGAGGAGCGATCGCGGGGGATCCGGGTCCCCGCAGATGGCGACCCGTCCCGCGCGGAAGATCCCCGCCTTCTCGCGGCCGATCGCCTCGCGCGTGTCGCCGAGGAACTCGCGGTGGTCGACGTCGACGCTCGTGACGATCGCCACGTCCGCGTCGATCGCGTTGACCGCGTCGAGGCGCCCGCCCAGGCCCACCTCGAGGACGAGCACGTCGGGCGAGCTTCGCGCGAACAGCAGGAGCGCCGCGAGCGTGCCGAACTCGAAGTAGGTGAGCGGCACCGGCGGCCCGTCGCTCGTCCGCGCGTCCTCGACCGCGTCGAACGCGGCGACCAGCGCCTCGTCGGTGGCCTCCTGCCCCGCGATGCGAACGCGCTCGTTGTAGCGCATCAGGTGCGGCGACGCGTAGAGTCCGGTCCGCCAGCCGGCGGCGCGCATCACCGCCTCGATCATTGCCGAGGTCGATCCCTTGCCGTTCGTGCCGGTGACGGTGACGACCGGGCAGGCGATCGCCGCGTCGAGCCGCGCGAGCACCGCGCGCACGCGGTCGAGCCCCATCGCGATCGCTTTCGGATGGAGCGTCTCGAGATAGGCGAGCCAGCCGGCGAGGTCGCGCGGGCGTCCCTCGCGGAGCGGTGCGGTCAAGCGGGGATCCCGGGAGGGGCTCGTCGAGGATGCGGCGGATCGCGATGCGCCCGTCGGAGGCGAGCGGCGTCACGCCGAGCGAGCGGCGGTCAGGCCGTGGGCGCGGGCGCGCGCGTGAGCAGCGCGAGCAGGCGCGGCAGCTCGTCGCGCAGCGAGCGGCGGTCGACGATCATGTCGACAGCGCCCTTCTCGAGCAGGAACTCCGAACGCTGGAAGCCTTCGGGCAGCTTCTCGCGCACCGTCTGCTCGATCACGCGCGGACCGGCGAAGCCGATCAGCGCGCCGGGCTCGGCGATCACGAGATCGGCGACGAAGGCGAACGACGCCGAGACGCCGCCCATCGTCGGATCGGTCAGCAGCGAGACGAACGGCAGCCGCGCCTTGGCGAGCTCCTGCAGCGCGGCGGTCGTCTTCGCCATCTGGAACAGCGAATTGACGCCTTCCTGCATCCGCGCGCCGCCGGAGGCGGAGATGCAGACGAACGGCACGCGGTTCTCGTAGGCGACACGCACGCCCCGGACGAAGCGCTCGCCGACAACCGACCCCATCGATCCGCCCATGAACTCGAACTCGAACGCCGCGACGACGAGCGGCACGCTCGCGATGCTTCCCTGCATCACGACGAGCGCGTCGGTCTCTCCGGTCTCCTCGAGCGCGGCGGCGAGGCGCTCCGGATACTTCTTCTGGTCCTTGAACTTGAGCGAGTCGATCGGCAGGACCTCGGACCCGATCTCGAACCGGCCCTCGGGATCGAGCAGCTGGTCGATGCGCGCACGCGCCCCGACGCGCGAATGGTGCCCGCACTTCGGGCACACCGAGAGGTTCTTCTCGAGGTCGGTGCGGTAGAGCACCGCCTCGCACGCGGCGCACTTCACCCAGAGCCCCTCGGGCATCGCCTGCTTGCGCGACCCGGGGGTGCTCTTGATGCGCGGAGGCAGGAGCTTCTGCAGCCAACTCATCGTGGTGTCTCCCCGGTTGGCCCTGGCGTCTACGCCGCCTGTTTCGCGGGCATGTCGTCGAGCGCGCGGCGGATCGTCGCGATCCACGCGCCCGCGCGCTCCGCGGCTCCCGACGGCGGGCCGCCTTCGATTTCCTGGATGATGCGGCTGCCGATGACGACCGCGTCGGCGTGCGCGGCGATCGCCTGCGCGCTCGCGGCGTCGCGGATGCCGAACCCGACGCCGACCGGCAGCTTCACGTGGCGGCGGATCTCGGCGACCTTGCGCGCGACCTCGGCGGTGTCGAGGTGTCCGGCGCCGGTCACGCCCTTGAGGGACACGTAGTAGACGTAGCCGCGGGCGAGCGCGGCAACCGCGTCGATGCGCGGCTCGGGCGTCGTGGGCGCGACGAGGAAGATCGGCGCGATCCCGCGCTCGTCGAGCTGCTTCGCGAAGTCCCCCGCTTCCTCCGGCGGGTAGTCGACGACCAGCACGCCGTCGACGCCCGCGTCGCGGGCGCGGTCGGCGAAGACGCCCAGCCCCATCGCCTCGATCGGGTTCGCGTAGCCCATCAGCACGATCGGCGTCGTCGCGTTCCGGTCGCGGAACGCGCGCACGACCGCGAGAACGTCCTTCAGGCCCGTGCCGTTCGCGAGCGCGCGCTCGGAGGCGCGCTGGATCACCGGGCCGTCCGCCATCGGGTCGGAGAACGGCACGCCGAGCTCGATCACGTCGGCGCCGCCCATGACGAGCGCGCGCATGACGTCGAGCGTCGCCTCGAGCGACGGATCGCCGGTCGTGACGTAGGGAATGAGCGCGGTGCGCCCCGCCGCGCGCAGGCGGGTGAACGTGGCGTCGATGCGGTTGGTCGCCATGGGCTCAGCGCCGCGCCGGATCGCACTCGGGGCGGCAGTAGAACTTCAGCCCCGAGCGCTCGGCGACCGTGTTCATGTCCTTGTCGCCCCGGCCCGAGAGGTTGACCAGCAGGATCCTGTCCTTCGGGAGCGTCGGCGCGAGCTTCGACGCGTAGGCGAGCGCGTGCGCCGATTCGAGCGCCGGGATGATGCCCTCGACGCGGCAGCAGGTGTGGAACGCGGCGAGCGCCTCGTCGTCGGTGATCCCGACGTAGTGCGCGCGGCCCGAGTCCTTGAGCCACGCGTGCTCGGGGCCGACGCCCGGATAGTCGAGCCCCGCCGACACCGAGTGCGTCTCGACGATCTGGCCGTCGGCGTCCTGCAGCAGGTAGGTGCGGTTGCCGTGCAGCACGCCGGGGCGCCCCGCGATCAGCGACGCCGCGTGCCTGCCGGAGTCGATGCCCTCGCCGGCCGCCTCGACGCCGACGAGCTTCACCTGCTCGTGCGCGATGTACGGATGGAAGATGCCCATCGCGTTCGAGCCGCCGCCGACGCAGGCGATCACGACGTCCGGCTGCCGTCCCGCGGCCTCCGGCATCTGCGTGATGCACTCGCGGCCGATCACGCTCTGGAAGTCGCGCACCATCATCGGATAGGGGTGCGGACCCGCGACGGTGCCGATGATGTAGAACGTCGACTCGACGTTGGTGACCCAGTCGCGCATCGCCTCGTTCAGGGCGTCCTTGAGCGTCTTCGATCCCGACTCGACCGGCACGACCGTGGCGCCGAGGAGCTTCATGCGGAAGACGTTCTGCGCCTGCCGCTTGACGTCCTCGCTGCCCATGTAGACGACGCACTCGAGCCCGTAGCGCGCGGCGACCGTCGCGGTCGCGACGCCGTGCTGTCCCGCCCCGGTCTCGGCGATCACGCGCGGCTTGCCCAGGCGGCGCGCCAGCAGCGCCTGGCCGATGCAGTTGTTGATCTTGTGCGCGCCGGTGTGGTTCAGGTCCTCGCGCTTCAGCCAGATCTGCGCGCCGCCGAGCTCGCGGGACCAGCGCTCGGCGTGGTAGACGGGCGACGGACGCCCGACGTAGTGCTTGAGCTCGCGCTCGAACTCGGTCTTGAACGCCGGATCGAGCCGCGCGCCCTCGTACTGCGCCTTCAGCTCGTCGAGCGCGCGGATCAGCGTCTCGGCGACGAACACGCCACCGTAGGGGCCGAAGTGGCCGCGCGCGTCAGGCAGGTCGTACATCTGCATTGCGTACCTCGGCGACGAACGCGGCGATGCGCGCCGCGTCCTTGATGCCCTTCACGGGCTTGCCCTGGGCGTCGATCCTCTCGACGCCGGACGACACGTCCACCGCCCACGGCGCGAAGCGACGAATCGCCTCGCCGACGTTCGCGGCGCTCAACCCCCCCGACAGCACGAGCGGCAACGGCAGCGGCGCGCGCAATCGATCCCAGTCGAACGTCCGTCCGGTTCCGCCGGGCAACCCGTCCGCCGGCGGCGCGTCGAGCAGGATGCCTGCCGCGTCGCCATAGCGCGCCGCCGATTCTAGCAAATCGGTCCCCGGCGCCACCGGGATCGCCTTGAGGTAGGGGCGGCCGAACGCGCGGCAGAGCGCGGCGGGCTCGTGGCCGTGGAACTGGAGGATCGAGAGCGGGACCGCGTCGAGCGCGGCGCGCACCTCGTCGGCCACCGGGTCGACGAACAGGCCGACGGTCGACACGAACGGCGGCAGCGCGGCGGCGATCGACCGCGCGAGGTCGTGGTCGACGCAGCGCGGCGTCCCGCGCCAGAAGACGAAGCCGATCGCGTCGGCGCCCGCGCTCGCGGCGGCGAGCGCGTCCTCGACACGCGTGATCCCGCAGATCTTGACGCGCGTGCGCATCGCGTCACGCGCCCGGGAGCACGAGGTCGCGCCGCGTCGGCGGCAACCCGAAGCTCGCGTCGTAGTCGACGCCGGTGAGGTAGAGGCCGTCGGGCGCGAACGTGGGCGGCCCCTTCGTGCGATCGCGCGCCGCGAGGAGCTCGCCGATCCAGCCGGGCTTCGCCTTGCCCGCGCCGACCGCGACCAGGGCGCCCACGACGTTGCGCACCATGTGGTGCAGGAACGCGTCGGCCGACGCGTCGAAGCGCACGAGGTCGCCCGACGCCGACACGTCCAGGCGGTGCACCGTCTTCATCGGGGACTTCGCCTGGCACTCGGCCGCGCGGAACGACGAGTAGTCATGGTGACCCGTGAGGAGCGCCGCCCCCGCGCGCATCGCGGCGACGTCTAGCGGGCGATGATACCAACCGACCCGTCCGCTCAGGAGCCCGGGCGCTCGGGGCGCGCGAGCAACGCGTAGGCGTAGTGGCGGGCGGTCGCGGCGAAGCGCGCGTGGAAGTCGTCGGTCACCGGGTGCGCCCACAGCACGGCGGCCGAGGACGGCAGATGGGCGTTGACGCCGCGCACCCACGCGGTCAGCGGCCGGTCGTCGGGGACGTCCGCGTGCACGACCTGCGAGGTCGCGTGCACGCCCGCGTCGGTGCGCCCTGCGGCGACGGCCTTCAGCTCGCGCTGCGCGATCTCGCTCAACGCGCGCTCGAGCGCGTCCTGGACGCCGCATCCGGACGGCTGCGACTGGAAGCCGCAGAAGTCGCGGCCGTCGTACTCGAGGGCGAGGGCGAGACGCATGCGCGCGAGGATCGCACATCGGGCGGCAGGCGCCCCGGTGCCGGGCACGGGGCCGCCCGGCAGACCGGGTCAGACGGCGCGAGCGACGTGCCAAGATGGGGCCCGCATCGGATCGGCCGGCGCGCACCGCGGTACTCAGCGGTCCTCGTCCTCGCCCGTGCAGTGGCAGGGAGCGATGCGGCCGCCCAGTCTCCGGGCGGCATGCCGACGCTGTCCCCCGCCGAGCTCGCCGAGGCGAACGACGCCTGCGATGGCCTCGCCGGCATCCCGAACGCCCCGATGTCGGTGCAAGCGTGCAAGGCGATGCTCGGCATGGCCGGGACCGCGGAACGCCAGCGGGCGTCCGCCGCCGATCCGTCGGCGCGTCGCCCCGGGGACGAGCAACTGTCGTGCGAGGCGATCTTCGCCGAGATGACCGCGCTGGGAGGCGACGTCCTGTCCGACACCGGTGCCGGCAAGGCGGACGCCGCCGTCGCGGAGGGGACCGCGCTCGGTGGACGCCAAGCGGGCGAGATGACCGTTCGCGCCGGATCGTTCGCGCTGGGCGCGCCCAGTGGGCGCGAGCCTGGCGATGCCGGGCTTCGCCGCTGCCGCCATCGCCGCCGCGTGGGCAGGCCCAGGCGGCCATGGGCACGAGGCAAGCCGCGGAACAAGCCGCGCTGCGACCGCGCCGCGACGCGGCGATCATCGCGAGCGCCGAGGACTTCGAGCGCGCGATGTCCGAGAATCCGCGCTTCGCGCGATTGACCGAGCTCGCCATGGACCGCGAGTGCAAGGCGCCGGACGGCGCCGCCAGGTAACGGGTCGCATCGCGGTCGTCCAGCGAAAACGGCGGACCCGCAGGCCCGCCGTCGCTCGGAGGCGTCGCGATCAGCCGAGCTTCGCGATGATCGCCTGCGCTTCCTTCTTCTGTTCGTCGTCGCCCTCGTGCAGCACTTCCTGCAGGATCTCGCGGGCGCCTTCGACGTCGCCCATCTCCTGGTAGGCCTTCGCGAGGTCGAGCTTCGTCGCGGCGTCGTGCCACTGCCCGTCGAGCACCGAGGGCGTCGGATCCTCGAAGGTCGCCTTGTCCGGGTCGAACGACAGGTCGAGCTTGTCGAGCTCGAGCGCCGCCGCCGGCCGCGCGCGGTCTCGCGGGCGGCCTGCCGCCACGGTCGCCGTCGCAAGCGCCGGCTCGGCCTAGGCCTCATCGGCGCCGGCTTCTCGGACTCGTCGAGATGGAAGTCGAGGCCGAACTTGGCTCCGCCGCGCTCGACCTTGTCGGCGACATGTCGACCTTGTCGGCGCCGCCTGCGCCGCCGCCGCGCCATCGCCGCGGCGGCAGGCCGCCGCGCCCCGGCGCCGCGGGCGCCAACCGCCGCGGCCTTCATGCCGCCCGACGTCGCTGGCGACTTCGGCTGGTGGATGATCGTGTCGTCGCCGAACGTGTCGTCCATCGGCCTGGGCGCCGCTCCCGACGACGGCGCGAGCGAGATTTCCTCGTCGAGTCCGAGGTCGAAGCCCTTGTCGCCCTTCGGCGCCGCGGGCTTGTAGTCGCTGCTCACCGTGAACGTGCCTCGCGGCACCCGCCGCGGCGGCCGCGGGGCGCCCCGCCCGTTCGGCAAACATCGGATTCGACGGATCGAGCTGACGACCCAGCGCCACCGCCTTTTGCCAGGTCTCGCCCTGACCCTGCGAAACCGAGAACAGCTCGGCGGCCACGGTCTCGAACGCCGACGGCTTGTTGTGCTGCGCGTGGATCTCGAGGAGCTTGAGGTAGATCTCCTGGCGCTGCGGATCCTTCTTGAGCGCGTCCTTCAGGATCTCCTCGGCCTGCGCGTCGCGCCCGTAGGCGAGGTAGACCTCGGCCTCGGCGATCGGATCGACTTCGTCGGTGTCGATGTTGCCGAGACCCTCGCGGCTGAAATCGGTCGCGAGCGAGTTGTCGCCCGTGTTGACGACGCCGCCGCCGGTCGAGCCGAACACCGTGTTGGTCTTGATGTCGGTGCCCGAGATGATGCTGTCCTCGAACTTCGTCGTCTTGCGGCGGCGCATCGCCACGAGCGCGGCGATGCCGGCGAGGATCGCGAGCGCGCCTCCGCCGATCGCCCACGGTGAAACGTTGGCAAAGAGGTCGTCGAGGAACGAGGGTTCGGCGGGCTTGGGCGGCGGCACTGGGGGCCTTCGGCGCGGCCGGCGCTTCGGCCCTTCGGCGCCTCGACCTTCGGCGGCTCGGCCTTCGGCGCTTCGGCCTTGGGCGGCTCGGCCTTCACCGGCTCGGCCTTCGGCGGCTCGGCCTTCGGCGGCTGCGCCCGGCGGCCGGCCAGGGCCTGGTCTCCGGTGCCTTGGCTGGGCGCCGGCGCCGGCGCGACCGGCGCCGGGCGGCGGGAGCGGGGCCGGAGCGGCCTTCCCCGTGGCCACGTCGGCCTGCGCCTGGACCTGCGCCATCGACGTGCTCTTGAGCTGCGACGGCCTGCTGCAGGTCCTGGATCGTCTTCTCGAGAGCGGCGATACGCACCTGCGCTCCCGCGAAGCGCCTGGTCGCGCGCCACGGCCTCCTCGGCGGCCGCCGCCCTGGCCCGCCGCGGCCTGGCGAAAGACCTGGAGCTGGTCGCGCCCGGCCGCGCGGCCGGCGTCTTCTCCTCGACCGCGGTGCCGATCCTGCCGGCGGCCGCGCGGCCGGTGCCTTCGGCCTTGGGCGCGGACGCGGCGATGCGGTCGCGATAGCCGCGCCAATCGGACGCCTGCACGCGCACGACGCGCGGCTTCCTGCGCCGGCGTGGCGCCGGCTTCCTCGGCGGCCGGCATCGTGATGATCGCCCCCGAGCGCAGGCGATTCATGTTGCTGCCGTCGAACGCGCCGGCGTTGGTCTTGAACAGCGCGACCAGCATCTGTTCGAGCGTGACCGACGCGCGGCTTGACCTCGTTCGCGATCTTGGAAAGCGTGTCGCCGCGCCTGACGGTGACCCCCTCGCCCGCGGCGACGGTCGGCGGCGCGCGCGCGCGGCGCCGGCGCGGCGGCCGCGGTGCCGGGGCCGTGCGGGCGCCGCCTGCGCCGGCGTGACCGGCTCGACCGCCGGCGCGGGAACGCGGCCACGCCGGGCGGATCGAGCAGGAACGTGTACTCGCGCACCACGCGGCCCGACGCCCAGTTGACCTCGACCATCAGGTCGAGGTAGGGCTCGTTGACGCTGGTGGGCGTCGACACCAGCAGATAGGTCTGCCCGCTGGCGCTGCGCTCGATCGCGACCCGGGCGCGCGCCAGCACCGGCGCGTAGGCGAGATTGTTCTGGCGATAGAGCGGGGGTCGGCGATCTGCGCGGTCAGCGTGTCGAGTTCCTCCCGCGACGCGGAGGTGAGGTCGATCCGCGCCGAAAGCGGCTGCCCGAGCGCCGACTCGACGGTCAGCCGGCCCAACCCCAGCGCCTGCACGGCACCAGCCAGCACCAGGCGCGCCGCCAGAAGGTCAAATGGAAGATCGGTTTGGCCGCATGCCGTCCCCTCGCCGAGATGCGTTTTGCCCAAGCAAACATAACATCATGGGTTTAGCGGTGCAAGCTAAACCCCGGTATTAGCTTGGCTTTTGGCCGGCCGCCGCCGGGCGCCACCCGGCCGGCGGACCCGCGGAGGCCGCAACCCGGCGTCCAGTTGCCACCGCCACCAGCTTGGGGCCGGCGCGGGGACGCCACAACACCTGTCGGCCTGCGCGTCCCATGCGGGAACAGCGGCCCCGCGCGACGCTTGCTCGACGCATAAAACATGCGCAAAACCTGCGTGGCCGGCGAGCCGCGCCGGAACCGCCGAAAAGAACCAGCCCGCGCCGGCGAAGCCGGCACGACCGGCGGTTCGCGCGTCAGCGTTCGAGCAGGATGCGCAGCATCCGCCGCAGCGGCTCGGCAGCGCCCCACAGCAGTTGATCGCCGACGGTGAACGCGCCGAGGTACCCGGACCCAGCGCGAGCTTGCGCACGCGCCCCACGGCGATCTCGAGCTTCCCGGTCACCGCGGCCGGGGTCAGGCGGCGGATGCTCTCGTCGCGCGTGTTGGGCACGAGGCGCACCCACTCGTTGGCGCCTGCGATCAGCTTCTCGATCTCGGCCTGCGGCAGGTCCTCCCGCAGCTTCATCGTGATCGCCTGCGAGTGGCAGCGCATCGCGCCGATGCGCACGCAGATCGACTCGACCGGAATCGGCCGGCTTTCGCGGCCGAGGATCTTGTTGAGCTCGGCGCCGCCCTTCCACTCCTCGCGGCTCATGCCGTTGCCGAGGTCCTTGTCGATCCAGGGAATGAGGCTGCCGGCCAGCGGCACGCCGAAATACTGCCTGGGAAACGCCGGGTCGCGCAGGATGCCGGCGACCTCGCGGTCGATGTCGAGGATCGACGACCCCGGGGCCTCGAGCAGCGCCTTCGCCGCGAGGTGCGCCTCGCCCATCTGGGCGAGCAGCTCGCGCATGTTCTGCGCGCCGGCGCCGGACGCGGCCTGGTACGTCATGCAGGTCATCCACTCGATCAGGTCGCGCTGGAACAGCCCCGCCAGCGCCATCATCATCAGGCTGACCGTGCAGTTGCCGCCGATGTAGTTCTTCACGCCGCGGGCGAGCGCCGCGTCGATGACGTCGCGGTTGACCGGGTCGAGGATGATGACGGCGTCGTCCTTCATCCGCAGCGCGCGCTCGCCGCGTCGATCCACTGGCCGGACCAGCCCGCCGCGCGGAGCTTCGGGTGCATCGCGTTGGTCCAGTCGCCGCCCTGGCAGGTGACGATCGCGTCGAGGCCGGCGAACGCCTTCGGGTCGTTCGCGTCGAGCAGCGTCCCCGTCGCCTTGCCGATCGACGGCCCGGCGCCGCCCGCGCTGGAGGTGGAGTAGAAGACCGGATCGATCAGCTCGAAGTCGCGCTCTTCCAGCATTCGCTGGACGAGCACCGAGCCGACCATGCCGCGCCAACCGACGAATCCGACACGCATTGTCATCCCCTCGCCGCTGGGCTTGGCTGCAGGTCGGGCTGGTGTCTTGAGCGCCAGCGCGCGCCACCACGGCGGCGCCCATCGGCGGTCGTGCCCACGGTCGCTTCGCCCGGGGCGCGATCCCGCCGGCGTCCCTGGGTCAGGCAGCGCGGCGACCACCGCGTCGCCCACGCCCGCGGCCCGATGTCGCGGGCGGGGGGGGGGCGGGGGGGGGGGGGCGGGGCGGGGGCCCCGGTCCGCGACCTCGATGCGCGGCCGACTCGAACGTGTGGCGGAACATCATCGCCAGCGACAGGATCGTCGCCAGCGGGTTGGCGAGGTCGCGGCCGGCGATGTCGGGCGCGGAGCCGTGGATCGGCTCGTAGAGGCCCTTGGCGGCGGCATCGAGCGACGCGGAGGGCAGCATCCCGATCGAGCCGGCGAGCATCGACGCCTCGTCGGACAGGATGTCGCCGAAGAGATTGCCGGTGACGATGACGTCGAACTGCTTCGGCCGCTTGACGAGCTGCATCGCCGCGTTGTCGACGTACATGTGCGAGAGTTCGACGTCCGGGTAGTCGCGGCCGAGCGCGGTGACGACCTCGCGCCACAGCATGCTGGTGTCGAGCACGTTGGCCTTGTCGACCGAGCAGAGCTTTTTGCCGCGCCGGCGCGCGGTCTCGAAGCCGACGCGCGCGATGCGCTCGATCTCGGAGACGCTGTAGTGCATGGTGTCGAAGCCCTCGTCCTCGCCGGCGGCGTTCTTGCGCCGTCCGCGCGGCTGGCCGAAGTAGATGTCGCCGGTCAGCTCGCGGACGATCATGAGGTCGAGCCCGGCGACGACCTCGGGCTTGAACGACGACGCCGCGGCGAGCTCGGGGTAGAGCAGCGCCGGGCGCAGGTTCGCGAAGAGCCCCATCGCCTTGCGGATGCCGAGGATGCCCTGCTCGGGCCGGAGCTCGCGCGGCAGCGTGTCGTACTGCGGCCCGCCGACGGCGCCGAGCAGCACCGCGTCGGCGGACTGCGCGAGCGCCAGCGTCGCGTCGGGCAGCGGATGGCCGGCCGCGTCGTGGCCCGCGCCGCCGATCGGCGCGGACTCGGTCTCGATCGCGAGGCCGTCGCGGCGCAGGAATTCGAGGACCTTGACGGCTTCGCGCACGATCTCGGGGCCGATGCCGTCGCCGGGGAGCAACGCGATCTTCATGGTGTCGGCCGTTCCCGGCGTCAGGCCTGAGCCACGGCTGGTCGGCGAGCCGCCGGGCCTCGAACGCACGGATGGCGTCGGCGTGCTGCAGCGTGAGGCCGATGTCGTCGAGGCCGTGCAGCAGGCAGTGCTTGCGGAAGGGCTCGACGTCGAAACCGAAGGTCAGGCTGCCGTCGGCCGAGGCGACCGTCTGCCGCTCGAGGTCGATCGTGAGCGAGAACCCCGGGAACGCCAGCGTCGCGTCGAACAGCCGCGCGACCTCGGACTCGCCGAGCACGATCGGCAGCAGCCCGTTCTTGTAGCAGTTGTTGAAGAAGATGTCGGCGTACGACGGCGCGATCAGCGCCCGGAAGCCGAAGTCGGTGAGCGCCCAGGGGGCGTGCTCGCGCGAGCTGCCGCAGCCGAAGTTGCGGCGCGCGAGCAGGATCTGCGCGCCGCGGTAGCGCGGCTCGTTCAGCACGAAGTCCGGATTGAGCGGACGCTTCGCGTTGTCCATGCCCGGCTCGCCGTGATCGAGGTAGCGCCAGGCGTCGAACAGGTTCGGCCCGAAGCCCGACCGCTTGATCGACTTCAGGAACTGCTTGGGAATGATCGCATCGGTGTCGACGTTCGCCCGGTCGAGCGGGACGACGATTCCCGGTCAGCACGCGAAACGGCTCCATGCGGATCACTTCGGCTTCGCCTGGTCGGCGGCCGTCTCGATGGCGGGCCGCCCGCCTTGACGTCCTTGCCGGCGCCTCGATCGTGTTGCAGCCGGCGACGACGACGGCGAAGCCGGCCAGGGCCAGCAGCGCTGCGAGCTTGTCGCATGGATCCTCTCCTTGAGTTGTTGCGCACGCAGTCGACGAACGTCGACGAAATGGCCGGCGATCGCCGCGGCCGCCGCCATCGCCGGGCTGACCAGGTGCGTGCGGCCGCCGTTGCCCTGGCGGCCCTCGAAATTGCGGTTCGACGTCGACGCGCAGCGCTCGCCGGGCTCGAGCCGGTCGTCGTTCATCGCCAGGCACATCGAGCAGCCCGGCTCGCGCCAGTCGAAGCCGGCGTCGCGGAAGATGCGGTCGAGCCCCTCGCGCTCGGCCTGCGCCTTCACGCAGCCCCGATCCGGGCACCACCATCGCGAGCTTCACGTTCGCCGCGACCCGCCGGCCGCGCGCGACCGCGGCGGCGGCGCGCAGGTCCTCGATCCGCGAGTTGGTGCACGAGCCGATGAACACCTTGTCGAGGCGGATGTCGGCGATCGCGGTGTTGGGCGTGAGCGCCATGTACGCGAGCGCCTTCGCGATGCCGTCGCGCCGCGTCGCGTCCTTCTCGCGGTCGGGGTCCGGCACGCGGCCGTCGATTCCGGTGACCATCTCCGGCGACGTCCCCCAGGTCACCTGCGGGACGATCGCCGCGGCGTCGATGACCACGGTGCCGTCGAAGGCCGCACCGGCTTCGTCGCTTGCGAGCGTGCGCCAGCGGGCGACCGCGCGATCCCAGAGTTCGCCGCTCGGCGCGAACGGCCGTCCCTTGAGATAGGCGAGCGTCGTGTCGTCGACCGCCACCATGCCGGCGCGCGCGCCCGCCTCGATCGCCATGTTGCAGACGGTCATCCGGCCTTCCATCGACAGCGCGCGGATCGGCGCTGCCGCCGAACTCGATCGCGTGGCCGGTGCCGCCGGCGGTGCCGATGCGGCCGATGATCGCCAGCACCAGGTCTTTCGCCGTCACGCCGGCGGCGAGGCATGGTCGGCGCGGATCAGCAGCGAACGGGACTTCTTCATCAGCAGGCACTGGGTGGCCAGCACGTGCTCGACCTCCGAGGTGCCGATGCCGAAGGCCAGCGCGGCGAAGGCGCCGTGGGTGCTGGTGTGCGAATCGCCGCAGACGACGGTCATTCCCGGCAGCGTGGCGCCCTGCTCCGGGCCGATCACGTGGACGATGCCCTGGCGCGCATCGCGGAACGGGAAATAGGCCTTGGCGCCGGTGGCGCGGATGTTGGCGTCCAGCGTCTCGACCTGGGTGCGCGAGATCGGATCGCGGATCCCCTGGTCCCAGTCCGTCGTCGGCGTGTTGTGGTCGGCGGTGGCGACGATCGACGCCACCCGCCAGGGCTTGCGCCCTGCCAGCCGGAGGCCCTCGTAGGCCTGCGGACTCGTCACCTCGTGGACCAGGTGGCGATCGATGTACAGCAGCGCGGTGCCGTCGGACTCGGTGCGGACGACGTGGTCATCCCAAAGCTTGTCGTAGAGTGTGCGGGCGACCATGAGTGCGCTGGCGGCGGTGAGGCCGGTGGAAACAACGGATTATCGCACGCCCCGGGCCGCCCGGGCCGCGCCCGTGCCGGCCTGGCCGGCGTCGGGTCAATCCTGCCGCGCCGCGGCGCCGACCGGCATCCGCGCTCGACCACGGCGGCCGCGAGCGTCCGGCGGTCCAGGGATCGAAGGCCGGCGCGGGCAGCGCGCGCAGCCAAGTGAACTGCCGCTTGGCGAGCTGGCGCGTGGCGGCGATGCCGGTGGCGCGCAACGCCGCACGGTCGATCGCCCCGTCGAGATACTGCCACGCCTGCCGGTAGCCGACGCAGCGCATCGCCGGCAACGCGGGATCGAGCCGGTGCGCCGCCCGCAGCGCCCGCAGTTCGTCGACCAACCCGGCCGCCAGCATGGCGTCGAAGCGCGCCGCGATGTCCGCGTGCAGGCGCGCGCGATCCCCCGGCACCAGCGCCAGCGCCAGGATCGCGTCGCCGCCCGCCGGCGCGGCGGCGCCCTGCAGCGCCGACAGCGGCGACCCGGTCAGCGCGTGCACCTCCAGCGCCCGCTGCGCCTGCGGCAGCGCGGACAGGCCCTCCAGCAGCGCCTTGAAATACAGCATCGTGCCGCCGACCAGCAGCGGCAGCCGGCCGCGCGCGCGGATCGCCGCCACCGCGTCGGTCGCCTCGGTGCAAAAACGCGCCGCCGAGTAGGCGTCGGTCGGCTCGATCAGGTCGATCAGGTGGTGCGGAACGCGGCGCGCGTCGCCGCGGTCGGGCTTCGCGGTGCCGATGTCCATGCCGCGGTAGACCTGCGCCGAGTCGACGCTGACGATCTCGACCGGAAAGCGTTCGGCCAGCGCCAGCGCCAGCGCGCTCTTGCCCGAGGCGGTCGGCCCCATCAGCAGGACCGCGCGCGGCGCGCCGTTCTCCGCTTCGCGATCATCTGCCGGCCTGGCGCCCGGCTGCCGCTGCACGCGTCCGTGGTCATCGCGTCGCGGCCTGACCCGACCATCGCGTCAGCGCCCGCGCATGAACAGCCGGTCCAGATCGGCGAGCGTCAGCTGGTACCAGGTCGGGCGGCCGTGGTTGCACTGGCCGGCGCGCTCGGTGGCCTCCATCTCGCGCAGCAGCGCGTTCATCTCGGGCACCGCCAGTGCGCGATTGGCGCGCACCGCACCGTGGCAGGCCATCGTCGACAGCAGTTCGTCGCGGTGCGCGTCGAGGACGTCGCTGCCGCCGTACTCGCGCAGGTCGTGCAGCACCGCGCGGGCCAGCGTCGCCGCGTCGGCGTCGGCCAGCGGCGCCGGGAGCCCGCGCACCGCCAGCGTCGAGGGCCCCAGCGCGACAGCGAGAATCCGAGGCGGTCGAGCGCCGCCGCGTGCTCCTCGACGGCCGCCATCTCCACCGGCTCGGCGGCGAAGGTCGCGGGCACCAGCAGCGGCTGCTGCGGCACGCGCACCGCCAGCACGCGCCCTTCAGCCGCTCGTAGACGATGCGCTCGTGCGCCGCGTGCATGTCGACGAGCACCAGCCCCGCGCGGTTCTGCGCGAGCACGTAGACGCCGTGGAGCTGCGCGAGCGCGAAGCCGAGCGGATGGTCGTCGCCGGTGTCCGGCAGCGCCGGCACGCCGGGCCCGCGCTCGCCGAACAGGCGCGCGTAGAAGGGGGAGGGCTCGGTCGCGAGCGCGAGGGCGTCCTGCGTCGCGACCGGCTGCGACCCGGCATCGTAGCGACCGCCGCCGAGCGGCGGCGTGCGCGCCGCGGCGATGCCGAGACGGTCGGCGGCGGACACCGCGGGCGCCTCCGACGCGCTCGCGGCGAGCGCGCGCTCGACCGCGCTCCGCACGAACGGATGCAGCGCGCCGCCGTCGCGAAAGCGCACTTCGGTCTTCTGCGGATGGACGTTGACGTCGACGCGACGCGGATCGATCGTGATCCACAGCGCATAGGACGGCTGGCGGTCGTGGTGCAGCACGTCGCGGTAGGCCTCGCGCAGCGCGTGCGCGAGCATCCGGTCGCGGACGAAGCGGCCGTTCACGAACAGCATCTGCGCTCCGCCCCCTTTCGTCGCGTGCGCCGGCCGGATCGCGTAGCCCGAGATCGCGACGCCCGCGGCCTCGGCGTCGACGGGCGCCGAGCCGCGGACGAAGGCCTCGCCCAGCAGCGCCTCGACGCGGGCCGCGCGCGCCCCTGCGGCAGCAGCCGGTGGACGACCCGGCCGTTGTGCGTGCAGCGTGAACCCGACCTCCGGATGCGCGAGCGCGATGCGCGTGAACGTCTCGTCGCAGTGCGCCCACTCGGTCTGGTCGGTCCGCAGGAACTTGCGGCGCGCGGGCGTGTTGAAGTAGAGCTCCTCGACCGTGATCGAGGTGCCCGCCGCGAGCGCCGCCGGCGCGATCGGCGCGATCGTTCCGCCGTCGACCTCGATGCGCCACGCGTGCGGCCGCCCCGCCGCGCGCGAGGTGAGCGCGAGCCGCGACACCGCCGCGATCGACGCCAGCGCCTCGCCGCGGAAGCCCAGCGTCGCGATCGCCTCGAGGTCGGCGGGCGAGCCGATCTTCGACGTCGCATGCCGCGCGACCGCGAGCGGCAGGTCCTCGCGGTCGATGCCCCCGCCGTCGTCCACGACGCGGATGCGCTTGATGCCGCCGCCGGCGAGGTCCACGTCGATGCGCGTCGCGCCCGCGTCGAGGCTGTTCTCGACCAGCTCCTTCAGCGCCGCCGCCGGCCGCTCGACGACCTCGCCCGCCGCGATCTGGTTGATGAGCAGGTCCGGCAGCGGACGGATCGCGCCCATCAGTGCGCCAGGCCGCGCGCCCAGCGCGCGTAGATGCCGTCCGCGAGGGCGTTGAGCGACGCCACGCGAGCGTCGAGGGCGCCCAGGATGTCGGCACGGGACTGTCGCGCAGGCGTCGACACGGCGGGAAGCTCGTCGGGCGCCATGTCGCACCAGGCGGTCACCAGCTCGCGGGTCATCTCGACGTGGCACTGGAAGCCGATGTGGCGGTCGTCGAGCACGTAGGCCTGGTTCTCGTTGAAGGCGTTGGCCAGGACGCGCGAGGCGCCGGGCGGGATCGTGAACGCGTCGTAATGCCACTCGAACACGTTCATCGAGTCGCGTCCGCCGAACCACTCGCGCGCGGCGTCGCGGTCGGTCGCGTCGACGTCGATCCAGCCGATCTCGGTCACGGGCGCCTTCGTCACCGCGCCGCCCAGCGCACGCGAAAGGATCTGGCCGCCGAGGCAGTGGCCGATCACGGGCACGCGCGCGTCGACCGCGCGGCGCAGCAGCACGGCGAGCGGATCGCGCCACGGCGTCTCGTCGTTCGCGCCCATCGGGCCGCCCATCATCCCGATGCCCGCGAAGGCAGCGGGGTCGGCGGGCACCGGCTCGCCCAGGTCGAGCGCGACGAGCCGGTAGGCGCCCGCACGCGGCGAGCCAGTCGCCGAAGCGGCCGGGCCCTTCGCTGCGCGAAAATCGGAAGACGGCGACGGGGCGCATGATCGTGCGACGAACGACGGGAAAGGGCGACCGTGCGGAACGGCGCCTCGACGGCTTGCCGCTACAATCGGACGTCTTCATTCTAGCAGCGGCACGCCCTCCCCGACGCGTCCGCGACCGCCCGATGCGCCCTCGCCTCCCCGTACGCCGATCCGGCCTCGCCCTCGCCGCCGCCCTCGCGCTCCTCGCCGGCTGCGCGCACGTGCAGGAGACCGTCGTTCCCAACGCCAACCTGAAGGTCGAGGGCATCCCGCCGATCCCCGCCGCGCTGGCCGCGAAGGTCGCGCCGTACACCGAGTTCCGGCCGAACGGGCTCGCGTCGTGGCACCCGGTGCGGCACGAGCTCGTCGTCGCGAAGCGCGCGCGGAACACGGCGCAGCTCTTCGACGTGCGCGCGCCGCTCGCCGACCCGGTGCAGCTCACCGACTTCGCCGAACCGGTGCGCGACGGCGGGTGGTGGCCGGCGAAGCCCGACGTCCTGGTGTTCGGTCGCGACGCAGGCGGCAACGAGCAGTCGCAGCTCTACCGGCTCGACCCCGGGGCGAAGGAGCCGGTGCTCCTCACCGACCCGGCGCGCACGCATCGGCCCCTTGCGTACAACCGCGCGCGCGACCGATTGCTCGTGGCGTCCACCGACGTCGACAAGGCCGGCGGACGCCGCGAGAACCCGACGCTCGACGTCACGCTCGTCGATCCGCTCGACCCGGCAGGCGCGACGAAGATCGCGACGCTTCCGGGCACGGGTTGGGGCGACGTCAGCTTCTCGTTCGACGACCGGCGGCTCGCGATGAGCGAGTTCAGGTCGGTCACCGAGACCTACGTCTGGGTGATGGACCTCGCGACCGGCGAACGCCGGCGCGTGCTGCCGGCGCCGGGCGCCGATCCGACGCGAACCGTCGCGTCGACCGAAGTCAACTTCTCGCGCGACGGCAAGGGACTGTTCCTCACGACCGACCGCGACGGCGAGTTCCAGCGCGCGAGCTACCTCGATCTCGCCACCGGCGTGCTCGAGGCCTTCGGACCGGCGAACTGGGACGTCGAGCAGCTCGCGCTCTCGCGCGACGGCCGCACGATCGCGATGGTCGTCAACGAGGCCGGCGTCGGCGTGCTGCGGCTCTTCGACGCCGACACGCGGACCGAACGGCCGCGACCGCAGGTTCCGATCGGCGCGGTGAGCGGCGTCCAGTGGCACCCGACTCGACCGCGCTCGCGTTCAACCTCGACTCGTCGCAGAGCCCGGGGGACGTCTACGTGCTCGACGTCGCCGCCAACCGCGTCTCGCGCTGGACCGAGTCGAAGGTCGCGGGGCTGGACGCGTCGCGATTCGCCGTGCAGACGCCGATCGAATGGAAGAGCTTCGACGGCCGGACGATCACCGGCTTCATCGCACGGCCGCCCACCCGGTTCACCGGCAGGCGCCCGGTGATGATCCAGATCCACGGCGGGCCGGAGGGCCAGGCGCGGCCCGGCTTCATCGGCCGCTGGAACTACTACGTGAACGAGCTGGGCGTCGCGATCATCGAGCCGAACGTGCGCGGCTCGACCGGTTACGGCAAGAGCTTCGTGTCGCTCGACAACGGGATGAAGCGGGAGGACTCGGTCCGCGACATCGGGGCGCTCCTCGACTGGATCGCGACGCAGCCCGACCTCGACCCGACGCGCGTCGTCGTCGCGGGCGGGAGCTACGGCGGCTACATGAGCCTCGCGGTCGCGACGACCTACTCCGACCGCATCGCCGGCGCGATCGACGTCGTCGGCATCGCGAACTTCGTGACGTTCCTCGAGCGCACCGAGACCTACCGGCGCGACCTCCGGCGCGTCGAGTACGGCGACGAGCGCGACCCGGCGATGCGCGCGTTCCTCGAACGCATCTCGCCGGTGAACAACGCGGCGAAGATCGGGAAGCCGCTGTTCGTCGCCCACGGGAAGAACGATCCCCGCGTCCCGTACACCGAGGCCGAGCAGATCGTCGAGATCGCGCGCCGCAACGGCACGCCCGTCTGGTACCTGCTCGCCGCGAACGAGGGCCACGGCTTCGCGAAGAAGGAGAACGCGGACTTCTACTACTACGCGACGATCCGCTTCCTGCAGGAGACGGTGCTCAAGTAGCGCGACGCCGGCCGCGTCACATCTGCTTGAACAGGTGGGTGAACTGGCGCGAGATCGGCAGCTTGTCGGGCCGCGACTTGAACAGCGCGAACTGGCGCTCGGCGTCCTCGCGCAGCACGCCCGCGAGCTGCGAGACGTTCACGATCGTGCTGCGATGGATCTGCCAGAAGCGGTCCGGATCGAGCTCGGCGACGAGGTCCTTGAGCGGCGTGCGGATCAGCGCCTCGGACTGCGCGAGCACGACGCGCGTGTACTTGGTGTCGGACTGGAAGTAGACGACGTCGTCGACCGGGATCAGCCTGATCTGCTTGCCGACGGCCGCCTTGATCCACCGGAGCCGCGCGGTCGACGGCGTCGCGTGCGCGCGGAGCGCGGCGACGATCTGCGTGAGGTCGGTGGGGACGGAAGCGAGCTTGGCCTTCACGCGCGCCACCGTCTGCGCGAGGCGGTCGGTCTCGACCGGCTTCAGCAGGTAGTCGACCGCCCCGGCGTCGAACGCCTGCAGCGCGTGCCGATCGTAGGCGGTGATGAACACCACGTGGCATTCGCTGCCGATCGCGGCCGCGACGTCGAGCCCGGTGCGGCCCGGCATGCGGATGTCGAGGAAGGCGACGCGCGGCTCGTGGACGTCGAACAGCGCGAGCGCCTCGTCGCCGTCCGCGGCCTCGGCCACGATCTCGAGCTCGGGCCAGGTCTCGGCGAGCCTCTCCTTCAGCCGCTCGCGCATCAGCGGCTCGTCCTCGGCGATCAGCGCGGTGGGTCGGGTGTCGTTCATCGGGGGGCGGCCATGACGGGAACGAAGGGGACGGAGGGCGACGGCGCCTCGCGCGGCAGGACGATGCGGGCGCGGAATCCGCGCGGCGCGTTCTCCTCGAGCTCGAGCGCGGCGCGCTCGCCGTAGAGGAGCGCGAGCCGCTCGCGGATGTTCGCGATCCCGATGCCGGTGCCGGCGACCGGCGTGCCCTCGAGACCGGCGCCCGTGTCCGCGACCGAGACCTCGAGGCGGCCGCCGGCGTCGCGCGCCGTCACGTCGATGCGCCCGCCGGGCGGCCACGGCTCGATGCCGTGCTTGATCGCGTTCTCGACCAGCGTGATCAGCATCCCGGGCGGCAGCGGCACGTCGCCGAGCGCGGGCGGGACCGTCACCGCGAACTCGAGCCGGCGGCCGAGGCGCGTGCGCATGATCGACAGGTACGCGCGTACGAGCTCGCCTTCCGCCGCGAGCGTCGTCCGCGACTCGCGCAGCGCCGGTGTCGCCGCGCGCAGGAAGACGATCAGGTCGCCGACGAGCCGCGCCGCGTCGGGCGCGCCCTTCTCGGCCAGCTGCCGCGCGCTCGCGAGCGTGTTGAACAGGAAGTGCGGCTCGACCTGCAGCTGCAGCATCTTGAGCTGCGACTCGGCCAGCTGGCGCGACAGCTCGCTCTGGCGGGCCTCGGCGGCGAGGCGTGCGGTGAGCGCGGCGTACTCGCGGTTGCGCAGGTGCGCGATCAGCGCGACGACGAGCGCGTAGAGGAAACCGAACACGAGGCCCGCGGTGACGACGTGGCGGAACTTCGCGCTGTCGGCGAGCCAGCCGAGCGGGTCGACGCCCTGCACGAGCCCGGCGATCGCCGCGCCGACGAACGCGCCGGCGAGCGCGAGGAGCGGCCCCACGACGACGAAGCGGAAGATCTTGCCCTGGAAGCGCCGGTACCCGAACCAGGCCGACAGCCCGGCCCAGATCAGCATCAGCACGACGAGGTTGAACAGGATCGCCGCCTCGACGAACGTCATGTTCCACGGCAGGCGCGATGCGATCCACGCGAACGCCGTCGTCGCGCCGACGATGACGAAGAGCCAGCGCCAGCCGCCGGTCGCGTAGAACCATCGGTCGAAGGCGCGCACGTCCTCGCGCTCGACCTCCGACAGCGTCGACAGCACGCGGTCGGCGAACGAGTCGTAGCGGTGCCTGAGGTCGATCGCCATCGGCGGGGAGGGAAACCGGGGAAGGCCGGATTCTAGGCGCCCGGCGGGTCCGCGTCGCGTCCCGGCCGGACGGGATGCGTTCCGACCGGGACGGGAGACGATCCGCGGCGACCGGCGGCGGACGCGCCCGAGGCCCGCGCCGGCGCCGCGCGCAGCGGAGACGGTGAGACGGGCCGGGGTCAGACCGGGCCGCGCGCGATCCGGGCGTAGGCCGAGTGGTTGTGGATCGACTCGAAGTTCTCGGCCTCGACGACGAAGCCATCGAGGCGCGGGTCGTCGGCCAGGCGCGCGGCGACGCCGCGGACCAGGTCCTCGACGAAGACCGGGTTCTCGTACGCCTGCTCGGTCACGTACTTCTCGTCGGCGCGCTTCAGCAGGCCGTAGAGCTCGCAGGAGGCTTCTTCCTCGGCGACGCGGATGATCTCGGTCAGGAACAGCGGCGCCGACGGCCGCACCGAGATCGTCACCAGCGAGCGCTGGTTGTGCGCGCCGTAGTCGGAGATCTCCTTCGAGCACGGGCACAGCGAGGTGACCGGCGCGGCGATGGTCAGCACCTGCGCGTAATCGCCGGCCAGCAGCTCGCCGGCGATGCGCACCTGGTAATCGAGCAGGCTCGCCACGCCCGAGACCGGCGCCGTCTTGCGGATGAAGAACGGGAAGGCGATTTCCATCCGGCCGCCGGGGGCTTCGAGCCGCAGGATCAGCTCGTCCAGCAGCGCGCGAAAATTGGCGACCGTCAGCGGCGGCGCGCCGGGCGCGGTGCGCGCCTCGAGCAGCGCGACCAGGCGCGACATGTGCGTGCCCTTCTGGTCGCCCGGCAGCGCGACGGTGACGTCGCAGTCGGCGATCGTCGATTGCGCGGGCGCGTCCTGGTCGGCGAACAGCGAGCGGATACCGCAGGCCCTGGATGCCGACCTGGTCGATGGCGAGCTGGCGCTCGTCGCTGCCCATCTGGGCGTCGGGAATCGGCATCAGGCGTGCAGGGGTTGTCAGGGCGGTTCATCGGCATACCTTAGCGGAAGGCTTACCCTATCACGCCGGCGGGCTTGACGCGCGACTCGCCGGCGCGCGCGGGCCGAAGCGGGCGAGCACCGCCGCGACGATGCCGCGCGCGTCCAGGCCGCAGTCGGCGAGCAGCTGCTCGGGATCGCCGTGGTCGAGGAAGCGGTCGGGCAAGCCCAGGTGCAGGATCGGGACGGCGATGCCGGCCGCGGCCAGCGCCTCGGCGACCGCGCTGCCGGCGCCGCCCATCACCACGTTTTCTTCGATCGTCACCAGCGCCTCGTGCTCGCGCGCGAGACGGACGATGAGCTCGGCGTCGATCGGCTTGACGAAGCGCATGTTGACCACCGTGGCGTCGAGCTCCTCGCCGGCCGCGAGCGCGTGCGGGACGACGCTGCCGAAGGCGAGCAGCGCCTGCCGCTGGCTGCGGCGCCGGGTCTCGCGGCGGACCTCGCCCTGGCCGACCGGCAGCGCGGTCATCGCCGCCTGCACCGGCACGCCGGGGCCGCCGCCGCGCGGATAGCGGACCGCCGACGGGGTGTCCAGCGTGTACGCGGTGTAGAGCATCTGCCGGCACTCGTTCTCGTCGGACGGCGCCATCACCGTGGTGTTGGGCAGGCAGCGCAGGTACGACAGGTCGAAGGCGCCGATGTGCGTCGCGCCGTCGGCGCCGACGATGCCGGCCCGGTCGATGGCGAACACCACCGGCAGGTTCTGCAGCGCGACGTCGTGGATCAGCTGGTCGTACGCGCGCTGCAGGAACGTCGAGTAGATCGCGACCACCGGCTTCATGCCCTCGCAGGCGAGCCCGGCGGCGAAGGTCACCGCGTGCTGCTCGGCGATGCCGACGTCGAAGTAGCGCTCCGGGTAGGTTTGCGAAAAGCGGACCAGCCCCGAGCCCTCGCGCATCGCCGGCGTGATGCCGACCAGCCGCGTGTCGGCGAGCGCCATGTCGCACAGCCAGTCGCCGAAGATCTGCGTGTAGGTCGGCTTCCCCGCCGCTTTGGCGACGATGCCGACGCCGGGATCGAAGCGCGGGACGCCGTGGTATAGGATTGGATCGTCTTCGGCGCGAGCGTAGCCGCGCCCCTTGCGGGTGACGACGTGCAGCAGCTGCGGTCCCTTGAGCTCGCGCAGGTTGGCGAGCGTGGCCACCAGCACGTCGACGTCGTGGCCGTCGATCGGGCCGATGTAGTTGAAGCCGAACTCCTCGAACAGCGTGCCCGGCAGCACCATGCCCTTGAAGTGCTCCTCGGCGCGCTTGGCGAGCTCCTTCACCGGCGGCAGCTTGGCCAGCACTTCCTTGCCGCCGCTGCGCACCGAGTTGTAGAGGCGCGAGGTGAGGAGCTTGGCGAGGTAGCCGTTCAGCGCGCCGACCGGCTCGGAGATCGACATCTCGTTGTCGTTCAGGATCACCAGCAGATCGGCGCCGGCGGTGCCCGCGTTGTTGAGACCCTCGAACGCCATGCCGGCGCTCATCGCGCCGTCGCCGATCACGGCGATCACCTTCCGGCCCTCGCCCTGTCGCTTCGCCGCCACCGCCATGCCGAGCGCGGCGGAGATCGACGTCGACGAGTGCGCGGTGCCGAACGTGTCGTAGACGCTCTCCGACCGCCGCGGGAACCCCGACGGCCCGCCGGCCATCCGCAGCCGCTGCATGTCGTTGCGGCGGCCGGTGAGGATCTTGTGCGCGTAGGTCTGGTGGCCGACGTCCCAGACGATGCGATCGCGGGGCGTGTCGTAGACGTAGTGCAGCGCGATGGTGAGCTCGATGGTGCCGAGGTTCGACGACAGGTGGCCGCCGGTCTGCGCGACGGAGCCGAGGACGAACGCGCGCAGCTCGCGTGCGAGCTGCGGCAGCGCGCTGCGCTCGAGCTTGCGCAACGCCGCCGGGTCGTCGATCTGTTCGAGCAGTGAACCCATCAATGCCTCCGCAGCACGATCCAGTCGGCGAGCTCGGCGAGGCGCCGCCCGCGACCGCCAAAACCCGCGAGCGCCGCGTGGGCTTCGACCCGCAGGCTCTCGGCGCGTTCCTTGGCCGCCGCGAGCCCGAGCAGCGACACGAACGTCGGCTTGCCCTGAGCGGCGTCCTTGCCGGCGGTCTTGCCCAGCGACGCCGCCGATCCCTCGACGTCGAGCACGTCGTCGATCACCTGGAACGCGAGCCCCGCCGCTGCGGCGTAGGCCTGCAGCGCCTGCTGCTCGCCCGCGGCCAGCGGCGCACCGCAGGCCGCGCCGAGGCTGACCGCGGCTCGGATCAGCGCCCCGGTCTTCATCCGGTGCATCGTCTCCAGCGCCGGCAGGTCGAGCGACGCGCCGACGGCGTCGAGATCGATCGCCTGCCCGCCGGCCATGCCCTCGGCGCCCGCGGCGGCGGCCAGCACCGCCACGGCGGCGCCGACGTCGCGCAGGGCGCCCCGGGCGAGGGTCTCGAACGCCAGCGCCTGCAGTGTGTCCCCGGCCAGCAGCGCGGTGGCTTCGCCGAATGCCACGTGGCAGGTCGGCTTGCCCCGGCGCAGCGAATCGTCGTCCATGCACGGCAGATCATCGTGCACCAGCGAGTAGGCGTGGATCAGCTCGACCGCGGCGCCGGCGGCATCGACGACGTCCGGCGCGGCGCCGGCGAGTTCGCCGGCCGCGTAGGCGAGCAGCGGCCGCACCCGCTTGCCGCCGCCCAGCACCGCGTAGCGCATCGCCCGGTGCAGGGCCAGCGGCGGCGCGGTGTCCGGCGGCAGCGCCCGTTCGAGCACGCCCTCGATCCGGCGCTGGCGCTCGCTGGACCAGACCGCCCAGGCAAGGTCAGGGTTCATCGCCCTCGGCGGCCGCGTCGAAGGCCTTCAGCACGCCCTTTTCGAGCACCTCGACCTGCTGCCGCGCGTCCTTGAGCACGCCCTGGCAGTACTGCAGGAGCTCGGCGCCGCGCCGGTAGGCCGCGAGCGATTCCTTGAGCGGCAGCTCGCCGGACTCCATCGTCGCGACGATGCCCTCGAGCTCCGTCATCGCGGCTTCGAAACTTGCGGGAGCGGCGGCGGTCTTTACCATGGCGTGCGGTGGGAGCGGGGCGGGAGGACGATGGGCAGAAGCTGCGGCCGCGGCGCCGGGCGAGCGTCAAGGGTAGCCGTATCGGCACCGCAGGGTCAAACCACGCGCCGACGTGCGGCGCAGGGCCGGCCGGGTCGCAACCTGGTGGCGTGCGATTTCGCCCTCAAGTTGACCCTGTATTTCGATGCCAGCTATAATAACACGTTTCAGCGACGCGGCCTTTCACGGAACCTTCGTGCGGCCGACTTAGCAAAGCGGTCCGGGGCGGCCCAAAACGCCGTAATCGTCCCGGGTTGTTGGGTTGGGTTGGTTGAATTTCACCGGAATCCGGACGAAAAGGAAGGTTCATGTCGAATCTCGCCGCGGCGGGACAACTGCGTCGCGCCTCTCGCAGTTCCCGTCCCCTGGTATTGCGATCCTCGCGTCTTCGACGCCGAGATGCGCACGCTGTTCCCGCGCGCGCCCGGCTACGTCGGCCACGAGCTGATGGTCCCGGAGGTCGGCGACTACCAGGTCCTGCCCGGCCGGCACGACGCGCAGGCGCTCGTCCGCAACGCGGGCGGCGTCGAGCTCGTCTCGAACATCTGCCGCCACCGGCAGGCGATCATGCTCAAGGGCCGCGGCAACGTGCCCAACGTCGTCTGCCCGATCCACCGCTGGACCTACGACCTCAAGGGCGAGCTGCTCGGGGCGCCGCATTTCGACGACCGGCCCTGCCTCAACCTCGGCCGCTCGCCGATCCAGAACTGGAACGGCCTGCTGTTCGACGGCCCGCGCGACGTCGCGGGCCGACCTGGCGGCGCTCGGCGCACAGGACTTCGACTTCTCGAGCCACGTGCTCGACCGGGTCGAGATCCACGAGTGCAACTACAACTGGAAGACCTTCATCGAGGTCTACCTCGAGGACTACCACGTCGTCCCCTTCCACCCGGGGCTCGGCAAGTTCGTCACCTGCGACGACCTGAAGTGGGAGTTCGCGCCCTGGGCGTCGCTGCAGACGGTGGGCATCACCAACCTTGCCAAGGCCGGCAGTCCTGCCTACGCGCGCTGGCAGCAGGCGGTGCGCGACTACTACCGCGGCGAGACGCCCCGGCAGGGCGCGATCTGGCTCACCTACTACCCGAACATCATGCTCGAGTGGTACCCGCACGTGCTGGTCATCAGCACGCTCTACCCGAGCGGCGTCGATCGCACCACCAACGTCGTCGAGTTCTACTACCCCGAGGACATCGCGCTGTTCGAGCGCGAGTTCGTCGAGGCCGAGCAGGCCGCCTACATGGAGACCGCGATCGAGGACGACGAGATCGGCGAGCGCATGGACGCGGGGCGCAGGGCGCTCGTCGCGTCCGGCCGCAGCGAGATCGGGCCCTACCAGTCGCCGATGGAAGACGGCATGCAGCACTTCCACGAGTTCTACCGGCGCGAAATGGACGCGGGCCGCGCGAGCGTTCCTGCGTCAGCGACTCCTCTCCCCGCATGCGGGCGGGGTGAGCCGGGCAACGCGGGTGGCGTGACCTGATGCAAAGCCTCTGGATGGTCGTCGCCGGCCTCGCGTTCGCGCTGATGGGCGTGTTCGTCAAGGTCGCGAGCGCGCACTACTCGACGGCCGAGCTCGTCTTCTGGCGCTCGATCCTGCAGATGGCGGTCGCGTGGGCGATCCTGCGGCAGGCCGGCGACTCCGTGCGCACGCAGCGGCTCGGCATGCACGTCCACCGCGGCGTCGCCGGCTTCGTCTCGCTGTTCATGTTCTTCTACGCGCTCACCGAGCTGCCGGTCGCGACCGCGATGACGCTCAACTATTCGTCGCCGCTCTTCCTCGCGATCCTGCTCACCGTGCTCGCGCGCGAGCGCCCGGGCGCGAAGCTCGTGGGCACGGTGCTGCTCGGCTTCGCCGGCGTCGTGCTGCTGCTGCAACCGGCGTTCGCCGCCGACCAGTGGCGGCCCGGACTGATCGGGCTCGTCTCGGGCGCGATCTCGGCCGTCGCGTACTGGAACGTTCGCGAGCTGGTTCACGCCGAGGAGCCCGAGGCGCGCGTCGTGTTCTACTTCGGCCTGTTCGCGTTCGCGGGCTCGCTGGTCTGGATGGCCCCGCAGCGCTGGCACGTCCCGACGGTCGAGACCGGATGGCTGCTGGCCGCCGTCGGCGGACTCGGTGCGCTCGGCCAGCTCGCGATGACGCGCGCCTACGGCCACGGGTCGACGCTCGTGACCGCGGCGCTCTCGTACAGCGGCATCGTGTTCTCGAGCGCCATCGGCATCGCGTGGTTCGGCGACCTCCTGTCGTGGTCCGCCTGGACGGGCATCGCGCTGATCGTCGCCGCGGGTATCCTCGCGGTGCATCTGCGGCCGGGCCGGCGGGAGGACGCGGCCTCGCAGATGACGAACGATTGAGGAGAGCCCCTTGTACCGAACGCTCGTCGATCCCGCCACGCTCGCCCGCCATCTCGACGACCCGCGCTGGGTCGTCGTCGACACGCGCCACGACCTCACGCAGCCCGCGTGGGGCGAGGAGGAGTACCGCGAGGAGCACATCCCCGGCGCGCGGTTCCTGCATCTCGACCGGGACCTGTCCGCGCCGAAGACCGGCCGGAACGGCCGCCACCCGCTGCCCTCGCCTGCCGCCGCCGCCGCGACCTTCGGCGCGGCCGGCATCGACGCGGACAAGCAGGTCGTCGTCTACGACCAGAACCAGGGCGCCTACGCGGCGCGGTGCTGGTGGATGCTGCGCTGGCTCGGCCACGACGCGGTCGCGGTGCTCGACGGCGGATGGGACCGCTGGATGCGCGAGCAGCGGCCGATCACCGGCGAGGTCCGTCCGGTCGTCCCGGCGACGTTCCGCGTCCGCGAATCGCTGCCCGTCGTCGGCACCGACGAGGTGCTCGCGAACGCAGCGCGCGACGCGGCGCTCGTGCTCGACGCGCGCTCGCCCGAGCGATTCCGCGGCGAGGCCGAGCCGTTCGATCCGGTCGCCGGCCGCGTGCCCGGCGCGGTCAACCGCCCGGTCGCGCGCAACCTCGCCAGGGACGGCACGTTCAAGCCCGCGGACGAACTGCGCGCCGAGCTCGAGGCGATGCTCGGGTCCGGCGACCCCGGACAGGTGATCCACATGTGCGGCAGCGGCGTGACCGCGTGCCACAACATGCTCGCGATGGAGGTCGCGGGGCTGCCCGGCGGCAAGCTCTACGCGGGCTCGTGGAGCGAGTGGTGCGCGGATCCGTCGCGTCCGGTCGCGACCGGCGCCTGACGGCGCAACGAACGACACTCACGCAACGCAGCGGACGACCGAAGGACCGCCCCGAGGTCGTTGCCCCCTCGGAGGGAGGCTCTCGAAGCGAGCTTCGGGGGGAGGTCACCTCGTGCTCCAGCCCGCGACCTCCCGGTAGCGCGGCCCCTCCGACAGGAGCCGCGACGACATCAGCACGACGCGGTCGACGTTCCAGGCGATCGGCGGCTCGATCGGCCCGTCGACGACGCGCGAGCAGCGCCGCGCGAGCGTGACGTGCGGCCGGTAGGGCCTCGCGTCGGCCGGAACGCCCCGGTCGGCGAGCGCCCGCACGAGTTCCCGGTTCGCCGTGGCGAGCTCCGGCGGCACGCGCGACGGCGCCGCCCACGCGATGCCGGCGCGCGCGAACGATCCGAGCGCGTCCAGCCGAAGCTCGAACGACGGCCAGGCGATCGAATCGCCCGCCGCGCGCACCTTCGCGAGCGTCTCGGCCGGGACCGTCCCGACGAACACGATCGTCAGGTGCAGCGTGAACGCGGCGCTCGCGCGCCCTCCCGACGCCCGCGCCGTCTCGCGGGCGAGCCGGTCGAGCCGGTCACGCGCCGGCTCGTCGGGCATGATCGCGAAGAACAGGCGCGTCGTCGTGTCGTCGATGTCGGAAGGCATGGCCGCTCCCGCCCCGGACGCCGCAGCTCGCGAACGCCCGGCGCGAGCGGTAGCATAGCCGCTGGCTCACGGAGGCACACCATGCAACGACTCGAGGATCGCGTCGCCATCGTCACCGGCGCCGCGCAGGGGATCGGGCTCGCCATTTCGGAACGGCTCGTCGCGGAAGGGGCGCGCGTGCTGATGTGCGACCTCGAGGCGGCGCGCGCCGCCGAGGCCGCACGCAGCATCGACCCGTCCGGCGCACGCACGCGCGCGCACGGCGGCGACGTGTCGAAGAAGGCGACGGCCATCGCCCTCGTCGACGCCGCGGTGGGGGCGTTCGGCCGCCTCGACATCCTCGTCAACAACGCCGGCATCACGCACGCGGCCGAGTTCCTCGACCTCGACGAGGCGGACTTCGACCGCGTCCTCGCCGTGAACCTGAAGTCGATGTTCCTGTGCGGGCAGGCCGCGGCGCGACGCATGGTCGCTCAGGGGAACGGCGGCGCGATCGTCAACATGTCGTCGGCGAACGCCGTCGTCGCGATCCCGAACCAGGTGCCCTACGTCGTCAGCAAGGGCGGCATCAACCAGCTCACCAAGGTGATGGCGATCTCGCTCGCCGCGCACGGCATCCGCGTGAACGGCATCGGGCCGGGCACGATCGCGACCGAGCTCGCGAAGCAGGCGGTGCTGGGCAGCGAGGAGGCGAAGCGCAAGATCCTGTCCCGCACGCCGATGGGCCGGCTGGGCGAGCCGTCCGAGGTCGCGTCGATCGCGGCGTTCCTCGCGTCCGACGACGCGTCGTACCTGACCGGCCAGACGATCTACCCGGACGGCGGGCGGCTCGCGCTCAACTACACGGTGCCGGTCGCGTGATGCCGGGCGACGCGGACGTCGAGGGGGGGGGGGGGTGTCGCCGGACCGGGCCGCTCGGCCGGGACCGGCGACGCCCCACCGACGGTCCGACCGCAGGCGTCAGTCCTGGCCGATCTTCGCGTCGCGGACCACCGCCGCCCACTTGTCGACCTCGGCGCGCAGGAACGCGCCGAACTCGTCGGGGTCGAGCGGCTTCGCGACCGGCACGAACGTGGCCTTGCGCAGCCGCTCCTGCGCCGCGGGATCGCTGAACGCGGCGAGCAGCGCGGCGTGGAGCCTGTCGCGCATCGCGGCGGGTGTGCCCTTCGGCAGCACGAAGCCGGCCCAGTCGCTCACCTTCATGTCGGGGAACCCGGCCTCCGCCATCGTCGGCACGTCGGGAAGCTGCGGCAGCCGCTCGGCCGTCGTCACCGCCAGCGCGCGCACTTTGCCCGGCCCGATCTGCCCGATCGCCGAGGACGCGGTGGCGAACATGTACGCGACCTCGCCCGACACGACCGCGAGCACCGCGGGGGGCGCGCCCTTGTACGGCACGTGGGTGACCGGGACGCCGGTCTGCGCCTTGAACATCTCGCCGGACAGTTGGCCGGGGCTTCCGACACCGCCCGACGAGTAGTTGGCCGATCCGCGCGCCTTGAGCGTGTCGACGAGCCCCTTCACGCTGTCCGCGGGAATGCCGGGGTTCACGATCAGCACGTTCGACGGGTAGACGTACATCCCGACCGGCTCGAAGTCGGCCAGCAGGTTGTACGCCTTCTTCCTGATGATGCTCTCGTTGGCCGCTGCCGCGACGTTGATCATGCCGACCGTCAGTCCGTCCGGCTTCGCGTTCCGAACGAACTCGAGCGCGACGGCACCGCCCGCGCCGGGCTTGTTGTCGATGACCACCGGGCCCGCCGAGCCCTCGCTCGAGCTCCGCGGAGATGTTGCGCAGCACGATGTCGAACAGCCCGCCCGGCGGCCCGCCGACCACGATCTTCGTCACCGGCTGCGCGTGCGCCGCCGGCCACATCGCGAGCGCGAGGCCCAGCGCCGCGAGGTTCGCCTTCCAGGATCTGCGTCCGTCCATCGTCTCCTCCTCGTCGTTGCACAGGTCGGCCTGAAGGCCGACCCACAGGCAACCCGTTGCTTTTCTCTGTCGGCCTGAAGGCCGACCCACGGGCATCCGCGCGCCCTGTGGGTCGGGCTTCAGCCCGACGCCTTCGCCGCGCCCTCGCGACGCCCCGGTATCTGCGCGCCGCCCGCGACGAACAGGTTCTCGCCCGTGACGAACGACGCGCCCGGCGCGCAGAACATCGCGACCGCGCATGCGACTTCCTCGGGCTCACCTGCGCGGCCGGCGTGGCTGCACGACCGCGAGAACTCGTCCCAATCGCCTCCCGGCTCGCGCCGCCACGCGTTGCGCTCGGTCCGGATGAGGCCCGGCGACACGTTGTTGAGCGTCACGCCCTGCGAGGCGTAGCGAACCGCGAGCCCCCGGATCAGCGCGAGGTGCGCGGCCTTCATCGCCGAGTAGATCGGCAGGATCGGCAGCGGCGCCTCCTGCACGATGCTTCCGATCGTCACCACGCGGCCGAACCCCCGCTTCGCCATCGCCGGGACCGTCGCGTTGAGGAGCCTGACCGTCGCCTTGAAGTTCGTCTCGATCTGGGCGTCGACGTCCTCCTCCCGGGCGTCCTCCAGCTTCGCGTAGATCGAGCGCGCCGCGCAGACGACGAGCACGTCGATCGGCCCGAGGTCGCGCTCCGCGGCCGCGACGAGCGCGTTCGCCACGTCGCGCCGCGCGACGTCGACGTCGTAGGCGGCAGCGCGCCGGCCCATCGCGCGCAGTTCCGCGACGACCGCCGACGGCCGCGGCGCCGTCGTCGAGGTGGTTGACGGCGACGTCCGCGCCCATCTGGCCGAGGATGCGCGCGATCGCCGCGCCGATGCCGCGCGACGCGCCCGTCACCAGCGCGATGCGCCCGTGCAGCGAATAGAGCTCGTGGAAGCCGGCGGCGGCCATCAGGTTCCCGGTCGCGGACGGTGAGCGCGCATCAGACCTGGTCCCAGGACTCGACGACGTCGTCGCGCACCTGCTCCTCGAGCAGCCGCTCCTGGGCCTCGATCCGTGCTAGCAGCTCCAGCGTCTCCTGCGCGCGCGCCTGTGGCACGCACACGGCGCCGCTCTCGTCGGCCACCACGTAGTCGCCCGACGCGATCGCGACGCCGTTGATCGCGATCGGCTCGTTGATCGAGCCGAACGCGAAATCGTTCCGGCTGCGCCGCGGGCACACGCCCACCGCCCACACCGGATAGCCGATCGCGCGAATCTCCTCGAGGTCTCGGCACGTGCCCCACATGATCGTTCCGCGGACGCCGCGGCGCTGCGCGAGGCGCGACGCGAGGCCGCCCCACGCCGACGCGTTCGTCGCACCGTCGAGGTCCATGACGACCACGTCGCCTGCCTTCATCGTCTTCAGCACGATCTCCAGCGGCTTGCCGACGCCGCCGCCGAAGCGATACGCCTCCGGGTCGTGCGACTTGCGCACGAACTTCACCGGCAGCGCGCGCCCGCAGACGCGCCCGACGCCTTCGCGCTGGGCCGCGATGCCGGAGAGCGCCCCGGCGATGCCGAGCTCGTCGAGCGCGTCGGAGATCGCCGACGTCGGATGCATCGCGAGCTGCGTGGCGAGGTTCAAGCCGGTTTCCATCGTCCCCGTTCCTCCTCGGTGATCCCAGGTCCGTGCGCGCATCGCGCACAGCCGCCGGCTCCCGACGTCCACGTCCAGCCCCAGTCCCGGCGCTTCGCCCAGCGCGAGCGTACCCCCTTCGACGCTCCTGTCGAGCAGCACGTCCCGCGCCGGATGGGGACCGATGCCGTATTCGAGCATGCCTCCCGGCGCGTCGACTGCCGCGAGCAGGTGGGCCGAGGCGAGGACGCCGGGCGCGCCGGTGAACATGTGCGGACAGTAGCGCATGCCGGCCGCGACGATGCGCCGGGCGAGCGGCAGGCCGCCGGAGAAGCCGCCCCACTTGGTGACGTCGGGCTGCAGCACGGCGAGCGCGCGGTCCGACAGCGCCGCATCGAACATCGCCGGCGTCACCATGTTCTCGCCGCCCGCGAGAGGCATCGGCGCCGCGTCCGCGAGCCGGCGCCAGGTGTCCGACGGGGCATCCACCGGGATCGGCTCCTCCAGCCACGCGAGCCGGTCCTCGCGAAGCTCGCCGATCGTGGCGATCGCCGCTTCGGCATCCCACGACGAGTTCACGTCGAGCATGAGCTCGCAGGCGTCGCCGACGAGCGCCCTGACCGGCCGCACCGCCGCGACGTGATCGGCGATCGCGCCCGACGAGCGCAGCTTGAACGCGGAGTATCCCCGCGCGAGGCCGCGCTCGACGGTCGGCCGGACGTCGTCCGCGCGACCGAGGCTCGCGTAGACGCGCACGCTGCCGCTCCGCCCGCCGAGCCACTTCCACAGCGGCAGGCAGGCCTTCCTCGCGGCGATGTCGTGGAGCGCGATGTCGATGCCCGCGATGACCGCCGCGATCGGGCCGGACTCGCCGGACTGGAGCCGCAGGATGTTGCTCGCCGCGGTCATCGACGCCCACGCGTCGGCAGGCGACGCGAACGTGCGTCCGGCGAGCATCGGGGCGAAGACCTCGTTCACCAGGCGCGCGCGGTGGTGGATCCCGAAGCGCGGGAAGTTGCACCAGATCTCCCCCCACCCCTCGACGCCGTCGTCGTCGCGCACGCGCACCAGCAGCGCGACGCTGCTGCTGAACGCCATGATCGGATTGGCGACCGTCCTGCCGAGCGGCATCTCGAGGGCCACCGGCTCGACGGCGCGGATGCGCAATGGGGAAGCGGCGGCGGCGGGCGCCACGGCAACGCCGGGATTCACGGGCCTGCAGGCCGCGGCGGACGCGAGACGGCCTTCCTTCGTGGGTGACCGATGTCGTCACGGTGACCTGCGGCGCCGATCGCCGATCGAGGGATTGTGGGCTGCCCCAACTTATCGTTCAATGATGATCTCGTTATCTTGTCATACGATTTGCTATGAGCAGCCGCGCCCCGACGAAACGACGCACGCCCGCGAAGCGCGCTGCGCGGCGCAGCCCGTACCCGCGGCGGTCCATCGAACCGACCGCCTGCGCCTGCGGCACCTGCGGCTGCTGGACCTCGTCCATCGACTGGGATCGCTCGGCAACGCGGCACGCGGGCTCGGCATCAGCCAGCCGGCGGCGACGATGCTGCTCCGCGAGCTCGAGGCGGTGTTCGATTCGACGCTGGTCGATCGCGATCGGCGAGGATGCCGGCTGACCGCGGCCGGCCGTTACGCGCTCGAGCGCCTCGCGATCGCGCTGTCGTCCGTCGAACGCGCGGTCGATGCGGCGAAGACCGCCGCGATCGAGCCGGTGCTGCGCGTCGGCTGCGTCCAGGTCGCCGGCGTGAGCGCGCTGCCGGCCGCGCTGGCCCGGCTGGAGAAGACGGGCACGCTGGGCAGGATGCAGATCCGGGAAGGCCGCGCGCGCGATCTCCTGGCGTCGCTGTGCGCGGGCCGGATCGACTGCGTGATCGGCTGGATGGACGAGTCGCTCGCCGACGCGCTGCCCGTCGGCCAGCTTTCCATTCAGCCACTCTGGTACGGGAGGATGCAGGTCGTCGCGTCGACGACCCATCCGCTCGCGCGGTCGCGCGCGGTATCCGTGACCGAGCTCGCCCGCTGGCGCTGGATCGTGCCTCCGCCGGAATCGCGCACGCATGCCGCCTTCGTGCGCCTGTTCGTCGGCAACGGCGTCCCGGCCCCGCCCGTCACGGTCGAGTGCTCCGCGCTGCACACGACGCTGCACCTGGTGAGCGCGACGCGGCTCCTCGCCGTCGCGCCCGACGCCGCGGTGCGCGAGTACGCGAAGCGGCGCATGGTCGCGCCGCTCAAGGGGCCGGCGCTCGACCTGGGACGCAACCACGTCTCCGTCATGACGCGGCGGGACAGCGAGGCGCTGCCGGCAATCCTGCGGCTGCGGGAAGCGCTGCTCGCGACCGCCGGGTCGTAGCCCCGGGCGTGCGACGGGCCGGTACGCCGTCGGCATCGCGGTGCCCGTCGTCCGGCGCCGGGCAAAAAAAACCGCGCCCGGTCGGGGCGCGGCTCACCTGCCAGCTGCGGACGCGGGTTACGCGTTCGCGGCCTTCTTGTCGAAGAACTGCTCGTCCTCGGTCGAGTGCTTGAGCGCGGTCGTCGACGACTGGCTGCCCTGCACGGTCGTGGTGACCGCGTCGAAGTAGCCGGTGCCGACCTCGCGCTGGTGCTTGACCGCGGTGAAGCCCTTCTCGGCCGCGGCGAACTCGGCTTCCTGCATCTCGACGAACGCGCTCATGCCGGTCCGCGCGTAGCCGTGGGCGAGGTTGAACATCGAGTAGTTGAGGCTGTGGAAGCCGGCCAGCGTGATGAACTGGAACTTGTAGCCCATCGCGCCCAGTTCGCGCTGGAAGCGCGCGATCGTCGCGTCGTCGAGGTTCTTCTTCCAGTTGAACGACGGCGAGCAGTTGTAGGCGAGCATCTTGCCCGGGAACTTCGCCTGGATCGCCTCGGCGAACGCCTTCGCGAACGCGAGGTCGGGCTTGCCGGTCTCGCACCAGATCAGGTCCGCGTACGGCGCGTAGGCGAGGCCGCGCGAGATGGCCTGGTCGAGGCCGTTGCGCGTGCGGAAGAAGCCTTCGACGGTCCGCTCGCCGGTGAGGAACGGCTTGTCGGTGTCGTCGACGTCGGAGGTCACGAGGTCGGCCGCTTCCGCGTCGGTGCGCGCGAGCAGGATCGTCGGCACGCCCATGCAGTCGGCCGCGAGCCGCGCGGCGACGAGCTTCTCGACCGCCTCGCGCGTCGGCACGAGCACCTTGCCGCCCATGTGGCCGCACTTCTTGACCGACGCGAGCTGGTCCTCGAAGTGGACGCCCGCGGCGCCCGCCTCGATCATCGACTTCATCAGCTCGAACGCGTTCAGCACGCCGCCGAAGCCGGCCTCGGCGTCCGCGACGATCGGGGCGAAGTAGTCGACGTCGCCCTTGCCTTCCATGTGCTGGATCTGGTCGGCGCGCGCGAACGTGTTGTTGATGCGCTTGACCACCAGCGGGACCGAGTTCGCCGGGTACAGCGACTGGTCGGGGTACATCTCGCCCGCGATGTTCGCGTCGGCCGCGACCTGCCAGCCGGACAGGTAGATCGCCTTCAGCCCGGCCTTGACCTGCTGCACCGCCTGGTTGCCCGTCAGCGCGCCGAGCGTGTTCACGAACGGCTCGTCGTTCAGCATCTTCCAGAGCTTCTCGGAGCCGCGCCGCGCGAGCGTGTGCTCGATGTGGATCGAGCCGCGCAGGCGCACGACATCCTCGGCCGTGTAGCCGCGGCGGATGCCCTTCCAGCGCGAGTTCTCCGCCCAGTCCTTCTTGAGCCGGGCCGCTTCGAGGTCGTAGTTCATCGTCGTTCTCCCATCGTGATGTCGGACCAAGCCTGCCCCCGCGGGGCAGGCGTCGATTCGGTGGGGCACCTCCCGCCGTTGCCGGCGAGGCACGCCTCCACGCTGTGACGCCGGACGCGGCCCCAGGCCGCGGACGGGTCACGCCACGTCGCCGTCGGGGGTGGCCCTACGGCGGGGCGGGCTTGGGACGGGGTAACGAAACCAGGCCCTGCTTGCAGGCCGCCGTGGCTGTGACGCGCGGCGGCTTTTCGTGACTGCCTCTACGCTACCAAACGATGACAGTGATGCGCAAGTCCTATTTGCGCACTGCAGTAGAAAAAACAGCGCCATTTCAATGCATTAGAAGTCGATTCCATCAGGTGGAATCTTGAGCGCCAGGAACACCCCTCCTCCTGCTGCGGCGCGGACCCGACGACCGGCCTCGCAACTCGTTTCAAACGATCGATCGTCGACAGATAATTGATTTTATTGCGTTTCAGGCCAAAAGACGCGCGGCCGGGTCGGGGCGCGTCATTTCCGCGATGTGGCAGCGATTTTCGCAATCGTCGCGCCGCATCCGGCGCACCGGCGCGTCAGCGCCAGGCGAGGTGGTGGCGGTCGCCGCGGGCGGGTGTCTCGATCGACGGCCAGTGCAGGCGCTCGCGCATCAGGTCCGCGAACGCCACCGACGTCTCGCGCTCGCCATGGACGACGAACACGCGGGCAGGCGGCGACTGGAAGCCTTCGAGCCACCCGAGGAGCCCGCTCTGGTCGGCGTGGGCCGACAGTCCGCCGATCGTGTGCACCGAGGCGCGCACCGGCACCGGCTCGCGGAACAGGCGCACCTCCTTCGCGCCGTCGACGAGCGCGCGGCCGAGGGTCCCGCGCGCCTGGAATCCGGTGAACACGACGGCGCACTCCTCGCGCGGCAGGTTGTGGCGCAGGTGATGGCGCACGCGTCCCGCTTCGCACATGCCGCTCGCCGCGACGATCACCGCACCGGCGCGGATCCCGTTGATCCGCATCGAGTCCTCGGGCGTCTCGGTGAACAGCAGGCGCATGCGCTCCGGATGGGCGACCTGCCACTGCGCGAGGTCGCGGGTCTCGCGATCGAGGATCGGCGCGTAGCGCGACGTGATCTCGGTGGCGGCCTTCGCGAGCGGCGAGTCGACGAACACGGTGAGCGGAGGCACGCGCCCCGCCCTCGCGAGGTCGGCCAGCACGTGCAGAACTTCCTGCGTTCGTCCGACGGCGAACGCAGGAACGATCACGTTCCCGCGCGGAAGGGTCGTCGAGAGCACCGTCGCGAACTCGGCGAGCGTGTCGTCGAGCGTACGGTGCAGGCGGTTGCCGTACGTCGACTCGATGACGAGCGCGTCCGCGCGGGCCACCTTCACCGGATCCGGCAGCACGGGCCGCCCGGGCTGGCCGAGGTCGCCCGAGAACACGATCCTGCGCGCGTGCGAGCCCTCGCCCAGCTCGAGCTCGACGATCGCCGAGCCCAGGATGTGCCCCGCGTCCCGGAACGTGAACGCGACCCCGGTGCGACGGCGTGGCGCTCGCCGTAGCTCACGCGCTCGAGCAGGCGCAGCGCCGCCTGCGCGTCGGCGAGCGTGTAGAGCGGCTCGTCGCCCGCCTCGGCGTTGCGCCTGCCGCCCTGGCGCCCGCGCGGCCCCGGGTCCCGGCGCGGGCGCTCGCGCGCCCAGGCCGCGTTCGACTCCTGGATGTGCGCGGAGTCCGGAAGCATCACCCCCAGCAGGTCGCAGGTCGCGGGCGTCGCATGGATCGGCCCGCGGAAGCCGCGGCGCGCGAGCAGCGGCAGCAGTCCCGAGTGGTCGATGTGGGCGTGGGTCAGGATGACGAAGTCGATCGCGCGCACGTCGAACGTGAGCGCGTCCGCGTTCTTCTGGTCGCTCTCCTGTCCCTGGAACATCCCGCAGTCGACGAGGAAGCGCAGCCCGGCGGTCTCGACGAGGAACGAGCTGCCGGTGACCTCGCCCGCCGCGCCGAGGAACGTGAGCGTCGCATCGACGGTGGTGGCGGCGGAGATCGTGCCGCGGGTCATCGCGGAGCCTCCGGGTGCGCCACCTGACCGCGGAGCGCGGCTGCGCGGAATGGGTCTGACCAATCCATCATTATCAAGAAGGGTTATATCGCCCGGCTTTGCGGACGGCTATCCTACGGCATCCGCAGGGCGATCCGGTCCGCGGCTGTCTTAGGAGGAGACACCTGATGCGCAACCTGATAACGACGATCGCGCTCGCGGCCGCCGCCGCGCCGGCGCTGGCCCAGGCGCCCGACCCCACGCTCGCCCGCAACCTCGCGGCGACCTGTGCGAACTGCCATGGCACCAACGGCGTGACGCGCGGCAGCGACGTCGAGCCGCTCGCGGGCAAGCCGAAGGACGAGCTCGCGCGCAAGGTCATGGAGTTCAAGCAGGGCAAGAAGCCCGGGACGATCATGCCGCAGCTCGCGAAGGGATACACCGACGAGCAGATCGAGCTGATGGCGGGCTGGTTCGCCGCGCAGCCGGCGAAGTGAGGAGACGGCCATGACGATGCAAAGACGTGATTTCCTGCGCGCGGCCGGCGCGGCCGCGGGAGCGGCCGTGCTGCCGGGCTGCGCGACGATGGGCGGCGGCTCCGCAGGCAAGGTGGTGGTGGTCGGCGGCGGCTACGCCGGCGCCACCTGCGCGAAGTACCTGCGGATGTGGAGCAACGGCGCCGTCGACGTGACGCTGATCGAGCCGCGCGAGGCGTTCGTCTCGTGCCCGATCTCGAACCTCGTGATCGGCGGCAGCAAGACGATCGACTACGTGACGGTTCCCTACGACAACCTGTCGCGCCGCTGGGGCGTGAACGTCGTGCGCGACACCGCGACCGGCATCGACGTCGACAAGCGCGTCGTGACGACCGCCGGCGGCCGCAACCTGCCGTACGACCGCCTCGTGCTCGCGCCGGGCATCGAGTTCATGTGGGACGCGATCGCGTCGTACAAGGCGGACCCGGTGCGCGCGACCGGCATCGTCCCGCACGCCTGGCAGGCCGGCGAGCAGACGGTGCTGCTGCGCCGCCAGCTCGAGTCGATGCCCGACGGCGGCGTCTACGCGCTCTCGATCCCGGTGGCGCCCTATCGCTGCCCGCCCGGTCCCTACGAGCGGGCGTGCCAGGTCGCGTGGTACTTCAAGCGCGCGAAGCCGAAGTCGAAGGTGCTCGTGCTCGACGGCAACCCCGACGTCACCTCGAAGGCCGGGCTGTTCAAGAAGGCCTGGAACGATCTCTACAAGGGCATCGTCGAGTACCGGCCGAACCACGTGCTGACCGACGTCGACCTCGCGACGAAGACCGCGAAGTTCGAGACGGCCGACGACGTCAGGGCGAGCGTGCTGAACGTCATTCCCCCGCATCGCGCGGGCGGCATCGCGCGCACGGCGGGCGTCATCACGGCGAACAACCGCTGGTGCGAGGTCGACTTCCTGTCGTACGAGTCGATCCGCGGCAAGGGCGTCCACGTGCTGGGCGACTCGATCCAGATCGCGCCCGGGATGCCGAAGTCCGGCCACATGGCGAACAACCAGGCGAAGGTGGCGGCGGCGGCGATCCTGCGGCAGCTCGGCGGGCAGCCGCCGATCGCGACGCCGATGCTGACCAACACCTGCTACAGCTTCATCACCGACAAGGACGTCGTGCACGTCGCGTCCGTCCACCAGTACGACGCCGAGAAGAAGACGATGCTCGCCGTGCCGGGCTCTGGCGGACTCTCGCCGGCGATGAACGAGCTGGAGGGCCGCTTCGCATTGAGCTGGGCGCAGAACATCTGGGCGGACACGCTCGGGTGACGGCGTGAACGCATCGCGGCGCTCGCGCGCCGACGGTGCGTCGCGGTGAACGAACAGGGGCGCCGCGAGGCGCCCCTGCCTTTCGTGCCCCCCGCGCGGCCAACGGTGATGCGCGACGGCCGTTCGATTCCCGAACCGAGGGCGCCCGCCGGCCCGCCCGTCAGGGCTGCCCGGACAGGTACTCGGACACCGCCTTGATCTCGAGCTCGCTCATCTTCGAGGCGATCGCGTGCATCACCTCGTTGTCGTTCGTGCGCTCGCGCGTGTTGAACTGCTTGATCTGCATCTCGAGGTAGATCGCGTTCTGCCCGGCGAGGCGGGGCAGCGTCGTCGTGCCGTGGCCCGACGCGCCGTGGCAGCTCTGGCAGGCCGCGACGCCGGACCAGCGGTTGCCCTGCAGGTAGACGTAGCGCCCCACGCCCGCGAGGTCCCAGTCCTTGATCTCGTGCGTCGTGCCCGGCTTCGCGGCGAAGTAGGCGCCGAGACTCGCGATGTCCTGCGGCGTCAGGTCCTTGACCATTCCGCCCATCGACGGGCTCTTGCGCGTGCCGCTCTTGAAGTTGGCGAGCTGCTTCGCGAGGTACTCGGCGTTCTGGCCGCCGAGCTTCGGGAACACTTCGCTCGAGCTTTCGCCGTCGGCGCCGTGGCACAGGAAGCAGCTGCCGCCGACGATCTGTTTCGCGCGCTCGAGGTCGGGCGCCTGCGCGAGCGCGGCGGCCGGGAAAGCCCACGCCGCGAGCGCGGCCATCGCGCCAAAAAAAGGCGCGACGCCGTGAGGCGTCGCGCCGTTCGTGGATCGCGCCCCCATCATGCGACCGCTTCGGGCTCCCGCTCCTCGTCGAAGACAAGTCGCACCTTGTCGTTGTCGTCGAGGTCGATCGTGACCCTGCCGCCGTTCGCGAGCCGGCCGAACAGCAGCTCGTCGGCGAGCGACTTGCGGATCAGGTCCTGGATCAGCCGCGCCATCGGGCGCGCGCCCATCTTCGGGTCGAACCCCTTCTTCGCGAGATGGGCCTTGAGCGCCGGCGTGAACGTCGGCTCGACCTTCTTCTCGTGCAGCTGCTGCTCGAGCTCCAGCAGGAACTTGTCGACGACGCGCAGGATGACGTCCTGGTCGAGCGAGCCGAACGAGATGATCGCGTCGAGGCGGTTGCGGAACTCCGGCGTGAAGAGCCGCTTGATCTCGACCATCTCGTCGCCGGCCTCGTTCGACGTCGTGAACCCGATCGTGCCCTTCGCGAGCTCGGCCGCGCCCGCGTTGGTGGTCATGACGACCGTGACGTTCCGGAAGTCGGCCTTGCGCCCGTTGTTGTCGGTCAGCGACGCGTGGTCCATCACCTGCAGGAGCACGTTGAAGATGTCCGGGTGCGCCTTCTCGATCTCGTCGAGCAGCAGCACGCTGTACGGGTGCTTGGTGACCGCCTCGGTGAGCTGGCCGCCCTGGTCGAAGCCGACGTAGCCCGGCGGCGCGCCGATCAGGCGCGAGACCGCGTGCCGCTCCATGTACTCGGACATGTCGAAGCGGATCAGCTCGACGCCGAGGCAATACGCGAGCTGCTTCGCGACCTCGGTCTTGCCGACGCCGGTCGGCCCCGAGAACAGGAAGTTGCCGATCGGCTTGGCCGGGTTGCCGAGCCCCGAGCGCGCCATCCGGATCGCCGCGGCGAGCGCGTCGATCGCCGCGTCCTGGCCGAACACGACGTTCTTCAGGTCGCGGTCCAGCGTGCGGAGCGAGTTGCGGTCGTCGGACGACACGTTCCTCGCCGGGATGCGCGCGATCTTCGCCACGATCTCCTCGACGTCGCCCTTGCCGATCACCTTCTTCTGCCGCGACTTCGGCAGGATCTTCTGCGCGGCGCCCGCCTCGTCGATCACGTCGATCGCCTTGTCCGGCAGGTGGCGGTCGTTGATGTAGCGCGCGGCGAGCTCCGCGGCGCTCGTGATCGCCGCCGGCGAGTACTTGACGCCGTGGTGCTGCTCGAAGCGGCTCTTCAGCCCCTTCAGGATCTCGATCGTCTCGGCGACCGACGGCTCGGGCACGTCGATCTTCTGGAAGCGCCGCGACAGCGCGTGGTCCTTCTCGAAGATCTGGCGGTACTCGGTGTACGTCGTCGCGCCGATGCACTTGAGCGTGCCCTGCGAGAGCGCGGGCTTCAGCAGGTTCGACGCGTCGAGCGTGCCGCCGGACGCGGCGCCGGCGCCGATGATCGTGTGGATCTCGTCGATGAACAGGATCGACTTCGGGTTGTCGGCGAGCTGCTTGAGCACCGCCTTCAGGCGCTGCTCGAAGTCGCCGCGGTACTTGGTGCCGGCGAGCAGCGCGCCCATGTCGAGCGCGTACACCTGGTGGTCGAGCAGGATCTCGGGCACCTCGCCCTCGTTGATCCGGCGCGCGAGGCCCTCGGCGATCGCGGTCTTGCCGACGCCGGCCTCGCCCACGAGCAGCGGGTTGTTCTTGCGCCGGCGGCAGAGCACCTGCACGACGCGCTCGAGCTCGTTCGCGCGCCCGATCAGCGGGTCGAGCTTGCCGTTCCGCGCGAGCTGGTTCAGGCAGATCGTGTAGTTGTCGAGCGCGCCCTGCGACTCGCCGCCGCCTTCGCTCTCCTCCTTCGACTCCGCCTTCTCTTCCTTCTTCTGCGGCGTCTTCGTGATGCCGTGCGCGATGTAGTTGACGACGTCGAGACGCGTCACGCCGCGCTGGTTCAGGAAGTAGACGGCGTGCGACTCCTTCTCGCCGAAGATCGCGACGAGCACGTTCGCGCCGGTGACTTCCTTCTTGCCGGACGACTGGACGTGGAGGATCGCGCGCTGGATCACGCGCTGGAAGCCCTGCGTGGGCTGCGTGTCGGCGTCGGAGTGCGCGGGCAGCCGCGGCGTGTGCTCGGCGATGAAGTCGCCGAGCACCCCGCGCAGTTCCTCGAGGTCGACGCCGCAGGCCTTGAGGACCTCGGCCGCCGACGGGTTGTCGAGCATCGCGAGCAGCAGGTGCTCGACCGTGATGAACTCGTGCTGCTTCTGCCTGGCCTCGACGAAGGCCATGTGTAGGGAGACTTCCAGTTCCTGCGCGATCATCGCGTGACTCCGACTCCGGTGATTCCCGCCGGAACCCGCGCCGGCCCGCTGTCCCCCTTAACGCTCAAGTCTCCTCCATCGTGCACTGGAGCGGGTGCTGGTACTTCCGCGCGAGGCCGGTCACCTGGTCGACCTTCGCCGCGGCGACCTCCCGCGTGTACGTTCCGCAGACGCCCATCCCCTCGCGATGCACCTGCAGCATCACCTGGGTCGCCTTCTCCCGGCTCATCGCGAATACAGTCTGCAGGACGACGACCACAAAGTCCATCGGGGTGTAGTCGTCGTTCAGCAGCAGGACCTTGTACAGCGGGGGCGGCTTGGTCTTGACCTTCTCGGCCTCTAGCAGGCCGCCTTGCCGCTCCTGGGTGGCCATCGCCGTCGGATCCGTAGGGGAAATGGGGGTAATGTTTGATGATTGCAACAGTTTTTTCAAGTGGACGCCCCGGCCGTCGCGGACGTCTTGACGCCTTCGGGCCGGCGCGAGTACAACCATTTGCGTTTGGCTCCGGGCAGGCAATCGCCGGAGAGCGTCCGTCAGCCCGTGCCCGACCAACGAGCCCCGGCCCCGGCGGATGCGCCCGCCGACCAAGCACCCGTTCGTCTTTTCGAGAGGTACAAGCAATATGCCTACCGGCACTGTGAAGTGGTTCAACGACGCCAAGGGGTTCGGATTCATCACGCCGGACGGCGGCGGAGAGGACCTGTTCGCCCATTTCTCCGCGATCAACATGCAGGGCTTCAAGTCCCTCAAGGAGGGCCAGAAGGTGAGCTTCGAGGTCACCCAGGGCCCGAAGGGCAAGCAGGCATCGAACATCCAGGCGGTCTGATTCGCTCCGGCCCCGCGCCGGATGCGTTCCCGAAGGCCCGCCTCGTGCGGGCCTTCTTCTTTGCGCGACGGCGTGCCCCGGCGCCCGATGCCGGCGCCCTCCCCGCGACAGGCGGGACGGCGGGGCACGGGGAACGCACCGGGCGCTCCGCCGCGGACCCAGGCGCCCCCGGGCTTCGCATCGGAAGGCCGCGAGCGGCACCCGGATCCCGGGCGCCGGCCCACGCCTCGCGCGGCCGGGACGGACCGCGCGGCGGACTACATCTTCGCGATCATCGCCTCGCCGAAGCCGGAGCACGACACCTGCGTCGCGCCCGGCAGGAGCCGCGCGAAGTCGTAGGTCACCGTCTTCGCGAGGATCGCCTTCTCCATCGAGGCGACGATCAGGTCGGCGGCTTCCTTCCAGCCCATGTGGACCAGCATCATCTCGGCGGACAGGATCTCGGAGCCGGGGTTCACGTAGTCCTTGCCCGCGTACTTCGGCGCCGTGCCGTGCGTCGCCTCGAACATCGCGACCGTGTCCGACAGGTTCGCGCCCGGCGCGATGCCGATGCCGCCGACCTGCGCGGCCAGCGCGTCGCTGATGTAGTCGCCGTTGAGGTTCAGCGTCGCGATCACGCTGTACTCGGCCGGCCGCAGCAGGATCTGCTGCAGGAACGCGTCGGCGATCATGTCCTTCACGACGATGTCCCTGCCGGTCTTCGGGTTCCTGAACGACATCCACGGGCCGCCGTCGAGGAGCTTCGCGCCGAACTCGCGCTCGGCGATCGCGTAGCCCCAGTCGCGGAACGCGCCTTCCGTGAACTTCATGATGTTGCCCTTGTGCACGAGCGTCATCGACGGCTTGTCGTTGTCGATCGCGTACTGGAGCGCCTTGCGCACGAGGCGGTCGGTGCCCTCGCGCGACACGGGCTTGACGCCGATGCCCGAGGTCGCCGGGAAGCGGATCTTCTTGACGCCCATCTCGCGGATCAGGAAATCGATCACCTTCTTCGCGCCCGCCGACTCGGCCTCCCACTCGATCCCCGCGTAGATGTCCTCCGCGTTCTCGCGGAAGATCACCATGTCGGTCTTCTCCGGCTCCTTGACCGGCGAGGGCACGCCCTTGAAGTAGCGGACCGGGCGCAGGCAGACGTAGAGGTCGAGCTCCTGGCGCAGCGCCACGTTGAGCGACCGGATGCCGCCGCCCACCGGCGTGGTCAGCGGACCCTTGATCGACACGACGTAGTCCCTGAGGATCGCGAGCGTCTCGTCGGGCAGCCACACGTCCGGGCCGTAGACCTTCGTCGACTTCTCGCCGGCGTAGATCTCCATCCAGTGGATCTTCCGCTTGCCGCCGTAGGCCTTCGCGACCGCGGCGTCGACGACCTTGATCATGACCGGCGTGATGTCGAAGCCGGTGCCGTCGCCCTCGATGTAGGGGATGATCGGGTTGTCGGGGACGTTGAGGCTGTAGTCCTTGTTGACGGTGATCTTCGCCCCGCCGGCGGGAACCTTGACGTGCTTGTACATGCTTCCGGGTCTCCTCGAGGGTGTCCGCGTTCCCCGGCCGTGACGTCCGCCCCGCGCGGAGGCGGCGAACCGGGGCTCCCGGCGCCGGGCAGGCGCCTGAGCGGCCACAAAACCGTGAATTATCCGCGAAATTCGTGAAACCTGCCGATACTGCCATGCGCCCGGGGCGCGGGCTTCGATCTCGATCAAGCCCGGCGCCCGGCCGCGCCTCGGTCGTCCTGCTCAACAAGCCCTACGGCGTGCTGTGCCAGTTCACCTCGCCCGACGGGCGGCGGACGCTGGCCGACTACGTCGTCCGGCCGGGCGTCTACCCGGCCGGGCGCCTGGACGCCGACAGCGAAGGGCTGGTCGTCCTCACGGCCGACGGGGCGCTGCAGACGCGGATCGCCGACCCGCGCCACAGGCTGGCGAAGACCTACTGGGTCGAGGTCGAAGGGGAGCCTGGTGACGAGGCGATTGCTGCGCTCGAGCGCGGCGTCGTGCTCCGCGACGGACCGACCCTGCCCGCGCGTGCGCGCCGGATCGCACCGCCGCCGGGACTCTGGCCGCGCGATCCGCCGATCCGCGTGCGCAAGGCGATCCCGACCGCCTGGCTCGAGATCACGATCGCGGAAGGGCGCAACCGGCAGGTCCGGCGCATGACCGCGGCGGTCGGGCTGCCCACGCTGCGCCTCGTGCGCCAGGCGGTGGGCCCGTGGACGCTCGGGACGCTGGCCCCCGGGCAGTGGCGCGAGGAGGCCGTCGACGCACGCGTGCTATTATCCGCCGCCGCTTCGACGTCCCCCGCCCCCGCGCCGCACCCACGTCCGCGCGCCTCTCGCCGCCCCGCGTAATTCCCATGATGCGCCGCCTGATCGCACGCTTCTGGCCCGGCAAGCCGTCGGCCCAGCCGGTCGTCTGCCGCCCCGACGAGCACCCGGTGCGCCGCGACCAGGTGAGCTACGGCGCACGCACGGTGACGCGCCGGCTGCAGGACGCCGGTTTCAAGGCGTTCGTCGTCGGCGGCGCCGTCCGCGACCTGCTGCTCGGCCTCGAGCCCAAGGACTTCGACATCGCCACCGACGCGACGCCCGAGCAGGTGAAGCCGCTCTTCCGCCGCGCGTTCATCATCGGGCGCCGCTTCCGGCTGGTGCACGTCCACGTCGGCAACGAGGTGATCGAGGTCTCGACGTTCCGCGCGCCGCAGAAGGCGGAGGAGTCGACCGACGAGCACGGGCGGCTCCTCTCCGACAACGTCTACGGCACGCAGGCCGAGGACGCCGCGCGGCGCGACTTCACGATCAACGCGCTCTACTTCGATCCGGCGACCGAGGAGGTGTGGGACTACGTGGGCGGCGTCGCCGACGTGCGCGCGCGGCGCCTCAAGCTGATCGGCCCGCCGACGACGCGCTTCCGCGAGGATCCGGTCCGGATGCTGCGCGCGGTCCGCCTCGCGACGAAGGTCGGCGTCACGATCGACAAGCGCACGGCGGCGCCGATCCCGAAGCTCGCGCCGCTGATGGCCAACGTGCCGCCCGCACGGCTGTTCGACGAGATGCAGAAGCTGCTGCTCTCCGGGCACGCCGCCGAGACGCTGAAGAGCCTGCGCGCGCACGGCCTCTCGCACGGCCTGCTGCCGCTGCTCGACATGATCCTCGAGCAGCCGATGGGGCAGAAGTTCATCGACGTCGCCCTCGCCCACACCGACCGGCGCGTGCGCGAGGACATGGGCGTGTCGCCGGCGTTCCTGTTCGCGACGCTGCTGTGGCACGAGGTGCTCGCGCAATGGAACGCCGCGAAGGCGAAGGGCGACAAGCCGCTGCCCGCGCTGTTCGACGCGATGGACCGGGTGCTCGAGCAGCAGGCCGAGCGCATCGCGATCCCGCGGCGGTTCGAGGCGACGATCAAGGAGATCTGGTCGCTGCAGCCCCGCTTCGAGCAGCGCGCCGGCGTGCGGCCGTTCCGCCTGGTCGAGCACCCGCGCTTCCGCGCCGCCTACGACTTCCTGGCGATCCGCGGCGAATCCGGCGAGGTCGACCCGTCGCTGGTCGACTGGTGGACGCGTTTCCAGGACGCCTCGCAGGAAGCGCGCGAGGCGATGCTCAAGCCCGACGAGGCGCCGCGCGGCAAGCGGCGGCGCACGCGCGGGCGCGGCCGTCACGCGCGCGAGGAAGGCACCGCGCCGCCGGCGGCCGGCGACGCCGAAAGCGAGTGAGCACCCTCCCGGGGGAGACCCCCCGTTGACGCAGGCGATCGTCGGGCTCGGGAGCAACCTCGCCCACCCGCGCCGCCAGCTCGCGCGCGCCGTGCGCGCGCTCGCCCGCCTGCCCCGCACGCGCATCGTCGCGGTGTCGCCGAACTACGTGTCCGCGCCGGTCGGCACGACGGGGCCGCAGCCCGACTACGTCAACGCCGTCGCGATCGTCGACACCGGGCTCGCGCCGCGCGCGCTGCTCGCGCGGCTCCTCGCGATCGAGCGCAGGCAGCGGCGACGCCGCGACCCGTCCGGGCCTCCGAAGGCGTCACGGACGCTCGACCTCGATTTGCTACTATTCGGGCGCCGCCGGCTGCACGTGCCCGGGCTCGTGATCCCGCATCCGCGCATGCACGAGCGCGCGTTCGTGCTGAGGCCCCTCGCCGACGCGGCGCCCGCGGCGACGATTCCCGGACGGGGGCTCGCGCGCCGGGCGCTCGCGCAGGTGAAGCACCAGCGCATCGCACGCACGCGGACGCACGCGCAAGCCTGACGACCTTCCGATGGACCTGTCGAAGTGCCGCTACATCGTGGTCGAGGGGCCGATCGGCGCCGGCAAGACCTCGCTCGCCCGCGAACTCGCGGGCGCACTGCACGCCGATCCCCTGTTCGAGCAGCCCGAGGACAACCCGTTCCTCGCCCGCTTCTACGAGGACCGCGCACGCTTCGCGCTGCCCACGCAGCTCACGTTCCTGTTCCAGCGCGTCGACCAGCTGCGCTCGCTCGCGCAGCTCGACCTGTTCCGGCGGCCGACCGTCGCGGACTTCCTGTTCGACAAGGACCCGCTGTTCGCGCGGCTCAACCTGACCGACGACGAGTACGCGCTCTACGAGAAGATCTACTCGCACCTGAAGCCGCAGGTGCCGGCCCCCGACCTCGTCGTCTACCTGCAGGCGCCGGTCCCCGTGCTCGTCGAGCGCGTACAGCGGCGCGGCAGCGACTACGAGCGCGCGGTCGAGGAGTCCTACCTCGCGCGCGTGGCCGACACCTACACGCGCTTCTTCTACCAGTACGACGGCGCGCCGCTCATGATCGTCAACAGCGAGCGGCTCAACTTCGTCGACAATCCCGGCCACTTCGCGCTGCTGCTCGAGCGCATCGCGTCGATGCGCGGCCGGCGGGAGTTCTTCAACCTTGGCCAATCCGCCTGACGCCGCGCCCTACGGCGCGGGGGTGGTGCGGGGGGGTGGGGTGGGGGGCGGCGCGGGGCTGGGGGGGGGGGGGGGGGGGGGGCGGGGGGGCGTGGCGGGGGGGGGAGGGGGGGGTCGTTCTGGGGGGCGTGGCCGGCGTGCCGATCGTCGGCATCGGCGCAGGCCCCGACTGCACCGGCCAGGTGCTGGTGATCCAGGATGCGCTCGGCATCCAGCCGGGCCGGGCCGCGCGGTTCGTGCGCAACTTCATGACCGGGCGACAGCATCGAACGGGCGATCGCCGCGTACGTCGCCGCCGTGAAGGACGGCACGTTCCCGGCGCCCGAGCACTGCTTCTGAGACATCGGCGCAACGACGAGGGGACGACGCGATGAAGATCTGCCACACCGCCGCCGACCTGGCCCGCGAGCTCGCCGGCGCCGGGCGCATCGCCTTCGTGCCGACGATGGGCAACCTGCACGAGGGCCATCTCGCCCTCACGCGGCTCGCGCGCGCGAAGGGCGACGCGGTCGTCGCGAGCATCTTCGTGAACCGGCTGCAGTTCGGGCCGAACGAGGACTTCGACCGCTACCCGCGCACGATGGACGCCGACCGCGCGGGCCTCGAGCGCATGGGCGTCGACGCGCTGTTCGCGCCGGACGAGCACGAGATGTACCCGGTGCCGCAGCTCTACCGCGTGAAGCCCCCGCCGCTGGGCGAGGAGCTCGAGGGCGCGTTCCGGCCCGGCTTCTTCGACGGCGTGTGCACGGTGGTGCTGAAGCTCTTCAACCTCGTTCGCCCGCAGGTCGCGGTGTTCGGCAAGAAGGACCGGCAGCAGCTCAAGATCGTGCGCGGCATGGTGCAGCAGTTCAACCTGCCGATCGAGATCGTCGGGTGCGAGACGGTGCGCGCCGAGGACGGGCTCGCGCTGTCGTCGCGCAACGGCTACCTGACGGCGACCGAGCGCACGGAAGCGCCGCGCCTGCATCGCGTGCTCCGGGGCATCGCCGACGCGATCGCGTCCGGACGGCGAGACTACGCGAACCTCGAGGCGGACGGCCGCGCGGAGCTCGCCCGCCACGGCTGGCAGGTCGACTACGTCGCGGTCCGCCACGGCCTCGGCCTGCGCATCCCGCATCCGGAGGCGTTCGACCACCCGAACCTGCTGATCGTGCTGGGCGCGGCGAAGCTCGGCGCGACCCGGCTCATCGACAACGTCGACGTGGTTCCGATGCCCGACGTGGACTAGGGCGGCGCAGCCGCGCCCGGCCGTCCCGGACGGGCGCACTGGACGCCGCCGGCGGATCGGACGAGGATAGGCGGCTTCGGCGTTCGCCGGCCGTCACGATCCGGTCATCGACGCGACCCATGATGCTCGATTTGCCCCTTCCCGACCGATGCGCCCGACTGCCATGACACTCCTGCGCCGCTGTGCCGCCGCGATCCTCGCCCTGAGCCTCCTGCCGGCCGCGCCGGCGCTGGCGCAAGGCGTCTACCCGACGAAGCCGATCCGGCTCGTCGTGCCGTTCACGCCGGGCGCCGGCACCGACACGGTCGCGCGCTTCGTCGCGCAGAAGCTTTCGGAGCGCCTGGGACAGCAGGTCGTCGTCGAGAACCGCACCGGCGCGGGCGGCGCGATCGGTGCCGCCGAGGTCGCGAAGGCCGAGCCCGACGGCTACACGCTGCTGTTCGTCGCCTCGCCGTTCACGACCGTCGCCGCGTCGGCGAGGAACCCCGGCTACGACCCGGTCGGCCAGTTCGTGCCGGTCGCGCCGATCGCGTCGGGGCCGCTTGCGTTCGTCGTGAACCCGGCCGTGCCGGCGACGACGATGCGCGAGTTCGTCGAGCTCGCGCGACGCGAGCCGGGCAGGCTCAACTACGGGTCCGCGGGGACCGGCAGCGTCAACCACCTCGCGCTCGAGCTGCTGATGGCGCGCACCGGCACGACCATCGTGCACGTGCCCTACCGCGGCATCGCCGACGCGACCAAGGACCTGATCGCCGGCACGCTGCAGGCGATGACCGCGTCGATCCCCGCCGCGCTGCCGCTCGCGGCGGACAAGCGCGTCCGCGTGCTCGCCGTCACGGGCCCGAAGCGGATCCCGCAGATGCCCGACGTGCCCTCGTGGCAGGAGCAGGGCGTCGCGAACGCCGAGGTGATCAACTACTGGGGCATCGTCGCGCCGGCGGGAACGCCGCGCGACGCGATCGCGAAGCTCAATGCCGAGACGCGCCGCGTGCTCGCGCAGGCCGACGTCCGCGAGCGCCTCGAGCGCGAAGGCGCCGAGCTGATTCCCGGCGAGCCGGAGCGGCTGGGCGTGCTGATCGCGAGCGACCTCGCGAACTGGAAGAAGCTCATCGCCGAGGCACGGCTGGCGTTCGAATAGCGCAAGCCTGCTGGGGTCGCCGCAAGGCGTCCGGCTGGAACCGGACCCGCAACATCGCGCGACATCCTGTGGGTCGGCCTTCAGGCCGACGGGATAGGCGCGCCGCGCATCAGCCCGGCCTCTTCTGGGCGCCGCGCAGCGCGAGCACGTTGCCCGCGACGGCCAGCGCGACGCCGAGCACCGCGGGCCACGTCCAGCGGTAGCCCTCGAACATCGTCGAGAGCAGCATCGCGATCACCGGCGTCGACACGCCGACGTACGAGGCGGGACCCGCGCCGACCTTCGCGAGCAGCGTGAGGTACGCGCCGAACGCGACGACGCTGCCGAACACCGCGAGGTACGCGAGCGACAGCACGTACGGCAGGCGCGGATCGAACGTCCACGCGGCGCCCTGCCCGAGCGCGACGACCGCGGCGACGGCCGCGCCGTAGAGCATCCCCCATGCGGTCGTCGGCAGCACCGGCAGTCCGGCGGCGTGATTGCGCACGGCGACGAGATTGCCGCCGGTGGCGATCGCGGTCGCCACCAGCGCGTACAGGATGCCGAGCGCGGCCGACCCGCCGTGGCGCGCGGCGTCGAGCTCCGGAAGGAACAGCAGCGCCACGCCGCCGACGCCGAGCGTCGCCGCCACGAGCATCCGCGCCGTGACCGGGGTCCCGAACGCGAGACGCATGCCGATCGGGCTCATGAACACGATGGTCGAGAACACGACCGCGACCAGCCCCGACGACACGTGGGCTTCCGCGTAGTAGACGGCGACGTAGTTGATCCCGAACATCATCGCGCCCCACGCGGCGAGCCGCGCATGCTCGACTGCCGGAAACCGCATCCGCCTGCCCGTCGCCGCGCACCACGCGCCGAGCAGCGCGCCCGCGAGCGCGAACCGGTAGACGACCGAGACGGTCGGCGACACCTGGCCGAGCTGCCAGGTGATCGCGAGCCAGGTCGAGCCCCAGATCGCCGTGCTGATCGCGAACAGCCACGCGACGCTCATCGATCCGGCTCCCGTGTCGCCCGCGCGCCTCGCGGCCGTGCGCGCGAACGCACGGAGCGACGCGAGCTCGTCGTCGAGCGCGCGGCGGAACGCGGCGTCGCGCGGCCTCGTGCCCGCGTAGCCCACGGCGAGGGCGAGCTTCCCGGCGACGGGGGTGGCGTTGAGCCAGCCCACCACGCGGTCGCGCCACAGCAGCGGCAGCGCGTAGTAGCCGTAGACGCGTTTCGCCGCCGGCGTGTACGCCTCGAAGCGGTAGGCCCATCCCCACAGGTGCTCGAAGCGGCGGCGGTCCCAGACGACCGGGTCGAACGGCGCGAGCGCGCGGACGCGCTCGTCGATGCCCGCCTCGCGCGGATCCTCGTCCGCCGGCCACAGGTAGCGGACGCGGTCGACCGTCTCCGACGCGACGGCGGCGTCGGCCACGAAGCGCGCCAGCGCGCGCTCGCGGCCCGCGTCGTCCAGGCCCCGCCCGCCGACCATGCGCGCGAGCTGGCGCAGCGTGCCCTCCGGGAGCGGCGCATAGAGCCGCAACAGCATCTCGAGCAGCGTCCGCGCGCGGCGCGAAGGAGGTTCCGCGCGCGAACGCTCCGCCGACGGCCCGTAGACGCGGATGCCGGCCTCGCGCCGCACGACGCGGGCGAGACCGCGGTACTGGAGCATGTCGAGCGCCCGCGTCGACGCCGACGACGACCCGCCCCATCCGCTCGTCGTCGCACCGGCGCCCAGCGCCTTCGCGAGCGCGCGCGGGTGCGCGGCGCCGACCGCGCGGAGGTGCCGCAGCACGCGCCCCCCGATCCCCGGATGCTCGCGCTCGACGCGCCACTCGACGTCGTCGCCGCGCGGATGGAGCCGCTCGGCCTGTGCCGCGGGCATCACGCCGTAGACGTGCAGGTACGCCTCGTCGAGCGGATGCGCGGCGTACGCGCGGTCGAGGTCGCCTGCCCGGTAGCCCGCGACGCGATGGCGCAGGATCAGGTCCTGCGCGCAGGCCGGGGCGCGGATCGGGTCGTACTGGACGAATCCCAGCCGCGCGACGGCGTCGGCGGGCGAGGCCGAGGATGCAAGCGTCCGCGCGATCGCGTAGCGCCGCAGCGCCGGCAGGTCGACGGGGGCTCCCCCGCGCGTCACGCCGCCCTCAGCGCGTCCACGATCTTCATGCGCGCCGCGCGCGCCGCGGGAAGGAATCCGCCGACGAAGCCCATCGCGAGCGCGAAGGCGAGCGACGAGGCGACGATGCCCGGCGTGAGCGCGAACGAGAACGCGAGCTCGGCGAAGGTCTGGAAGTTCATCGTCGAGATCGAGACCGCCTGCATGAGCGACGCGCCGGCCAGCCCGACGACGCCGCCCACGAGCCCCAGCAGCAGCGACTCGACGAGGAACGCCAGGAGGACCGCGCTGCGCGGGAAACCCAGCGCCCGCAGCGTGCCGATCTCGCCGGTGCGCGAGGCCACGCTCGCGTACATCGTGATCATCGCGCCGATGATCGCGCCGATCGAGAAGATGATCGAGATCGACGTGCCGAGGTAGGTGATGAACGTCGACAGCGCCTCGGACTGGTCGGCGTAGAAGCGCGTCTCGCGCTTGGCCTCGAGCGTCAGGCGCGGATCCGCCTCGATCGCCCGGCGCACCTCGTCGAAGCGCGAGCCGTCCGCGAGCCGGAAGATCACCGACGAGAAGCCCAGCCGCCGGAACGCCTGCAGCATCTGCTCGGCGTCGCCCCAGATCTCGGAATCGAAGCCGGTGCGCCCGGCGTCGAAGATGCCGACGACCGTCCAGTCGCGCGACGCGAACCGCACGGTCTCGTCGAGCCCCGCGCCGCGGAACCCGTCCGCGATCGAGCGACCCGCGATCACCTCGGCGGTCCCGGGACGCGGCAGGCGGCCCGCGACGATGCGCGCCTGCGGCCGCAGCGCGTAGCCTTCGGGGGTGACGCCGCGGATCACGACGTTGGAAGGCTTGCCGGAGTCGCGCTTGGGAAGCGTGATCAGCACGACCGGCTCCTTCGACACCGCCGGGCGGCCGTCGGCGCCGGTCGCGATGCCGGGCAGCGACTCGACGATCGCGGCCTGCCGGCGGTCGATGCCGCTCTGGATCTCGGTCTGCGAGCCGCGGCGGATCACGACGACGTTGTCGTCGCTGCCGGTCGCCACGAGCGTGCGCTCGAGCCCCGCGGCGAGCATCAGCACCGTCGCGAACACGTAGACGACGAGCGCCATGCCTCCGGCCGTGAGCGCGGTCGTGAGCCGGCGTGCCGCGAGATTGCGGACGATGTACGAGAGGGGATGCGCACGGCCGCCTTCCCTTCAAGCGACCGCGCGCAGGCCGTCGACGATGCGGACGCGGGCGGCGCGCCACGCCGGGATCGCCGCCGCCACGAGGCCGACGGCCAGCGCCGCGGCGAGCTGCAGCGCGACCGTCTCGTCCGACACGAAGAACACCGGGAACAGCGTGCCCATCGCGTCCGCGAACACGGCGGCGAGCGGAAACGTGAGCGCGATGCCGGCCGCCCCCGCGGCAAGCGCGAGGCCGAGCGACTCGGCCACGATCAGGCCCGCGACGAACGCCGCGCCGAACCCCAGCGCCTTCATCGTCGCGTACTCGGCGTAGCGCTCGCGCGCGGTCATCGCCATCGTGTTCGCCATCACGGCCATGATGATGACGATCACGACGAACGACACCGCCTGGATCGCGACGAGGATCGCCTCGGTCATCGCCACGAACGAGAGCTGGAACGCCTTCTCGGTCTCCGTCAGCGTCTCCGCGAGCGAGTTCGCGAACGTCGCGTCGATCGTCTCGGACACCTCCGCCGCCTGCGCGGGATCCTTCAGCTCGACGATGAACACGCCGGTCTGGTCGCCGCGGCGAGGATAGGTCCGCTTGATGCTCTCGTTCAGCAGGTTCCAGTGGAAGAACATCGTCGTCTGGTCGACGGTCTTGTCCGCGCCGTCGTAGATCCCGCGCAGGTTGAACGTCCAGGTGCCCGGGAAGATCGTGCCCCTGAGCGGGATCGTGTCGCCGACCTTCCAGCCGTACTGGTCGGCGAGCTTGCGGCCGACGATCGCCCCCTGCCGGTCGACGAGGAACGCCTTGCGCTCCGCGTCGGAGATCACGAGCTCCGGGTACATCGCGAGGTAGGTCTGCGGATCGATGGCGAACTGGGGAAAGAAGTTGCGTGCCGGATCTTCTGCGCGTAGGTGAGCGGCAGCGGGAACACCAGCGACACCGAGCTCCTCGTCACGAGTCGCGCGGCCGAACTCGCGTTCGCGCCCGCGTACCAGGCGTCGACGACCGTGCGCAGCAACCCGAACGACGCGATCGCGACGATGATGCCCAGCGCCGTCAGCAGCGTGCGCAGCTTGTGCCGGAACAGGTTGCGCAGCACGAGGAGCGGGACGAACACGGCGGCGGGCCCGCGGTCAGTCCGCGAGCACTCCCTTCTCGAGGTGGACGATCCGGTGCGCGCGCTCCGCGGCCTTCGGATCGTGCGTCACCATGAGGATCGTCTTGCCGAGCTCGTCGTTCAGCCGCTCGAGCAGGCCGAGGATCTCGCCCGCCGTCACGCGGTCGAGGTCGCCGGTCGGCTCGTCGGCGACGATCAGCGTCGGATCGGAGATCAGCGCCCGCGCGATCGCGACCCGCTGCTGCTGGCCGCCCGACAGCTCGTTCGGGAAGTGGTCGACGCGATCGGAGAGTCCGACGAGCGCGAGCGCCATGTCGACGCGCTCGCGGCGCTCGCGCCGCGACAGCGACGTGAGCAGGAGCGGCAGCTCGACGTTGCCGAACGCAGTGAGCACCGGCATCAGGTTGTAGAACTGGAAGATGAACCCGACGTGCGCCGCGCGCCAGTGCGCGAGCTCCCCTTCGGACAGCTTCGCGATGTCGACGCCCGCGACGAGGATGCGGCCCGACGACGGCTTGTCGATGCCCGCGACGAGATTCAGCAGCGTCGACTTGCCGGAGCCCGACGGCCCCATCAGCGCGACGAAGTCGCCGCTCGCGCACGTCGAGGTCGAGGTCGACGAGGACCGGAATCACCTGGCCGCCACGGACGTAGTGCTTCGACAGCCCGCGGATCGACACCAGGACGGGGCCGGACTCCGCCCCGGCAGGACCGGGGTCCGACGCCGGTTCCGGCTTCTCCGCCGAGCGTCCGTCCGCCGTGCGACCGCCAGCCCCCGCCGCACCCCCGCCCGCGTTCACTTGCCAGCGGCCCTGACCCGCGCGCCGGTCACGAGCCCGGCCGCGGGCTTGAGCACCGCCTTCTCGCCCGACTTGACCGCACCGTCGACCGCGACCAGGTCGCCGAGCCTCGCGCCGGTCGTCACGGGCACGGCCGTCGCGACGCCGTCGCGCACGACGAGCACGACGTTCGCGCCGTCGCGCACGACGACCGCGTCGGCCGAGACGGCGGTCAGCGGCTTCTGCTGCTCGGGCGTCACCTCCTGCGACAGGAACGACACCTTCGCGCTCATCTCCGGGAGCACGCGCGGGTCGATCCGGTCGAAGCGGACCTTGGTCATCACCGTCGCCTTCGCCCGGTCCACCGTCGGCACCATGCGGCTGATGTGGCCGAGGAAGCGCGTGTCCGGCAGCGCGTCGAGCACGATCTCGGCCGGCTGCCCGACCCTGACCTTCGACAGGCTCGACTCCGAGACGTCCGCCTCGACTTCGAGCGTGTCCATGTCGGCCATCGTGACGACGGCGCCCTTCGAGTCGGTGGCGCTCGAGAACGGCGTGACCATGTCGCCGACGTTCGCGCTCTTCGACAGGATCACGCCGTCGAACGGCGCGCGGATCATCGTGTAGTCGACCGCTACGGCGGCGTTGCGCGCGTTCGCCTCGGCGGCGGCGAGCGCGGCGCGCGCACTCGCCACGCCCGCGACGGCGCGGTCGGCCCGCGCCATCGAGCTGTCGAGCGCGGACTGCGAGACGAAGCCCTTCGCGACGAGGTCGAGGTTGCGGCGGTGCTGCGCGAGCGCGTCCCGCTCCTCGGCCAGCGTCTGCGCGAGCGCTGCGCGAGCGGCGCCCACGTTCGCGTCGGCCGCCTGCGACTGCGCGACGACGTCGCGGTTGTCGAGGCGCGCGATCACCTCGCCGGCCTTGACGCGCGACCCTTCGGCGACGCCCAGCCAGTCGAGCCGGCCGGTCGCCTTCGAGGCGATCGCCGCCTTCCGCTGCGCCACGACGTAGCCGGTCGCGTTGAGCACCGCGTACTGCTGCGACGGGAACGACGTGACGACCGCGACCGTCTGCACGTCGACGACGCGCGGCCGCGCCACCATCCACGCACCCGCGGCGACGGCGGCGACGGCGAGCACGCCCAGCACGACCCAGCGCCTCGGGCGCCGGCGGCGGACGGGGGCGAGGCTGCGGTCGATCGTGAGCTTCGAGAGGTCCGCGGGTTGGGTCATGGGAGCCGCGCCAGCGTGGCGAGGCCGGCGATTCTACCTTGCGGGGGAGGCTCCGCCCGGGCGCAGCGACGACCCGCGATGCGCGTTCGCGAGGCGCGGGATCCGGCGGACCGGCCGGGGAGCCCGTTTCCGGTCGCCCCCCGATCCGGCCCGCGCCCGGTTGATGCGGATCAAGCCGCCGACGCGTCCCTCTTGCGCAAGGTTGCGCCAAATCCAATAATGCGAATCATTCCCATTTGCCGGACTGCCCCCCATGCTCGCGACCGCGCTCGTCTCGTTCCGCGAAGGCGTCGAAGCCTTCCTGATCGTCGCCCTGACCCTCGCGTACCTGCGGAAGTCCGGGCGCGTGGCGCTGACACCCGCCGTGTACGCCGGGACGGCCGCCGGCATCGCGCTCTCGTTCGTCGCCGGATGGCTCTTCTCGCAGGCGGACAACCAGCCGCTGTGGGAGGGCCTGCTCGCCGCGATCGCCGCCGCGATGGTCCTCTCGATGGTCGTCTACATGCAGCGCCACGCGCGGACGATGCGCTCGGACATCGCAGCCAGCGTGGACACGGCCGCGGCGCGCACGGGCATCGGCGCGTTCGCCGGCGTGTTCGCGTTCGTGCTGCTGATGATCGTGCGCGAAGGCATGGAGACCGCGCTGGTGATCACGACGCTGGCCCGCGAGACCGGGCACGGCGACATGCTCGCGGGCGTCCTCTCGGGCGTCGCCCTCGCCGGCACGCTCGCCTGGGCGTGGGCGCGGTACGGCCAGCGGATCGACCTGCGGCGATTCTTCCAGGTGACGTCGATCTTCCTCGTCCTGTTCTCGATCCAGCTCGTCGTCTATGCGATCCACGAATTCAGCGAAGCGGGCGTGATCCCGTTCGTCGACAACGAGGCGCTGCACGTCGCGACCGAGCCCTACGGCCCGGAGGGCCTCTGGGGGCAGACGCTCACCTACGTGATGGTGCTCGTGCCCGCCGCCTGGCTGGCGTGGGCCTGGATGAACGACCGGCGCGACCGGCCTTCCGCGCGCATGCCGGCCTGACGCGCCGGCCTCACCCGCCCTCGAGCGGCGCGGGGGCGAGCTCCGCTCCGGCACCGCGCCGCGACGCGCGCCACGCGATCGCCGCGAGGATCGCGAGCCCCGCGCCGATCAGCGCGATGCCCGCCCACTCGTTGCCGGTCAGGCGCTCGCCGAAGACCGCCATCGACGACAGCAGCGCGATCGGGGGCACCGCGAAGATGTTGAGCGAGGCGGTGCCCGCCGGCAGGTGCTTCAGCACCGCGATCCACAGCAGGAAGCCGAACGCGGTCGAGATGGCGCCGGAGTAGAAGAGCAGCGCGACCTGCGCCACGCTCCAGCGCGTGGGCGCGAGGTCGAACGCGAACGGCAGCAGCGTGAGCGGCAGCACGCCGACCAGCATCTGCCAGGCGATGAAGTTCTGCGGGTCGGTCGGATGCTCGCGCTGGAAGTGCTTCGTCGCCACCGTCCCGGCCGCCCACCCGAGGCCCGACAGCGTCGCCCACAGCTTCGGCGCAAGGTCGCCGCGCCAGTCCCAGGGCGCGACGACCAGCACGAGCCCCGCGAACGCGCAGGCCACGGCGAGCCATTGCAGGCCGCGCACGCGCTCGCCCAGCACGATGCGCGCGATCACGAGCGTCCAGAACGGCATCGTGAACACGAGCACCGACGTGCGCCCGGCCCCGCCGCCCGCGACCGCCACCGTCGTCGCGCCGAGGTTGACCGTCGTCTGGAAGAAGCCGGTGACGACGATCGCGGTCCACGTCGCCTGCGGCGCGAGCGGCGCGCGCATCGCGGCCATCGCGACGAAGAGCACCGCGATCGCGACCCAGGTGCGCTGGACGTTGAAGACGACCGGATCCGCCCCCTCGAGCGCGAGCTTCATCATGACCCAGTTCGCGCCCCACACCGACGTGAGCACGGCGAGCGCGACGTAGGCGCCGCGCTTCGAGCCGATGCCGAGGAACGAGCTCAAGGCGCCCCGCCCGATGCCCGCTGCGCGAGCCTCTCCCGGAGCGGCGCGGCGGCACTCATGGCGCGTCGAGGAACGACTCGACCGCGCGCGCGACCGCGTCGGGCTGGTCGTGGTGCAGCATGTGCCCGGCCTCGGGGATCACGACGAGCCGCGCGTCGCGGATCGCCGCCATGCGCCGGCGCACACCGTCGAGGCCGTCGACGCCCATCTCGCCTTCCGGGTGCGTGTCGAGCCACCTCGGAATCGTCGACTCCGCGCCGGCCACCCAGAGGACCGGCGCGGTGATCCGCTTCCAGATCGCGAGCGACTCGCCTACCCGGTAGACCGACGGGAACGGAAGCTTGTGCCGCGGGTCGGATCGGAGCTCGGCGCGTCCGTCGGGCAGCGTGCGCGCCCAGTGGGAAGCGAGGAACTCCGCCCGATCGCGCGCGAGGCGGGGATTGTTCCTCTGCAGCCGGTCGGCCACCGCCGCGAGGCTCGCGTAGGACGAGAACGCGGGCGGGTCGCGCAGCGCGTCGAGCCACTTCGCGAGCTTGCGCGACGCGTCGTCGTCCGACTCCGAGGGAATCCCGAAGCCGTCGAGCGAGATCGCGCGCCGCACGCGCTCCGGTCGGATCCCGGCGTAGAGCATCGCGACGTTGCCGCCGAGGCTGTGCCCGCAGAGGTCGACGCTCCCGTCGGGCGCGTACGCGTCGATGAGCGCCTCGAGGTCGGCGACGTAGTCGGCGAACCAGTAGCCTTGCGGCTGCCACGCCGAGTCGCCGAAGCCGCGCAGGTCGTGCGCGATCACGCAGCGGTCGCGCGCGAACGCGTCGACGAGGAACTGGAACGACGCGGCGACGTCCATCCAGCCGTGGACGAGGAAGAGCTTCGGCGCGTCCGGGTCGCCCCAGGTGAGCACGTGGTGCGCGAGGCCGCGCAGCGGCACCCGCTGCGAGCGCGCGGGCTTCAACGCGAGCGATCCCTCGCCGGCGCCGCCGACGGCCTCACTTCTTGCGGCATAGCGCGAGCCCGTCCGTCCATCCGGTGCGGTAGTTCGCGTCCGCCGAGTAGCGCGCGGCGTCGCGGCGCTGCGGCCCCGACGCGCTCGCGCAGCCGTCCGCGTAGCCTTGCCGGTAGGGCAGCGGGAATCCCGAGAGGTTGACGTTCGGCGGCGGGGGCTCGACGTTCTTCGGCGTCGGCCGCGCCGCCTCCGGCTTGCCGTCCGTCGGCGGGGCCGTCGGGCCGACCGAGGCGCAGCCGGCGGCGACCGCGGCGGCGAGCACGAGGACGAGGGAAGGGAAGCGCGGCATGGACGTTGCGCGCAGCGACGAAACCGCTATGCGCGATCCGTCGGCGCGCTAGAATTCTAGCATCGTCGCCCCCGCTTCCATGTCCACCCCCACGTTCGTCCACCTGAGGCTGCACGGCGAATTCTCCGTCGTCGACGGGACCGTCCGCATCGACGATGCCGTGCGCGCGGCGGCGAACGACCGGATGCCGGCGCTCGCGCTCACCGATCTCGCCAACCTGTTCGGGCTGGTGAAGTTCTACTCGGCCGCGCGCAACGCGGGGGTGAAGCCGATCGCGGGCTGCGACGTCTGGACCACGCACGCGTCCGAGCGCGACGCGCCGTTCCGCGCGCTCCTGCTGGCCGCCGACCGGGGCGGCTACCTCAAGCTCTGCGACTGGCTCACGCGCGCGTACCTGGGCCACCAGCACCGCGGACGCGCCGAGATCGATCCGGCGTGGTTCGACGAGGGCACCGAGGGCCTGATCGTGCTCGCCGGGGCGCGCGACAGCGACGTCGGCCAGGCGCTGCTGCAGGGCAACGCGGTGGTCGCGAAGACGGCCGCGGAGGCCTGGAAGCGGCGCTTCCCGGGCCGCTGCTACCTCGAGGTGCAGCGTGCCGGCCACGCGGACGAGGAAGCGCTGGTCGACGCGACCGTCGCGCTCGCCGCGGAGGTCGGGCTGCCGGTCGTCGCGACGCACCCGGTCCAGTTCCTGCGCCCCGACGACTTCCGGGCGCACGAGGCGCGCGTGTGCATCGCCGAGGGGCACGTGCTCGCCGATCCGCGCCGGCCGAAGCGCTTCACGCCCCGGCAGTACTTCGTGTCGCAGCAGGAGATGGCGGAGAAGTTCGCCGACCTGCCCGAGGCGCTCGCGAACAGCGTCGCGATCGCGCAGCGCTGCAACCTGACGATCCCGCTCGGCAAGCCGCACCTGCCGGAGTTCCCGACGCCGCCCGGCGTGACGATCGAGGAGCACCTGGAGCGCGAGGCGCTCGCCGGCCTCGAGCGCCGGCTCGCGCAGCTCTACCCGGACGACGACGCGCGCGGGCGCGCGCGCCCGGCCTACGTCGAGCGCCTCGTGTTCGAGACGAAGACGATCGTGCAGATGGGCTTCCCCGGCTACTTCCTGATCGTCGCCGACTTCATCAACTGGGCGAAGGGCAACGGCGTGCCGGTCGGCCCCGGCCGGGGGTCGGGCGCGGGCTCGCTCGTCGCCTACAGCCTCGGCATCACCGACCTCGATCCGCTGCGCTACCAACTGCTGTTCGAGCGCTTCCTCAACCCCGAGCGGGTGTCGATGCCCGACTTCGACATCGACTTCTGCCAGAACGGGCGCGACCGCGTGATCGAGTACGTGCGCCACAAGTACGGGGCGCAGAGCGTCTCGCAGATCTCGACGTTCGGCACGATGGCGGCGAAGGCCGCGGTGCGCGACGTCGGGCGCGTGCTCGACCTGCCCTACTCGTTCTGCGACGGCATCGCGAAGCTGATCCCGTTCCAGCCGGGCAAGCTCATCACGCTCAAGCAGGCGCGGACCATGGAGCCGCTCCTCGCCGAGCGCGAGAGCAACGAGGAGGAGGTGCGCGAGCTCCTCGCGCTCGCCGAGTCGCTCGAGGGGCTCACGCGCAACGTCGGCATGCACGCGGGCGGCGTGCTGATCGCGCCGGGCAAGCTCACCGACTTCTGCCCGCTCTACGCGCCGTCCGGCTCGGACGCCGCGGTGTCGCAGTTCGACAAGGACGACGTCGAGGCGATCGGGCTGGTCAAGTTCGACTTCCTGGGCCTGACGACGCTCACGATCCTCGACCGGGCGCTCGAGTACGTGCGCCGCCTCGATCCTTCCTCGACGCTCACGCTCGACTCGATCCCGCTCGACGACCCGGCCACCTACCGGATGTTCCAGCAGGGGCAGACCTCGGCGGTGTTCCAGTTCGAATCGCGCGGCATGCGCGACCTGCTGAAGCAGGCGCGTCCCGACCGGCTCGACGATCTGATCGCGCTGAATGCGCTGTATCGCCCGGGTCCGATGGACCTGATCCCGGACTACTGCGATCGCAAGCACGGCCGCCAGCGCGTCGACTACCTCGACCCGCGGCTCGAGCCGATCCTGGGGCCGACCTACGGCGTGATGGTCTACCAGGAGCAGGTGATGCAGATCGCGCAGGTGATCGGCGGCTACACGCTGGGCGGCGCCGACCTGCTGCGCCGCGCGATGGGCAAGAAGAAGCCCGAGGAGATGGCGAAGCACCGCGACGTCTTCGTCGCGGGCGCGGAGAAGAACGGCGTCGCGAAGGCGCGCGCCGTGCAGCTCTTCGACCTGATGGAGAAGTTCGCCGGCTACGGCTTCAACAAGTCGCACTCGGCCGCCTACGCGCTCGTCGCCTACCAGACCGCGTGGCTCAAGGTCCACCATCCCGCCGCGTTCATGGCGGCGAACCTGTCGCTGGTGATGGACGACACCGACAAGGTGCGCGCGCTGCGCGACGACACGCTCGCGCTCGGCCTCGAGGTGCTGCCGCCGGACATCAACGCGTCGGCGTGGCGCTTCGAGCCCGTCGACGGGAAGCGCATCCGCTACGGGCTGGGCGGCATCAAGGGCACCGGCGAGCAGGCGGTCGCGGCGATCGTCGCGGCGCGCGAGGCGGGCGGCCCGTACCGCGACCTGACGGACCTCTGCGCGCGCGTCGACAAGCGGATCGTCAACCGCCGCGTCATCGAGGCCCTGGTCAAGGGCGGCGCGTTCGACGCGGTCGACCGCCGGCGCGCGACGCTGTTCGCGTCGATCGGCAACGCGCTCGCCGAGGCCGAGCGCGCGCAGGCGCAGGCGGCGCAGGTATCGCTCTTCGGCGATGCGGCGGCGGCGCCGGCGCACGTGCTCGTCGAGACGCGGGACTGGACCGAGGCCGAGCGGCTGCAGCACGAGAAGGCGGCGCTCGGCTTCTACCTGTCCGGCCACCCGTACGCCGCGTACGCCGCGGAGCTCGCGCCGATCGTGCGCACGGCGCTGTCGGACATCCAGCCGCGCGCCGAGCGATACCTGATCGCCGGCATCGTGACCGCGCAGCGCGTGCAGAACGGGCGCCGCGGCAAGGTCGCGTTCGTCACGCTCGACGACGGCAGGGGCTCGGCGGAGGTCGTCGTGTTCGGCGAGGTCTACGACGCCGGGCGCGCGATGCTGCGCGAGGACGCGCTCGTCGTCATCGAGGTCAAGGTGACGGTGCGCATGGGCGACGACGGCGAGGTGCAGGGCCTGCGCGTCCTCGCCGAACAGGTGTACGACCTCACCGCGGTCCGCAAGCGCTGGGGCAAGCGCCTCAAGGTCTCGTGCAACGGCAACGCGTCCGCCGAGCACCTGGCCGAGATCCTCGCGCCGTTCCGCTCCGACGGCCTGCCGGTCGTCGTCCACTACGTGAACGCGACCGTCGAGGGCGACGTCGAGCTGTCCGACGCGTGGCGCGTGGCGCCCGACGACGCGCTGATCGCGCGGCTCGCGGACTGGCTCGCGCCCGAGAACGTCCAGGTCGTCTACTAGAACCGCGGCGGATGCGGTCGTTCCGTGCGCGCTACGCCGCGCTGTTCGCCCGTGCCGACGTGCTGCGCTTCGCGGCGCTGTCGCTGCCGATGCGCATGCCGATCGGGACCGTGGGCCTCGGCACGCTGCTCCACCTGCGCGAGCTGACCGGGTCGATCGCGTTCGCCGGCAGCATCGTCGGCGCGCAGTTCGTCGCGATGGCGGCGACCTCGCCGATCCTCGGCCGCATCGCCGACCGCCGCGGGCCGCGCGGTGTCCTGATCGCGACCGGCGTCGTCTGCCCGCTCGCCCTCGCGGCGCTGCTCGCGGCGGGACCGCTCGGCCTTTCGCGCGGCGCAATCCTGGTGGTCGCGCTCGTCGTCGGCGCGTCGGCGCCGCCGCTCACCGTGCTGGTTCGCACGCTGTGGCGCATGCGCCTGCCGGATCCCGCGCTGCGGCAGACCGCGTTCGCGCTCGATGCGGTCGTGCTCGAGCTCGCCTACACGATCGGTCCGGCGCTGATCGCGCTGGCGGTCGCGGTCGGCCCCCCGGGCGCCCCGCTTGCCCTGGCGCTCGCGTTCACGGTCGCCGCCGTGCCGCTGATGTTCGCCTCGGGAGCGCTCGCGTGGTGGACGCGTTCCGAGCCGGGCGAGAGGCACCTGCTCGGTCCGCTGCGGGACACCAGGCTGCTCGTGCTGTTCGCGGCGACGTTCACGCTCACGATGGCGTTCGGCGGGATCGAGGTCGGCTACCCGGACTTCGGCCGCGCGTCGGGCGCGGACGCGTGGGGCCCGGCGCTGATCGCCGTGTGCTCGGTGGGGAGCGCGATCGGCGGCCTCGTCTACGGCGGCCTGCACTTCCGCGCATCGCTCGCGCGCCAGCTCCCCGTCGTCATGGCGTTGATGGCCATCCCGTTCGTGGCGCACCTTCCCGTCTCGAACCCCTGGTTGCTCGCGCCCGTCGCGTTCGTCGCGGGCGCGATGATCGCGCCCGCGATGACCGTCGTGTCGCTGCTCGTCTCGGAGTTCTCGCCGCCCGAATACGCGACCGAGGCGTTCACGTGGTCGGCGACCGCGATCGTCACCGGGCTGGGCGTGGGCATGTCGATCGCGGGCGTGCTGGTCGAGCGGCACGGACCGAACGGCGCGTTCGCGCTGGCGGCCGCGAGCGCGTTCGCCGCCGCGTGCTTCGCGCTGGCGCTACGCGCCCGCCGCTGACGCGAACCGGCCGCGCAACTCGGTCTTCAGCACCTTGCCGGCGCTGTTCTTGGGCAGCTCGTCGACGATCGCGTACGCGCGCGGCCGCTTGAACCGCGCGATCTCGGCGAGGCACAGCGCGTCGAGCGACGCCTCGAAGCGCTCGCGCGCGAGGGCGTCGGGCAGCGCGCGCCGCGGCACGACGCAGGCGACGACCTCCTCGCCCCATTCGGGATGGCGCCGTCCGATCACCGCGACCTCGAGCACGTCGGGGTGGCGCAGCAGCGCCTCCTCGACCTCGCGCGGGTAGATGTTGGAGCCGCCGCTGATGATCAGGTCCTTGCTGCGGTCCTTGAGCGTGAGGAAGCCGTCGGCGTCGAGCGCGCCGATGTCGCCGGTGTGGAGCCACCCGCCCTCGAGCGCCTTCGCGGTCGCCTCGGGATTGCGCCAGTAGCCGCGCATCACGGTCGGGCCGCGCACGAGCACCTCGCCCAGGCCGCCGCCCGCCGCGTCGATCGCGATCTCGATGCCGGTCTGCGCGACGCCCACCGAGCCCAGCCGCGCGTCGTCGCCGCGCGCGATCGCGTCCGCGACGAGCTCGCGCCCCATCGCGGTGATCGTCATCGGCGACTCGCCCTGTCCGTAGATCTGCGCGAGCCGGGGGCCGAGCGCGGCGAACGCGGCCTTCGCGTCCTCCACGTACATCGGTCCGCCGCCGTAGACGAGCGCCTTGAGCCGTCCGAGGTTCGCACGGCCGATCGCCGGGTCCTCGACGAGGCGCTTGACCATCGTCGGCGCGGCGAAGAACAGCGCCCGGTCCCACGCGCCGACGAGGTCGACGATCTCGGCCGGGTCGAATCCCCCGGAGGCCGGCACGACGTTGACGGCCGCGCGCGCGACGTGCGGCACCGCGTAGAGGCCGGACCCGTGCGAGAGCGGCGCCGGATGCAGGATCGCGTCGCCCGGCGCGATTCCCTCGACGTCCGACAGGAAGCACTGCGTCATCGCGACGAGGTTCGCGTGCGTGATCTCGACGCCCTTGGGCCGCCCGGTCGTGCCGCTCGTGTAGAAGAGCCACGCAGGCGCATCGGACGCGACCGGCGCCGGGTCGGCCGTCGCGCTCCCCGCGAGCGCCTCGTGCTCGCGACCGCCGAGCACGACGGCACGCTCGATCGCCGGGAGGCGAAGCCCGCCGAGCGTCGCGTGCCAGCCCTCGTCGACGAACGCCCAGCGCGCGCCGCAGTCGTCGAGCACCCACGCGAGCTCCTTCGGGTGGAGCTTCGCGTTCACCGGCACGGCGACGAGTCCTGCCCACCAGCACGCGAACAGCGCGTCGAGGTACGCGGGATGGTTGCGCGCAACGATCGCGACGCGGTCTCCCGGCGCGAGGCCGGCCGCGCGCATGCCGGCGGCCTGCCGCGCCACGCGCCCGGCGAACGACGCGTAGTCGTGCAGCGCCGCGGCCCCGAGCGCGACCGCCGGCAACCGCGGCCACACGCGTCCGGCGCGCGCCAGCAATGCGGCCACGTTGAACGCCGGCGAGGATCGGCGAGGCATGCCGAAAGTCTAGCGCAGCGGATGCGCGGGGAGCGCCGCCGCCTCTAGCGACGGGGCGCGGATCCGCTGCGGCCGAGCACCGGGTCGCCGGGATTGATCGCGGCGAGCCTGTCCAGCGCCGCCCTGGCGCCGGCCGCGTCGCCGGCGTCCCGCTTGTAGCTCGCCAGCGCGAGCAGCACGTCCCGGTCGGCGCGCTTGCGGGCGGAGGCCTCCAGCACCGCGATCGCCTCGCTCCGGCGACCGGCGTCGGCGAGCGAGACCGCGTACAGATACGCCGTGTTGCCCGTCGCCGACGGCAACCCCTGCGCCCGCGCCAGCACCTGCAGCGCCTCGGGCTTGCGCTTCTGCCGAACGAGCGAGAGTGCGAGCGCCTCCTGCAGCGCGGCTTCGCCCGGTGCCCGCTTCGCGGCGTCCCGGAGCAAGGCTTCGCCCTCCTGGTCGCGTCCCGTCTGGCGCAGGAGGTCCGCGAGGTTGGCGACACCGGGCACGAACGCCGGCTCGAGCTTCAGGCTGTGCCTCAACGCACGCTCGGCCGCGGCGGTGTCCCCGGTGACCGCCGCAATCTGCGCCAGGCCCAGCCACGACTGGGGACGGTCGGCGTTTTCCGCGGCGGCCGCTTCGAGCTCGATGCGCGCCGACTCCCACGCCGCGCGCCGATCGGGGGCGAGCCGCGAGACCGCCGGCGCCAGCGCACGCGCGGCTTCGATGCGAACGGCGCGCAGCGGATCGGAAAGCCGCGCCGGCACCTCGCGCAGCCCGGTCGCCGGGTCGAGCGCCATCGTCGAGTGCACGCCGGCGATGCGGACCATGCCGTCGCCGTCGGCGAGCGCCGCTGCGGCAAGCTCGAGCGCACGGACGCTCGGATACCCGCCCAGCAGCTCGATCGCCGCGGCGCGAACGATGGCCGGTTGCTCGCGGTCCGCAGCAATGCGCTGCAGCGCCTCGGCCGCCCCGGGGCGCGCGCCGCGCGCCGCGGCGAACGCCTGCCCGTAGTGGAACTCCGCGCGCCGTTGCGGTCCGTACCATTTCGCCACCGCGGCAGCTGCCCATTTCGCGTCGCGGTCCTTGTGGCACTGGTTGCAGGCGTTCGGCGATCCCGTCTCCGCCGACAGGTCCGGGCGCGGGATGCGGAACGAATGGTCGAGGCGCGGATCGACGACCATGTAGGTGCGCTTCGGCGCGTGGCATTCGACGCACGCGATCGGCTTCGTGTGGTGATGATGCGCGGGCGTGTCGTACGCCTTGCGCTTGAGCCCGGCGGTGTCGACGTGCGGGCGCGCGGCGGGGCCCGTCGGGTTGTGGCAGCTCGTGCACAGCGCGTTGCCGGGCGCCTTCGTCCTGCCGGTGTGCGCATCGTGGCAATCGGAGCAGACGAGCCCCTTCTGGTGCATCCGGCTCTGCAGCCACGAGCCCAGGATGAACACCTCGTCGCGCTGCTGGCCGTCGTTGAAGTAGTGCGCGCCGTCGAGGCCGACCGGCAGCGCGTGATCGAGCAGCGGCTGCCCGACCGGGAACTCCGGCGTCAGCGTCGAGCGGAGCGCATGGCAGTACGAGCACGCATCGACCTGCACGCGGCCGGACCCGGCGCCGACGTCGGCGGCAAAGCCCTTGCGTGGCGCGTCGCCGCCCTTGCCGCCTTTCGCCCAGGCCACGTGCCCCGACGCGGGACCGTGGCAGCTCTGGCACCCGACGCCGACGGCGGCGAACGTCGTCCGGTAGGCGTCGGCGGCGGCATCGTAGTTCTTGCGGACCTGCAGCGCGTGGCACGACGCGCACATCGTGTTCCAGTTCTGCGACGTGCGCGTCCAGTGCAGGACGTCCCGGTGGTCGATGCGCTCGCCCGGATACGTGTGGAACCAGCGCTTCGCCTTCGTGTCCCACGCGACCGACAGCGCCTGCATCCGCCCGCCGGGCAGCTCGACCAGGTACTGCTGCAGCGGCTCGACGCCGAACGTGTACTTGATCTCGTAGTCGGCGAGCCTGCCGTCCGGGCCGTCGGTGTTGACGAAGAACCGGCCGTCGCGCTCGAAGAATCGCGTCGTGACGCCGTCCTTGCGGAACGTCGCGCCGGCGAAGTTCCCGCGAACCGTGTCGCGCGTGGCTGGCTGCATCGCCTGCGCGTGCTGCGATCCGGCGTGGGCGCGCTGCTGCGCGGCGTGGCACTCGCCGCACGAGGATTCCGCCACGAACGTCGGTGCCGCTTGCGCGTGGCCGCGTCCGGCCACGAGCGCGAGGCCCAGGGCGAACAGCGGGATCGCTCGGACGAGGTTCACAGGCGATCGCGTCCGGGTTGCGCGGCGTGCGGCAGGTTCATCGGGACGATACGCACGGGATCACCGACGGCTCCCGCGTTTCGATCGCGCAGCCGGCGCCCGGGCTGGCGTGGATCCGCACGGCCGCGCAATGCCGAAGGACGGGTCCCCCCCGGGGTGCCGGCAGCGTCACAGGCGCTAGTACGTGGCCCGTCCGCCCGACAGGTCGAACACCGCCCCGGTCGAGAACGAGCAGTCCTCGCTCGCGAGCCAGCACACCATCGCGGCGATCTCGTCGACGGTCCCGAAGCGGCCCATCGGGATCTTCGACAGCATGAAGTCGATGTGCTGCTGGGTGATCTGGTCGAAGATCGCCGTGCGTACCGCGGCCGGCGTCACGCAGTTGACGCGGATGCCGGTCTTCGCGAGCTCCTTGCCGATCGACTTGGTGAGCCCGATCACAGCCGCCTTCGAGGCGCTGTACGCCGACGCGTTCGGATTGCCTTCCTTGCCGGCGACCGACGCGATGTTCACGATGCGGCCGTAGTCGCGCTTCATCATCTCCGGCACGATGGCGCGGTTGCAGTAGAAGAGCCCGTGGACGTTGATGTCGAACACGCGCTTCCAGTCGTCGACCGGGAATTCCCAGGTCGTGCGGTTCGGCCCGGCGATGCCGGCCGAGCAGACGAGCGCGTCGATGCGCCCGAACGCCTTCGCCGTGGCGGCCGCCGCACGCTCGACCGCGTGCGCGTCGGCCACGTCGAGCGTCTGCGTGAGCGTTCCGTGCCCGAGCCCCGCCGCCGCCGTCGCGAGCGCCTTCGCGTCGAGGTCCCACAGCGCCACGCGGGCGCCGGACAGCACCAGCCGCTTCGCGACCGCGAGGCCGATCCCCGCCGCGCCGCCGGTGACGACCGCCGTGCGGCCTTCGAAATCCAGTCGATTCATCGTTGTCTCCTCCGGTCCGCGATGGTACCAAGCGCGGGGCGACCGGCGAATATTCGCGTTGCCCGGGGTGCCCCGCCGGCGCACGATCGGCTCCGGTCTGGCCCGTCGGGTCCGGCCGTCGAAATCCCCCTTGGCCCCCGCCTGACCGCGGGGGTTTTTTCATCCGCGGGCCGGTTTCGACATTCCGGCGCTCCGCAGTACCATTCACGGCAATGACCGACCGCGTGACCCGCCGCGACTTCCTGAACGGCATGGCGCTCGCCATCGCCGCGGGCGTCGTGCCGTCGAGGCTGGTCGCGGCGCCCCGGCGGGATCGCCCTACCCGCCCGCGCTCTCGGGCCTGCGCGGCAGCCAGCCCGGCTCGTACGACGTCGCGCACGCGATCCGGGACGGCCGCCGCTTCGACCTCGACCGCGTCGCCTCGCGCGAGAGCGTCGACCTCGTCGTCGTCGGCGCCGGCCTCTCCGGCCTCGCCGCCGCCTGGTACTGGCGCCAGCGGCGCCCGACGGCGCGCATCCTGATCCTCGACGCCAACGGCGACTTCGGCGGCCACGCGTTGCGCAACGAGTTCGACGTCGGCGGACGCTTCCTGCTGGGCTACGGCGGCAGCGAGTCGCTCCAGTCGCCCGCGACGCTGTGGAGCGACGAAGCGAAGGCGCTGATCGCGGCGCTCGGCGTCGACATCGCGCGCTTCGACACCGCGTTCGACCGCACGCTCTACCCGTCGCTCGGCCTCGCGCGCGGCGTGTTCTTCATGCGCGAGGCGTTCGGCGTCGACAAGCTCGTCACCGGCGACCCGATGCGCATGGTCGCCGACGACATCCCGCCGGACCGGATGAACGCGCGCCCGCCCGCCGAGTTCGTGGCGGACTTCCCGGTGTCGGCGGACGCGAAGGCGAAGCTCGTCGAGATCTTCACGTCGACGCGCGACCCGCTGCCCGGCAGGAGCGCCGCCGAGAAGCGGGCGTTCCTCGACGGCGTGAGCTACCGCGACTGGCTGGTGAAGCACTGGAAGCTCGACGAGCAGGCGGCCGACGCGTTCTACGGGCGCACGCTCGACTTCTTCGCGGTGGGGACCGACGCGGTCTCGGCCTCGGAAGCGTTCGACTACGGCTACCCGGGCTTCGGCGGCATCGGGCTCGAGCGCGACGAGGAAGCGGTGAAGGAGATGGACGAGCCGTACATCCACCACTTCCCCGACGGCAACGCGTCGATCGCGCGGCTCCTCGTGCGCAAGCTCGTTCCGGCGTCGCGCCGGGATCGACGATGGAGGACATCGTCACGGCGCGCTTCGATTACGGCAGGCTCGACCGCGACGGCGCCCCGACGCGCATCCGCCTCGACAGCACGGTCGTCGCGGTCCGCAACCGCGAGGGCGGCGTCGACCTGGGCTACGTGCGCGACGGCAAGCTCGTCCGCGTGCGCGCCGGGCACTGCGTGCTGGCGTGCTACCAGTCGATGGTGCCGTACGTGATGCCGGAACTCGCGAAGGCGCAGCGCGAGGCGCTCGCGCAGAACGTCAAGGCGCCGCTCGCCTACGTGAAGGTCGCGGTCCGGAACTGGCGGCCCTGGGTCGCGCGGCGCGTGCACGAGATCGGCAACCCGATGGGGTTCTACTCGCGCCTGAAGCTCGACTACCCGGTGAGCCTCGGCGACTACCGGTTCCCGCGCTCGCCCGACGAGCCGATGGTGCTGCACCTCGTGCACGTGCCGACGCTGAGCGCGCCCGGGCTCGACCTGCGCTCGCGCCTGCGCGCCGCGCGCGCGAAGCTCTACGACACGCCGTTCGACACGTTCGAGCGCCACGCCCGCGACGAGCTCACGCGCATGCTGGGGCCGGGCGGCTTCGACGCCGACCGCGACATCGCGGCGATCACCGTGAACCGCTGGGGTCACGGTTACTCGTACGCGGGATCGACGCTCTTCGACAAGGAAGGCGACGACGAGAAGATCCCGGCCGCCGCGCGCAAGCGTGTCGGGCGCATCGCGTTCGCGAACGCGGACGCCGCATGGGACCCCTACGTGCACGCGGCGATCGACGAGGCGCGCCGCGCGGTCGACGAACTCGCCGGGAAGCCGAAGAAGGCGGGCAAGGCATCGGGCTGAAGCCCGACCCATGGAACGCTCGTCGTGGGTCGGACTTCAGTCCGACGACGTTAGCGACACGACCCCAAAATGCAGCCGCCATCGCCTTCGGCGTCGAGGGCCCAGGCGTCGCCGCCGCTGCGGCGCCCGCTCCGGGCGGCGACCCGGTTGTCTCCGAGCCTCGGCGCCACCCGCCCGGCATCTCAGGGTCGTGCCGGCGGGGGGGGGCCCCCTGACCGTTGTTGTACAGGCGGTAGATGCGGCGTGGCAGTCCCGTGGCTCGGGAAGCGCGGGAAGCTCAGGCGCGGGAAGTTTCCCCTCCGGCTCGCGTGACAGTGCGGCGGGGGCGAACGCGCTGAAGAAGGATCGGGGCGCGGGCCCGCCACGCGGCGCGGGGTGAAAAGGCGGGGGCCGGGGGGGGGGGTGCTCGGTTCGGGTGGCGGGGGGGAGCTGGACGTGGCTCACGACGCCGGGCGGGGCCGCTGACGCCGGGACCAGCGCCAGTCTAGGTCGCATCGATCGCCCGTTCGGCAGCAGCCGGGCTGAGCCGGAGCCGCCCGCGGACCTTCCGTCCTGAAGCTCGACGGGCGGGCTCGCGAACGCACAAGGCGGCCACCTGGCAATGAGGGCACCGGGCGGGGGGGGGGCGCCGGCCGGCCGAGCGGGGTCGGGGCGAACCGGAGGGTGCAACAGTGTCGTTGGCCATCTGGGAGCGGGTGACGGACCGGGAGGGCGGCGGCCGTCAGGCGCGGTGCAGGGGGATTCCCCGGATCAGCGCTAGCTGTGCCGACGGGCGTTCGTGAGCCAGTTGCCCCGTCGCTCCGCGACCGGAGCTGGCCTGCCAGGGGGGTCTGCGAGGCGGCCGCGTCCCGGAACGCCTAGCCCGGGCGCGGTGCGGGCTGATCGGCACGCCCCTGCGGGGCGGTGCACGGCGCAGCTGATTCGTGCGCCGTCGGGTCACCTCGGGGGGGACGGACGGCACCCGCGGGGGGGGCTGGGCGGGGCGGTCGGGCATCACGCGGGGGCCGGTGGGGAGCGGGACCGGGCAAGCGACTGCGGGGCGGGGGCGCTGCGGGCGGGGGGGGAGTGGTCCGGGGGTAGCGGAGCCAGGTTCGCTGTCCGGTCCCTCGCCCCCTTTCCGGGGTTCCGGCAACATACGTGCGCCGATGCCCGGCGGATCCGAACGAACGGGCGCCTCTTGGACGTAAAATTCCTCGTGGCGCTCGACCCCGCGGAACAACCCCGTCGCCGCAGCCGTCGCTTCTTTTGATATTGACCCACGATGGCCAACCTGCGCCCCGGCGAAACGTCGCCCGACCCAGATAGCACGCCCGAAGGCCTTATGACACTCGCGTCCGGCGACGGCGAAGCCGTCATTCCCGCAGACGTCGCGCCAGCAGCCGACGCTCCCACGCGCGACGACGTTGCGGAGTTCCGCAACGTCGTGCTGAACAAGCTTACGTACATGGTCGGCAAGGATCCCGGCCACGCACAGGAGCACGACTGGTTCGTCGCGACGGCGCTCGCGGTCCGCGACCTCGTCGTCGACCGCTGGATGGACGCCACGCGCCGGACCTACCGGGACGGTCGCAAGCGGGTCTACTACTTCTCGCTCGAATTCATGATCGGGCGCCTGCTGTTCGACGCGCTGGGCAACCTCGGCGTCACCGAGATGGCGCGCGAGGCGCTGCGCGATCTCGGCGTCGACCTCGACCGGCTGCGCAGACTCGAGCCCGATGCCGCGCTCGGCAACGGCGGCCTGGGCCGTCTTGCCGCCTGCTACATGGAGAGCATGGCCACGCTTGGGATTCCCGCGCACGGTTACGGCATCCGGTACGACCACGGGATCTTCCGGCAGGCGCTGAAGGACGGCTGGCAGCTCGAGCTCCCCGAGGACTGGCTGTCCGCCGGCAATCCGTGGGAGTTCGAGCGGCCGGAGGTCACTACACCGTCGGCTTCGGCGGCAGCGTGGAGGCCGTCGAGGACGCGGACGGGACGATCCGTTCCACCTGGGATCCGGCCGAGAGCGTCAACGCGGTGGCGTTCGACACGCCGCTGGCCGGCTGGCGCGGACGCCACGTCAACACGCTGCGCCTGTGGTCGGCGCGCGCGACGGATCCGCTGCGACTGGAGGACTTCAATCGCGGCGACCACGTCGGCGCGCTGGCCGACCGCGTGCGCCTGGAAGCGATCTCGCGCGTGCTCTACCCGAGCGACGAGACGGAGGCCGGGCACGAGCTGCGCCTGCGGCAGGAGTATTTCTTCGCGTCGGCGTCGCTGCAGGACCTGCTGCGCCGGCACAAGTCGCAGCACGGCGAGCTGGCGTCGCTCGCCGACCACGTGGCGATCCAGTTGAACGACACGCATCCCGCGATCGCGGTGCCCGAGCTGATGCGGCTGCTGATCGACGTGCACGGCATGCCGTGGGAGCTCGCGTGGGACGTCACGACGTCGGTGTTCAACTACACGAACCACACGCTGCTGCCGGAGGCGCTGGAAACGTGGCCGGTCTCGCTGATGGAGCGGCTGCTGCCGCGCCACATGCAGATCATCTACCTGATCAACGGGCTGCACCTGGACGCCCAGCGTTCGGCGGGTCGGCAGGACAACGGCTTCCTGTCGTCGATCTCGCTGATCGAGGAGAACCACAGCCGCCGGGTCCGCATGGGCCATCTCGCGTTCCTCGGGTCGCGCCGCGTCAACGGCGTGTCGGCGCTGCACACCGAGCTCATGCGCAAGACGGTGTTCGGCAGCCTGAACGCGATCTATCCGGAACGCATCGTCAACAAGACCAACGGGATCACGTTCCGGCGCTGGCTGTACCAGGCGAATCCGGGGCTGACGTCGCTCATCGTCGACGCCGTCGGGCCGCAGGTGCTCGACGACGCCGCCCGGCTGGAGCTGCTGGTGCCGCTCGCCGACGACGCGTCGTTCCGCGATCGCTTCCGCGAGGTGCGGCGCGCGAACAAGGTGGCGCTGGCGCGGCTCGTGGCCGATCGCCTCGGCATCGGCGTCGATCCGGAAGCGATGTTCGACGTGCACATCAAGCGCATCCACGAGTACAAGCGGCAGCTGCTGAACATCCTCGAGACGATCGCCTACTACAACGCGGTGCGCGCGCAGCCGACGCACTCATGGGTTCCGCGCGTCAAGATCTTCGCCGGCAAGGCCGCGGCGGGCTACCAGCAGGCCAAGCTCGTCATCAAGCTCGCCAACGACGTCGCGCGCATCGTCAACCGCGACCCCGTCGTGCGTGGCCGGCTGAAGGTCGTGTTCCTGCCGAACTACAACGTGAGCCTCGCCGAGGCGATCATCCCGGCGGCGGATCTCTCCGAGCAGATCTCGACGGCGGGCATGGAGGCGTCGGGCACCGGCAACATGAAGCTGGCGCTCAACGGCGCGCTCACCATCGGGACGCTCGACGGCGCCAACATCGAGATCCGCGACCACGTGGGCGCGGAGAACATGCTGATCTTCGGCCTCACCGCCGACCAGGTCGCCGAGCGGCGCGCGGCCGGGATCGACGCGACGGCGGCGATCGCCGCGTCGTCGGTGCTGGCCGACGTGCTGAGCGCCGTGGAGACCGGCGTGTTCTCGCCGGAGGACCGTGGCCGCTACCGCGGACTGGTGGAGAACCTGCGGCACCACGACCATTTCATGGTCACCGCGGATTTCGACGCCTACTGGGCCACGCAGCGCGCGGCCGGCACGCTCTGGCAGGATCGCGGCGCGTGGGACCGCAAGGCGATCCTCAACACGGCGCGGATGGGCTGGTTCTCCGCGGACCGGGCGATCATGGACTACGCGCGCAACATCTGGGGCGCGGAACCGGGCCAGCGCTGAGATGACGGGCGCCGACGCTCGCTTCGCCTGCCGTCCTCCGAGGGGGCCGAGCGCCGCGCCTCCCCGCCGGCCCGGGCGGCCGGGCGGGCGCTGAACGCCGATGGCGGGAGCCCTGTCCCCCGGCGCGATCGACGCGATCGTCGAAGGCCGCCATGGCGATCCCTTCGCGGTGCTGGGCCTGCACGAGGCGGACGGCGCGTTCGTCGTTCGCGCGTTCGTGCCGGGCGCCGACACCCTCGACGCGGTGACCCTCGACGGCGACCTGCTCGCCCACCTGACGCGTCGTCACGCCGCGGGCTTCTTCGAAGGCGCGATCCCGCGGCGCACGGCGTATCGCCTCCGCGCGGCCAACCGCGCAGCGGCGTGGTCCGTCGACGATGCCTATGCGTACGGGCCGGTGCTCGGCTCGATCGACGACTGGCTCGTGGGCGAGGGGACGCACGCGAAGCTCTACGATCGGCTGGGCGCGCATCCGATCGACCACGAGGGCACGGCCGGCGTGCACTTCGCGGTGTGGGCCCCGAATGCGCGACGGGTCTCCGTCGTCGGCGAGTTCAACGCATGGGACGGCCGCCGCCATGCGATGCGCAAGCGCGTGGACACCGGGGTCTGGGAAATCTTCGTTCCGGCCCTGCGCGCAGGGACGATCTACAAGTACGAGATCGTCGGGGTCGACGGCACGCTGCTCCCGCTCAAGGCGGATCCGGTCGGCTTTCGCGCCGAGCTGCGGCCGTCGAGCGCCTCGATCGTCTGCGAGACGGCAGGCTTCCCGTGGTCCGACGGCGAGTGGATGGCGGCCCGGGGGCGTGTCGCGCCCACCCGCGCGCCGATGAGCCTCTACGAGGTGCACCTGGGATCGTGGCGACGAGGCGAGGGCGATCGCTGGCTCACCTACGACGAGCTGGCCGACACGCTCGTGCCCTACGCCGTCGACATGGGCTTCACGCACCTCGAGCTGATGCCGGTCAACGAGCATCCGCTGGACGCCTCCTGGGGCTACCAGCCGATCGGACTCTTCGCGCCGACGAGCCGCCACGGGGAACCCGCCGCGTTCGCCCGGTTCGTCGATCGCTGCCATCGCGCGGGGCTGGGCGTGATCCTCGACTGGGTGCCCGCGCACTTTCCCGTCGACCCGCACGGTCTCGCTCGGTTCGACGGCACGGCCCTCTACGAGCATGCGGACCCGCGCCTGGGCTTCCATCCGGACTGGAACACCGCGGTCTTCGACTTCGGGCGGAAGGAGGTCGTCAACTACCTCATCGCCAACGCGCTGTTCTGGATCGACCGCTACCACGTCGACGGCCTGCGCGTCGATGCCGTCGCCTCGATGCTCTACCTCGACTACTCGCGCAAGGCCGGCGAGTGGCTGCCCAACCGCCACGGCGGCAACGAGAACCTCGACGCCATCGCGTTCCTGCGCAGGCTGAACGAGGCCGTGTACGGCCACCACCCCGGGGCCGTCACCATCGCCGAGGAGTCGACGGCGTGGCCGGCCGTGTCGCGCCCGACGCACGGCGGCGGCCTGGGCTTCGGCTTCAAGTGGAACATGGGGTGGATGCACGACACGCTGGCCTACGTCCACGAGGATCCGGTGCATCGACGATGGCACCACGACCGGATGACCTTCGGGCTGATGTACGCGTTCACGGAGAACTTCGTCCTGCCGCTGTCGCACGACGAGGTGGTGCACGGGAAGGGCTCGCTGCTCGCCAGGATGCCGGGCGACGAGTGGCAGCGGTTCGCCTCGCTGCGCGCGTACTACGCGTTCATGTGGGCCTATCCGGGCAAGAAGCTGCTGTTCATGGGACAGGAATTCGCGCAGGGCGTGGAGTGGAACGTCGAGACGGGGCTCGAGTGGCCGCTGCTCGACGCGGGCCGCCACCGCGGCATCCGCGCGCTCGTTCGCGACTGCAACCGCCTCTACCGCGAGCAGCGGGCGCTCCACGAGCGGGACTGCGAGCCGGACGGCTTCCGCTGGATCGAGGTCGACGACCGGGAGCGCTCGGTGTTCGCGTGGCTCCGCTTCGGCGGCGACGGGGCGCCGCCGGTCGTCGCGATCGCGAACTTCACGCCGGTGCCGCGCGAAGGCTATCGGATCGGCCTGCCGCTGCCGGGACGCTGGCGCGAGATCCTCAATTCGGACGCCGCGGCGTACGGGGGCTCCGACCGCGGCAACGCCGGGGGCGTCGATGCGCATCCCGGCGAGAGCCATGGCTACCCCTGCTGCGCCGACGTCTCGCTGCCGCCGCTCGGCACCCTCTGGCTCGTCCACGACGGGCGGGCGTGATGCCGCGCGAACTCTTCCGTCGTTCGAACCCTCAGGAGGCGACGCCATGGAGCAGGTGACCTACTCGACCCCGCTGGCACGCTCGTCGATGGCCTACGTCCTCGCGGGAGGACGCGGAAGCCGGCTGATGGAGCTCACCGACAGGCGCGCGAAGCCCGCGGTCTACTTCGGCGGCAAGTCGCGCATCATCGACTTCGCGCTGTCGAACGCCCTCAACTCGGGCATCCGGCGCATCGCGGTCGCGACCCAGTACAAGGCCCACAGCCTGATCCGCCACCTGCAGCGCGGCTGGAACTTCCTGCAGCCGGTGCGCAACGAGAGCTTCGACATCCTGCCGGCGAGCCAGCGCGTCGGGGAGGACAAGTGGTATGCGGGCACCGCCGACGCGGTGTTCCAGAACATCGACATCATCGACGGCTACGGTCCCGAGTATCTCGTCATCCTCGCCGGCGACCACGTCTACAAGATGGACTACGAGCGCATGCTCGTCCAGCACGTCAACAGCGGCGCGGACGTCACCGTCGCGTGCGTGGAGCTGCCGGTCGCGGAAGCGACGGGGCTCGGCATCATGGCCGTCGACGAGCAGGACCGCATCGTCTCCTTCGTCGAGAAGCCGGAGCATCCGCCGGAAATGCCGGACCGGCCCGGCTGGGCGATGGGGAGCATGGGCATCTACGTCTTCCGGCGCGAGTTCCTGAACGAGCAGCTGAGACGCGATGCCGCCGATCCGCACTCGAGCCGGGACTTCGGCCGCGACATCATTCCCTACCTGGTCCGGAATGCCCGGGCGGTGGCCCATCGCTTCACCGACTCGTGCATCCGCTCGCGCGAGGAGGCCGAGGCCTACTGGCGCGACGTCGGGACGCTCGACGCGTACTGGGAGGCGAACGTCGACCTGACCGACGTCGTGCCGGCGCTCGACCTCTACGATCGCAACTGGCCGATCTGGAGCTACGCGGAGATCACGCCGCCGGCGAAGTTCGTGCACGACGTCGACGGCCGGCGCGGCGTCGGCATCTCGTCGCTCGTGTCCGGCGGCTGCATCGTTTCCGGCTCCACGCTGCGCCACTCGCTGCTGTTCACCGGCGTCCACCTGCATTCCTACGGGCGGGTCGAGAACGCGGTCGTCCTCCCCAACGTGGAGATCGGACGGGGCGCACGACTCACCAACGTGATCGTCGACGCCGGCGTCAGGATCCCCGACGGCCTGGTCGTCGGCGAGGATCCCGAGGCCGACGCGGCACGTTTCCGGCGTACCCCGCTCGGCATCTGCCTCATCACGCAGCCGATGATCGACCGGCTGGGCGAGTGAAGCGCTTGCGCGTCCTCTCGGTCGCCTCCGAGGTCTATCCCCTCGTCAAGACCGGCGGCCTCGCGGACGTCGTCGCCGCGCTGCCGGCCGCGCTGGCGCGCGAGGGTGTCGAGACGCGCACGCTGGTTCCCGGCTACCCGGGGGTGATCGATGCGCTGCACGGGGCCGAGGCGATCCACACGCATGCGCATCTGCATGGCGGGCCGGCGCGGCTGCTCGCCGCGCACGCGGCAGGACTCGATCTCCTGGTGCTGGACGCACCGCATCTCTACGCGCGGCCCGGCAATCCGTATCTCGGTCCCGACGGCGCGCCCTGGGCCGACAACGCGCTGCGGTTCGCGGCGCTTGCCCAGTGCGCCGCCTCGATCGCCCGCGGCGCCGTTCCGGGTTTCGCGCCCGACGTCGTCCAGGCCCACGACTGGCAGGCGGGCCTCGTCCCGGCCCTGCTCCACTACGCCGGCGGGCCGCGGCCGGGCACGGTCATGACGGTCCACAACCTCGCGTTCCAGGGGCAGTTCCCGCCCGAGCTGCTCGCGACCATCGGCTTGCCTCCGCACGCCTACGGAATCGACGGCGTCGAGTACTACGGCACGATCGGCTACCTGAAGGCCGGGCTCGCCCTCGCGGACCGGATCACCACGGTGTCGCCGACCTATGCGGCGGAGATCCTCACGCCCGAGGGAGGCATGGGGCTCGACGGGCTCCTGCGCCATCGCGCCGACGTGCTGACGGGCATCCTGAACGGGATCGACGACGCGTTGTGGAATCCGGAGACCGACGTCCACCTCGTTCAACGCTTCGACGCCAGCCACCTTGCCCGGCGCGCGGCGAACAAGGCTGCGCTGCAGGCGCGGCTGGGCCTCGACGTCGCACCGTCGGCCTTCCTCTTCGGCGTCGTCAGCCGGCTGACGCTGCAGAAGGGCATGGACCTCCTGCTCGAAGCGTTGCCGACGCTGATCCGCCACGGCGCGCAACTCGCGCTCCTGGGGGCGGGCGACAAGCCGCTCGAGGACGCCTTCGCCGCCGCGGCCGCGAGAATCCCCGGGCGCCTCGCCGCGGTGATCGGCTACGGGGAGAGCCTCGCGCACCTGATGCAGGGATCCGTCGACGCGCTGCTCGTGCCGTCGCGCTTCGAGCCCTGCGGCCTCACCCAGCTCTGCGCGCTGCGCTACGGCGCGGTTCCCGTGGTGGCGCGGGTCGGCGGTCTCGCCGATACGGTCATCGACGCGGACGAGTCGGCGCCGGCCGCCGGAACCGGCACGGGAATCCAGTTCGCACCGGTGTCCCGCGGCAATCTCGAGCTCGCGATCGGTCGCGCCGTCGCCCTGTGGCGCGACGTCGGGACGTGGCGAGCGCTGCAAGCGCGCGCGATGGCGACCGACGTGGGCTGGACCCGGCCTGCCAGGCACTACGCGGCGCTCTTCCGCGCGCTTGCCGCGCATCGCCCCGCCTGACCGATGCGCCGCGCGGACGCCGGCAGCCCCGAACCGCTCGGCGTCACGCTGGAGCGAGGCGGCGCGAACGTCGCCGTGTTCTCGGCCCACGCAACCGCGATCGAGATCTGCCTGTTCGACCCGTCGGAGGGACGCGAACGGGAGCGCATCGCGCTGCCCGAGCGCACCGGCGACGTCTTCCACGGCTTCATCCCCGGCATCGCGGCCGGCGATCGCTACGGACTGCGCGCACGCGGTCCCTGGGATCCGCGCAGCGGTCATCGATTCAATCCGGCGAAGCTCCTCGTCGATCCCTACGCGAGGGCGCTCGATCGGCCGTTCGTGCTGCATCGGGCGATGCTCGGCGCGAACGACGCCGACGCGACCCGCGACGACACGGACAGCGCGCCCTTCGTTCCGAAGGCAATCGTGATGCCCTCGCCGACACCGGCGCCGGCAAGGCGTCCGCGAGTGCCGTGGGCGCAGACGATCCTCTACGAGCTGCACGTCCGGGGCTACACGCGGACGCATCCCGGCGTCCCGGACGCGCTGCGCGGCACCTGTGCCGGGCTCGCCCACCCGGCGGCGATCGAGCACCTGACGCGGCTCGGCATCACGACCGTCGAGCTGATGCCGATCGCGGCCGCCATCGACGAGCGCCACCTCGCGGACCTCGGCCTGTCCAACTACTGGGGCTACAACCCGGCTGCGCTGTTCGTCCCCGATCCGCGGCTCGCGCCGGGCGGCATCGACGAGCTGCGGGACTGCGTCGCCGCGCTGCAGGCGGCCGGCATCGAGGTGATCCTCGACGTCGTCCTCAATCACACGGGCGAAGGCGACGCGCGCGGACCCACGCTGTCGCTGCGCGGCCTCGACAACGCGACCTACTACCGGACCCGCGCCGACGATCGCGCCCGGTACGTCGACGACGCCGGCTGCGGCAACACGCTCGCGCTGGACCGGGCGCCGGTGCTGCGCCTGGCGATGGACGTGCTTCGCTACTATGCCGTGGCGGCGGGTGTCGACGGCTTTCGCTTCGACCTCGCCACGACGCTCGGCCGCCGCGACGACGGCTTCGATCCGGGGGCGCCATTGCTGCAGGCGATCGCGCAGGATCCGGTCCTGCGCGATCTGAAGCTCGTCGCCGAGCCGTGGGACGTCGGGCCCGGCGGACATCGCCTCGGTGCGTTTCCGGCGCCATGGGGCGAGTGGAACGATCGCTATCGCGACACGGTGCGGCGATTCTGGCGCGGCGACGCGGGCCTCGCGGGCGATCTGGCGACGCGATTCGCCGGCTCCGCCGACGTCTTCGCCGCGCGCTCGCGACCGCCGTCGCGCTCCGTCAATTTCGTCACCGCGCACGACGGCTTCACGCTCGCCGACCTCGTCGCGTACGCCGCCAAGCACAACGAGGCGAACGGCGAGGGCAACCGCGACGGAAGCGACGCCAATCACTCCTGGAATCACGGCGTCGAAGGCCCGACACCGGATGCCGCGGTCCGCGCGAGGCGCAGCCGCGACGTCCGCAACCTCCTCGCGACGCTGCTGCTTTCGCGGGGGACGCCGATGATCGCGATGGGCGACGAGCTCGGACGCACGCAGCGCGGCAACAACAACGCGTACGCGCAGGACAACGCGCTGACGTGGATCGACTGGGACGGCGCCGACGACGATCTCGTCGATTTCGTCGCCGCGCTCGTCGATCTGCGGCGTTCGCACCCGGCACTGCGCGCGGACCGCTGGCTCACCGGCGCGCCCGCGGACGGGAGCGGCATCGCCGACGTCGAGTGGCGGCATCCGGAGGGCCGTGCGATGAGCGACGGCGACTGGACGAATCCGGGCTGCCGCGCGCTCGTCGCGATCCTCTACGCGGGCGCCTCCGCCACCGCCGGAGCGGACCGCGTCGCCGTGGCGCTCAACGCCGGCGACGACCCCGTCACGGCGCACTGGCCGGACGCGCGCGAGGGCCGCGCGTGGCGACGACGCATCGACACGTCGCTGCCCTCGGGCCGGCCCGACGCCGCGTCCGCCGCCGCCGGCGAGTTCAGCGTCGTCTCGCCGCGATCGGTCGTCGTTCTCGTCGAGGAAGCGGGCACCGCCCCCGGACGCCGGCGTTCGGGCGTCGAACCGGAGGTGCTGGACCAGCTTGCCGCCGCTGCGGGCATCGCCGGCGACTGGTGGGATCTGGCCGGCGGGCGCCACGTCGTCGGCACCGACGCCCGGCGTGCGCTGCTGGCGGCGATGGGCCTGGACGCCGGCACGACCGGAGAAGCACGCGACCGCCTCGTCGAGCTTGCCGAGGCTCGCGAGCGCCGGCGCTTGCCGGCGATGGTGGTGGTTCGCGAAGGTGCCCGTGCGAACGTGGCCATCGCGGAGGTCGACGAGCGGCGAGGACGCCGGGTCGCATTGCGACTGCGGCGGGAGGACGGTACCGAGCAGACGCTGTCCTGCACGCTCGACGACCTCCCGGCGAACGTCGTGACGGCCGCGGATGGTCGCCAGCTCACGCAGCGGATCCTGGCGTTGCCGTCGCTGCCGATGGGTTTCCACACGCTGGAACTCGACGACGATGCGCTCGCCCGATGCCGCGTCGTCGTGGCGCCGGATCGCTGCTACCTGCCCCCGGAGGTCGCCGGAGGCGCGCGCCGCTTCGGCCTCGCAGCGCATCTTTACTCACTGCGCCGGCGCGGCGATCAGGGCATCGGGGATTTCACGACGTTATCGCTGCTCGGCGAGGCCACGGCGCGCGCGGGCGGCAGCCTCGTGGGCATCAATCCGCTGCACGCGCTCTTCGCCGGGGATCGGGAGCGCGCGAGCCCCTATCACCCCTCCGACCGGCGATTCCTGGACCCGATCTATATCGACGTCGAGCAGGTGCCCGATCTCGCGGACTCGCACGACGCGCGCTCGCTGCTCGCGAACGCCAACGCCGGCATCGCAAGCCTCTCCGCGCGCACCCACGTCGACTACGCCGGCGTCTGGAAGCTCAAGAGCGCGCTGCTGGACGCCTGCTTCGCGCAGTTCGAGCGGCGTTCCGCCGCCGATCCGCTCGTCGCCGAGTTCGATCGCTTCGTCGCCGACGGCGGCCTCGCCGCTGCGGCAGTTCGCGATCTTCGAGGCGATCGCCGCCGCCCATCCGCGCGAGCCCTGGCACCGCTGGCCCGACGATCTGCGCCGACCCGACGCGCCGGGCGTGGCCGACTTCGCCGGCCGGCACGCGCGCCAGGTCCGCTTCGCGCTCTATCTGCAATGGCTCGCGGACCGTCAGCTGGCCGCGGCCGCCAGCCACGCGCGGGCGAGCGGCCTGACGCTGGGCTTCTTCCGCGATCTCGCGCTTGGCGCGGCGCCGGATGGCGCCGAATCCTGGGCGAGCCCGGGCGCCTACGCCCTCGGCGCGTCGATCGGCGCCCCTCCCGACGCCTTTTCGCCCACGGGACAGAACTGGAACCTCCCGCCGCCGAATCCCGTGGCGATGTCGGCCTCCGCGTGCGCCGGCTTTCGCGACGTGCTCGTCGCGAACATGCGCCATGCGGGCGCGCTGCGCATCGACCACGCGATGGGCCTCTCGCGATTGTTCTGGATTCCGGCGGGCGCCACCGCCGCCGACGGCGCCTACGTCCGCTATCCGCTCGATGCGCTCCTCGGCGTGCTTTCGATCGAGAGCGTCCGGGCACGCTGCTTCGTCGTCGGCGAAGACCTCGGCACGGTGCCCGAGGGCTTTCGCGAACGGCTCGCTGCCGCGGATGTCCTGTCGTCCCGGGTGTTGTGGTTCGAGCGCGACGGCGCCGCCTTCGTCGACCCGTCGCGCTATCCGGCGAAGGCCGCGGCCTGCGTCTCGACGCACGACCTGCCGACCGTCGCGGGCTGGTGGACCGGCGCGGACGTCGACGAGAAGCAGGCGCTCGGATTGTTGACGGCGGAGGCCGCCGGCGCCGAGCGCGCCGAGCGGTTCGCGTCGAAGCATGCGCTGGCCGCCGCGCTCGCAAGGGCCGGTGTCGCCGAAGGCGCGCACGTCGACGGCGCGGCGCCGCACGACGCCGCGATCACCGCCGCGATCCACCGCTACGTGGGCGCCTCGCCCTCCGGATTGGCGATGATCCAGGCCGACGACCTCGCAGGCGAGACGATGGCCGTCAACCTTCCCGGCACCGATCGCGCGCGCCCGAACTGGCGCCGCAAGCTGAGCGTCGAGGTCGAGGCGCTGTGGACGACCGAGGCGGGGTTGCAGCTCATTGCCGATTTCGCCTCCGCGCGGACCGGTGGTTGAGCACGGCGACCGCGCACGCCGACCGCACGGGATCCGCCGCCTCCGCCGCCTCCCGCCGGTCGCGGGACTGCCGCACGCCGCAGCGCGATCAGCGCAAGCTGATGGGCCTGCTGGCCCGAGCATCTCGGGAACGATCAGCGTGATCCCGCCCTCGGTCACGTGGAAAGCGTCGCCGATCCTGGTCGGGATCGAGCCCGGCCGTGAACCCCCTCCGGGAGCCGGCAGTGCTTGTCGACGACGGCCCGCCTCAGCACCGACCTGCCGCCGACGACGACGTTGGGAAGGATCACCGAATCCTCGATCGTGCAGCAGTCGTCGACGCGCACGTTGGAGAACAGCAGCGACCGGCGCACGATCGAGCCGCTGACGATGCAGCCGCTGGCGACGATCGAGTCGATCGCCGTCCCCCGCCGGTCGTCGTCGTCGAACACGAACTTCGCCGGCGGCAACTGCTCCTGACAGGTCCAGATCGGCCACTCCCGGTCGTAGAGATTCAGCTCCGGCACGACGTGGGTCAGCGCGACGTTCGCCTCCCAGTACGCATCGATCGTGCCGACGTCCCGCCAGTACGGTACGCCGTTGCTCGTGTTGACGCAGCTCGTCGTGAAGTCGTGGGCGTGGACGTGCGCGCCCTGCGCGATGAGGCCGGGGATGATGTCGTTGCCGAAGTCGTGGCTGGAACGGATCGTCGGCGTCGCGGAGCAGCGCGTCGTACAGGAAGGCGGCGTCGAACACGTAGATGCCCATGCTGCCGAGCGCCCGGTCGGGACGACCCGGCATGGGTGCCGGCCGAGCCGGCTTTTCCTGGAGCGCAGGATCCGCCGCTCGCCGTCCACCGCCATCACGCCGAGCGACCTCGCGTCGGCGAGCGGCACGTCGACGCACGCGATGGTCATCTGCGCGCGCGCATCGACGTGGTCCTCGAGCATCCGGCCGTAGTCCATCTTGTAGACGTGGTCGCCGGCCAGGATCAGCACGTACCGCGGGGCGTGGCGCCGCAGGAGGTCGAGGTTCTGGTAGACGGCGTCCGCGGTGCCCTGGTACCACGTCGCCTCGATCCGCTGCTGCGCCGGCAGCAGCTCGACGAACTCGTCGAACCGGCCGTCGAGGAAGCTCCATCCGCGCTGCAGGTGCCGGATGAGGCTCTGCGCCTTGTACTGCGTGCAGATGCCGATGCGGCGGATGCCCGAGTTGACGCAGTTCGACAGCGCGAAGTCGATGATCTGGAACTTGCCGCCGAACGGCACCGACGGCTTGGCGCGCCAGTTCGTCAGTTCGGCGAGGCGGCTTCCCCTCCCGCCGGCCAGGATCAGCGCCAGCGTGTCCCGCGTCAGCGGGCAGGGCGCGCCCCTGCCACGCGGGTCGCGGAAGACCGCGGGGGGGGCGATCCGGTCGGATCCGGCGACGCTGCTCATCGGCGGTCCGCCGGCGCGCGCTCGCGCCACGATGCGCGGCGCCGCGGCGCGGCGCCGCGCACGAAACGCTCTTCCTGCATCGCGGCGGGCGGGCGCAGGCGCTTTCCTTCGTTCACCGTGCGCGGCCCGCGGAAAACCGTACGAAGCCGTTCCCGCCGAAGCAAGCCGCGGCCTCCGCTCGCGGACCGCCTCCGGAGGCGACGCGCCGACGTCGGCTACGAGCCAAGCCGCACCCGGATCTGCGCTTCCGCCTCAAGCCAGTCCTCCACCTCGCTCCCGGGGGCGAACCCTCTCCGCTCGGCGCGATAGTAGGCGGCCTCGGCGACCATCTGCCGCCGTTCGCCCCGAAGTCGAGCGTCGTTTCCTTCATCGCTGGCGCCGGCGAGTCGATGGCGGCTTCCGCCGCGCCCGCGACGCATTCGCCACGACGGCTTCCTTGCGGATCGCCGACCGCTTCGTCGTCACCTGGGTCTTGAGCATGGGTTCCTCCTGTGAGATTGAAATCCCCCCCTTGCCGGTGCGCGCTGCACATTCAATCTACTCGCGGGCGACTACAGGCTGTTGACGTCCATCAACAACCCGTGCCATGCGCGGCAGATCGGCGCTGGAGCAC
>JADIZG010000070.1 GCA_016704895.1 Betaproteobacteria bacterium
ACATCCGGATTCGCCAGGCGATGCGTCCCGATCGCAATCCCGTCGACGTCCCGCGGCCTTACGCTGGATCCCGACCGCGAGGTTATGACAACCATGCAGACGTTGCGGGTCGGCGACGTCGTGCACTTTCAGCATCGCTGCGCTTGATCCAAAATCTCCCCGACGCCAGACTCATCCGCCCGCCGCTTCGGCACGATCCCATCGCGATCGCGCTGCACCGGCTCGGCGTCAGAGGCAGGCCTCGACAGATCTCTTCCGACGAGCGACTACAATGGTCGAATGCGACAAACGATAGCAGTGGTTGCTGCCTTGCTTTGGGGCTCGCGGTTGCGGGACCGGCAGATGCTGATACCGTTGGGGTCAGTTCCCCACGCCCGCTGGTGAACCACCACATGTGCGTATCCGCAGGTTCTTTCACCCGTTCCCACCATTCCCCCTATCGGGTCAGGCATCGGGCCGGAGATCGGAAATTCCTGAAGGCTGCGTCTCGGGCGGAGGGTTCGCGGTCGAGACGCGACTATTGGCGCGTTATCCCGTAGCGGGCGGACTTCCGCCGGGCAGTACTCGGTCAGCGTGTATCGCGCAATTTGTCCGATCACGTCCTACCTTGCGTTGAGAATTTCGCAGCGCGACGTCGTTCACGGTTGCCGCGGAACCCGAAACCCGCCCGAGTTTCCGAGCCCGATCCGCATGTGGGAGTACCGCAACCCTACGACGCTGGATTACTTCATGACGGCGGACGAGCGCGAGATCGTCGCGCTCGAAACCGGGGAAGTCGTTGGCTGGAGTTCGACCTTCCGTTCGTTCCTGCTCGACGCTACCGCCGGCTCGCCGATGTGTCGGTTCTACAGTGCCAGCTTCCCCGGCAAGGCGCCGCACTTCTACACGGTGATTCCCGAGGAGTGTGCGGCCGTGAAGAACAACCCTGCCTGGACATTCGAAGCCGTTGTCGGGTACGCAGGATTGCCGGACTCGATGGGCCAGTGTGCGCCAGCGGCATGCCGCTTTATCGGGCCTACAACAATGGCAAGTTCGGGGCGCCCAACCACCGCTACCGAGCGGGCAATCCTCTCTTGGACATGGTCTTGTACGAAGGCTGGGTCGACGAAGGCGTTGTCGCATGCCTCCCGGTCCCATAGCGGGCGCCCGACGAACGCCGCGTCCGAACTCTCGACGCTCGCGACCGCGCGCCCTCTGCGGGCGACGGCATCCTTCGATTCAGCTCGAATGAGCGCGGAGATCTGCGCGGTGGACTCGCGGCTCGAGACCCCGCTCGGCAACGACGTGGCGGCGGCGCGAGAAGCACTCGGGCACATCCTCGGCGAGATGCGCGTCGACGCGCATGGCGGCGGGTTCTACGCCCAGATGGACGTCGGCCCGGTCCTGCTTGCCGCAGTCCGGGCCGATGTCGCTAGCTTTGGTTGCGGGGGAAGGATTTGAACCTTCGACCTTCGGGTTATGAGCCCGACGAGCTGCCAGACTGCTCCACCCCGCGCTGGAAGGGTAAGTATAGCCCGTTGCAGCCATGCCCGTCAACGACGCGCGCCGGCCTCAGGTCTCCAGCCGAATGCAGAACCCATGCTCGTTGCAGCGCGTCCCCTGCGGGCAGGCGCCCAGCGGCTTGCCGGACTTGTCCTTCGCCCAGTCGGGAGGCTTCGAGCCGTCCGCGGGCATGCAGTGGCGTCCCTCGCCGGAGGTTCCCGAACCGGAAGGCGCGCCGCCTCCCGATGCCGATCCGCCCGACGTGCCGCCGGGCGCCTGGCACGTGCCCAGTTCGCAGACGGCCCCGGGAATGCAGTCGCGGCCGCTGTTGCAGACGCCCGCACGGGAGCAGGTCCCGAAGAACAGTTCGATGCCGAACACCTTCGACTTGACGCAATCGCGGATCCCGCCGAAAGGGGTCGTCGCGCAGTCCGAGTCGGAGAAGCAGACGGCCGCGACGGCCGGGGACGCCAGCGCCCATCCGAGGGCGATCGAGGCGGCGATGCGCAGGAGCTTCGTGGATCGACGCATGAGGGGACTCCTTTCGCGCCAAGAGGGCGAACCGGCGCAACCCGTCCCGACGATGCCCGGGCGATCGTCACCCGGGCGGGCCGGCGCCGTCGCGACCAGTGGACACCTTGCGGACCCGCGCGTCAAACGGTCCCGGGGAACCTCACGCTTCCGGCGCCCGTGGCCGCGTTCCCGGGCGGTGAGCGGCTCCGCCCGCGTCGTCGCGGCGCGGTCGAGCCGCATTCGGCGCAATCAAGCCTCGTCCTCCGTCGCGCGGAAAGCGACGACGTGGTCGATCTCGGCCCGGATCCCGATGCCCTCCCCGATCGCGTGGTCGTGGTGCGAGGGCACGACCGCCAGCACGCGGGTGCCGGACGCCAGCGCGAGCGTGTAGAGGAACTCGGCGCCGCGGAACGTCTTCGACGCGACGGTCGCGCGCCACGGGCTCGCGTCGTCGTGCACGATGTCGTCCGGTCGCAGCAGCACGTCGACGGCGTCGCCCGCCGCCACGTCCGGGGGCAGGTCACCGGCCAGCTCGCCCAGCTCGGTCACGAGCCGCCCCCCCTCCTCGGCCACGCCGCGGACGAACACGCCGCGCCCGACGAAGTCGGCCACGAAGCGCGTGCGGGGCTGATGGTAGACGTCGTAGGCGCTCGCCCACTGTTCGATCGCGCCGCCGTTCATGACGCCGACCTGGTCGGCGATCGCGAACGCCTCGTTCTGGTCGTGCGTCACCAGGATCGCGGTGGTGCCCGCCTCCTTCAGGATCGCGCGGACTTCGACCGACAGGCGCTCGCGCAGGTCGACGTCGAGGTTCGAGAACGGCTCGTCGAGCAGCAGGAGCTCCGGGTTCGGCGCGAGTGCGCGGGCGAGCGCGATCCGCTGCTGCTGGCCGCCGGAGAGTTCGTGCGGGTACGCACTGCCGGCGTCGGAGAGCCCGACCAGCTCGAGCATGCGCCGGGTGCGCGCCTCGCGCTCGCGTGCGCTCCGGCGCTCGAGTCCGAACGCGACGTTGCGCGCGACGTCGAGGTGCGGGAAGAGCGCGTAGTCCTGGAACACCATGCCGACGCCGCGCGCCTCGGGCGGAACGACCCGGTCGGGCGACGAGACGACGCGGCCCGAGAGCGCGATCGTCCCCGCGCGCACGGGTTCGAAGCCCGCGAGGCAGCGAAGCACCGTGGTCTTGCCGCATCCGGAGGGTCCGAGGAGGCAGCCGATGCCGCCCGCGGCGAGCGAGAACGACAGCCCGCGCACGACGGTGTGCGTGTCGTACGCGTGCTCGAGCCCGGCGACCTCGACCGACGCAGCCATCCGGGGAGTCTAGCCCACCGGCGCGCCGCGCCGGCGCGCCTCGATCTGCGCCGACCCGCTGCGCCGCCCGAGCTCGCCGACCCTGGCCGCGATGCCGGCGCCGACGTGCATGCGCGGGCTGGTCGGGGCGCCGAAGTTCCCGGAGCGCTCGCGCTCCTCGACGCCTGCGCGCGCGAGGTCGAACGCCTCCGCGAGACCCGCCGCCTTCGCCATGCCGCGCTGGAAGAACGCCTCGCCGAACGCCGTCGCGACGCTCCCGCGATCGCAGCCGGACGAGCCGCGAACGGAGGTGGACGCCACGATGACGGCCGTGTCGTCGTCGGCGAGCTCGTCGACGAACGCCCCCGCGTGGCACGCCGACACGACGACGATCCGGTAGCGGATGCCGGCGTCGTCGAACGCGGACCTCAGCAGTGCGGGCGTGATCGGCACGAGCTCGAGCGGCGGCATGCGCATCTCGAGCGCGCCGTCCGGATGGCCGCGCGTCGACACGTACACCATCGCGACGTCCTCGTCGGGATCCATCGCCGCACCGATCTCGTCGAGCGAGTCGCGCAGGTTCGTGAGCGTCGCGATCGGCGCGGCGACGAGCGTGCGCGGGTTGTTGACGAGGACGACCGAGCGCGCCGCCGTCCCCCAGCGCTCGTCCATCACCCGCTGCGCCGCCTCGACGTCGTCGCGGAACGCGTCCTCGGTCGCGTCCCCGGCGACGCCGACGAAATACAGGTCGGCGATGCCGGCGCGCCCGTCCTCCAGCGACGACAGCGCGTCGTCGAGGAGCGTCGCCTGCACCGCCAGCACCGGCTCCGACGCGGCGCTCGGGTAGCGCAGGTCGGCGGCATCGCGCTCCGCCGGCGTGAACCAGGGCTCGACCGGTCCGATGGCCGGCGCGAAGAAGATCGGCCACGCGAGCAGCAGCCCGCCGGCGACGGCGCGGTACGGGCGATGGACGCGCCGGTACTCGAGCGCGACGTGCACCGAGCGCACGAGCACGGCGACGATCCAGACGAGGAGCGCCGTGTCGACGACGACCGCGACGCCGGCGGGCACGTCGAAGCGTGTCCACGACACCGAGTTGGCGAGCTGCAGGATCGGGAACGACGCGAGCACGATCGTCGGTATCGCCGTCGCCAGCGCGCGGTCGCGGTTGACGAGCGCGAGGACCGCGGACGTGAGCAGCAGGAGTCCCCCGGAGAACACCTCGTTGCCCAGGCCGTACCAGGAGAACGTGGCGTTGGCGCCGAAGCGCAGCGCGTCGGCGCCGATCTGCACGAGCGCCGAGACGACGAAGAGGGCCAGGAGCTCGGCCAGGCCGACGCGGAACGCGAGCCGCCGCACCGGCAGGAATAGCGCGAGCCGCACTCCCGCGGCGAGATCGGCAAAGAGGCCGCGCGCGAGCGCGCGCATCGTCATTCCACCGGTTGCGCGTGCGCGGCCACGAAGGCGCGGACGACGTCCGCGTCGTTCGCGATCACCGTGCGGTGCTGCGGGCGCGACTCGAGCCCGTCGAACGCGGGAGGACGCGACGGGTCGCGGCCCAGCGCCTCGCGGATCGTCGCCGCGAACTTGGCCGGGAGCGCGGTCTCGACGCACAGCAGCGGCACCGCCGGGTCGCGATGCTCGCGACCGACCTTGAGTCCGTCGGCCGTGTGGGGATCGACGACGACGCCGTATCGCGACGCGGCATCGCGGATCGTCGCGATGCGATCGGCGTGCGTGCTGCGCCCGGAGACGATGCCGGAGGCCCCGACCGCCTTCCAGGCGTCGGTGCCGGCGAGGTCGAAGCCGCCGTCGTTCGCGAGCCGTGCCCAGAGGTCCCGGACCGCGGCGGGATCACGCCCGACGACGTCGTACACGTAGCGCTCGAAGTTCGACGCCTTGCTGATGTCCATCGACGGGGACGAGGTCGCGTGCGTCTCGGCGGCCGACCGCGGCCGGTAGCGCCCGGTGCGGAAGAACTCGTCGAGCACGTCGTTCTCGTTGGTCGCGAGGATCAGGCGCCGGAGCGGCACGCCCATCCGCTTCGCGACGTGCGCGGCGAGGATGTTGCCGAAGTTGCCCGACGGCACCGCGACGTCGATCGGACCGCCGGACCCAAGCCGCGCCGCGAGCCAGCCGTGCACGTAGTAGACGACCTGCGCGGCGATGCGCGCCCAGTTGATCGAGTTGACCGCGCCGATCGCGTAGCGCCGCTTGAACGCGGCGTCCGCCGAGATCGCCTTGACGATGTCCTGGCAGTCGTCGAACGTTCCCTCGACCGCGAGGTTGTGGATGTTCGCATCGTCGAGCGAGAACATCTGCGCCTGCTGGAACGGGCTCATGCGCCCGTGCGGCGACAGCATGAACACGTCGATGCGCTTGCGCCCGCGCATCGCGACCTCGGCGGACGAACCCGTGTCGCCGGAGGTCGCGCCCAGGATCGTGATCCGGCGGCCCTCGCGCGCCAGCGCGTACTCGAAGAGCTCGCCCAGGAGCTGGAGCGCGATGTCCTTGAACGCGAGCGTGGGACCGTTCGACACCTGCAGGAGCGCGACGCCGGGCTCGAGCTCGCGGACCGGCACGATCGCGTCGCTGCCGAACTTCTCCGCCGTGTACGCGCGGCCGATCAGCGCCTTCAGGTCGCCCGCCGGGATGTCGCCGACGAACCTCGACAGCACCGCGTACGCGATGTCGCGATAGGGCGCGCCGGCGAGGCGCTCGAGCTCGCCCGGCGCGAACGCGGGATAGCGCTCCGGCACCGCGAGGCCGCCGTCGGGCGCGAGCCCTTCGAGCAGGATCGCGGAAAACGGCTGCGGCGCCTCATGCCAGGCACCGCGCGTCGATACATAGTTCATAAGCCGACACCCTCGCAGCAAGTCGCGGACCGGCGCCCGCCGCGCCAGGGCCCCCCTGGGGTGGCCCGGGGAGAGACGTTCGGGGCCATCTACCACGGAATCCGAACCACCAGAGCACCAGCATCACGACGCCGACGAGCGCGCCCTGCCAGCCGAAGAGCATCTCGCGCCAGGTCGGGTTCGGCAGGCCCGACCACACCTCGACGTCGACGCGCTCGATCGTCAGGCCCGACCTGCGCTGGATCTCGACGACGGGATGGACGTCGCCGTCTTCCCTGAAGCTGACCGGTCCCGAGGCGCCGGCCCGCTCGAAGCGCCCGTCGCCGTTGGCGCCGCCCTTCGGCGCGTTGAGCCCGGCAATCGGCTTGGTCATCGTTCCGGACGAGTCGCCGTGCTTGTCCAGCCGATCGTAGCCGGCGAGCCACAGCGTCACGGCACCGTCCTCGCCGGTGACCTGGCCGGCGACGCGGATCGCCACGACGTACGGATTGGCGTCCGCCCGGACCCTGAGCGGCGTCGACGAGCGCCAGGTCTCGGTCTCCGACAGCAGCAGGTCGATCCCGCTGGTGCCGGGCTTCGGCGGCTTGGGCGCGAACGCGTTGAAGCGCTTGATCGCGTGCGCCGGGATCGACGCGCGCATCTCGAGATCGCGACCGAACCGCTCGGGATCGCCGCGCTTGCCGCACGAGGCCAGCGCGACGGCGGCGACGAGCGCGAGCGCGAAGGCCCGCGCCGCAGCGGCACGCCGGCTCACGCGAGGTCCTCGAGCCGGATCCGGATGATCGCGCCGCGCACCGTCGGCAGCGCCTCGATCGCGCGAATCGCGTCGACGACGCGCTTCTCGATCGACCGGTGCGTGAGCAGGATGATGTCGGTCTGGTCCTCGCCCTCGGAGGGCTCCTTCTGGATCATCGCGTCGATCGAGATCTCGCGGTCGGCGAGGATGCGCGTGATGTCCGCCAGCACGCCCGGCCGGTCGTCGACGCGCATGCGCAGGTAGTAGCTCGTCTCGACCTCGCCGATCGGCAGCACCGGCAGGTCGCTGATCTGGTCGGGCTGGAACGCGAGGTGCGGCACCCGGTGCTCGGGATCGGAGGTGTGCATGCGCGTCACGTCGACGAGGTCGGCGATCACCGCGCTCGCGGTCGGCTCGGCGCCGGCGCCGGCGCCGTAGTAGAGCGTCGCGCCGACCGCGTCGCCCTTGACGAGCACCGCGTTCATCGCGCCCTCGACGTTGGCGATCAGGCGTTTCGTCGGCACGAGCGTCGGGTGCACGCGAAGCTCGTAGCCCGCGCTCTTGCGCCGCGCGATGCCGAGCAGCTTGATCCGGTAGCCCAGCTCCTCGGCGTAGCGGATGTCCTCGCGCGTCAGCTTCGTGATGCCCTCGTGGTACGCGGCGGCGAAGCGCATCGGGACGCCGAACGCGATCGCCGCCATGATCGTGAGCTTGTGCGCGGCGTCGATGCCCTCGACGTCGAACGTCGGGTCGGCCTCGGCATAGCCGCGCTTCTGCGCCTCGGCGAGCACCGCGTCGAACGACGCGCCGGTGTCGCGCATCGTCGACAGGATGAAGTTCGAGGTGCCGTTGATGATGCCGGCGATCCACTCGATCCGGTTCGCGGTGAGGCCCTCGCGCAGCGCCTTGATGATCGGGATGCCGCCCGCGACCGCCCCCTCGAACGCGACCATCACGCCCCTGGCGTGCGCGGCCGCGAAGATCTCGTTGCCGTGGAGCGCGAGCAGCGCCTTGTTCGCGGTGACGACGTGCTTGCCCGCGCCGATCGCGCTCATCACCAGCTCGCGCGCCGGCTCGATGCCGCCGATCAGCTCGACGACGATGTCGACGTCCGGGTGGACGGCGACGCTCCCCGTGTCGCTGGTGAGATGGACGCCCTTCGCCCCTCGCGTCGCCTCACGCGCGCGGTCGAGCGTCCGCGTGCCGATCCAGGTGATGCGGATCGGCCGCCCGGCGCGCCGCGCGATCTCGCCGCCGTTTCGCGCGAGGACGTCGAAGACGCCCTTGCCGACGGTGCCGAAGCCCAGCAGGCCGACGTTCAGCGGTCGCATGCGGTTCCCGTTTCCCTCGATGGCGCCTGCATCACGCCGCCTGCGAGAGGCCGTCCTCGCGGAACATCTGCTTGATGCCCCGGATCGCCTGGCGCGTGCGCGCCTCGTTCTCGATCATCGCGAAGCGCACGTGGCCGTCGCCGAACTCGCCGAAGCCGACGCCCGGCGACACCGACACCTTCGCCTGCGACAGGATCCGCTTCGTGAACTCGAGCGAGCCCGCGGCGCGGTAAGCCTCGGGGATCCTCGCCCACACGTACATCGACGCCTTGGGGTTGTCGACCATCCAGCCGGCCTCGTGGAGGCCCTTGACCAGCACGTCGCGGCGCCGCTGGTACTTCATCGCGATCTCGGCGACGCAGTCCTGCGGCCCCTCGAGCGCGGCGATCGCCGCGACCTGGATCGGCGTGAACGTGCCGTAGTCGTGGTAGCCCTTGATGCGGCCGAGCGCGTTGACGAGGTCGCGGTTGCCGACCATGAAGCCGATGCGCCAGCCCGCCATGTTGTAGCTCTTCGACAGCGTGAAGAATTCGACGGCGACGTCGCGCGCGCCGGGCACCTGCATGATCGACGGGGCCTTCCAGCCATCGAACGTGATGTCCGCGTACGCGAGGTCGTGCACGACCCAGATGCCGTACTCGCGCGCGAGCGCGACGATCTTCTCGAAGAAGTCGAGCTCGACGCACTGCGCGGTCGGGTTGGCCGGGAAGTTCAGGATGAGCATCTTGGGCTTCGGGAAGCTCATGCGGATCGTGTGCTCGAGCTCGGCGAAGAAGTCGACGCCCGGCACGAGCGGGATCTGGCGGATGTCGGCGCCCGCGATGACCGGCCCGTAGATGTGGATCGGGTAGCTCGGGTTCGGGACGAGCACGGTGTCGCCGCGGTTCAGCGTGGCGAGCGCGAGGTGCGCGATGCCTTCCTTCGAGCCGATCGTGACGATCGCCTCGCTCTCGGGGTCGAACTCGACGCCGTAGCGGCGCTCGTACCAGTGGCAGATCGCGCGGCGCAGCCGCGGGATGCCCTTCGACACCGAGTAGCCGTGCGTGTCGAGGCGCTGCGCGGACTCGACGAGCTTGGCGACGATGTGCGGCGGCGTGGGGCCGTCGGGATTGCCCATCCCGAAGTCGATGATGTCCTCGCCCCGACGGCGCGCGGCCATCTTGAGCTCGGTGGTGATCGCGAAGACGTACGGGGGCAGCCGCTCGAGGCGCTCGAAATGCTTGGGGGGCAGGGGCATGGCAGGCTCTCGCGTAAGCGCCCGGAACCGTCCGAGCGACGCGCCGCGGGCCGACGGGGATCGTCGGCCGGTACACGACCGTATAATCGTAACGAATCCGCGGGTTTGCCGCAATGCACCATCGACAGACGTGAAGCTTTCCCTCGACAGCGGCCCGGGCATCGTCGTCACCGCCACCGGCGAAGGCTGGATACGCGTGGGGACCGTGGAAGTCCGGGAAAACGCGGTGCTGACGCGCGACGAGGTCCTGACGCCGTGGGCGAGCGCCGGCTACGAGGCCCTCGTTGAGGGCGATTTCGCGGCGCTGCTCCCCCACGGGCCCGAACTGGTGCTCTTCGGGAGCGGCGAGCGCCAGCGATTCCCGCATCCGCGGCTCCTGCGCTCGCTGATCGACGCGCGGATCGGCGTCGAGACGATGGCGACGCGCGCGGCCTGCCGCACGTTCAACATCCTGAGCGGCGAGGGACGCCGCGTGGTCGCGGCGCTGATCGTGGCGCGATGAGCGCCGGGCCGCGCGCGAGCGCCGTCGGCGGGCCGTCCGTGGACCGCCGGCGCGCTTCCGGGGCGCCATGAGCCGGGTTCCGGTCGTCCTGGCGATCGGCACCGCGCAGACGCTCGCATGGGCGTCGAGCTACTACCTGCCCGCCGTGCTCGCCGATCCGATCGCGGCGACGCTCGGACTGTCGCGGACATGGGTGTTCGGCGCGTTCTCGGTCGCGCTCGTGCTGATGAGCTTCCTGGGCCCGCGATCGGGCGGCACATCGACGCGCGCGGCGGGCGCGCCGTGCTCGTCGCCTCCGCGCTGGTGCTGCCGGCGGGACTCGTGCTGCTCGCGGCCGCGCAGGGGCCGGTCTCGCTCGCGCTCGCCTGGATCGTGCTCGGCGTCGGCATGGCGCTGGGCCTCTACGACACCGCGTTCGCCGCGCTCACTGCGATGTACGGCCACGGCGCACGCACGCCGATCACCGGGATCACGCTCATGGCCGGATTCGCGAGCACGATCGGCTGGCCGGTGTCCGCCTGGCTCGACCACGCGATCGGCTGGCGCGGCGCATGCGTCGCCTGGGCGATCGTTCACCTCGTGGTGACGCTTCCCTGCTACCTCGTCGCCGTGCCGCGGCGCGCGATGCCGGCGACGCCGGGCGGCGGGCGACCCCGCGCGCGTCGCGGCACGGCGCTTGGCGTTCGCGTTCGCGGTCGTCGTTCGTGTCTCGACGCGATGGCCGCGCCGCTGCGAGACCCGGCGCGAGCGCCACGGCCGCGATCGCCGCAGCCGCGTCGTCGGCCCGCCAGGTCGCCGCGCGCTCGCGATTCCTGAGCGTCCACCACGTCGCGTCCGGTGTCGGTCGTCGCGTTCTGGGCTGCGCGGGGGCTCGCGTTCGTCGGCGGCGCCGGCGTCATGCTCCTGCCCTGCCGGCGCGGGAACCGGCTGACGATCGCGCGCGGGGCTTGCCGGTGGGTGGATTCCGGCGATCGCGCCGCTCGCGCGGGCGGGCGATCGCTTCGGCCCTCGCGCAGGCGGCCGCGGGGCTGGCGGTGTCGGGCGCCTGTCGCCTCGCGTTCGCGAGTTCCTGAGCACCCACCACGTCAACGCTGCGGAAGCGGCTCTCGTGTTCGGCGAACGCGCGGACGGGTTCCATGCACCTGCCGGGTTGGTGGCATGGCGCGCCTCGCTGCTCGATCGGCCGGCGCCGGCGTCTGCCCTGTCTCCCCCGTGGGTTGCCCTGTTCACGGGCGGGGAACGGGGGTGGCACGATCGCTCGCGGCGTCGACGGCTGCGCCCGCGGTCCTGTTCCGGCCCGGTGGGCTAACGCGTCGACCGTCCGGGCCCGCAGGGAACGTCCGGATCGGCGCCGCCGCACGGCTCGCGCAGCCCGGGCGCCGCGGCGCTCGGATCTCAGGTCGGGGTGCCCTGCTTACGCCGGGGTCCGACGCCGCGCTGGGCGGTGTCGGGCGGCCGGGTGTGGCTCGCCGGGCGCCGCCGGTGGGCCGCCCGGACACGCGCGCAGCCGTCTCGGGCAGCGGCGCGGCGCCGCCGCCGTCAGCACTGGATCGGCGGGGACTGGACAGGTGGTTGGCGCGAGCGGCGTGCGCGCACGACGGTCGCGCGGTCCTGGGGCGCCCCGCCGCGCGCCCCCGGTCGCCGTACTCGAGCCCGAGCTTCACTTCGTACTTGCGGTAGAACGCGTCGAACTGCTCGGGCCCGACGGTGCCGAGCGCGTGGAGCCCGTCGCTCGCCGGGTCGTGCTCGAGCACGATCGCCGCGAGCGGCTGCGGCGCGGGACCGGACACGACGCGCGCCCCCTGCGTCGGATCGTAGACGCTGTGATCGGCGCAGCAATGGATGACGGTGCCGCCCGACGTGGCCGAGCGGTCGCGCTGGTAGCGGATGAACGACACCTCGCGCGTCGGATACGCGAGCTTGTGCGCGCAGATGGCCGAGAACGCGACGACCGACCGGTCCGCCCCCACGCCGCCGGACCAGTCGTAGTTTCCGCCGTCCTCGCGCCGCAGCGACGTCCTGGCCGCGGCGGGCTTCGGCAGGCGGAGCAGGAAGCACGGCGTCGCGGCGAACGGATACTGGAACACGTAGTTCGTGTCCGCCACGAGCGCGCCGGCCTTGATGGGCGTCCCGTGGATGTCCACCAGCCGGACCCGCCGGTAGAGGCGCGGCGGAGCGCCGGCCCGCACGGAACCCGGTCCCGCCAGCGCGGCCGCACCGGCCATCAGGCCGCAGGCGCCAAGAAAGTCTCGTCTTTCCATCGGCTTCGGTGCGATACCCCCGCGTGATGTCCGGACCGGGCAGGGATGCCGCACCGCAGGAGCGGCGCCCTTCCGGGGAGCCATGCGGCGCGGACCCGTGGCAGCGCTACCCGGCGATCAGCTCCTTCACGTGCTCGGCTGCCGCGCGGCCGAGCGCGGAGAGCGCGTAACCCCCTTCGAGCGTCGAGACGATCCGCCCGTGCGCATGCTTGTTCGCGACGTAGCAGAGCTCGCGCGTGACCCAGGCATAGTCGGCGTCGCCGAGGCTCAGGCCCGCGAGCGGGTCCTCGCGATGCGCGTCGAACCCCGCCGACACGAGCAGGAGCTGCGGCCGGAACGCGAGGAGCGCCGGCAGCCAGTGCTCCCGGACGGCGTCGCGGAACTCCTGGCTGCCGGTGCCCTCGGGCAGCGGCACATTGACCATGTTGGGCGCCGGGTCATGCGTGCCCGAGTACGGGTAGAGCGGGTGCTGGAACGTCGACACCATCAGCACGCGCTCGTCGCCCGCGAACACGTCCTCGGTGCCGTTGCCGTGGTGGACGTCGAAGTCGATCACCGCGACGCGGTCGAGCTTGTGGTGGTCGAGCGCGTGCATCGCGCCGACCGCGACGTTGTTGTAGAGGCAGAACCCCATCGCGCGCCGGCGCTCCGCATGGTGGCCGGGCGGGCGCACCGCGCAGAATGCGCTGCGACACTCGCCGCGCATCACGAGGTCGGTCGCGAGCACGACGGCACCGGCCGCATGCCGCGCCGCGTCGAGCGAAAACGGGTTGAGCGCCGTGTCCGGGTCGAGGTAGTGCAGGCCCTCCCGCGGGCTCGCGTGCTCGATCTCGGCCAGGTAGACGGCGCTGTGGACGCGCAGGAGCTGCTCCCGCGTCGCCTCGGGCGCGTCGTAGTGGCGCAGGTAGACGTCGAGCCCCGCCGCGATCAGGCGGTCGTTGATCGCCGCGAGCCGGTCCGGGCATTCGGGGTGGTACGGCCCCATCTCGTGCTTCGCGCACGACGCGTGGGTGATGTAGGCGGTGGGCAAGGGCACTCTTCCGGGGCGGCGCGGATCGGGGCCGGATCGGATCGGGAGTCCGGCAGGGGGGCGCGCGCCTTCCGCTCGCCCGCCGGACGGAGTGTAGCGCGCGATCGCCGGGGGTGACGAGCCGCGGCGGGGAGGCTAGAGTCCATGCACCGCCTTAGCGTGCCCGCCCCATGACCGTCCGTCCCGCCTCCCAGATCGTCCCGGTCGCGCAGCGCACCGCGCTGATCCTGCGCGAGCTCGCCCGCATCGTCGTCGGCAAGGACGAGACGCTCAAGCTCGCGCTCGCCTGCATGATCGCGCGCGGCCACCTGCTGATCGAGGACATCCCCGGCGTCGGCAAGTCGACGCTCGCGCAGGCGCTCGCCTCGGTGCTCGGCCTCAAGTACGCGCGCATCCAGTTCACGAGCGACCTCCTGCCGGCCGACGTGCTGGGCGTCTCGATCTACGACGAGCGCACGCAGGCGTTCCGATTCCACGCCGGCCCGATCTTTCACGCGGTCGTGCTGGCCGACGAGATCAACCGCGCGCCCCCCAAGTCGCAAAGCGCGCTGCTCGAGGCGATGGAGGAGCGGCAGGTCTCGATCGACGGGCAGACGCGCAAGCTGCCCGAGCCGTTCTTCGTGATCGCGACGCAGAACCCGGTCGAGCAGATCGGCGCCTATCCGCTCCCCGAGTCGCAGCTCGACCGATTCCTGATGGCGCTGGAGTTGGGCTATCCGGACGCGGCTGCCGAGCGCGAACTCCTGGCCGGCGGCGACCGGCGCGCGAAGATCGCGGAGCTCGCGCCGCTCACGGACGCGGCGACGCTCGTCGACTGGCAGCGCGAGGCCGCGGCGTTGCACGTCGCGCCTGCGCTGCTCGACTACGTGCAGGCGCTGCTCGCGGCGAGCCGCGGCCACGCCAGCGGCGCAGGCACCGCGGACACCGGCGCGCGGCGCGGCCTGTCGCCCCGCGCAGGGCTGATGCTCCTCAACGCCGCGCGCGCGTGGGCGATCGTCGGGGGCCGCCCGATGGTGCTGCCCGAGGACGTGCAGGCAGTGTTCCCGGCGGTCGCCGGCCATCGACTCGCCGGCGGTGCGCGCGCCGGCGCGCTCGCGGCGCAGTCGCTGCTGCGCGCGGTGCCCCTGCCGTAGCGCCGGCGATGCCGTCGGTCGCGACTCGCGTCCCGGTCGCCGGCACGTGGGCGCGCGCGCGCCAGCGCTTCTTCCGCCTCGCGCCCGCCGACGAGTCGAGCGTGGTGCTGCGCCATTCGCGCATCTACATCCTGCCCTCGCGGCGCGGCTGGGCGATGATCGCGACCCTCGCGATCATGCTGCTCACGTCGCTCAACTACGGGCTGTCGCTCGGATTCGCCATCACGTTCCTGCTTGCCGGGCTCGTCGCCGCCACGCTGCTGCACGCGTTCCGCAACCTGGCCGGCATCGAGATCCGGCCGCTCGCCGCGAGCGAGACGTTCGCCGGCGGACGCATCGCGTTCACGCTCTCGGCGAGCGGCGGCGAGCGCACGCGCGAGGCGATCGAGGTCCGATCCGCCGGCACCGCCGTCGCTGTCGCCGACCTCCCGGCGGGATCGGCGGCGACGCTGCGGCTCGAGCGCGCGGCGCCGTCGCGCGGACTGCTGGCGCTCGGGCGCGTGACGTTGTCGTCGACCCAGCCGATGGGCCTGTGGCGCGCCTGGTCGTACGTGCACTTCCCTCTCGCGGGCATCGTCTATCCGGAGCCCGAGCCCGGCGCGCCTCCGTTGCCGCGCGGGGCGCACGGTCACGACGCGAGCGCGCCGGGGATGGGCGAGGAGTCGGAGTTCTCGGGCCTGCGCGACTACCAGCCGGGCGACGCGCCGCAGCGCGTCGCCTGGAAGGCGGTCGCGCGCGGCGCCGGCTGGTACACGAAGGAGTTCGACGGCAGCGGCGGCGGCGGGCCGATCTCGCTCGACTGGGCGGCCCTGCCCGCGGCGCTCGACACCGAGAAGCGCCTCTCCCGCCTGACCGCCTGGGTGCTCGCCGCCGAGCGCGCGGCGCGGCCGTTCGCGCTGCGCATCCCCGGTGCCGCGCTGCCGGTCGCCGCGGACCGCGACCACCGGCGCGCGGCGCTGACGCTGCTCGCGATGTTTCCGGCGGAGCGCCGCCCGTGACCGCGCTACCGGGACGCGCGGGCCGGCGCGCGCGTTCCGCCTCGCCGCTGCTCGACACGACGCAGGTCCGATGGCTGGGCGCGCTCATCGTCTGCGCGCAGCTTCCGCAGGCGCCGCACCTGCCGCTGTGGATCGCGGCGTTCGGCCTGCTGCTCGTGGGCCTGCGCTTCGCCCTCCTGCGACGCGACCGACTGCGCCCCGACACGCCGCCCGCGCGCATTCCCTCGTGGACCCTCGTGCTGTTCGCGGTCGCCTCCGCGCTCGCGGTGCGCTCGTCCTTCGGCTACCTGCTCGGGCGCGATCCGTCGGTCGCCTTCCTGTTCATCCTCGTGGGCATCAAGTTCCTCGAGACCCGGACGGTGCGCGACGGGACGCTGCTCGTCGCGCTCGCCTCGTTCCTGCTCGTGACGCCGTTCTTCCGCAGCCAGTCGCCGTTCGCCGCGTTCGCCGCGCTGCCGGCGCTCCTGGTGCTCGGCGCGACGCTCGATGCGCTGGCGCGCGCGCACCCGGGTCCGCCCCCGTGCGCCGCCCGGTCGAGGCGATCAGGCGGACCGGCGTGCTGATCCTCCAGGGGATCCCGATCGCAGCGCTGCTGTTCGTGCTGTTCCCGCGCATCGGCGCGCCGCTGTGGGGGATGCCGGCCGACGCGGGCGCGAAGACCGGGCTGTCGGAGACGATGGCGCCCGGCACGATCAGCGAACTGTCGCTGTCCGACGCCGTGGCGTTCCGCGTCGACTTCGACGGGCTCCTGCCGCCGCCGGCGCAGCGGTACTGGCGCGGCCCCGTGCTCTCGCGCTTCGACGGCCGCGAGTGGTCGGTCCTGCTGCGGCCCGGTGCGGGAACGCTCACGCCGTGGCGCGCCGGGGGAATCGCCTATTCGGTCACGCTCGAGCCGCACGGCAAGCCCTGGCTGTTCGCGCTGGACCTGCCGGCAAGCCTTCCGCGCCCCGCCGTCGACGACGCCGCCGCGGCCGCCGGTTACGCGATACTGACGCGCGACCAGCAGCTGATCGCGCGCGCGCCCGTCGACCAGGTGATCCGCTACGAGCAGCTCTCGATGCTTCGCGACGCGTTCCCGCCGTTCGACGACGACGACGGCCGCGACGCGTTGCGCCTGCCGTCGCGGAGCAACCCGAGGACCGTCGCATTCGCGCAGGAGCTCCGCGCGCGGCACGCCGACGACCGCGCGCTCGTCGCCGCCGCGCTCGCGTGGTTCCGCGACGAGCCCTTCGTCTACACGCTGACGCCGCCGCTCCTCGACCGCGACCCGGTCGACGGGTTCCTGTTCGAGACGCGCCGCGGCTTCTGCGAGCACTTCGCGGGCGCGTTCGCGGTGCTGATGCGCGCCGCCGGGATTCCCGCGCGCGTCGTCACCGGCTACCAGGGCGGCGAGATCAACCCGCGCGGCGGGTATCTCATCGTGCGCCAGTCCGACGCGCACGCGTGGACCGAGGTGCTGGTGGACGGCGCCTGGCGGCGCGTCGATCCGACGGCCGCCGTCGCGCCGTCGCGCATCGAGTCGGGGCTGTCGCGGGCGGTCGCCGACGACGAGCCGGTCCCGCTGTTCGCGCGCCTCGACGCCGGCTGGCTCAAGAACGTGCAGCTCGCCTTCGATTCGCTGAACCACGCCTGGCGGCGCGACGTCGTCGGCTTCAACCGCGACCGCCAGCGCGAGCTGTGGCGCGACCTGACGCTCGACCGCTACGCCGGGTGGCAGATCGCCGCGATCGCCGGCGCGCTGCTCCTCGCGTGGGCCGGCATCACGCTCGCGTTCGCCGGCTTCGCACGGACACGCCGCGAGCGCGCGCAGGCGCTGTGGAGCGAGGCATGCCTGCGCCTGGAGCGCGCCGGCCTGCCGCGCATGCCGCACGAGGGCCCGATCGCCTACGCCGCGCGTGCGAGCCGGCGCTGGCCGCAGTTCGCGATCGCGTTCTCCGCGATCGCCGAGTCCTACGCCGCGCTGCGCTACGGCCCCCCTCCCGCGCGTCCGGGCGAGCACGAGGCGCTCGTCGCGACGCTCGCGCGGGCGGTGGAGGTGCTGCCGGCGTCGGCGCAGCTGCGCGCGGCGCCCGCGTGACGACTCGAACGATTACAGCAACGCGTCCCGGTCGAGGCCGGCCGCCGCGAGGCGCGAGCGCAGCCGGTCGAGCGCCTCCATCTGGATCTGGCGCACGCGCTCGCGCGTGACGTCGAGCTCCCGCGAGAGCTCGTCGAGCGTGGCGACCTCGGCGCCGTTCAGCCCGTAGCGACGCTCGATCACGAGCCGCTGGCGCGCGGGCAGCTCCGAGAGCCACTCGGCGACCGACTTCTCCAGCGCGTTGTGGTGCAGCAGCAGCTCGGGCGCGATCGCGTCCTCGTCGGCGAGCGCGTCCGCGATCGTGATCGACGGATCGCGGTCGAGCGGCGCGTCGAGCGACAGCACGTGCTCCTGCAGCCGCACCAGGCGCGCGACGTCCTCGATCGGCCGGTCGATCAGGTGTGCGACGTCCTCGATCGTCGCTTCGCGGCCGTCGGCCGGCGGATGGTTCTCGAGATGGCGCAGCGCGCGCTGCACGATCGATATCTCGCGCATCACGTGCGCGGGGAGCCGGATCGTTCGCGCCTGCTGGACGATCGCGCGCTCGATCGCCTGGCGGATCCACCAGGTCGCGTAGGTCGAGAAGCGGAAGCCACGCTCGGGGTCGAACTTCTCGACCGCGTGCATGAGGCCCAGGTTGCCCTCCTCGATCAGGTCGGGGAGGGCGAGGCCGCGATGCGCGTAGTGGCGCGCGATGCTGACGACCAGCCGGAGGTTGCGCTCGATCAGCCGCTGGCGGGCCTCGAAGTCGCCGGCGCGCATCGCGCGCGCCGATGCCAGCTCCTCGTCGGCGGTGAGCAGCGGGTGCTGGCCGATCTCGTTCAGGTAGAGCTGCGCGACGTCCGCGACGAAGTCGGCGGCGAGCCCGGCGGCGGCTCGTCGAGCGGCAGCGGAACGGTGAGCGTGTCGGGGGGCGGCGGAGCGTCGGGCTCCGCGTCGCCGTCGTCCTGCGGCTCGTGGTCCGTGGCCGACATCGACGTTGCCGCGTTCCGGCGTCGCCCGGGCGAGGCCGCGCTACGCCGGCGGGAGGTAGCGAATCGGGTCCATCGGCTTGCCGAGCCGGCGGATCTCGAAGTGCAGCTTCACGCGATCGGCGTCGGTCGAGCCCATCTCCGCGATCTTCTGCCCGCGCGTGACCGACTGTCCTTCCTTCACGAGGATCTCGCGGTTGTGCGCGTACGCGGTGAGGTAGGTCGCGTTGTGCTTGACGATGACGAGCTTGCCGTAGCCGCGCAGCCCCGCTCCCGCGTAGACGACCTTGCCGGGCGCGCTCGCCAGCACCGGGTCGCCGCCGGCGCCGGCGATGTCGATGCCTTTGAGCGTCGCGCTCTCGGAGAATGCGGCGACGAGCTTGCCCTTCGCGGGCCACACCCAGTCGAGCCCCTCGTCGTCGCCCGGGGAGGGTCCGGCCGCGGGCGCGGCGACCGGCGGTGGAGTCGCTGGCGCCGGCGCGGCGGCCGGACCGCGGCGGCGGCGCGGATCGCGTCGCCGGTTCGGCGGACGCGACAACGGGTGCGTCGACACCGCCGCCGCTCCGCGCGACGTCGCGCATCGCCTGCTCCGACCAGGGCTCCTTGACTGCCTTGGGCGTCGTCTTGCTCGCCCCATCGGCGGGCCGCGGGGCGCTGGTCGGCGCAGCGGTGGGCGAGGAAGCGGGGAGCGCGGGGCGCGCGTCGCCGGCGCCGACCGGCGGTGCCGGGCGGAGCGGCGCGGTCGTCGTGCCGGGGGCGCCCGTCGCGGACGCGACCGCCACCGGCGCGGTTTCGCTGCCCGGCGCGGTCAGCCGCAGGCTCTGTCCGACGCGGATGACGTTGACGTTCTCGATGCCGTTCCACGCCGCGAGGTCGCGATAGTCGAGACCGTGCTCGAGCGCGACCTGGTAGAGCGTGTCGCCGCGCTTGACGGTGTAGGTCTGCGGGCGCCAGTCGGGCTCGGCGGGGGCCTTCGCCGCGGTGGCCGGCGCCGGAGGCGCAGCGACCGATGCCGCGGTCGGGGCGGGCCGCGCGGGCGGCTGCGGCGCGCGCTCGACGACGGGCGCGGGCGTACGGGTCGCGCAACCGGCGACGAGGGCGGCGATCGCGACGAGCGCGATCGCGCGACGGGCGCGCAGGATCGGAAGGTGCTTCGGTCGGGTCGTCGTCATCCGTACGCCGTGCGCGCGGGACGCGCCCTGCGCGCGGGCGACGGCGCGCGTCAGGCGAGTCCGGGCAGCAACGGCACGAATCTTACCGCATCGAAGCGCTGTTCCCGGAAGCTGCCGGCCGACGACTCGATCACCGTCAGGTACTGGGTGCCCCGCTCGCCCTCCTCGGGCTGCGAGAGCGGGATCACCATGCGCCCGCCCGGCTTGAGGTACCGCAGGAGCGCCGTGGGCAGATGCGTCGCGCCCGCGGTGACGACGATCGCGTCGACCGCGAGGTCCTCGCCCAGGTCCGCGCTGCCGTCGCCGTGCTTCAGCGCGACGTTCCCGCACTTCAGCGCCTGCAGGTTGCGTCGCGCCTTCGCGACCAGCGCGCCGATGCGCTCGACCGTCCACACGCGCTTCGCGACGCGCGAGAGCACCGCCGTCTGGTAGCCGCAGCCGGTGCCGATCTCCAGCACGCCGTCGAGCTCGCGGCCGTTCCGCGCAAGCTCGGTCATTCGTGCGACGACCCACGGCTGCGAGATCGTCTGGCCGTGGCCGATCGGCAGGGGAACGTCGTCGTATGCGCGGATCGCGAGCGCCTCGTCGACGAACCGGTGGCGCGGGATCGCGAGCATCGCGGACAGCACGACCTCGTCGCGGATGCCCTGCTCGCGCAGTCGGTCGACCATGCGCGCGTGCGTGCGCGCCGACGTCATCCCGATCCCGTGCGTGCCCATCACCCGTCCCTCCCCGGACGGCCCCTGCTCAGCGCGACAGCCAGTCGCCGACCTCGACCATGCGGTCGCGGTGCGTGAGGTCGATCTGCAGCGGCGTGATCGACACGTACCGGCCGTCGACGGCGTGGAAGTCCGTTCCCTCGCCCGCGTCGGCCGCCGGGCCGGCCGCGCCGACCCAGTAGACGGTCTCGCCGCGCGGGTTCTTCATCGTGATCGTGTTCTCGGCCTTGTGGCGCCGCCCGAGGCGGGTGATGCGGGTGCCCCGGACCTCGGCGCGCGGGATGTCGGGCACGTTCACGTTGAGCAGCCACGAGCCGGCCGGCGCACGCGCGTGGCGCAGCACGAGGTCGACCGCGACGTCGCAGGCGCTCTCGAAATGCTTCGCCGTCTTCGACGCGAGCGAGATCGCGATCGACGGGATGCCGAGCAGGAATCCCTCGGTCGCGGCGGCGACCGTGCCCGAGTAGATCGTGTCGTCGCCCATGTTGGCGCCGAGGTTGATGCCGGACACGACCATGTCGGGCAGCGCATCGAGCAGGCCCGTGACCGCGAGGTGCACGCAGTCGGTCGGCGTGCCGTTGACGAACAGGAAGCCGTTGGGCGCGCGGCGCACCATCAGCGGCCGGTCGAGCGTGAGCGAGTTCGACGCCCCGCTGCGATCGCGCTCGGGCGCGACGACGGTGATCTCGGCGTGCGGCGCGAGGGCGGCGGCGAGGCGCTCGAGGCCCGGGGCGAAGTACCCGTCGTCGTTCGAGAGGAGGATGCGCATGGGAGGGGGAGGAGGGAGCCGTGCGGCCGGCGCGCGCCGCCCGGCGTCGCGCCGATTATAGCCCTCGCGCGCAGCACCGCCTCCTATAATCGCGCGATGCAGCGAGCGAACCGCGCGTCCCCGTCGTGCGCCCGCCCGGAATGAGGGAGCGGCCCACGCTCGTCGTCGTCGCGGTCGCGCTGGCGGCGCTCGCCGCCCTGCCGGTGCTCGCCGTCGTCGCGCGCGGCATCGCGCCCGGCGCGGGGGAGACCTGGGCGCACCTCGTCGACACGGTGCTCGCGCGGTACGTGTTCAACACGGCCGCGCTCGTGGTCCTCGTCGGCGCGGGCGTCGCCTTCGGCGGCACGCTGACCGGGTGGGCGCTCGCGCAGTTCCGCTTCCCCGGCAGCGCGTGGTTCGAGTGGGCGCTGCTGCTGCCGCTCGCGATGCCCGCGTACGTGATGGCGTACGCGTACACGGACCTGCTGCAGTACGCGGGCCCGGTGCAGACGGCGCTGCGCGAGGCGTTCGGGTGGTCGCGCGGCGACTACTGGTTCCCGGACGTGCGCTCGCTGCCCGGCGCGGCCGCGATGTTCGTGTTCACGCTCTACCCGTACGTCTACCTGCTCGCCCGGACCGCGTTCGTCGAGCGCCCGCCCGCCTACGTCGAGGCCGCGCGCACGCTCGGCCTCGACCGGCGGCGCGCGTTCTGGCGCGTCGAGCTGCCGCTCGCCCGGCCGGCGATCGCCGGCGGCATCGCGCTCGCGCTGATGGAGACGCTGGCCGACTTCGGCACCGTCGCGTACTTCGCCGTCGACACGTTCACGACCGGCATCTACCGCGCCTGGTTCACGCTGGGCGACCGCGCCGCGTCCGCGCAGCTCGCGGCGGCGCTGCTGGGCTTCGTGCTGGTGGCGATCGCGCTCGAGCGCGGCTCGCGGGGCGCCGCGCGCAGCGTCGGCACCGGCCGCACGCGCACGATGTCGGGCGACCCGCGTCCCTGGGTCGGCGGGTGGCGGGGCGCGACGATCGCGACGCTGTGCTCGGTGCCGCTCGTCGTCGGATTCGCGCTGCCGGTCGCGCTGCTCGTCCGCCTCGTGCACGCCGAGCCGGAGGTCGCGATGACGATCCGGTTCGTCGAGTGGGCGTGGAACAGCCTGCGGATCGCGGGCATCGCGTCCGCGATCGCCGTCGTCTTCGCGGTGCTGGTCGTCTACGCGACGCGCCTCGCGCCGGGCCCGGTCCCGCGCATGGCCGCGCGGGTGCTGGCGCTGGGCTACGCGGTCCCGGGGACGGTGCTCGCGGTCGGCGTGCTGCTGCCGCTGGGCGCGATCGACGGCGCCATCGCCGACGCGATCCGGCAAGCGACCGGGACGAGCCCGGGCCTCGTCCTGACCGGCACCACCGTCGCGCTGATCTACGCCTACCAGGTCCGTTACTTCGCGGTCGCGTGGAACGGGATCGAGCCGGGCTTCGCGCGGATCACGCCCGCGATGGACGCGGCGGCACGCAGCCTCGGCTGCGGGACCGCGGCGACGTTCCGCCGCGTGCACGCCCCGCTGCTGGCGCGCAGCGCCGCGGCCTCGCTGCTGCTCGTGTTCGTCGACGTGATGAAGGAGCTGCCGGCAACGCTCGTGCTCCGGCCGTTCAACTTCGACACGCTCGCGACGCAGGCCTACTCGTTCGCGCGCGACGAACGCCTGGCCGAAGCCGCGGTCCCGTCGCTCGCGATCGTGGCGGTGGGCCTGATCCCGATCATCGCGCTCGCTCGCGCATCGCGGCGGCGGACGGGGTCCGATCCCGCGTCGGGACATGGGCAAACAGGTCAGGCCCCCTGAAGGAAGCATCGGGGCCGCCCCCGCGCTGCCCCTCAGCGCCAGCCCGCCCGGTCGACGAGCTTCTGCGCGGCCGGCGTGTTCCGGCCGAGCGTGGCGATCGGCAGCGTATCGGCCTTGAACGTTCCCATCGCCTCGAGCGCCGGATTCTTCACGACGACGCTCTTCACGACCGGCCACTCGTTGTTGCCGTCGGCGAAGTAGCGCTGCGCCTCGTCGCTCGCGAGGTACTCGAGGAACCTGATCGCCGCTTCGCGGTGGGGAGCGTGCTTCAGCACGCCGGCGCCCGAGATGTTGACGTGCGCGCCGAAGCCCGCCTGGTCCGGCCAGACGATGCCGGCCTTCGCGACGACCTCCTGGTCCTCGGCCCTGGTCGAGCGCAGCAGGCGCGCGTAGTAATACGTGTTCGAGAGCGCGACGTCGCACTCGCCCGCCGCGACCGCCTTGATCTGGTCGGTGTCGCCGCCCTTCGGCGCGCGCGCGAAGTTCGCGACCACGCCGCGCGCCCACGCCTCGGCCTTCGGCTCGCCCAGGTGCTCGATCATCGCGGCGACCAGCGACAGGTTGTACGGGTGCGAGCCCGAGCGCACGCAGACCCTGCCCTTGTTCGCGGCGGCGGCCAGCGACTCGTAGCTCGGGACGTCGGCCGCCTTCACGCGCGCCTTGCTGTAGACGATCACGCGGGCGCGCGAGGAGAAGCCGAACCACTCGCCGCCCGGGTCGCGCAGCGTCGCGGGGATGCGCGACTCGAGCAAAGCGGACTTCACGGGCTGGAACATCCCGAGCTGCTGCGCGTTGTAGAGGCGCGACGCGTCGACGATCAGGAGCACGTCGGCCGGGCTGTTCGCCCCCTCGGACCTGAGCCGCTCGAGCAACTGCTCGTCGCCTGCCTCGATCCGGTTGATGCGGATGCCGGTCGCCTTCGTGAAGTTCGCGTAGAGCGCCTCGTCGGTCTGGTAGTGGCGGGCCGAGTAGAGGTTGAGGACCGTGTCCTGCGCGAAGGCGGGCGCGGCGGTCGCGAGGGCGGCGGCGAGCGCCGCGCCGAGCATGCTGCGGAGGAGTGTCATGGATCGGGGGAAGGCGACTGGGGAGAAGTCCCCACTCTAGCCGCCGCCCGGGTCGATGTCAATACTAATGCGAACGATTCGCGTTTGATTTGCATCAAGGATGTCGACCCCGCCCCCGACCCGGCCGCCGTCATCCGCTGTTCCGGAGGCCCGCCGCCAGCCCGTTGATCGTCATGTGGATGGCGCGGCGCGTGCGCTCGTCGGTCTGGCCGGCCCGGTAGCGGGTCAGAAGCTCGATCTGCAGGTGGTTGAGCGGGTCGAGGTACGGAACGCGGTTGCGCAGGCTGCGCGCGAGCGTCGGGTTGTCGGCGAGCGGGTGCGCATGCCCGGTGATCTCGGCGAGCGCCGCGAGCGTGAGCGCGTGCTCGTCGGCGATGCGCGAGTACACGGCCTCGCGCAGCGCCTCGTCACGCACCATGTTCGCGTAGCGGGACGCGACGGCGAGGTCGGTCTTCGAGAGCACCATCGCCATGTTCGAGAGCACGCTCGCGAAGAACGGCCAGCGCGCGTGCATTTCGCGCAGCAGCGGCATCGCGTCCGGGCGCCCGGTGCGCCACGCTTCGATCGCGCTGCCCACGCCGTACCAGCCGGGAAGCATCAGCCGGCACTGGCTCCAGCTGAACACCCAGGGGATCGCGCGCAGGTCCTCGATGCGCGTCGAGGCGGTGCGCGACGCGGGACGGCTGCCGATGTTGAGACCGGCGATCTCGGCGATCGGCGTCGACGCGCGGAAATAGTCGACGAACCCGGGCGTCCCGTAGACGAGCGCCCGGTAGGAGGAGAGCGCGTGCGCCGAGAGCTCGTCGAGCGCCCGGTAATAGGCGTCCGCGCGGTCGCCCAGCTGCTCGACGTCCGACAGGCCAGCCTCCAGTGCCGCCGCGACGAGCGTCTCGAGGTTGCGCCGGCCGAGCTCGGGATCCGAGTACTTGCTCGCGATGATCTCGCCCTGCTCGGTGAGCCGCAGTCCCGCGTGCGCGCTGCCTCGCGGCTGCGCGAGGATCGCGTCGTACGAGGGGCCGCCCCCGCGGCCGACGGTGCCGCCGCGGCCGTGGAAGAGCACGAGCGTGACGCCGGCGTCGCCGAACGCCGCGACGAGGTCCCGCTCGGCCCGGTAGAGCGCCCAGTTCGCCGCGAGGTAGCCGCCGTCCTTGTTGCTGTCGGAGTAGCCCAGCATCACTTCCTGCCGGTCGCCCCGGGCGGCGACGAGCCGGCGCCACGCGGGCAGCGCGAACGCCTCGCGCATGATGCGCCCGGCGCGCTCGAGGTCGTCGATCGTCTCGAACAGCGGCACGATGTCGAGCGCGGAACGGCCGTCGCGCACGAGCCCGGCCGCCTTGAGCAGCAACGCCACCTCGAGCAGATCCGAGACCGACTGGCACTTGGAGATCACGTAGTGGGGGATGGCCTCGGCGCCGTAGTCGGCATGGACGCCCGCGGCCGCGTCGACGATCGCGAGCTCGGCGCGAGCGCGTTCCGAATAGTCGACGAACGGGCTGCGCAGCGGACGCGGGTTCGCGAGCTCGGCGGCGAGCAGCGCGACGCGCGCAGGCTCGTCCAGCGCCGCATAGTCCGCGACGACCGCGCTCCTCTCGAGCATCTCGCCGACGACCGCCTCGTGCACGTCGGCGTTCTGGCGCAGGTCGAGCGATGCGAGGTGGAAGCCGAACGCGGCCACCGCGTAGCGGAGCGGCTCGAGCCGCTCTTCGCCCAGCGCGGCCGCGCCGTGCGTCGCGAGCGAATCGGCGATCGTCGCGAGGTCGGCGGCGAATGCCTCCGGCGTCTCGTAGGGCGGCATCTCGACGTGCGGCGCGCGCGGGAGCGTCACGCCCGACTTCCGCTGCGCGGTCGCCGCGAGTCGCGCGTAGACGCCGATCAGCGCCTGCCGGTACGGTTCGTCCTGGCGGTGCGGGTTCGCGTCGTGCGCGGACGCCGCCAGGGCGAGCAGCGCCGGCGTCGGCCGCACCAGCCGGGACGACAGTGACAACTCGCCGCCCAGCCGGTGGACCTCGTCGAGATAGTGACCGAAGGCGACCCCGGCCTGCGCGCGCACCGCGTGGACGAGCGTCTGCGCGGTGACGAACGGGTTGCCGTCGCGATCGCCGCCGATCCACGAGCCCATCCGCAGGAACGGCGCGAGCCGCCTGCCGTCGAGCGCGCGCGGCCCGAGGTTCGCGGCGAGGTCGGCGTAGAGGCGCGGCAGCTCGGCGAGGAACGTGTAGCGGTAGTACGCGAGGCCGTTCTCGATCTCGTCGACGACCTGCAGCCGCGACAACCGCAGCATCGCGGTCTGCCACAGCCCCAGCACGCGGCGATGGAGGCGCTCCTCGACCTCGCGCCGCTCGGCAGGCGAAAGGGCCATGCGGTCGCGCATCGCGACGAGCTCGGCGATGCCGCGCTCGGCGTCGAGAATGCTCTTGCGCTGCACTTCGGTCGGGTGCGCGGTGAGCACCGGACTCACCCGCGCACCCTCGCACCAGGCGACGATCGCTTCGGCGCCCACGCCGCCGGACGCCAGCGTGGCGAATGCGCCGGCGAGGCTCCCCCGCTGCGGGGGGGATCCGGCGAGCGCGTGCATCCGCCGGCGACGGTTCTGGTGCACGTCCTCGGCGATGTTCGCGAGCTGCGAGAAGTACGAGAACGCGCGGACGACCTCGAGCACCTGCGCGGCCGGCAACCCGTCCAGCATCGCGGAGAGCGCGGCGCGCGCGGCGTCGGCCTCGTCGCCCTGGCCGCGCCGGAAGCGGATCGCCGTCTGCCGGATCCCCTCGATCCGGGCGTAGCCCTCCTCGCCCGTCTGCTGGCGGAGCACGTCCCCGAGGATGCGGCCGAGCAGGCGCGTGTCGTCGCGCAGCGGCCGGTCCTTGCCGGCGTCGTCCGCGTGGACCGGGGGCAGGCGCTCGTCGGGATTCATCGCACGGGGTCGGGGCCGTCTACAATCGCAGTCTATATGAGCCCCGCCCCGCGACCCGTCCTGCGCCCGCGCGTCGGTCCCACCCCACGCCTCCACGCCCCGGGCCGCCCATGAATCCCCCGCTGCCCGATCCGCTGCGCGCTGCCGCGCGCACGCTCGCCTCGACGCCGATCGCCGCGCTCTTCGACCGCGATCCGCGGCGCGTCGAACGGCTCACCTGCGACATGGGACGGCTTCCGCGCCGACCTCTCGAAGGAACGGATCACGCCGGAGGCGATGGCGGGGCTTTGCGCGCACGCGGAGGAGGCCGGCCTCGCCCGCTGGATCGCCGCGCTGTTCGCGGGCGAGAAGGTGAACGTCAGCGAGGGCCGGCCGGCCCTGCACCCGGCCTTGCGCGATGCGTCGTCCGCGCCGCTCGCGGTCGACGGAAACGACGTGCGCGGCAACATCCGCGCGGTGCGCGAGCGAACCGCGCGGATCGCCGACGACATCCGGCACGGCGCGCGCCTCGGCGCCACCGGCGCGCCGATCCGCCACCTCGTGCACCTGGGCATCGGCGGGTCGGACCTCGGCCCGCGACTCGTCGTCGAGGCGCTGCGCGGCGATGGAGCCCCGGGCGGTCCGGACGTTGCGTTCGTCGCGAACGTCGACCCGGTCGCGCTCGACCGCGCGCTCGCGACGCTCGATCCCCGCGGGACGCTGTTCGTCGTCGCGTCGAAGGGCTTCACGACGCAGGAGACGCTCGCGAACGCGCGCGCCGCGCTGGCATGGCTCGGGGCCGCGCTGCCCCCCGGGGCCGACGCCCGCCGCCATTTCGTGGCGGCGACGGCCAACGTCGAGGCCGCCGCGGCCTTCGGCGTTCCGGCCGACGCGATCCTGCCGTTCCACGAAGGCGTGGGCGGGCGATTCTCGCTGTGGTCGCCCGTCGGCGTGACGATCGCGGCCGCGCTCGGCAACGACGCGCGCGACGAGCTCCTCGCAGGCGCGCACGCGTTGGACCGACACTTCGCCACCGCGCCGTTCGACGCGAACCTTCCGGTGGTGCTCGCGCTCGCGGGCCTCTGGAACGCGGGCGCGCTCGGCCTTCGCCAGCGCATCGTCGTTCCGTATGCCGAGGCGCTCGGCCTGCTTCCCGCCTACCTGCAGCAGCTGTCGCTCGAGAGCAACGGCAAGCGCGTGACGCGGGACGGGACGCCGGTCGACGGAAGGACCGTGCCCGCGCTCTGGGGCGGCATCGGCACCGACGGCCAGCACGCGTTCTTCCAGTGGCTGCATCAGGGCACCGACGTCGTGCCGGTCGAGTTCATCGTGCCCGCCGTGCCGGTGCGGGGCGACCCGACGCGCCACGCGCTGCTCGTCGCGAACGCCCTCGCCCAGGCACAGGCGCTCGCGCTCGGCCGGTCACCCGAAGCCGTCGCCGCCGAGCTCGCGAAGCGCGGGCTCGCGGCCAGCGCGACCGCGGTCGCCGTCCGCGTCTGTCCCGGCGACCGGCCCTCGACGACGATCGTCACGCCGCGCCTCGACGCGCGCACGCTGGGCGCGCTGCTCGCGCTCTACGAGCACCGCACCTTCGTCGAAGGCATCCTGTGGGGCATCAACCCGTTCGACCAGTTCGGCGTCGAGCTGGGCAAGATCCTCGCCGATCCGATCGTCGCGGCGCTCGTCGACGGCAGCGAACTCGCGCCCGGCACCGATGCGTCGACGCACGCGCTGGTCGCGCACGTGCGCGCGCTGATGCGCCATGAACCGGGGTCGGATTGAAAACTGACCCCGGTTGCCTTCGGGGGGAGCTACCGCGCCGCCCGGATCGCCTCGGCGAGGTTGATCACCGCGGACGCGTAGAGCCGGCTGCGGTTGTAGCGCGTGATCACGTAGAAGTTCGGGTAGGCGATCCAGTAGCTCGCGTCCGACGGCGACTCCTCGAGCATCAGGAGCCCCACCGGCTCGTCGACGGGCTCGACGAGCGCGGCCGGACCGACGCCGTCCCCGGCCCAGGCCTCGAGCGGGCGCCGCTCGCTCGTGCCGCCGTCGAGGCGCCGCAGCACCGCGTCGCGATGCTCGTCGGCGATCGCCGCCGGCACGATCGTCCGCCCGCCGGGCTGCCAGTCGTGCCGCGCGAGGTAATTCGCGACGCTGCCGACGACGTCCGCGGCGCTCCCCCACAGGTCGATGCGCGCGTCACCGTCGAAGTCGACCGCGTAGCGACGGAAGCTGCCCGGCATGAACTGCGGCACGCCCATCGCGCCGGCAAACGATCCCTTCGGGACGAGTGGCGTGAACCCCTGCTCGCCCGAGAGCAGCAGGAACTCCTTCAGCTCGCCGCGGAAGAAGGTCGCGCGCCGCGGGTAGTCGAACGCCAGCGTCGCCAGCGCGTCGATCACGCGGAACGACCCCGTGAGCCGGCCGTAGCTCGTCTCGATGCCGACGATCGCGACGACGATCTCCGGCGGCACGCCCCACCTCGCCTCGGCCCGCTCGAGCGCGTCCTCGTTCGCGCGCCACCAAGCGACGCCGCCCGCGATCCGGTCGGCCGACAGGAACGGCGGAGCGTACTCGAACCATTTCGGCGGCTCGACGATCGGCTTCGACATCAGCGTCACGATCTGCGGCTGGAAGCGCGCCGCGGCGAGCCAGCGCTCGACGCTCCGCCGGTCGAGCCCCGTCTCCGCCGCCACCTCGGCGGCGAACGCTCGCACGTCGTCGCGCGGGCCGTAAGGCACACCGCGCTTCGGGTCGGGCGTGCGCTGGGCGAAGACGTCGAGCGCAAGGCCGCCGGCGACTAAGGCGAACGCGATCGTGACGACGAGCTTGGAGCGGCGCATGGACGAGCGTGGAGCGAAGCGCGCCGATGGTATCATCGCCGCGCTTTCCACCCGGCTCCCGCGCGCGTCGCCGCGCCATGATGCTCTACCCGTTCCTGCGTCCCGCGCTGTTCGCGCTCGATCCCGAGAGCGCGCACGAGCTCGCGTTCGCCGCGCTCGACGCAGCCGCCAGGGCAGGCGTCGCGCAGTTCGCGGCGCCGAAGCTCCCGCGCGATCCGGTGCGCGTGATGGGCATCGACTTTCCCAACCGCGTCGGCCTCGCCGCCGGGCTCGACAAGGACGCCGCGCACCTCGCGGGACTCGCGACGCTCGGCTTCGGCTTCCTCGAGGCCGGGACCGTGACGCCGCGCCCGCAGCCGGGCAATCCGAAGCCGCGCATGTTCCGGCTGCCCGAGGCCGACGCCCTGATCAACCGGCTCGGGTTCAACAACGGCGGCGTCGAGCGCTACGTCGCCAACGTGCGCGCGTCCGGCTACCGCGGCATCCTCGGCTGCAACATCGGCAAGAACGCGGTCACGCCGAACGAGCGCGCCGTCGACGACTACCTCGCGTGCCTCGCCGCCGTCGCGCCGGTCGCGAGCTACGTGACGGTCAACGTGAGCTCGCCCAACACGAAGGGCCTGCGCGACCTGCAGTCGGAGGAGGCGCTCGACGCACTGCTCGCACGCATCGTCGAGGCGCGCGACGACCTCGTCCAGAAGCTCGGTCGCGCGCTGCCGCTCGCGATCAAGATCGCGCCCGACCTCGAGCCCGAGGCGATCCGCGGCATCGCGCGCGTGCTCGTCGCACGTCGCGTCGACGCGGCGATCGCGACGAACACGACGATCGCGCGCGACGCGGTCGCGTCGCTGCCGCACGGGAACGAGGCCGGCGGGCTGTCCGGCCGACCGGTGTTCGAGCGCTCGAATGCGGTCGTGCGCACGCTCGCGAAGGCGCTCGACGGCGCGCTGCCGATCATCGGCGTGGGCGGCATCCTGTCGGGCAAGGACGCGCGCGAGAAGATCGTGTGCGGCGCCTCGCTCGTGCAGCTCTACACGGGGCTCGTCTACCGCGGACCTGGGCTGGTCGCCGAGTGCGTGCGGGCGCTGGCGTCGATGGGGTCAGCGATGGCCAGCGCCGCTAGGGTTCGGCGACGGGGCGAGCGACGGCGATCGCCTGCGCCGTCCGAAGCGCCCTTTCCCCTGGGCTCTTCCGCGCCCCATCGCACCCATCGCGTCGAGCCAGGACGCCGTCGCGGCCACGAGCATCTTGCCGTCGCCCTCGGCGACCGTCTCGCCGCGCCGGTTCACGGCCACCGCGCGCATCGCGACGACACCGCCGCCGTGCTTCGGCTTGTCGGTCTTCCCGACGACGGTCCACGTCGTCGTGAGCGTGTCGCCCGCGCGCACGGGCGCGACGAATCGCGTCGCGTGCTCGAGGTACGCGACCGCGGTGCCGTGGAAGATCATGCCGACGGCGCCGCCCATGATCGCGCTGGTCATCACGCCGTGCAGGATGCGCGTCCCGAATCGCGTGCCGGACGCGAACGCGTCGTCGACGTGGTGCGGGTTGAAGTCGCCGATCAGCCCCGCGCCGACGACGAGGTGCGTGTCGGTGACGGTGAGCGAGCGGCGGAACGCGTCGCCGATCTTCACTTCGTCGTAGTGCCTGCCGCTGCCGTCCATGCCGGTCATCGTCGAAGGCAGAGCCCCCGGGCTGAGCCCGACCAGGGCGCGGGGGCCTGTGGGTCGGCCTTCAGGCCCGACGCGCAACTCGGGCCGACCCGCAGGAGGCGATCACCCCCGATCCGGGATCGGCTCGAAGCGGAATCCCGCGGCACGCACGCCGGCGACCAGATGCTCGAGCGCCGCGTCGGCGTCGGCAGCGGGGCCGCGCACGCCCAGCTCGATGCGCCGTCCGCCGCCGGGCAGGAATGCCGGGAGGCTGAAGAGCTTCAGGCGCGGGAAGCGCGCGACGTTCTCGTCCATCAGCGGCAGGAGCTGGCTTTCGCCCGCATCGAACACGGCGATCGCGCGTTCGACCGGCTTCTCGCGCTTCAGCGTCGGATAGTGCGTCGCGAGCACCCAGTCCATCATCGGCCACGCCATCTGCGGGAAGCCCGGCATGAAGTGATGGTCGCGGACCGAGAACGCGGCGATGCGGTTGAACGGATTCGGGATGATCCGGGCGCCGGCCGGGAACTCGGCCATCAGCACGCGGTGCGGGTACGCCTCCGCGCCGAAGCGCGCCTCGATCTCGGCGACGGCCTCGGGATGGCGCTCGAGCGGGACGCCCAGCGCCGCGGCGGCGGCCTGCCGCGTGCGATCGTCCGGCGTCGCGCCGATGCCGCCGAACGAGAACACGAGGTCGCCGTGCGCGAACGTGTCGCGGTAGAGCGCCGTGAGGCGGCCGGCGTCGTCGCCGACGTAGTGCGCCCAGTCGACGGAAAGCCCGCGCGCGCCGAGCGTCTCGATCGCATGCGAGAGGTGGCGGTCCTGGCGCTTGCCCGACAGGATCTCGTCGCCGACGATCACGACGCCGATCGCCGGCGGGAACACGACGCTCGCGGTCACGCGGGCTCGGGCGCGAGGCGGCCTTCGAGCTGGCCCATCACGGTGGTGAGCGCGCGGTCGAGCAGCGGCTCGGCCTCGACCGGACGCGCGCGGTCGGCGCGGAAGCGCTCGGCGAGTTCCTCGGCCGTCATCGACAGCGCCTTCTGCCCCTGCCGGTTCGTGAACAGGTAGGTGCCGCGCAGCGGGCTCACCCAGGCGAGCTTCGCGAACGCGAGGTGGCCGTCGTCGGCCTCGAACTCGATCCACATGCCGCGCTCGAGGCTCCGGGCGATCTCGAGGTACTGGTCCTCGAGGACCTCCGGCTCCTCGACCGGCTCGGCGGGCTCGGCGGGCGACATCGCCTCGGCGAGCGCCTCGGCCTCGAGCGCCGCACGCTCGTCGCCCGCGGCCTTCGCGACCTCGGCCTGCGCCTTCGCGGCCTCGGCGACGGCGGCCGTCGGCGATTCGACGTGCGCGTACGTCGGCTTCACGGCCGCGGCGTGGGCCTCGACCAGGTTCGACATGAACGCCTCGCGCGCTTCCGGCGGCCACGCGTGCCCCTGGACGCCGGACGTGAGGCGCTTGAGCAGCGACGGCAGCAGCGCGACCAGGTGCTTGCGGTCCTCGGACGTCCGCTTGGGCTGCACGCTCCAGACCAGGTCCTCCAGCGTGGACACCGTCGCGCTCCACGCCTCGCTGTCGTCGCCCGCGGTCGCGTAGACGCGGGCCATCGACGGATGCCAGCGCTCGCGCAGGAACCCCGCGAGGAACTTCGGCATCGGCGAGCCTTCGATGCGCCGCTCGATCTCGCCCCGCGCGACGTTCGCCGCGATCTCGGCGCGGTCGCGGAGGTTGATCTCCTCGGCGGACGACGTGATGTTCGCCTCGGCGTTCTTCTCCTCCTCGGCGAGGAAGGCCTCGAGGTCGGCGCGCAGCTCGTCGAAGATCGCGAGGTCGTCGGAGAACCCGTCGAGGATCCGGTGGACGATCGCGCCCATCTTGCGGTAGAGCGGATCCTCGTTGCCCATCGCCGGCGACCAGCCGCGGCCGGCCTCGGCGAGCGCGTTGACGAGGAGGCGCGACGGATGCGACTTCTTCGCGAAGAACGCGCCGTCGAGCATCGCGGCCTTCAGCACCGGGATCTGCAGGCGCGCCAGCAGCGCCTTGATGCCGTCGGGCAGGTCGCGCGTCTCGAAGATGAAGTCGAACAGCATCGCGACCATCTCGATCGTCATCGATTCGAGCTGGTTCGCCTTCCTTCCGAGCGGCGACTCCTGCAGGTCGCGCAGGACGTTGTGCAGGCCTTCCGGAATGCCGGAGAACTGGACGACGGCGCCGCCGCCCAGGTCGAAGCCGCTCTGCCCCGCCTGCAGCCGCGTCAGGCCCTCGTGCAGCATCTGCGTCGCGATGATCGGCGAGCCGGGCACGTAGCCGGACGGCGTCGGCGCCATCGGCGCGAACGTGATCGGCGGCAATCCGCCGGGCATCGCGATCTCGGGGAATTCGCCACCGCCGCCCGAGCCTTCCCCGGCGACGCCGGCATGCCGCCCGCCGGCGTCGACGCCCCCGGATAGCCCGGGGCATCGCCTGCATGCCGCCCTGGCCCGGCATTCCCTGCCCGACGCTCGCCGCGGTGCCGAACATCCGGCGGAACAGCGCCATCACGTCGACTTCCGCCGCGGCGACGTGCTCGGCGGACGCGCGCTCGCGCGCCTCGCGCGCGTCGATCGCCTGCTGGCGACGCAGCTCCGACGCCCCGCCGCGGTTGACGATCGCGGGCCGCGTCATCGCGGGCACGACGCGCAGGTTCGCGAGGTGGCGGTTGATGTCGCCGTAGATCGACGCGATGTCGCCGAGCGACGCCTGGTTCAGCTCCTTCAGGATCTGGAACTTGATCCGGCTCTCGGTCTTGACCTGCCGCAGCGCGTCGGTGAACGCGTCGACGATCGTCGCCGGCGCGAGCGGGTTGTCGTCGGTCTCGAGGTCGGGCCGTCCGAGCAGGTGGCCGAAGCCGCGGTTCAGCACGGCGAGCTCGTCGTGGCAGGCGTTCTCGACGATGCGCGTGATGTTGCCGGTGACGACCGACTCGTCCATCGCGGACGTGTCGACGAGCGTGAGCTTGGTCGGATCGACGTCGGCGTAGTCCTGCCGGGCATCCTCCTTGCCGGCGATCCGGTCGTCGACGCGCCGGCGCAGCCGCTGCTCGAACTCGGCCATCAGCGTCGCGCGCTCGCTCTTCAGCAGCGCGCGCGCGTCGAGGTAGAGCGACTGCTCGTCCCGCACGTCGGTGCGCCCGGCGCGATCCATCAGGAGGTCGCCGACGCGGTCGAGCATCGACGAGAACGCGAGCATCAGGCGATGAATGGCGAGATCCCGGCAGTCGCCGAGGATCTTCGTCATCTCGCGCGGCGGGGGACGCCGCGCCGACGCTTCCGTCGTCGCGTTCACGCGTGGATCTCGAGGAGGCCCGGTGCGCAGGAAACCGCGCCACCCGGGGCCCGAAACCGGGGACGGCGGCGGCGCTCGCCAATGTCGGCGACCGCCAATCCACTGGAACAGCAGACGCCAAATCACTGTAGCACAGGGGGTTTTCGCCTGCCAACGGCACGCGCCTACCGGCCGGCGGCCGCCCGGCACCGCCCATGCCCCGTCAACGACCGTCCAGCGCCTCCCACACCCTCTCCACGCGCTTCAGGGATACCGGGGTGGGCGTTTTCAGTTCCTGCGCGAACAGCGACACCCGGAATTCCTCGAGCAGCCAGCGGAACTCGTCGAGCGCCGGGTCCTGACGCCCGGCGGCGCGGTCCCGGTCGCGCCGCTCGCGCCACCGACGCGTCCACGCCTCGACCTGGGGGCCGTGGCGGGCCTCGCGCTCCGGTCGCTCCCGCGCCTTGGCCCACCGCCGGTCGATCGCCTCGAGGTAGCGCGGCAGGTGTTGCAATTGCGCCCACGGCGTCGAGGCGAAGAACCCCGGCCGGACGAGGTCGTCCCGTTGCGCGCGAAGTTCGGCGGCCAGCCGGGCCATGCCCGGCGGGGCCTGGGCGAGGCGGGCGCCGAGTGCGTGATAGGCACCGGCGATCGTCGCGAGCAGGCGGAAGGCCGCATCGGCGACGGCGGGCAGCCTGGTCCGGGCTCGCTTCACCTGCTCGTCGAACGTCCGGGCCGAGCGCGGGATCGGGTCGTCGGCGAGGAACGCCCGGTCGGCGACCGCGTCGAGCACGTCCGAGAGCAGCCGGTCGGTCGGGATCGCGGGCTTGAGCGTGAGCGCCGCCTGTGCGAAGCCGGACGCCCCCTTCTCGTAGCGCAGGACGGCGTCCCTGAGCGCCAGGCGGATCAGGCGCACGACGCCCCGCCGCGTCGAGGCGTCGGCCGCCTCGCGCGTATCGGCGAGCGTGAGCGACACGCTCGCGCCGTCGTCCACGAGCGTCGGATAGGCGGTCAGCCGCTGGCCGCCGCGATCGATCGCGATCGTCTCGGGCAGATCGCCCAGGTCCCAACGCGTGAGCCCGGTCCGCCCGAACGCCGGGCCCGCGGCAGCGAAGCTCGCTTTCGCGGCCTCGCCCAGCCGATCGCGCAGGCCCGCGAGGTCGCGACCGCCGCCCAGCTCGCGGCCGGCGGCATCGACGACGACGACGTTCATGGCGAGGTGGTCGGGCAGCGGCTGGCCGTCCCACGCGTCCGCGCGAGGCGCCTCGCCCAGCCGGCCCTTCAACCAGGCGCGGAGGGCATCGGGCAGCGGCGCGCTCCCGGGGCGGCCTCCTCGAGGAAAGCGGTCACCACCGGCGGCAGCGGGACGAGCCGGTTGCGGAACGCCTTGGGCAGCGCCTTCAGGTACCAGGTCACCTTCTCGCGCACCATTCCGGGCACGAGCCACGAGAGCCGCGCGTCGTCGAGCCGATTCAGGAGCGCGAGCGGAACGGTGAGGGTGAGGCCGTCCATCGGATGGCCGGGCGAGAACCGGTAGCGGACTGGCAGGCTCGCGTCCCCGATCGCGAGCTTCTCCGGGAAACAGCTCCTCGGTGACGTCCGCCGCGGCGTGACGCATCAGGAATTCGCGCGTGAGAAACAGGAGCGCCGGATCCCGTCGCTCCGCATCGACGCGCCAGCGCTCGAACGACACGGTCGTGCAGACGTCCTTCGGCACGCGCTCCGCGTAGAACGCCGCGAGCGCCTCGTCGTCGACGAGGACGTCCTGGCGGCGCGCCTTGTGCTCGAGCTCGGCGACCTCGGCCACGAGCTTCCGGTTGTGGGCGAGGAACGCGCCCACGGTCGCGAGATCGCCCGGGACGAGTGCCTCGCGCACGAACACCTCGTGCGCCGCAGCGGGGTCGAGCGTCGAGAGCGAGACCGGCCGGGACGGCACCAGCGTGAGGCCGTAGAGCGCCACCCGCTCGCGGGCGACGACCTCACCGCGCTTCGCGTCCCACGACGGGTCGAACCGCTCGCGCGTGACCCGCTCGCCCGCGGCCGCCTCGATCCACTCGGGCTCGATGCGGGCGGCGCAGCGCGCGTAGAGCCGCGTCGTCTCGACGAGCTCCGCCGCGAGGATCCAGCGCCCGCCCTTCTTCGCGAGGCCGCTGCCCGGGTGCAAGTGGAAGCGCAGGCCCCGCGGCCCGCCGTAGCCTTCGCCCCCCGACCGCCGGGCCGCCCGGGGGCCGCCCCCGCCGGAGGGAGGCGAGCGGAGCTCGCCCCGGGCGAACGTTTCGCCGTCGCGCAGGCCCACGTTGGACAGGAGCCCCGAGAGCAGCGACTCGTGGATCGCGCGGTAGCGCGCCGCGTCGATCGCGGCGGGCAGCTTCGCGTTCCATTTCCATCCGCCCTCCTCGAGCTGGTGCGTGAGCTCGCGGTGCACGTCGCGCCATTCGCGCAGGCGCAGGTGGTTGACGAACGCCTGGCGGCAGCGCTCGACCTGCCGGCGGTGCGAGAGCTTCTCGTCGGCGAGCGCCTCGAAGAACTGCCAGAGGTTCACGAGCGACAGGAAGTCCGAGCGCTCGTCGCGGAACCGGAGGTGCGCCTGGTCCGCGGCCTGCGCCTTCTCGAGCGGCCGCTCGCGCGGATCGGGCACCGACAGCGCGCTCGCGATCACCAGCGCCTCGGGCAGGCAGCCGCGCTCGCGCGCGGCGAGCACGATGCGGCCGATGCGCGGGTCGAGCGGCAGCTTCGCGAGCTCGCGGCCGATCGGCGTCAGCGCGCGGCCTTCGTCGACGGCCCCGAGCTCGGCGAGCAGCTGGTAGCCGTCGGCGACCGCGCGCGGCGGAGGCGGCTCGACGAACGGGAACGCGTCGACCGGCCCCAGCTCCAGCGAGGCCATCTGCAGGATCACGCTCGCGAGCGAGCTCCGCAGGATCTCGGGCTCGGCGAAGCGCGGGCGCGCCTCGTAGTCGGCCGCCGGATACAGGCGCACGCAGATGCCGTCCTGCACGCGGCCGCAGCGGCCGGCACGCTGGTCCGCGTTCGCGCGCGCGATCTTCTCGATCCTGAGCAGCGTCGTCTTGTTGCGCGTCGCGTAGCGCTTGACCCGGGCGAGCCCCGTGTCGATCACGTAGCGGATGCCCGGCACCGTGAGCGAGGTCTCCGCGACGTTCGTGGCGAGCACGATGCGCCTGCCGCGCGAGGGCGCGAACGCGCGCTGCTGCTCCTCGGGCGAGAGCCGCGCGTAGAGCGGCACGATCTCCGCGGCCGCGCCCCAGGGGCGACGCCTCAAGTCCGCCCGCAGCAGGTCGGCGGTCTCGCGGATCTCGCGCTCGCCGGGCAGGAACGCGAGGATGTCGCCGGGCCCCTCGCGCCACAGGTCGCCCGCGGCGTCGACGATCGCCTCCTCGACGTCCTCCTCGTCGTCGGTGGCCTCGTCGTCCGGGTCGCCGCCGGCCGCGCGATAGCGGACCTCCACGGGATACAGGCGCCCCGACACTTCGATGACCGGCGCGGGCGTGCCCTCGCGCGCACCGAAGTGGCGCGCGAAGCGCTCGGCGTCGAGCGTCGCGGACGTGATCACGACCTTGAGGTCGTCGCGCCGCGCGAGGAGCTGCTTCAGGTAGCCCAGCAGGAAGTCGATGTTGAGGCTGCGCTCGTGCGCCTCGTCGACGATGATCGTGTCGTAGGCGAGGAGTCCGCGGTCGCCGCGCGTCTCCGCGAGCAGGATCCCGTCGGTCATGAGCTTCACCCACGCGCCGGGCGACGTGCGATCGGCGAATCGGACCTTGAAGCCGACCGCGTCGCCGACGGCCGTGTTCATCTCCTGGGCGATCCGCGTCGCGACCATGCGCGCGGCGAGCCGCCTCGGCTGCGTGTGGCCGATGAGCCCGCGCTCGCCCCGGCCCGCGGCGATGCAGATCTTCGGCAGCTGCGTCGTCTTGCCCGAGCCGGTCTCGCCGCACACGATGACCACCTGATGGGCGCGGATCGCCGCGGCGATCTCGTCGGCGCGCTGCGCGACCGGCAGGCCGGGCGGGTACGCGAGCGCGGGCCGCGTCGCCAGCCGCCCGGCCCGGCGTGCGACCGCGCGCTCGACGTCGGCGGCGAGCCGCTGCCACGCATCCGGATCGGCGCCGCGCCTGCGCGCTTCGCGGATCCGGACGCGCAGCCGCGCGGCGTCGGCGACGAGCGTTTCGGCGAGGCGTTCGAGCAGCGCGGCGTCGGGGGAGGAAGCCATGTCGTGGACGTTCCGGCGGCAGCGCGATTCATCCTGCTCCGACGGCGGGGCGCGGATTCTACCGCGCTACCGCCCCCGCGACGCCTCCGCTATGATCCGCCCACCGCGACCGAAGCCGGCGCGCCTGCCGCCCGTCGCCCCCCGGAGGAAGCCATGACCCGAATCGCCGCCACGAAGCCCCCGGTTCCGCGCCTCGCGCTGGCCGCCTGCCTCGCCGCCTCGCTCGCCGTCTCGGCGCTCGCCGACGCGAAGACGCTGCGCTGGGCCGGCCGCGGCGACCCGCAGACGATGGATCCGTACTCGCAGAACGAGAACCTGACCAACAACGTCAACGCGCTCGTCTACGACACGCTCGTGATGCGCGACAGGGACCTCAAGCTGATCCCGGGCCTCGCCACGTCGTGGGAGCAGGTCAATGCGACGACCTGGCGATTCAAGCTCCGGCCCGGCGTCAGGTTCCACGACGGCGCGCCGCTCACCGCCGACGACGTCGTGTTCTCGTACCAGCGCGCGGCCGAGGACACCTCGCAGATCCGGGCGTACTCGAAGGCCGCCGGCAAGCCGCGCAAGGTCGACGACCTGACCGTCGAGTTCGTCACCGACGGGCCGAACCCGATCGAGCTCGAGCACATCGCCAACATCTACATCATGAACAAGGCGTGGTGCGAGAAGAACAAGGCGACGAAGCCGCTCGACTTCAAGAACAAGGAGGAGATGATCACGGCGCGAAACGCGAACGGGACCGGCGCGTTCACGCTCAAGTCGCGCGAGCCGGACGTCAAGACCCACCTGGTGAAGAACCCGGCGTGGTGGGGCTGGAAGGACAAGCGCTTCGACGGCAACGTCGACGAGGTGATCTACACGCCGATCACCAACGACGGCACGAGGCTCGCGGCGCTGGTCGCCGGCAACGTCGACCTGATCAACGATCCCGCGCCGCAGGACGTGCCGCGGCTGCAGCAGACGCCGGGCGTCAGGGTGATCGAGGGCTTCGAGCAGCGCATCGTGTTCATCGGCATGGATCAGGGCCGGGACGAGCTCCTCTACTCGAGCGTCAAGGGCAAGAACCCGTTCAAGGACAAGCGCGTGCGCGCCGCGCTCTACCACGCGGTCGACGTCGACGCGATCCACAAGGCGACGATGCGCGGGCTGTCGAAGCCGTCGGGCGCGATGACGCCCTCGCCGGTCCAGACGACTGCGGAGATCGAGAAGCGCTTCGCCCACGATCCGGCGCTGTCGAAGAAGCTGCTCGCCGAGGCCGGCTACCCGAACGGCTTCGAGGTCCAGCTCGACTGTCCGAACAACCGCTACGTCAACGACGAGAAGATCTGCCAGGCGCTCGCCGCGATGTGGACGAAGATCGGCGTCAACACCAGGCTCGTGACGATGCCGCGCGCCCAGTACTTCCCGAAGCTGGAAAAGCTGGATACGAGCCTCTACATGCTGGGTTGGGGCGGCGCGTCGACCGACGCGATCTTCACGCTGCAGCCCGTGCTGTCGACGTTCAGCGGCAAGGGCGACGGCGACTACAACTACGGCCGCTACACCGACCCGAAGTTCGACGCGATCGTCGGCGAGGTCAAGGTCGAGATGAACGCCGAGAAGCGCCTCGCGCTGATCCGGCGCGCGCTCGAGATCCAGAGGAGCGAGATCTACCACCTGCCGCTGCACCGCCAGGTGATCCCCTGGGCCGCGCGGTCGAACGTCGAGATCCCGCATCGCGCGGACAACCAGGTGTGGCCGGTCTGGGCCAAGATGAAGTGACCGCGCGCGCCGGCCGCGCGGCCCCGGGACGCCCCGCCCCTGGCGCGCGATGCAGGCCCGGCGCGCAGGCCCGAGCGGATTCGGACGTGCGACGCCCATGTCGGCATGCTGATCCGCATCGCGTTCGCCGTCGCGCTGGTTCTCGCGACCTGGAATCCGGCCGGCGTCTCCTACGTGCAATGGGCGCTGGTCGACACCGGCGCGTTCAACGCCGGCAAGGCGCTCGTCGGCGTGCTGGTGCTCGCGGGCTGGATCCTGTGCGTGCGCGCGACCTGGGTGTCGCTCGGCGCACTGGGCGTCGCGCTCGTCTGCGCGGTGATCGGGGCGTTCGTCTGGTGGCTAAGCTCGATCGGGCTCGTCGCGACCGATCAGCGAACGTTCACCTGGATCGTGCTCGTCGCCGTCGGCATCGTGCTCGGCATCGGGATGGGCTGGTCGCTCGTGCGCAGCAAGGCCACCGGGCAGGTCGAGACCGACTGACCTTCGGCGCCGCGCCGATCAGTCGCGGACGCCGACGACCCTCGCAGCGACCAACCGCGCGATCTCCGCCTCGTCGATTCCCAGCCGCTCGCGCAGCACTTCGCGCGTGTGCTGGCCGAGCAGCGGCGGCGTCTCGCGCGATCCGGGCGGCGTCGCGGACATGCCGACCGGGATGCCGACCTGCGGGACGCGTCCCGCGAGCGGATGATCGAGGTCGCGCCTCATCGCGTGCGCGACGACGTGCGGATCGGCGAACACCTGGTCGAGCGTGTTGATCGGGCCGCAGGGCACGCCGAGCGGCTCGAGCGCCGCGAGCCAGTCGCGCCGCGAGCGCGTCCCGACCACCTCCGCGATCATCGGCACGAGCGTCGAGCGGTGACGGACGCGGTCGGCGTTCTTCGCGAACCTCGGGTCGGCGGCCCACGCCGCCCGCCCCGCGGCCTCGCAGAACCTCGCGAACTGCCCGTCGTTGCCGACCGCGAGGACGATGTGGCCGTCGGCGCACGCGAACGTCTGGTACGGCACGATGTTCGGGTGCGCATTGCCGATGCGCCCGGGCGCACGCCCGGTGACGAGGTAGTTCATGTCCATCACCGCCATCATCGCGACCGCCGAGTCCATCAGGCAGCAGTCGACGTGCTGGCCTTCGCCGGTGCGGTCGCGGTGCGCGAGCGCCGCCTGGATCGCGACGGCCGCGTACATGCCGGTCATCAGGTCGGTGATCGCGATGCCCGCCTTCTGCGGTCCGCCGCCGGGCTCCCCGTCGGCCTCGCCGGTGACGCTCATGAAGCCCGACATGCCCTGGACGATGAAGTCGTAGCCGGCGCGATCGGCGTACGGTCCCGTCTGGCCGAAGCCGGTGATCGAGCAGTAGACGAGCCGCGGATTCGCGGCGGCGAGCGACGCGTAGTCGAGCCCGACCTTCGCGAGCCCGCCGACCTTGTAGTTCTCGACCAGCACGTCGGCGCCGCGCGCGAGCCCGCGCACCAGCCGCTGCCCGTCGGGCGTCGTGAAGTCGATCGCGACCGAGCGCTTGCCGCGGTTGCACGCGAGGTAATACGCGGCCTCGGTCGTGTCGCGACCCTCGGCGTCCTTCAGGTAGGGGGGTCCCCAGGCGCGCGTGTCGTCGCCGGCGCCGGGGCGCTCGACCTTGATGACGGTCGCGCCGAGGTCCGCGAGGAGCTGCGTGCACCACGGTCCCGCCAGCACGCGGGACAGGTCGAGGACCGTCAGGTGCGCGAGCGGGCCCGGCACGGAGGACGCCGTGGCGGCATCAGGACTTCAGCGCCACCAGCACCTCGTCGAGCATCTTCTTGGCGTCGCCGAACAGCATCCGGTTGTTGTCCTTGTAGAAGAGCGGATTGTCGACGCCGGCGTAGCCCGACGCCATGCTCCGCTTCATCACGACCGACGTCTTCGCCTTCCACACCTCCAGCACCGGCATACCGGCGATCGGGCTTCCCGGATCCTCCTGCGCGGCGGGATTCACGATGTCGTTGGCGCCGATCACCATCGAGACGTCGGTGCTGGGGAAGTCGTCGTTGAGCTCGTCCATCTCGAACACGATGTCGTAGGGCACCTTGGCTTCGGCCAGCAGCACGTTCATGTGGCCCGGCATGCGACCGGCCACCGGGTGGATGCCGAAGCGCACATCGACGCCCCGCTCGCGCAGCACCTTGGTGATCTCGTACACCGTGTGCTGGGCCTGGGCGACCGCCATGCCGTAGCCCGGGACGATGATGACGCTCCTGGCTTCGCGCAGCAGCTCGGCCGTCTCGGCGGCCAGGATCGGGTTCACCTCGCCCGCCGGCTGCACCGCGCCGGCCGCGGCGGGCGCGCTGCTGTCGGTCCCGAAGCCGCCGGCGATCACGCTGATGAAGTTGCGGTTCATCGCCGAGCACATGATGTACGACAGGATCGCGCCGCTCGAGCCGACCAGCGCGCCGGTCACGATCAGGAGGTCGTTGGAGAGCATGAAGCCGGTCGCGGCCGCGGCCCATCCCGAGTAGCTGTTGAGCATCGACACGACGACCGGCATGTCGGCGCCGCCGATGGCCATGACCATGTGCACGCCGAACAGGAGGGCGACGACGGTCATGATGATCAGCGGCGTCATGCCTTCCGCCACGCCGTGCGCCGTGACGAACGCGTAGCCGAACCAGATCACCAGCAGCAGGCCCGCGAGGTTGAGCCAGTGCCGCGCCGGCAGCAGCATGGGCTTCCCGCCGATCCTGCCGGACAGCTTGCCGAAGGCGATCACCGATCCGGAGAACGTCACCGCGCCGATCAGCACGCCGACGTACATCTCGATCTCGTGGATCGTCTTCTCGGCGGGGCTCAGGTTCGCCGAGACCGCGGGATCGATGTAGTTGGCGTAGCCGACCAGCATCGCGGCGAGGCCGACGAGGCTGTGCATCAGCGCGACCAGCTCCGGCATCTGCGTCATCTTGACGACGCGCGCCGCGTACAGGCCGATCGCCGCGCCGACCACCATCGCCCCGAGGATGTAGGGCAGCCCGCCGGCGGTGACCTGCGGGCCGAGGATCGTGGCGACCACGGCGATCGCCATGCCGACGATGCCGAAGAGGTTGCCGCGCCGCGCCGTCTCCTGGTTGGAGAGCCCGCCGAGGCACAGGATGAAGAGGATGGTCGCGCCGAGATACGAGACCGTCGCAAGGCTGGATGTCATGTTCCCGTCCCCCTACTTGCGGAACATTTCCAGCATGCGCCGCGTCACCGCGAAGCCGCCGAACATGTTGATCGTCGCGAGCGCGATCGCGCCCACGGAGAGCCACCGTATCCACTCGTTCGGACGCGACAGGTCGGTGGAGATCGTCGACAGGTCCGGCGCGATCTGCACCAGTGCGCCGATGGCGATGATGCTGGACACGGCGTTGGTCACGCTCATCAGCGGCGTGTGCAGCGCCGGCTTCACGTTCCACACCACCATGTAGCCGATGAAGCACGCGAGCACGAACACGGTGAAGTGGCCGAGAAAGCTCGCCGGCGCGTAGCGGCCGATCAGCAGGAACAGGAGCGCGCCCGCGCCGAACAGTACCGCCGCCTTCGGCCCGGCGACATCGGGCCCGACGGCTCGCCGTGGCCCTTGGGCTTCGCGGCCGCCGCCGCCGGCTTCGCGGCCGGCGCCGGCGGCGCGGCGGACAGCTGGCGGCGGCGGCGGGCCAGGTGACCGCGCCCTGCTTGATCACCGTCAGGCCGCGCATCACCTCGTCCTCCATGTCGATCCTGACGACGGTGCCGTGCTCTTCGCCTTGATCAGCTCCTCGGTGAGCCGGAAGAGGTTGTTCGAGTAGAGCGTCGAGGCCTGCGTCGCGAGGCGGCTCGCGAGATCGGTGTAGCCGATGAGGGTCACGCCATGCTTGACCACCGCCTGGCCGGGTTCCGTGAGCTCGCAGTTGCCGCCCTGCTCGGCCGCCATGTCGACGATGACGCTGCCCGGCTTCATCGTGCGGACCATCTCCGCCGTGATGAGCCTGGGGGCGGGCTTGCCGGGGATCAGCGCGGTCGTGATGATGATGTCGGCGTCGCGCGCCTGCTTCGCGTACATCTCGCGCTGGGCCTGCTGGAAGCCCTCGCTCATGACCTTCGCGTAGCCGCCGCCGCCGGAGCCTTCTTCCTGGTAGTCGACCTTCACGAACTCGCCGCCCAGCGACACCACCTGGTCCGCGACCTCGGCGCGCGTGTCGTTGGCGCGCACGATCGCGCCCAGGTTCGCGGCGGTGCCGACCGCCGAGAGCCCGGCCACGCCGGCGCCGGCGATGAAGACCTTCGCCGGCGGAATCTTGCCGGCGGCCGTGATCAGCCCGTTGAAGAAGCGGCCGAACTCGTTGGCCGCCTCGATCACCGCGCGGTAGCCCTGATGCCGGCCATCGACGTGAGCGCGTCCATTTTCTGCGCGCGCGACAGCTGGCGCGGGAGGGCGTCGATGGCGAGCACCGTCGCCTTCTTCGCCGCCAGTTGCTGCATCAGCTCCGGGTTCTGCGCCGGCCAGATGAAATCGACGAGCATCCCGCCTTCGCGCATCAGCGCGACTTCGGCCGGCGTCGGGGGACGCACCTTGAAGACGATGTCCGACCGGGCCCAAAGCTCCGCCGCCGTGGGCACGACGTCGGCGCCGGCCGCGCGGTACGCGTCGTCCGCGAAGTTGGCGGCGTCGCCCGCGCCCGTCTCGATCGCGACGCGGAATCCCAGCTTGACGAGCTTCTCGACGACCTCCGGCACGGTGGCCACCCGCTTCTCGCCCGGAAACACCTCGCGCGGGACTCCGATCTGCAAAGACATTCGCGTCTCCCCTGGAACCGATGCCGTCGCGTTCTCACGCCGGACGACATGAAGGACCGGAACGCGGGTCACCGCCTCCCGGCCAACTCCGTCTTTTCGCCGCGCGGACTAGCGCGACATCGCAGAATCAACGGCTTGGATCATAGCATCGCCGCTATCGCCTTACCGACCTCGACCGTCGTCGCGCGTCCCCCGAGGTCCCGCGTGCGCGGCGCCGCGGGATCCGCGAGGGTGCGCTCGATCGCCGACACGATCGCGGCGCCCGCCTCGCGGTGGCCGAGGAAGTCGAGCATCAGCGCGCCCGACCAGATCTGGCCGATCGGATTGGCGATGCCCTGCCCCGCGATGTCCGGCGCGGAGCCGTGCACCGGCTCGAACAGCGACGGGTGCGTGCGCTCCGGATTGAGGTTCGCCGACGGCGCGATGCCGATCGTTCCGCACACGGCCGGCCCGAGGTCCGACAGGATGTCGCCGAACAGGTTCGAGCCGACGACGACGTCGAACGCCTGCGGGCGGGCGACGAAGTGCGCGGCCAGGATGTCGATGTGGAACTGGTCGGTGCGCACGTCCGGGTAGCCGGCGGCCATCGCCTTGAAGCGCTCGTCCCAGTACGGCATCGTGATCGCGATGCCGTTCGACTTGGTCGCCGAGGTCAGGTGCTTCGCCGCTCGCGTGCGCGCGAGCTCGAACGCGTAGCGCAGCACGCGGTCGACGCCCTTGCGCGTGAACACGGACTCCTGGATCACGAATTCGCGGTCGGTCCCCTCGAACATGCGCCCGCCCATCGACGAGTACTCGCCCTCGGTGTTCTCGCGCACGACGTAGTAGTCGATGTCGCCGGGCTTCCGGTTCGCGAGCGGCGTCGCGACGCCGGGCATCAGCCGGCACGGTCGCAGGTTCACGTACTGGTCGAAGCCGCGGCGAAACGGGATCAGAGAGCCCCACAGCGACACGTGGTCGGGCACCGTCGCGGGCCAGCCCACCGCGCCGTAGTAGATCGCCTCGAAGCCCGAGAGCGTCTCGAACCAGTCCTCCGGCATCATGCGGCCGTGCTTGACGAAGTGGTCGCAGTTCCAGTCGAACTGCGTGAACGCGAGCGAGACGCCGTGGCGTTTCGCCGCGGCCTCGACCGCGCGCAGTCCCTCCGGCATCACTTCCTTGCCGATGCCGTCGCCCGGAATCACCGCGATGCGATGCGTCGCCATGCCATGCCTCCCTCGTGCGTCGTGCGGCCCGATCGTGCGGCCGAAGCCCGTGATTCTAATCGCGGGGCGGCGCCGCGCCCGCATGGCCGATCGCGCGGAGCGCCGTGGTAGAGTTCCGGACTGCACGCCGGCCCACGCGCCGGCGTTTTTTGCTGCCGCCCCGGCCGCGCCCCATCCGAGCGCTTCGTGACCCACGCCGCCGCACGCCTCCGCGCGATCGCCTACATGGTCGTCGCCTCGATCTTCTGGTCGTCGGGCGGATTCCTCGTGCGCCAGCTCTCGATCACCGAGGCCTGGGAGATCGTGTTCTGGCGAAGCGTCTTCATGGTGCTGTTCGTGGTCGGCGTGCTCGTCGCGATGCACGGGCGGCGCATGCCGCGGGCCGTGCGCGCCGTCGGCTGGCCCGGCCTCGCGTCGGGGACCTTCCTCGCCTGCACGTTCTTCTTCTTCATCGCGTCGCTCACGCGCACCACGGTCGCCAACACGTTCGTGCTGATGAGCGTGGCGCCGTTCCTCGCGGCGATCGCCGGAAGGCTCGTGCTGAACGAGCCCGTGCCGACCCGCACCTGGATCGCGATGACCGTCGCCTTCGCGGGCATCGTCGTGATGTTCGCCGAGTCGATGGACGCCGGCCGTCTCGTCGGCAACCTGCTGGCGCTCGGCGTGCCCTTCTTCTTCGCCGCGCAGGTCACGATGCTGCGCAAGTACCACGCCACCGTCGACATGCTGCCGCAGGTGATGATCGCGGGCATCCTGTCGCTCGCGGTCGCGCTGCCGCTCGCCCTGCCGTTCTCGGTCACCGGCCGGGACCTCGCGGTGCTGGCGGTGATGGGTTGCATCCAGCTCGGTGCCGGCTGCCTGCTCGCGACCGCCGCCTCGCGCCACCTCACCGCGACCGAACTGGGCCTGCTCGGCCTGCTCGAGCCGATCCTCGGGCCGATCTGGGTGTGGACGCTGATGGGCGAGCACCCCGGCGGGGCGACGCTCGTCGGCGGCGCGATCGTCCTGGCGGCCGTCATCGTGAACGAGATCGTGGCGGCGATGCGCGCGCGCGCGGCGGCGCCGCGTCGTCCGGCGTGCCCCCGATCGCCTGAGCCAGGGCCGTCCCGGACATGGACTTCCCGGCGTTTCCCGTCGCGTTCTACCCGGTCGCGGTGTTCGCGATCCTGCTCACGGGGATCGCGAAGGGCGGCTTCGGCGGCGGCTCGGGCGGCGTCGCCGTGCCCCTGATGTCGATCTTCATCGCGCCGCCGGAGGCGGCGGCGATCATGCTGCCGATCCTGTGCGCGATGGACCTGTTCGGTGTGCACGCCTATCGCGGCCTCTGGTCGCGCAGGCACCTCGCGATCCTGCTTCCCGGCGCGATCGTCGGCATCGTCGCGGGGGCGTTCGCGTTCGGCACGATGCCCGTGAACGCGATCCGGCTGGTGATCGGCGGCATCGCCGTCGCGTTCGCGCTCAACCGCTGGTTCCGGCTCACCGAGCGGCTCGCCGAGCGCCTCGCGGCGTCGCCGCAACCGCCCGGCAAGCCTGCCGGCGCGTTCTGGGGTGCCGTGTCCGGCTTCACGAGCACGCTCGCCCACGCGGGCGGACCGCCGTTCGCGATCTACCTGCTGCCGCAGAGGCTCGACAAGACGACGTTCGTGGCGACCTCGGTCGTGTTCTTCCTGATCGTCAACTACGTGAAGCTGGTCCCGTACTGGTTCCTCGGCCAGCTCAACACGGGCAACCTCGCCGCGTCGCTGCTGTTCGCGCCGCTCGCGCCGGTGGGGATCTGGCTCGGCGTCTGGCTGCACCGCCGGATTCCCGAGGCGGCGTTCTACCGCGTCGCCTACGGCCTCCTGTTCGTCACCGGCGCGAAGCTCGTCTGGGACGCGCTCGCGCCCTGACGCCGCGCGCGGCGCGCCGCGCCGGCCGCGCCGTGCCCCGCGGCGAACGGTGCGCTATCATTGCCCGATGGCTACCCGCACACCGGCCACGCCGCTGAAGCAGACCTTCCTCGACTTCGAGCAGCCGATCGCCGAGCTGCAGACGAAGATCGACGAACTGCGCTTCGTGCACGAGGACTCCGCCGTCGACATCGCCGACGAGATCGCGCGGCTGTCGCGCAAGAGCCAGCAGCTCACCAAGGAGATCTACGCGAAGCTCACCTCGTGGCAGATCGCGCAGGTCGCTCGCCATCCGCAGCGACCCTACACGCTCGATTACATCGCCGGCATCTTCACCGAGTTCCGCGAGCTCCACGGCGACCGCTCCTACGCGGACGACGCGGCGATCGTCGGCGGACTCGCGCGCTTCAACGGCCGGCCCTGCGTCGTGATCGGACACCAGAAGGGCCGCGACACGAAGGAGAAGATCCACCGCAACTTCGGCATGCCGCGTCCCGAGGGCTACCGCAAGGCGCTCCGCCTCATGAAGCTCGCCGAGAAGTTCGGGCTGCCGCTCTTCACGTTCGTCGACACGCCCGGCGCGTATCCCGGCATCGGCGCCGAGGAGCGCGGCCAGTCGGAGGCGATCGGCCGCAACCTGTTCGAGATGGCGGGCCTGCGCACGCCGATCGTCGTCACCGTCATCGGCGAAGGCGGATCGGGCGGCGCGCTCGCGATCGCGGTCGGCGACGTGACGCTGATGCTCCAGTACTCGACCTACTCGGTGATCTCCCCCGAGGGCTGCGCGTCGATCCTGTGGAAGAGCGCCGAGCAGGCGCCCGAGGCCGCCGAGATCCTCGGCATCACGGCGCCGCGCCTGAAGCAGCTCGGGCTGATCGACAAGGTGATCCCCGAGCCGGTCGGCGGGGCGCACCGCGACCCCGCGGCGATGATCGCGTCGCTCAAGAAGGCGCTGGCCGACGCGATCAAGCCGCTCGCCGAGCTCCCGCTCGACGAACTGGTCGAGCGGCGCGAGGACCGCATCGTCTCCTATGGCAAGTTCAAGGAGCTCTCCCCCGGCTGACGGCGCGCGCGCGCCGGTGGTGCGCGCGGTCGCGGCGTGGCTCGACGCGTTGCCCGCGACCGGCGGTCCGGTCGCCTTCGCGCTTTCCGGCGGCCGCGATTCGATCGTCCTGCTCGACGCCGGGGCCGCTGCGCTGCGCGCGCGCGGCGGGGCCCTGCGCTGGGCCTGCACGTCCACCACGGCCTCCAGGCGGGCGCCGATCGCTGGTCGGCGTTCTGCGCGCAGGCCTGCGCCGATCGCGGCGTCGCCTGCGCCGAGCGCCGCGTCGTCGTGGCGCGTCCCCCGCGCGCGAGCCTCGAGGCGCAGGCGCGCGAGGCGCGCTATGCCGCGCTGCGCGAGCTCGCGCGTGAACACGGTGCGCACGCGGTCGCGCTCGCGCACCACCAGGACGACCAGGCCGAGACGCTGCTGCTCCAGCTCGGACGTGGCGCAGGCCCGGCCGGCCTCGCCGCCATGGCGGCCTCGTCCACCGACGCCGCCGGGCTCGCGTGGTACCGCCCGCTGCTCGGCCTGCCGCGCGCCGCCATCGACGCGTATGCGCGCGACGCGCGGCTCCAGTGGGTCGAGGATCCGAGCAACGCCGACCCTCGCCTGCGCCGCAACGCGGTGCGGCAGCGCGTCGCTCCCGCGTTCGCGTCGACGCTGCCCGGCTATCCGGGGACGCTCGCGCGCGCCGCCGCGCACCAGGCGGAGGCGGCGTCGCTGCTCGACGCGCTGGCCGAGATCGACGCGCGCGACGCGCACTACGACGCGGCCGGCGGTGCGATCGACGCAGCCGCGCTCGCAGGGCTGCCGCCCGCCCGCGCGCGCAACCTGCTGCGCTGGTTCCTGCACGCCCGAGGGCTGCCGCCTCCGACGTCCGCACGCCTCGAGGCGATGTTGCGCCAGCTCGCGGGGGCGAGGGCCGACGCGCGCGTCGCGCTGATGCACGCCGGGACGGTGGTCGGACGACACCGGGGACGGGTCTTCGTCCACGCCGCCTCGCCGCGCGGCTACCTCCTCCCCTGGCACGGCGAGACGAGCGTCGCGCTGCCGCACGGCGTGCTCGCGTTCGAGGCCGCCGAAGGCGACGGCATCGACGCGGAGCGGTCGGTGGCCGGCCTCGCGATCCGGCCGCGTCGCGGAGGCGAGCGCCTGCGGCTCGGACCCGACCGGGCGCGGCGCGAGCTCAAGTCGCTGCTGTGCGAATCCGGCCTGCCGGCCTGGGAGCGCGAAGCGCTGCCGCTCGTGATGGCCGGCGACGCGCTGGTCGCGGTGCCCGGCATCGGCGTGGACGTCGCTTGGCGCGCGCCTCCCGGCCGGCCGGGCTTGCGGCCGGTCTGGCACCGCGGGACCGCCGCGCCGACGAATCAGGCGGCGGCGCGCGGGCCGAGCCGCACCCGGGGGTCGCGATAGCCGGTCGCCCGGGCCGGCGACCGATGCCCCCCTGTTGTCCGGATTGCACGGCAGGGCGCGCCCGCGACGATCCGGCCTGGGTCCCGGGACGCCGCCGCCGGCGCCGCGTCCGGGCGGACCGCCGTCCAGTCGCCACAGCCCCCGCTTCGGGCGCTAGAATGCGCCGAGCCGCACAAGAGGGTGGTCCCGATCCGGGCCCGAACCCGGCCCCCCCCACCGAATCCGGAGGATTTCCGATGTTTGCTCGTTCCATGCTCGCCGCGTCGCTGTTCGCGGCACTGGCGTTCACCGCCCCCGCGTCCGCGCAGCAGCCGATCGTCGTCAAGTTCAGCCACGTGGTCGCGGAGAACACGCCCAAGGGCCAGGGCGCCCTCAAATTCAAGGAAGTGGCCGAGAAGAAGCTGCCCGGCAAGGTGCAGGTGCAGGTCTTCCCGAGCTCGCAGCTCTTCGGCGACGCCAAGGAGCTCGAGGCGCTGCTGCTGGGCGACGTGCAGTTCATCGCGCCGTCGCTGTCCAAGTTCGACCGCTACACGAAGAAGATCCAGCTCTTCGACCTGCCGTTCCTGTTCGACGACATCGAAGCGGTCGACCGCTTCCAGTCGAGCGCGAAGGGCCAGGAGCTGCTGACCTCGATGAAGAACCGCGGCCTGATCGGCCTGGCCTACTGGCACAACGGGATGAAGCAGCTGTCGACCAACCGGGACAAGCTGACACGCCCCGATGACGTCAAGGGCCTCAAGTTCCGCATCCAGGCCTCCGACGTGCTGGAGGCGCAGTTCCGCGCGCTGGGCGCCAATCCGCAGAAGATGGCGTTCGCCGAGGTCTACCAGGCGCTGCAGACCGGCGTGGTCGACGGCCAGGAGAACACCTGGTCGAACATCTACTCGCAGAAGTTCCACGAGGTGCAGAAGACGATCGCCGAGACCAACCACGGCGTGATCGACTACATGGTGGTGACCAACGCCAAGTGGTGGGACGGCCTGCCGGCCGACGTGCGCAAGGGCTTGTCCGAGGCGATGGCCGAGGCGACCACCCACGCCAACAAGATCGCCAAGGACCTGAACCTGGCCGACCGCAAGAAGATCGCCGACGCCGCCAAGGCGAAGATCCAGCCGCTGTCGAAGGACGACGTCGCCGCCTGGCGCAAGGCGATGGAGCCGGTCTGGAAGAAGTTCGAGGGGGACATCGGTCGTGACCTGATCGACGCCGCGCTGAAGTCCAACAAGTAGTCAACCGAGGACGGGGCCCGCGGCGCGGGCCCCGGCGATCCCATGCGCTGGCTCGAGCATCTCGAGGAAGGACTGATCGCCTTCCTGATGGCGGCGATGACCGTGGTCACCTTCATGCAGGTGGTCGCGCGCTACGTCTTCAACTACAGCTTCGTCTGGGCGCTGGAGCTGACCGGCGTCATGTTCGCCTGGCTGATCTTCGTCGGGATGTCGTACGGCGTGCGCGTCGGCGCGCACATCGGCATCGACGCGCTGGTCAAGTCGCTGGGCCGGGACGCGAGGCGGGCGGTCGGGATCGTCGCCACGCTGCTGTGCTTCGTCTACGCATCGATCTTCGCGTTCGGCGGTTACCAGTACGTGCGCAAGATGCACGACGTGGGCATCCTGATGCAGGACCTCCCGATCGAGCAGTGGATTCCGCGCATCATCCTTCCGCTCGGCTTCGCGCTGCTCGCGTTCCGTTTCGCGCAGGTGCTCTTCCAGCTGGCGACGGGCAGGGAGGCGCACCTGCTCGGCGATGAGGCCGAGGACGCGCTCAAGCTCCGCGAGGAGTCGCCGGGCGAGGGGGCGCGATGACCACCGTCGCGCTGTTCGCGCTGCTGTTCGTCTTCATGTTCCTCGGCATGCCGGTGGCCGTCGCCCTCGGCCTGTCGTCGCTGCTGACGATCCTCTTCTTCGCTCAGGACTCCCTCGCTTCGCTGTCGCTCAAGCTGTTCGAGACCGCCGAGCACTACACGCTGCTGTCGATCCCGTTCTTCATCCTCGGCGGCGCGTTCATGACCACCGGCGGCGTGGCGAAGCGGATGATCCGGTTCGCCAACGCCTGCATCGGGCACCTGCGCGGCGGGCTGGCGATGGCCTCGGTCATGGCCTGCATGCTGTTCGCCGCGGTATCGGGCTCGTCGCCGGCGACCGTCGTCGCCGTCGGGTCGATCGTGATCGCCGGCATGGTGCGCGCCGGCTATTCCCAGCCGTTCGCCGCCGGCGTGATCTGCAACGCCGGCACGCTCGGCATCCTGATCCCGCCGTCGATCGTGATGGTCGTCTACGGCGCCGCGACCGAGACCTCGGTCGGCAAGCTGTTCATCGCCGGCGTGATCCCCGGCATCCTGCTCGGCCTGCTGCTCATGGTCGCGATCTACGTCCGCGCGCGCATGATCGACCTCCCGAAGCAGCCGCGCGCGACGCTCGGCGAGGTGCTGACCTCCGGCCGCGATTCGCTGTGGGGCCTGCTGCTGATCGTGATCATCCTGGGCGGCATCTACGGCGGCGTGTTCACGCCGACCGAGGCGGCCGCCGTCGCGGCCGTCTACGCGTTCGTGATCGCCGTGTTCGTCTACCGCGACATCGGCATGCGCAAGGTCCCGCACGTGCTCATCGACGCCGGCAAGGTCACGGTGATGCTGATGTTCATCGTGGCCAACGCGCTCCTGTTCGCGCACGTGCTGACCACCGAGCGCATCCCACAGCAGATCGCCGAAATCATCATCGGCTGGGGCATGACCGGCTGGCAGTTCCTGATCGTCGTCAACATCCTGCTGCTGATCGCAGGCATGTTCATGGAGCCGACCGGCATCATCCTGATCCTCGCGCCGATCCTGTTCCCGATCGCGACGCGACTCGGGATCGACCCGGTCCACCTCGGCATCATCATGGTGGTGAACCTGGAGATCGGCATGGTCACGCCGCCGATCGGGCTGAACCTTTTCGTCACCGCCGGCATCACCGGAATGTCGATCGGCCAGGTGGTGCGCGCGGCGTTGCCATGGTCGATGGTGCTGCTCGCGTTCCTCGTCGTCATCACCTACGTGCCGGCGATCACGCTCTTCCTGCCGAACCTGCTCTTCTGACCCGGGCCCGGCCGGCCGCCAGCCAGCCGGGCGCCAGCCGGGTGCCCGGCGCCGGCGTCCTGGCGGGCGGCGCATGCGCGCCCCGGCCCGCCCGCGCGGGCATCAGGGGTGGACCGATGCTATAATTTTGAATTTCCTCGGATTAATCCTGTCGGAGTCTCCCGCATGGCCGTCGAACGCACCCTTTCCATCATCAAGCCGGATGCCGTCGCGAAGAACGTCATCGGGCAGATCACCGCCCGCTTCGAGAAGGCCGGCCTCAAGGTCGTCGCCGCCCGCATGGCGTGGCTCTCGCAGGCCGAAGCCGAGGGCTTCTACGCGGTGCACAAGGCCCGCCCGTTCTTCAAGGACCTGGTCTCGTTCATGACCTCGGGCCCCGTGATGATCCAGGTGCTCGAGGGCGAAGGCGCCATCGCGAAGAACCGCGACCTGATGGGCGCCACCGATCCGAAGAAGGCCGCCGCCGGCACGATCCGCGCCGACTTCGCCCAGTCGATCGACGCCAACGCCGTGCACGGCTCCGACGCCCCGGAGACGGCCGCGGTCGAGATCGCGTACTTCTTCCCGGCATCGCAGGTCCACTCCCGGTAGCCCGCCGGAGTCCGGACGTCGCCGTGACCGCCAACCTCCTCGACCTCGACCTCGCGGGCCTCGAGCGCTTCTTCGCCGAACGCGGCGAAAAGCCGTTCCGCGCGCGGCAGGTGTCGCGCTGGCTGCACCAGCGCCTGGTCGACGACGTCGAGGCGATGACCGACATCGCGAAGCCGCTGCGCCTGAAGCTCGCCGCCGAGACCGTGATCGCGGCCCCGGCCGTGATCCGCGACACGACGGCCTCCGACGGCACTCGCAAGTGGCTGTTCGACGTCGGCAACGGCAACGCGGTCGAGGCGGTCTACATCCCGGAGGACGACAGGGGCACGCTCTGCATCTCGTCGCAGGCGGGCTGCGCGATGGACTGCGCGTTCTGCTCGACCGGCAAGCAGGGCTTCAACCGCAACCTGACGACGGCCGAGATCGTGGGCCAGCTCTGGCACGCGAACCGCACGCTCCTCGCCGACGGCGTGCCCGCACCGTGGGTCGAGGCCGACGACCGACGGGCCGCCCCGAGGTCGTCCGCCCCCTCGGGGGGAGGCGCGCAGCGCCTCGGGCCTCGGGGGACCGACGGCCGACCCGGGCCGCCCCCGGGGAGGTCGCGCGCCCCTCGGGGGGGCGCGCGCAGCGCGCTCGGGGGGGACCACACCCCACACCCGCGCCCCGATCACCAACGTCGTGATGATGGGCATGGGCGAGCCGCTCGCGAACCTCGACTGCGTCGTTCCCGCGCTCAGGCTTTTCCTCGACGACAACGCCTACGGACTGTCGCGCCGCCGCGTGACCGTCTCGACGTCGGGCCTCGTGCCGCAGATGGACCGGCTGGCGGCCGAGTGCCCGGTGGCGCTCGCCGTGAGCCTGCACGCGCCGGACGACGCGCTGCGCGACAGGCTCGTGCCGGTCAACCGCAGGCACCCGCTCGCCGACCTGATGGCCGCGTGCCGCCGCTACCTCGAGGTCGCGCCGCGCGACTTCGTGACGTTCGAGTACGTGATGCTCGACGGCGTGAACGACGCGCCGGCGCACGCCGGCGCGCTCGTCCGCCTCGTGCGGGACGTGCCGTGCAAGTTCAACCTGATCCCGTTCAACCCGTTCCCGGGAACGGCGTTCGCGGTGAGCCCGCGCGGGCGCATCCTCGCCTTCCAGCGCCGGCTGATGGACGCGGGGATCGTGACGACGATCCGAAAGACGCGCGGCGAGGACATCGACGCCGCGTGCGGCCAGCTCGCCGGCCGCGTGAAGAACCGGGTGACCCGCCCGCTCGCGACGCGCATCGTCGCGGCGCGCCCCCACTGACCCATGACGCGAAGCCAACGACCCATGCGCCTCGTCCCGTTCGCCGCCGCGCTCGCGGTCGCGCTGCTCGCCGGCTGCGAGTCCAAGCCGCTCAGGCCGGAACTGCCGCAGCAGCAGCCGCAGCAGATGCCGCAGATCAGGCAGGAGGAGGCGACGCCTCGATACAAGGCCGAGCTTCGCACCGAGCTCGGCGCCGGCTACTTCAATCGCGGCCAGTACGACGTCGCGCTCGAGGAACTCGGCGAGGCGATCAAGTTCGACCCGACGTACCCTCAGATCTACAACATCTACGGGCTCGTCTACGCGGAGCTCGGCGACGAGAAGAAGGCCGAGGAGAACTTCCGCCGCGGCCTCGAGCTCGCGCCGTCGGACTCGGAGATCCACCACAACTGGGGCTGGTACCTGTGCACGCACGGCAGGCCGCGCGAGTCGATCGCCGAGTTCGAGGCCGCGCTGCGCAACCCGCTCTACCGCGCGCCCGAGTCCGCGTTGATCAACGCGGGCAAGTGCAGCGCGCAGGCGGGCGACCTCGCCGCCGCGGACCAGTACTTCCGGCGCGCGCTCGCGCTCAAGCCGGGCAACCCGGTCGCCGCGTACAACCTCGCGCTGCTGTCCTACCGGGGCGGACGACTCGACGATGCGCGTGCGCTGATGCGGTTCGTGATGGCGCAGAACCCGCCGAGCCCCGAGGGGCTCTTCCTCGGGATGTGCATCGAGCGCCGGCTGCAGGACCGCCAGTCGGAGGAGTCGTACATCATGCAGCTGAAGAACCGTTACCCGAACAGCGCCGAAACGCGCGCGATCGCCGCCGGAGCGTGCGAGTGACGGGCAACGATTCACTCGAGGATTCCGGGATCGACGCCGCCGGCGCGGAAGCCGCAGCGACTCCCCCGACGGCAGGCGCGATCCTCGCGCAGGCGCGCGAGGCGGCGGGGCTGTCGGTCCAGGACGTCGCGCTCCAGCTCAGGCTCGCGCCGCGCCAGGTCACCGCGATCGAGCGCGACGACTTCGCGAGCCTGCCCGGCCGCACGTTCGTGCGCGGGTTCGTGCGCAACTACGCCCGTCTGCTCAAGCTGGACGTCGACGCGATCCTCGCCGCGCTCCCGGGCGACGGCGCCGCCGCGCTCGACCGTCCCTCGCTCGCCGCGACGACGCGCGCGATCGGCGAGCTGCCGAGCGAGCGGGCCGCGCGCCCGGGCGTGGCGAAATGGGCGATCCCGCTCGTGCTGATCGCGATCGTCGCGATCGCCGCGCTCTACGAATTCTCGCGGCCGACCGCCCGCGCCCGTCGCCACCACGCCCCCGCCCGCCCGCGCCCGCGCCCCCACCCGCCGCCGAACCTTCGCCCTCTTCGCCGCCAGCGCCGCAGGCGGATGCGCAGCCGGAAGGCCCGCCGCCTGCGTCCCTCGCGGGCACGACCACGACGTCGCTGCCCAATCCAGTCGCGGCAGGCGCGACCGCCGCGAGCAGCGCTTCCGCGCCCGCCGCATCGCCGGCGGCACAGGGCGCGCCGAACCAGCTCAGCGTGAGGTTCCACGGCACGTCGTGGATCGAGGTTCGCGACCGCTCCGGGAACATCGTGCTGTCGATGACCGGCAACGACGGCACGTCCCGCGAGATCGCCATCGCGTCGCCGGGGGAGATCACGGTCGGCAACGTCGCCGCGGTCGAGGCCTCCTGGCGCGGCCGGAGGCTCGACCTCGCGACGCAGTCGAAGCAGAACGTCGCGCGCGTCCGACTGGATTGACGATGGCCCGACACACGACGATGCGCCGCGCCGCGCCGCGCCGCGGCGAGACACGATGAGCTCGGACTCGGGTTCCCCGCCGGCCGCGCGGCCGAAGGTCGCGCCGCTCCAGGCCGTCCGCGGCATGAACGACGTGCTGCCCGACGAGTCCGCGCTGTGGCAGCGCCTCGAGGACGCCGCGCGCGCCGTGTTCGCGCTCTACGGCTACCGCAACCTGCGCGTGCCGATGGTCGAGCCGACCGCGCTGTTCGTGCGCGGGATCGGCGAGCACACCGACGTCGTCGAGAAGGAGATGTACACGTTCGACGACCGCCTGTCCGGCGAGAGCCTGACGCTGCGGCCCGAGGCCACGGCGGGCATCGTGCGCGCCGCGATCGAGCACAGCCTCTGCTACGAGCGGCCGCAGCGCGTGTGGCTCGCCGGCCCGATGTTCCGGCACGAGCGGCCGCAGAAGGGGCGCTACCGACAGTTCCACCAGTTCGACGTCGAGGCGCTGGGCTTCGCCGGTCCCGACGTCGACGCCGAGCAGATCGTCATGCTCGCGCGACTGTGGCGCGAGCTCGGCGTCGCGGACGGCATCCGCCTCGCGATCAACTCGATCGGCGACGCGCACGAGCGTCGCGCGCACCGCGCCGACCTGATCGCCCACTTCGAGCGCCACCACGACCTGCTCGACGAGGACGCGCGCCGCCGCCTGCACGCGAATCCGCTCCGCATCCTCGACAGCAAGACGCCGTCGATGCAGGCGATGATCGCCGAAGCGCCGCGCCTCATCGACCGGCTCGGCCCCGAGTCGCGCGCGCACTTCGACGGGCTGGCGAGCGCGCTCGCCGGCGCCGGCATCGCGTTCGAGGTCGACCCGCGGCTCGTCCGCGGGCTCGACTACTACAACCGCACCGTGTTCGAGTGGGTGACCGACCGGCTGGGCGCGCAGGGCACGGTCGCGGGCGGCGGCCGCTACGACGGCCTGTTCGAGGCGCTCGGCGGCAAGCCCACGCCCGCGTGCGGCTTCGCCATCGGCGTCGAGCGCATGATCCTGCTCCTGCAGGGCGCGGGGGCCACGGCGGCCGACGCGCCGCTCGCCTACGTCGTCCACTCGGGCGACGCCGCCGGCACGCTCGCCCGGAGCCTCGCCGAGTCGATCCGCGACGCGGGACACGCCGCGATCGTCCACGCCGGCGGCGGCAGCTTCAAGTCGCAGATGAAGAAGGCCGACGCGAGCGGCGCGCGCTACGCGCTGATCGTCGGCGAGGATGAGGCCGCGGCACGCAGCGTCTCCGTCAAGCCCCTGCGCGAACCCGGCGAGCAGCGCGCGGTTCCCGCGCGCGAGGTCGTCGATGCAATGACTCCCGCCTCGCCGATGCGAGCCACCGAATGAAAGGAAGATGATGGCAGTCTACGATCTCGAGGAACAGGAAACCATCGACGATCTCAAGGCGTGGTGGACGCGCTGGGGGATGCTCGTGGCGGGGATCGTGATCGCGGTCGCGGTCGCGGTCGTGGCGATCCAGGGCTGGCGCTGGTGGAAATCGAGCCAGGCCGAGGCCGCGGGCGCGCTTTACTCCGCGGTCGCCGCTGCATCCCGCGGCGAGGATCCGGGCAAGGCGAAGGAGGCGATGGCGACGCTCGCCGACAAGTACGCCGGCACCGGGTACGCCGGACGCGCCGCGCTGCTTCGCGCGAAGCAGCTGTGGAACGAAGGCGACAAGGCCGGCGCGAAGGCGCAGCTCACCTGGGTCGTCGACTACGCCTCCGACGACGACCTGAAGCAGATCGCGCGCTATCGGCTGGCCGAAGCGCTGCTCGACGAGAAGAACTACGACGAGGCGCTCAAGGTCCTCGACGCGAAGCACTCGGACGCCTACGCGGGCCTCTACGCGGACCTGCGCGGCGACGCGCTGGCGGCAGCGGGCCGCCGGGAGGACGCGCGCGCCGCCTACCAGGTCGCGCTCGCGAAGATCGATGCGAAGACCGCGTACCGGCAGTTCGTGCAGGTGAAGCTCGACGCGATGGGCGGCGCGACCGTGGTTCCCGCCAAGGGCGCCGACGCGTTCGGCAAGGCCCTCTCCGCGCCGCCCGGCGCGACGCAACAGCCCGCCGCCAAGCCATGACGTCGCGGCAGCCCCTCCGGATCGCCGCGTTCGCGCTCGCGCTCGCTGCGGGCGGCTGTTCGTCGCTCCCGTCGTGGATGCCGACGATTCCGGCGCCTTCGTTCGATTGGTTCACCGGCAGCAGCAAGGCGCCCGGACCGCTGCCCGAGCTCTCGCCCAGCGTCACGCCAGTGATCGCCTGGCAGGCACAGGTGGGCAAGGCCGCGGCCGGCTTCGCGCCGATGGTCACGCCGGAGGCGATCTACGCGGCCGCGGCCGACGGCACGGTGATGCGGATCGATCCGGCGAACGGCCGCGCGGTCTGGCGCATCAGCGCCGGCCGGACGCTGTCGGCGGGCGCCGGCGCGGATGGCTCGGTCGTCGTGGTGGGTTCCGACAAAGGCGACGTGCTCGCGTTCGACACCAACGGCACGGCGCTGTGGGCCACCAAGGTCGGAAGCGAGGTGATCTCGCCGCCGAAGACCGCGGAAGGCACGGTGGTCGTGTTCTCGGGCGATGGCCGCGTCTACGGACTGTCGACGAAGGACGGCTCGAGGCGCTGGGTCTACCAGCGGGCGAATCCGCCGCTCATCGTCCGCAACTACGCGGGCGCCGTGATCGAGCGCGGCGGCGTCTTCTTCGGCACCGCGGGCGGCCGACTCCTGGGCCTCGACCTCGCGACCGGCACGGTGGGGTGGGAGGCCGCGGTCGCCACGCCCAAGGGGGCGACGGAGCTCGAGCGCATCGCCGACGTGACCAGCCTGCCGACGATCGACGAACGCTACGCGTGCGCGACCGCCTACCAGGGACGGACCGGGTGCTTCGACATCGTGCGCGGCACGCCCGTGTGGTCGCGTGACATCGGGAGCCTGGGCGGCATCGCGATCGACGCGAAGAACCTGTACGTGACCGACGACGCCGGGGCCGTGCACGCGCTCGACCGGTCGACGGGCGCGTCGGTCTGGAAGCAGGACAAGCTCGCCCAGCGCAGGATCGGCGGCCCGCAACTCGTCGCGGACCACGTCGGCGTCGTCGACGTCGAAGGCTGGCTGCACCTGATCTCTCCGGTCAACGGCGCGTACGTCGGGCGCGTCGCGACCGACGGCAGCGCGCCGACCTCGCAACCCGCGGCGACCATCGGCGGCGCGACCTGGCAGTCGGCGAGCGGCACGGTGTTCTCGGTCCGCGCGCGCTGACCCGGGGCGACCGCGAAGCTCGCGATGCTCCCGACCATCGCCATCGTCGGACGCCCGAACGTCGGGAAGTCCACGCTGTTCAACCGGCTCACCAAGTCGCGCGACGCGCTCGTGCACGACCACCCGGGCCTCACGCGCGACCGGCACTACGGCCGCGCCCGCGCGGGCGACCGCCAGTTCCTCGTCGTCGACACCGGCGGATTCGAGCCCGTGGCGAAGGACGGCATCCTGCGCGAGATGGCGCGGCAGGCGGAAGCCGCGATCGCCGAGGCCGACGTCGTCGTGTTTCTCGTCGACGGGCGCGAGGGTCTCGTGGCGCAGGACCGGCGCATCGCCGACCTGCTCCGCCGCTCGGGACGCCCGGTCCTGCTCGCGGTCAACAAGAGCGAGGGGCTGCCGTCGGCCACCGCGACCGCGGATTTCCACGAGCTCGGCATCGGCGAGCCGCTTCCGATTTCCGCGGCGCACGGCGAGGGCGTGCGCGAGCTCGTCGACGTGGCGCTCGAGCACGTGCCGCCGGAGCCGGCGGAGGCGCCCGCGGAGGACGACGGACGCGTCCGCGTCGCGATCGTCGGCCGCCCGAACGTCGGCAAGTCGACGCTCGTCAACACGCTCCTGGGCGAGGAGCGCGTGATCGCGTTCGACCAGCCGGGCACGACGCGCGACTCGATCGCGCTCGATTTCGAACGCGGCGGGAAGCGCTACACGCTCGTCGACACCGCCGGCGTGAGGCGCCGCGGCAAGGTCTTCGAGGCGATCGAGAAATTCTCGATCATCAAGACGATGCAGGCGATCGAGGACGCGAACGTCGTCGTGCTCCTGCTCGACGCCGAGGACGGCGTCACCGAGCAGGATGCGCACCTTGCCGGCCACATCCTCGAGGCCGGGCGCGCGCTGGTCGTCGCCATCAACAAGTGGGACGCCGCGTCGACCGAGCAGCGCGAGGAGGTCAAGCGCGAGATCGGGCGCAAGCTCGCGTTCCTCGACTTCGCCACGCAACTGCCGATCTCCGCGCGCGAGGGACGCGGGCTTCCGGCGCTGCTCGCGGCCATCGACGCCGCCTACGCCGCCGCGATGGTGAAGCTCCCGACGCCACGCCTGACCCGCGCGCTGCAGCTCGCGGTCGAGCGCCAGCAGCCGCCCCGCGCGGGCATGAACCGGCCGAAGCTCCGCTACGCCCACCAGGGTGGCAGCAACCCGCCGATCGTCGTGATCCACGGCACGTCGCTCTCGAAGGTGCCCGATGCCTACCGGCGCTACCTGGAACATTTCTTCGCCGACGCGTTCAAACTGCGCGGCACGCCCCTTAGGATACAATTCAAGACGGGTGTCAACCCGTACGCTGACGCCCCCGGACGTCGCTGACGGGCCGCGCGCAGGATCGCGGGGAGACTGCTCCCTGCCGACGCGGCCGCGAACGGCGAGCGGCACAACGATTGCGGAGAGCACCGATGAGCAACAAAGGGCAAATGCTACAAGACCCGTTCCTGAACGCCCTGCGTCAGGAACAGGTGCAGGTGTCCGTGTATCTGGTGAACGGCATCAAGCTCCAGGGGCAGATCGAGTCGTTCGACCAGTACGTGGTGCTGCTGAAGAACACCGTCACGCAGATGGTCTACAAGCACGCGATCTCGACCGTGGTGCCTTCGCGGCCGGTCACGATGCCGCACCAGAACCACGGCGGCGAGCAGGAAAGCTGACCGTGACGCCCCGCCGTTCCGGCCCACGCCGGAGCGCATGGGCCGAAGCCGCGCCCGGCCGCCCCAGCATGCTAGAGCGCCCGACCGGCGGCCAGCGCGCCGTCATCGTCGGGCTCGCGATCGGATCGAAACGGGTCGACGCGGGTCTGGCGGAGCTCGAGGCGCTCGTCGCGTCCGCCGGCGCGACCGTCGTCGGTCGCGTCACCGGCCGGCGCCCGGCGCCCGATCCGGCGCTCTATGCGGGCCGGGGCAAAGTCGACGAGATCTCGCACCTGCGCGAGGAAGCGAAGGCGGACCTCGTGATCTTCGACCATGTGCTCTCCGGCGTGCAGCAGCGCAACCTCGAGCAGGCGCTCGCCTGCCGCGTCGTCGACCGCACGAGCCTGATCCTCGACATCTTCGCGCAGCGCGCGCGCAGCGCCGAGGGGAAGCTGCAGGTCGAGCTCGCCCAGCTCGCGCACCTGTCGACGAGACTGGTGCGCGGCTGGACCCACCTCGAGCGGCAGAAGGGCGGCATCGGCCTGCGTGGTCCCGGCGAGACCCAGCTCGAGACCGACCGCCGGCTGATCGCACGCCGCGTGAAGCTCCTCAAGGAGCGTCTCTCGCGCGTCGCGGTCAGCCGCGGCGTCCAGAGCCGCACGCGCAAGCGCGCGCGCGTGCGCACCGTCGCGCTCGTCGGCTACACGAACGCCGGGAAGTCGACGCTGTTCAACCGCCTCACGCGCGAGCGCGTGTATGCCGCCGACCAGCTGTTCGCGACGCTCGACACGACGCTGCGGCGGGTCCACGTGCCGGGCGCCGATCCGGTCGTGCTGTCGGACACCGTGGGCTTCATCCGCGACCTGCCTCACGACCTGGTCGCAGCGTTCCGGGCAACGCTCTCGGAAGCCGCGGAGGCCGACCTCGTCGTGCACGTCGTCGACGCGTCCGCGCCGGACCGGGACGCGCAGGTCCAGGCCGTCGAGCGCGTCCTGGCCGAGATAGGGGCGGACCAGGTACCCCAGCTCACCGTGCTGAACAAGATCGACGCCGCGAACCTTGTCCCGGGGGTCGAGCGCGACGCCTATGGTACGATTCGCACGGTGCGCGTGAGTGCGTTGACGGGGGAAGGTTGCGCGGCGCTCGTCTCCGCGCTGGCCGAGCGGTTCCCGGCCGGCCCGGCGCGCGCAGACGATGCCGCGGCGGTCGGCTCGATGCCGTGACCGACGATCCCGCGCTCACCCGCCCGACACGACGCCGGCGCCGGTGACGGCGCCACCACCCGCAAAACTCCGGACCACCATGTCGCTCAACGATCCCCAGTGGGGCAAGCGAGGCGGTAATTCGGGCGGACCGCCCGACCTCGACGAGATCTGGCGCAACGTCAACCGGCGCCTGTCCGGCCTGCTCGGGCGGCGCGGCGGAGGCGACACGCCGCCGGGCGAGACGCGGCCGCCCCGCGCCGGCCTGCCGCTGTCGGGCGCGGGGCTCCTCGTCGCGCTGGTGCTGATCGTGTGGCTCGCGAGCGGCTTCTACATCGTCGACGAGGGACGGCGCGGCGTGGTCACGCGCTTCGGCAAGTTCACCGAGACGACGCAGCCGGGCCCGCGCTGGCACTTCCCGTTCCCGATCGAGACGGTCGAGCTCGTCGACTTCTCGCAGGTCAAGACGATCGAGATCGGTTACCGCAACTCGCCGAAGAACCGCGTCGACCGCGAGGCGGTGATGCTGACCTTCGACGAGAACATCATCGACATCCAGTTCGCGGTGCAATACAACATCAAGAACGCCGAGGACTACGTCTTCCAGAACCGCAAGCCCGACCTGATCGTCGCCTGGGCGGCCGAGTCCGCGATCCGCGAGGTCACCGCGCGGGCGAACATGGACTTCGCGCTCTACGAGGGCCGCGAGCAGATCGCCCGCGACACCGAGAAGCTCCTGCAGGACATGCTGGACCGCTTCCGCACCGGCGTGCTGGTCCAGAAGGTGACGCTGCAGAACGTTCAGCCGCCGGAGAAGGTGCAGGCGGCGTTCGACGACGCCGTCAAGGCCGGCCAGGACCGCGAGCGCCTGAAGAACGAAGGCCAGGCCTACGCGAACGACGTCATCCCGCGCGCGCGCGGCAACGCCGCCCGACTGCTCGAGGAGGCGCAGGGCTACCAGGCGTCGATCGTGGCGAGGGCCGAGGGCGACGGCGCACGCTTCCGGCAACTCGTCGCCGAATACCAGCGGGCGCCCGGCGTCACGCGCGAGCGCCTCTACCTCGACATGATGCAGTCGGTGCTGGGGTCGACGTCGAAGGTCGTCGTCGAGCCCAAGTCGGGCAACCTGCTCTACCTGCCGCTCGACAAGCTGATCCAGCAGAGCGGGCCGGCCGCGGCAGGCGCCGGCGATGCGCCGGCGGCCGCGATCGTCCCGCGCGCGGCAGCGCCCGCCGAGGCGCCGGCCGCGGCCGATCCGCAACGTTCGCGCGACACGCTGCGCCGCGAGCGGGGAGGCTGACGCCATGCGATTCACGATGCCCGCCCTCGCCGTCGTCGTCGCCGCGATCCTCGTGGCGTCGCAGTCGATGTTCACCGTCGCGCAGACCCAGTACGCGATCAAGTTCCAGCTGGGCGAAGTGGTCGAGGAGATCAACGCGCCCGGCCTCTACTTCAAGCTGCCGGTCGTGCAGAACGTCAAGTACTTCGACCGGCGCAACCTGACGCTCGACATTCCCGAGCCCGACCGCGTGACGACGTCGGAGAAGAAGCCGCTGCTCGTCGAGTTCGTCGTGCTGTGGCGGATCAACGACGTCCGCAAGTTCTACGTGTCGGTGCAGGGCGACGAGGAGGCCGCGCGCCGCCGGCTCTCGCAGACCGTCCGCTCGAACCTCGCCGAGGAGTTCAACAAGCGCACGATGCACGAGGCGATCTCGACGCAGCGCGACCAGATCATGTCGGCGACGCGGACGAAGGCGGACAGCGACGCGCGCAACATCGGCGTCGAGATCGTCGACGTCCGCCTGCGTCGCATCGAGCTGCCGGCCGACGTGGTCGGGCCGGTGTACGCGCGGATGGAATCCGAGCGTCGCCGCGTGGCCAACGAGCTGCGCTCGGAGGGCGCCGCCGAGAGCGAGAAGATCCGCGCCGACGCCGACCGCCAGCGCGAGGTGATCCTGGCCGACGCCTACCGGCAGGCGCAGAAGGTCAAGGGCGACGGCGATGCGCGGGCCGCGGCGATCTACGCGGCCGCCTACGGCATCAACCCCGAGTTCTTCGCGTTCTGGCGCAGCCTCGACGCGTACCGCGCGGGGCTCCGCGGCCGGAACGACGTCCTCGTCCTCGACCCCTCCTCCGAGTTCTTCCGCTACTTCCGGCAGAGCGGCGGACGGGACGGCGCGCGTGGCACGGCGAAGTAGCTTCCGGGAGCGGCGGTCGTGGCGGACACCCTCTGGGCCGCGCTCGCGCTCGTGCTCGTCGTCGAGGGCCTGATGCCGTTCGTCGCGCCTCGCGCGTGGCGCGAGACGTTCCGCAAGCTGACCGAGATGAGCGACGGCCAGATCCGGTTCATCGGCCTCGCGTCGATCGCGCTCGGCCTCGCCGGGTTCCTGGTGCTGCACTATGCGTAAGTGGATCCTGCCCGAAGCCATCGAGGACATCCTGCCGGCCGAGGCCGCCCGGATCGAGGCGCTGCGCCGGCGCGTGCTCGACCACTTCGCGTCGCGCGGGTACCGGCTCGTGCAGCCGCCGCTCGTCGAGCACCTCGAGTCGCTCCTGACCGGCACCGGCCGCGATCTCGAGTTGCAGACGTTCAAGGTCGTCGACCCGCTGTCGGGCCGCATGCTCGGCGTGCGCGCCGACACGACGCCGCAGGTCGCCCGCATCGACGCGCACCTGCTGAACGAGCCCGGCGTCACGCGGCTCTGCTATGCGGGCAGCGTGCTGCGCACGACGCCCGCCGGCCCCGGCTGCACGCGAGAGGTCGTGCAGATCGGCGCGGAGCTCTTCGGCGAGCCCGGCATTGCCGGCGACCGCGAGGTCGTCGGCCTCGTCCTGTCGTCGCTCGCCGAGGCCGGCCTGGGCGCGCTGCACCTCGATCTCGGCCACGTCGGCGTCTACCGCGCGCTCGCGGCGGGCGCGGGACTCGCGGGCACCGCGGAGGACCTCGACCTGTCGGCGGCGCTTCGCGCGAAGGACGCGCCCGCGGTGAACGACCTGACCTCGCGGCTGCCGGCCGCCTGGCGCGACGCGCTGCGCGCGCTCCCCGGACTCTACGGCCCGGCGCGCGAGGTGCTGGACGAGGCACGTGCGCGGCTGCCCGACACGCCGGCGATCGCGAACGCGCTCGCCGCGCTCGCCGCCATCGCCGACACCGCCGCGGGCGCGGTCGACGCGCTGCACGTCGATCTCGCGGACCTGACCGGCTACCATTACCAGAACGGCGCGATCTTCTCGGTCTTCACGTCCGGGCAGACGCGCGCGCTGGGCAACGGCGGGCGCTACGACGGCATCGGCAAGGCGTTCGGCCGCGCGCGGCCGGCCACCGGATTCACGCTGGACCTGCGACACCTCGCAGACGTGACCAGCGACACCGCGCGCACGGCCTGACGGCCGAACGCGAGACGCCCGACAGGGGAGAGCATGGGGAAGAACGTCGTCGTCATCGGCACCCAGTGGGGCGATGAAGGCAAGGGCAAGATCGTCGACTGGCTGACCGAGAGCGCGTCGGGCGTCGTGCGCTTCCAGGGCGGCCACAACGCCGGGCACACGCTCGTCATCGGCGGGAAGAAGACGGTGCTGCGCCTGATTCCGTCGGGCGTGCTGCGTCCCTCGGTGCGCGTCTACATCGGCAACGGCGTCGTGGTGTCGCCGTCGGCCCTGCTCACCGAGATCCGCGAGCTCGAAGGCGCGGGCGTCGCGCTGCGTGGCCGGCTCGCGATCTCGCCCGCGTGCCCGCTGGTGATGCCCTACCACGTCGCGCTCGACCAGGCGCGCGAGAACGCGGCCTCGGAAGGCAGGATCGGCACGACCGGGCGCGGCATCGGTCCCGCCTACGAGGACAAGGTCGCGCGCCGCGCGTTGCGCGTACAGGACCTGCTCGACGCGGACGTCTTCTCGGCGAAGCTCGAACGCGTGCTCGCGTACCACAACTTCGTGCTCACCCACTACCACAAGGTCGACCCGGTGCCGTTCGAGCGCACGCGCGACGAGACGCTCGCGCACGCGCGCGAGATCGCGCCGATGGTCGCGGACGTCGCGGCAATGCTGCACGCGGCGCGCGCGCGCGGCGAGTCGCTGCTCTTCGAGGGCGCGCAGGGAGCGCTGCTCGACATCGACCACGGCACCTACCCGTACGTCACGAGCTCGAACTGCATAGCGGGCGCGGCCGCGCCGGGCAGCGGCGTCGGGCCGGGCATGATCGACTACGTGCTCGGCATCGTGAAGGCGTACACGACACGCGTCGGCGGCGGTTGACGAGATCGGCGCCCGGCTCGCGAAGCGCGGCAACGAGTTCGGGTCGGTGACCGGGCGTCCGCGCCGCTGCGGCTGGATCGACATCCCGATGCTGCGCCGCTCGCTGCAGCTGTCGGGCGTGAACGGCCTGTGCATCACGAAGCTCGACGTCCTCGACGGCCTCGACCGCATCGGCGTGTGCACCGGCTACACGGTCGACGGCAAGCCCGCGGACCTCGTGCCGACGGGCGCGGACGCCGTCGCGCGCTGCGTCCCGGTCTACGAGTCGATGCCGGGGTGGAACGAAAGCACGCTCGGCGCGAAGTCGTTCGACGCGCTGCCCGCGAACGCGCGCGCCTACCTCAAGCGGGTCGAGGCGCTCACCGGCGTGCCGATCGCGATGGTCTCGACCGGGCCGGACCGCGACGAGACGATCCTCGTCCGGCACCCGTTCCTCCAGTAGACTGGGGCCCCGAGGCCGCGCCGGCACCAGGCGGGAAGGGCACCCCGCCGATCCCGGGCAAAGCCGCCGGACCGAGTCACGACGAAGATCGCAAGGGGACGCCGTCGCCATGAGCCTGCACGTCAGCTGGGACCGGTACAACACGCTGATCGAGCGCCTGGCGCTCGTGGTGCACGAGTCGGGCTACGAGTTCGACCAGATCATCTGCATCGCGCGCGGGGGCCTGCGGGTCGGCGACGTGCTGTCGCGCATCTACGACATGCCGCTCGCGATCCTGTCGACGCACTCGTACGCGGCCGAGGCCGGCACCGTCCGCGGCGAGCTCGTGATCGCCGAGCACATGACGATGACCTCGCCGACGCTCGGCAGCCGCGTCCTGCTGGTCGACGACATGGTCGACTCGGGGCACACGCTCGCGATGGTCGTGGCCGAGCTGCCGAAGCGCCACCCGCACATCGTGGCGCTCAGGAGCGCGGTGCTGTGGTGGAAGGCCTGCTCGGTGTTCCGGCCCGACTTCCACGTCGACTACCTGCCCGACAACCCGTGGATCCACCAGCCGTTCGAGATCTACGACCGGATGCGACCGCAGGATCTGAAGGCGCGCCTGGCGGGCTAGCCGGCCCGCCGGTCGCGAAAACGACAACGCCCGCGGTTGCGGGCGTCGGGTTGCTGACGGCTCTGCACCCTGGCGGGTGCGGGCGTCCGATCTCGCTTGGTGCCCAGAAGAGGACTCGAACCTCCACGGTGTTACCCGCCAGTACCTGAAACTGGTGCGTCTACCAATTCCGCCATCTGGGCGACCGGAACATAATATTTTACAAGGCCCTATCCCCCGTGTCAAAGAAGCCAGCCCCCCCCGCCATCCTCGCCGCGCTCGTCGACGCCGGCGTCCCGCTCGCGCCCGACGAGCTCGCCGACCGCCTCGGCCTCAAGCGGGCCGGGCGCGCGACGCTCGACCAGGCCATCGCGGACCTGCAGGCCCGGGGCGAGATCCTCGTCAACCGCAAGGGCCAGCTCTGCATCGCCGCCAAGCTCGACCTGATCGCCGGACGCCTCGAGGGCCACCCGGACGGGTACGGCTTCCTCGTTCCCGACGCAGGCGGTCCGGACGTCGCTCTGTCCGCGCGCGAGATGCACAAGGCGCTGCACGGCGACCGCGCCGCGGTGCGCGTCACCGGCACCGACCGGCGCGGGCGCCCCGAGGGCGAGATCGTCGAGGTGCTCGAGCGGGCGCACCGCGAGGTCGTCGGCCGCCTGCACGACGAGCGGGGTGTCTTCTTCGTCGTTGCCGAGAACCGCCGCATCGCGCAGGACCTGATCGTTCCGGCGGACGACCGCGGCAAGGCGAAATCCGGCGACGTCGTCGTCGTCGAGATCGTCGAGTACCCGACCGCCGAGCGCGAGCCGATCGCCCGCGTCGTCGAGGTGCTGGGCCGCGCGACCGATCCCGGCATGGAGATCGAGATCGCGCTGCGCAAGCACGCGCTGCCGTTCGAGTTCTCGAAGGCCGCGGCCGCGCAGGCGAAGCGCCTCCCGGCGGAGGTGACCGACGCCGAGCGCAAGGGACGCGTCGACATCACCGGATTGCCGCTGGTCACCATCGACGGCGAGACCGCGAAGGACTTCGACGACGCGGTCTGGTGCGAGCGCAAGGGCAAGGGCTTCCGCCTCGTCGTCGCGATCGCCGACGTCTCCCACTACGTGAAGGACGGCGACGCGATCGACCGCGACGCGCGCGAGCGCGCCACCTCGGTCTACTTCCCGCGCCGCGTGATCCCGATGCTGCCCGAGGCGCTGTCGAACGAGCTCTGCTCGCTCAAGCCCGAGGTCGACCGCCTGTGCATGGTCGCGGACATGGAGATCACCGACACCGGCGCGATCCGGCGCTACAAGTTCTACCCGGCCGTGATGCACTCGCGCGCGCGGCTCACCTATACCCAGGTGTGGGGTTGGCTGTCCGACCCGTCGACCGCGACCGACGAGCGTGCGACGTCCCTGCTGCCGCACCTGCAGACGCTCTACGCGCTCTACCAGGTGCTCGCGACCGGCCGTGACAAGCGCGGCGCGATCGACTTCGACTCGATCGAGCTCGCGCTCGTGTTCGACGCGCACGGCAAGATCGAGAAGATCGTCCCCGCGCCGCGCAACGACGCCCACAAGCTGATCGAGGAGTGCATGCTCGCCGCGAACGTCTCCGCGGCCGACCTGCTCGCGAAGGCCGGGCACCCGGCTCTCTACCGCGTCCACGAAGGCCCGACACCCGAGAAGCTCGAGCAGCTGAAGACGTTCCTCGCCGCGAGCGCGCTCTCCCTTTCCGGTGGCGACTCGCCGACCGCGATGGACTACGCGAAGCTCCTCGACCGCGTCCGCGAGCGGCCGGACTTCGGGCTCCTGCAGACGGTGCTGCTGCGCTCGCTGCAGCAGGCACGGTACCGGCCCGACAACGTCGGTCATTTCGGTCTCGCCTACGAGGCGTACGCGCACTTCACATCGCCGATCCGCCGCTATCCCGACCTTCTCGTCCACCGTGCGATCAGGGCGGTGCTCGCCGGCGGGCAATACAAGCCGGGGGGCGCGACCTGGCCCGAGCTGGGCGTGCACTGCTCGCTCTGCGAACGCCGCGCCGACGATGCGACGCGCGACGTCGAGGCGTGGCTCAAGTGCTGGTACATGCAGGACAAGGTAGGCGAGACCTTCGACGGCACGATCTCCGGGGTCACGAGCTTCGGCATCTTCGTGACGCTCGACGGCCTCAACGTCGACGGCCTCGTCCACGTCACCGACCTGCCGCGCGACTACTTCCGGTTCGATCCCGCGCAGCACGCGCTCGCCGGCGAGCGCAGCGGCGTCGTCTTCCGCCTCGCGGATCGCGTGCGCGTCCTCGTCGCGCGCGTCGACCTCGAGCAGAGCCGCATCGACTTCACGCTCGCCGAGGCGCCCGGCGCATCGCGTCCGGCGTGTCGCAGCCGCTCGCGCGCGGCGAACGCGCGCCGAAGTCCCGCTCGCGGCGCTGACCCGAGCGGCGCCCGCAGGGGCTGGCCGAGCTTGTGTGCGGCGCAGCAAGGCGGCGTTCGCACTGGTAAAATGACGTTTGACGCCGCCGGCCCCTGCCCGATGCTTCCGACGCTCTCCAGCCCCCACGCCGCGCGCGCGATTCCTGCTCGCGGCACTTCGCCGCACGCCTGACGGGCGACTCCCCGATGGCCGGCCCCTCTTTCGACATCGTCGTCCAGGCGCCGTCGGTCGCGAGCGACGACATCGCCCACCTCGCGGCGCTGGCCGACCCCGACGCGATCGAAGCGATCGCGACGCGTCCCGGCGCCACCGTGTCCGCCTGGCGCCTGCGCGGCGCGAAGCGCACCGACGGCGTGAGCGAGGCATGCGCGTCGGCGGGCCTCGACTGCGCGACCGTCCCGCGCGAACGACGCCTCGCGGACCTGCGCGTGCTCGCGCTCGACATGGACTCGACGCTCATCACGATCGAGTGCATCGACGAGATCGCCGACTACGCGGGCGTCAGGGGGCAGGTGTCCGCCGTGACCGCCAGCGCGATGCGCGGCGAGATCGATTTCCGCGAGAGTCTCGTGCGCCGGGTGGCGCTGCTCGCCGGCGTTCGGGCCGACGCGCTCGAATCGGTCTATCTCGAGCGCCTGGAACTGTCGCCCGGCGCGACGACGCTGCTCGCCGGCGCGCGCGAAGCCGGCGCGAAGACGCTGCTCGCGTCCGGAGGATTCACCCATTTCACCGAGCGCCTGCGGGAGCGCCTGGGGTTCGACATGGCGGTCGCGAACGTGCTCGAGATCGACGACGGCCGCCTGACGGGTCGCGTGCTCGGCGACGTCGTCGACGCACGCGGCAAGGCCGATGCAGTCGCGGCGATGCGGCGCCTGCACGCCGCCGACGGCGGCATCGTCGCGGCGATCGGCGACGGCGCCAACGATTTGCCGATGCTGTACGCGGCGGACGTGTCGGTCGCCTGGCACGCCAAGCCGGTCGTCCGGTCGCAGGCGACGCACGCGATCGACCACGGCGGGCTCGACGCGGTCCTCAACCTGTTCGCCTGACGTTTCCGCGCCGCGGAACTCTGATCCAGGTCAAGAACGTCCGCCGCCGTCGCGCAGCGCCGACGCGCGCGCTGATACGCTCCTGTCGCGCCCCGCGTGGAGGAGGCCGCCCGGGACGAGAGGAGACGGACACGTCATGGTCCCAGACCTCGGGCGCGCGCAGATCGCGGTCCGCGCGAAATCGCTTTCGGGGCTCACCCCCGAGCGCATCGCGGTCATGCGCTCGACCGCCCCCGAGGTCGAGCCCAGCCTCGATTTCGTGACCGACCGCTTCTACGCCCGGCTGGCCGAGATGCCGGACGTGCGCCCGTTGCTCGCAGGAAGAATGGAGCGCCTGCGCGAATCCTTCCGTGCGTGGGTGGGCAGCCTGTTCGGGACCGACTACGGGACCGGCTACGCGGAAGCGGTCTGGCGGATCGGCGAGGCGCATCTCGCCGCGGGCGTGCCGATCGACTGCCTCACCGGATCGATGACCGTCGTGCAGGAAGCGCTGCAGCCGATCGTGCTCGCGGGCGCCAGGGGCCGCCCGTTCGCGGAAGCCGAGCGGCTGGCCGCGCTGAACGCCGCGCTGGGTTGCTCGCTGATCGTCATGCAGGGGCCGTACTGGGACGCGCGCGTGAGTTCGGGGTCAGAGCCGTAATCTTCGCGCGACCGGATCGGTCCCAGTGGATGCCCTGCGCGAAAGTTACGGCTCTGACCCCGAACGCCCGAACTCAGGCCTCGTCGATCCACGCCATCTGAATCGCCTCGAGGATCTTCTCGCCGCAATGCTTCGGGTCGTCGGCGAAGCCCGGCAACGCGAGCACCTTGTCGCGAAGGTCCACGAAGTTGATCCGCCGCGGGTCGACGTCCGGATGCGCGTCGGCGAGCGCGATCGCGATTTCCTGCGAGTCGGTCCACTTCACTTGCGCTCCTTCGCGTAGTTGATCGTGTAGCGCGGCACCTCGACGACGAGCCGCTCGCCCGCGACCCTCGCCTGGCACGACAGCCGCGACTGCGGCGTCAGCCCCCAGGCGCGGTCGAGCAGGTCGTCCTCATCCTCGGTCGACGGGGCGAGCGAGCCGCCCCCTTCGCGCAGGATCACGTGGCAGGTCGTGCACGCGCACGACTTCTCGCAGGCGTGCTCGACCTCGACGCCGTGCTCGAGCAGGTTGTCGAGGAGCGACTTCCCCTCCTCGCCCTGGAACGTGACGCCGTCGGGGCAGATCTCGGGGTGCGGAAGGACGACGATCTCGGGCATCGGTGCTCGTGAAGTGAGGCGTCAGGCCAGCGTGTCCACGGCGCGGCCGGCGAGCGCCCGCCGCACGCCGCGGTCCATGCGGCGCGCCGCGAACGACGCGGTCGCGCGGTTGAGCTGCTCGACCGCGGCACGCACCGCCGCGGCATCGTCGCCGTCGCGAACGCCGCGCACGCGCGCGAGCGCCGCGTCGACCTCCGCGCGCTCCTCGGGCGACAGCAGGTCGCCGTCGGCCGTCAGCGCCGCGTCGGTCGCCATCGCGACGTGGTCGGCCTCGACGCGCGCCTCGGCGAGCATGCGCGCGGCCATGTCGTCGGCCGCGTGCTCGAACGAGTCGCGCAGCATCCGCGCGATCTCGTCGTCGGAAAGTCCGTACGACGGCTTGACCGCGATCGCGGCCTCGATGCCGGAGGTCTGCTCGCGGGCGGACACCGACAGCAGGCCGTCCGCGTCGACCTGGAACGTCACGCGGATGCGCGCCGCGCCCGCCGCCATCGGCGGAATGCCGCGCAGTTCGAAGCGCGCGAGCGAGCGGCAGTCGGCGACGCGCTCGCGCTCGCCCTGCACGACGTGGATCGCCATCGCCGTCTGGCCGTCGCGCCAGGTCGTGAATTCCTGCGCCCGTGTCACGGGCAGCGTCGCGTTGCGCGGCACGACCTTCTCGGCGAGCCCGCCCATCGTCTCGAGGCCGAGCGACAGCGGGATCACGTCGAGCAGCAGCCAGTCGTCGCCGCGCTCGCGGTTGCCGGCGAGCGCGTTCGCCTGCATCGCGGCGCCCAGCGCGACGACCTCGTCGGGATTCAGGTTCGTGAGCGGCGCCTGGCCGAAGAACTCGCCGACCGCGCGCCGCACCTCCCGCATGCGCGTCGCGCCGCCGACCATCACGACGCCGTCCAGGTCGGCCGGCTTGAGGCCCGCGTCCCGCAGCGCGCGTCGCACCGGGGCGAGCGTCTTCTCGATCAGCGTGCGGGTGATCTGCGAGAAATTCGCGGCCGTGAGCGACAGGTCGATGCGCTGATCGGTCGAGAGCGTCGCGACGATCGGCGCAGCCTCGTGGCCGGTCAGCATCTCCTTGGCCTCGCGCGCGCGCAGCAGCAGCAGGCGCGAATCCTCCGGCGACGGCGGCGGCACCTTGGCGGCCTCGAGGATCCAGCAGTAGACGCGATGGTCGAAGTCGTCGCCGCCCAGCGCGGAGTCGCCGTTGGTCGCGAGCACCTCGAACACGCCGCGCGTGAGCTTGAGGATCGAGATGTCGAAGGTCCCGCCGCCGAGGTCGAACACCGCGTAGGTGCCTTCGACGCCATGGTCGAGACCGTACGCGACCGCGGCGGCCGTCGGCTCGTTCAGCAGTCGCAGCACCGGCAGCCCGGCCAGGCGCGCCGCATCCTTCGTCGCCTGACGCTGCGCGTCGTCGAAGTAGGCGGGCACCGTGACCACGGCGGCGTCGACCGGCCCGCCCAGCGCACGTTCGGCGCGCGCGCGCAGCGCGCGCAGGATGTCGGCGGACACCTCGACCGGCGACTTGTCGCCCGCGCGCGTCGAGACGCGCACCATGCCCGGAGCGTCGACGAAGCGGTACGGGAAGCGGCGCGCGTCGGCGAGATCCGCGAGTCCCCGTCCCATCATGCGCTTGACCGACACGAGCGTGTTCTGCGGGTCGCTCGTCTGCGCGGCGACCGCGTCGTAGCCGACGTCGACGCCCGACGGGCCGTAGTGGACGATCGACGGCACGAGCGGACGGCCCTCGCTGTCCGGAAGCACGATCGCGATGCCGTCGTCGCGCACCGTCGCGACGAGCGAGTTGGTCGTGCCGAGGTCGATGCCGATCGCCCGGCGCCGCGGCTTCGGCGCGGGAACCTCGTCGGGCTCGGAGATCTGCAACAGCGCCATCCAGCCCCCCCCCCCCCCCCCCCCGCCCCCCCCGCAGGGGCCCCGGGGGGGGGGGGGGGGGCGGCCCGGGCCGGCCGCGGGGGCGGCCCCCGGCGCGCGGGCGCCCCGCGCCCGGGGGGGGGGGGGGGGCGCCGGGCGCGGGAGGGGGGGCCCGCCCCGCCCGGCGGGGGGGGGGGGGGGGCCCTGGGTGGGCGGGGGGGGGGCGGGGGGGGGCGGGCCCCGCGCGGGCCGGGGGCCCGGGGGCCCCGGTTTCCGGTTGCCGCCGGCCCCGGGACGGGGCGCCGCTGCCGGCGGCGGGGGGGCGGGGGGGCGGGGGCGGGGGCGGGCGGGTCGGCCGCGGGGGGGGCGCCCGCGCGGGGGGGCGCGGCGCGCCCGGGGGGGGGGGGGGGGGGGGGGGGGGGGGGGCGCGCGGGGGGGGGGGGGCGGCCCCCGGCCCGGGGGCGGGGGGGGGGGGGGGGGGGGGGGGGGGGGGGCCGGGGGGGGGGGGGGGGCGGCCCGGGCGGGGCCTGCGCGATCGGGGGGGGGGGGGGGCGGGGGGGCGGGCCCGGCGGGGGGGGGGGGGGGGGGCGCGGGGCCCGGCGGATCGGGGCGGGGCTGGCCGGCCTTCACGCCGCCGCTTCGTCGAGCATCGCGTCGACGTCTTCCGCGAGCTTCGACAGGAACCTGAGCTCGCGCACGCGGCCGCGCGCCTCCGCGAAACGGCGATCCGTGTCGAGGAGCTTCGCGAGCATCGACTCGGTCGCCACGGCCTCGCCTCGCACCTCGTCCAGCAGCACCTCGAGCGCGGACTCGTCGTGCGCGTCGGCGGCGAGCGACGCACGCTCGCGTCGGTCGAGCTGCCGCTCGAGGAAGTCGAACGCGAGCGCGGTGTCCGTTTCGCCGAACGCCTCGACGCCCGAGAGCGAGAGCAGGTAGCCCGCTCGCTCGACCGGATCGGCGAGCGTGCGGTAGGCCTCGTTCACGCGTGCGGCGGCCTGCAGCGCCAGCCTGCGCGACGCGTCGTCCGATGCGGCATGGCGGTCCGGGTGCACGCTCCGCTGCAGCTCGCGGTACGCGGCGTCGAGCGCTTTCGCGTCGATCGCATAGCGGACCGGCAGCCCGAGGAGCTCGAAGTGGTTGAGCGTGAAATCCAGCACGGCGGAAGGCGGGGATCGGGGATGTCCGTGGACTCGGAGTCAGGGACCCGGACTGCCGCACGTGGTACCGCGATGCGCGATTGGCGCCGGTGTTCGTTGCCTTGCGAAAATCGCGTAGGCGCCGGCCGCGCGCCCGCAGACAGTGCATGAACGTACGGCAAGGGCGCGCGGCGATGGCTGGCGCGGTTTCTCGAATCCACTAGACGTTGAAGGATTCGCCGCAGCCGCACTCGTCCTTGACGTTGGGATTGCGGAACCTGAAGCCTTCGTTCAGCCCCTCGCGCGTGAAGTCCAGCTCGGTCCCCTCGAGGTAGGGCAGGCTCTTCGGATCGACGACGACGGTGACGCCGTGCGCCTCGAAGGAGATGTCCTCGGGCTTCCTCTCGTCGGCGAACTCGATCTTGTAGGCGAGCCCGGAACAGCCCGACGTGCGGACGCCCAGCCTCAGCCCGATGCCCTTGCCCCGCCGGCTCAATTGCGACGCGACGTGCTTCGCCGCGCTCTCGGTGATGGTGATCGCCATCGTCATTCCGCCGTGAGCTTCTCGCCCGCCGGCGCCTTCTCGCTGCCCAGCTTCTTCCGGTAGTCCTCGACCGCCGCCTTGATCGCGTCCTCGGCGAGGATCGAGCAGTGGATCTTCACCGGCGGGAGCGCGAGCTCCTCGGCGATCTCGGTGTTGCGGATCGACATCGCCTGGTCGAGCGTCTTGCCCTTGACCCACTCGGTCACGAGCGACGACGACGCGATCGCCGAGCCGCAGCCGTAGGTCTTGAACTTCGCGTCCTCGATCAGGCCGTCCTTGCCGACCTTGATCTGCAGCTTCATCACGTCGCCGCAGGCCGGCGCGCCGACCATGCCCGTGCCGATCCCGTCCGCGTCCTTCGCGAACGAGCCGACGTTGCGCGGATTCTCGTAGTGGTCCAGCACCTTGTCGCTGTAAGCCATGATCTTCTCTCCAATGCCTCGACTGCCGCCCTGCCCGTCCGGATTGAGCGTCGGCGCAGCCGACGCTCGAATCCGGACAGTTATTCCGTCAGGCGCCGCCGTTGGCGTTCACCACCGCCCCGCGCCCTGACGGAATAACGATCAATGGGCGGCCCACTGAACGCTGTTCAGATCCACCCCGTCCTGATGCATCTCCCACAGCGGCGACAGCTCGCGCAGCTTCCCGACCTTCCGCTTGAGGAGGTCGACCGTGTGGTCGATCTCCTGGGGCGTCGTGAACCGGCCCACGGTGAAGCGGATCGAGCTGTGCGCGAGTTCGTCGCTGCGCCCGAGTGCGCGCAGCACGTACGAGGGCTCCAGCGACGCCGACGTGCAGGCGGACCCCGACGACACGGCGATGTCCTTGATCGCCATGATCAGGCTCTCGCCCTCGACGAAGTTGAAGCTCACGTTGAGGTTGTGCGGCACGCGCCGGTCCATGTCGCCGTTGACGTAGACCTCCTCGATCTGCGAGAGGCCCTTCCACAGGCGGTCGCGCAGCATCCGGATGCGCTCGCCTTCGGCCGCCATCTCCTCCTTCGCGATGCGGAACGCCTCCCCCATCCCGACGATCTGGTGCGTCGCGAGCGTGCCCGAGCGCATCCCGCGCTCGTGTCCGCCGCCGTGCATCTGCGCCTCGATGCGCACGCGCGGCTTGCGCCGCACGAACAGCGCGCCGACGCCCTTCGGGCCGTAGGTCTTGTGCGCCGAGAAGCTCATCAGGTCGACCTTGAGCGTCGAGAGGTCGATCGGCATCTTGCCGGTCGCCTGCGCCGCGTCGACGTGGAAGACGATGCCGCGCTTGCGGCAGATCTCGCCCATCGCCGCGATGTCCTGGACGACGCCGATCTCGTTGTTCACCAGCATCACCGACACGACGATCGTGTCGGGGCGCAGCGCCGCCTCGAAGGCGGCGAGCGGCACGAGCCCGTCGGGGTCGACGTCGAGGTAGGTGGCCTCGAAGCCCTCGCGCTCGAGCTCGCGCACCGTGTCGAGCGTCGCCTTGTGCTCGGTCCGGACCGTGACGAGGTGCTTGCCCTTGTCCTTGTAGAAGTGCGCGGCCCCCTTGATCGCGAGGTTGATCGACTCGGTCGCGCCGGACGTCCAGACGATCTCGCGCGGATCGCAGTTGACCAGCGCGGCCACGTGGGCGCGCGCCTTTTCGACGGCTTCCTCGGCCTCCCAACCGTACGCGTGCGAGCGCGAGGCCGGGTTGCCGAAGTGCTCGGTCAGCCAGGGAATCATCGCCTGGGCGACGCGCGGGTCGACCGGCGTCGTGGCGGAGTAATCGAGATAGATCGGAAGCTTCATGGTCGGTCCGGTCGTTCGGGTCAGGCGGTCACGGGCTCGGTGGAACGGGAGCTCGGCGGACGGTGGTCCCGCACCACGACCGGCTCGCCCTTCGCGCGCGATTCCTGCTGGCTCACGAGCTCCGCGAGCGTCACCGACCGCAGATAGGAAAAGATGTGGGCGTTCAATCCCGACCACAACTCGTGCGTCATGCAGCGGTGGTCGTTCAGGCAGTTCTCCAGGCCGCCGCATTGCGTGGCGTCGATCGGCTCGTCGACCGCGAGGATCACGTCGGCGACCGAGACCGTCTCGGCGCCGCGGGCGAGGTTGTAGCCGCCGCCGGGGCCCCGCACGCTCTCGACCAGCCCGTGCCTGCGCAGCTTGGCGAACAGCTGCTCCAGATAGGACAGCGAGATCTTCTGGCGCTCCGAAACGGCCGATAGCGTGACCGGCCCGTGCTCTCCGTGCATCGCGACGTCGATCATCGCGGTCACCGCGAAACGACCCTTGGTAGTCAGGCGCATGGCAGAACCCTTGGTTCGTGCCCGCGGCGGCCGGGAAACCGGGCGGCGGGCGGATTGTCCCTGAATACGTCCGGGGAATTGCCCCGAACAATCAACATGCTACTATTCCCGAACGATTTAGTCAACTATATCGGCCGAAAGTTCAGCCGAGTGTCCGGTTGATCTGCTTCGGGTCGAATCCGTCCGCCACCGCACGGTCGTCGCCGCATTCGACGCCGCCCGCCTTCAGTTGCTCGATCAGCCGCTCGAACCGCGCGTCGGAGGCGGCCGTATGGTCCAGAAGCTTGTGGATCGCCTGGACGAGCGGATCGTCGACGTCCTTGCCGATCGCATAGGCGGAGAACCCGATCTTCGCCGCCTGATGCTCCTGGCGCTCCGCGTCCTCCGCCGTGAAGATCCTCGCCGGGATGCCCACGGCGGTCGCCCCCGCCGGAACGTCGCGGACGACGACGGCATTCGAGCCGACCTTCGCGCCGTCGCCGACCGTGATCGGCCCGAGGATCTTCGCGCCGGCGCCGATCACCACGCTGCGTCCGAGCGTCGGGTGCCGCTTGCCCTTGCTCCACGAGGTCCCGCCGAGCGTCACGCCGTGGTAGAGCGTCGAATCGTCGCCGATCTCGGCCGTCTCGCCGACCACGATCCCCATCCCGTGGTCGATGAACACACGCCGCCCGATCGTCGCCCCCGGATGGATCTCGATCCCCGTGAAGAACCGGCCGACGTGCGAGATGAAGCGCGCGAGCCATTTGCACCCGCGGCGCCACAGCGGATTCGCGACCGCGCGGTGCCATGCGAGCGCATGGAGGCCCGGGTAGCAGGTCAGCACCTCCCAGCGCGTGCGCGCCGCGGGATCCCGATCGAACACGACGGCGATGTCTTCCTTCAGGCGATCGAACATCCCATCATTTTCCCATTTCCGATTGAATCACTCAACTATTGGCTTGCCTGGTCGTTGATCGGAATCAAGCGCCGCGGGGACCATTTTGTGGACCCGGGTACCGGGACACCTTGCTAGACTACCCGCGCCGTCGTCACGACCGGCCGGGCACAAGTCCCCGGGCCGGCAACCTGGAGGAACCCATGCCGCTCGTCCGCACCCTGCTGGCTGCCGCGTTCGCCGCAGTCGCACTCCCTGCCACAGCACAGGAAATCACGCTCAAGGTCCACCATTTCTGGCCGCCGGGGGCGATGCCGCCTTCCACGCTGCTCGTGCCGTGGTGCGACAGGATCGCGAAGGATTCGGGCAACCGCCTCAAGTGCCAGATCTACCCGGCGATGCAACTGGGCGGCGCGCCGCCGCAGCTCATCGACCAGGTGAAGGACGGCGTCGCCGACATCGTCTGGACGCTGCCCGGCTACACGGCCGGCCGCTTTCCGCTGATGGAAGTGTTCGAGCTGCCGTTCATGTCGGCGTCGGCCGAGGCCACCAGCCAGGCCGCGTGGGAGTACTTCGACAAGCACGCGCGCAAGGAATTTCCCGGCATCCAGATGCTGGTCGTGAACGTGCACGACAACGGTTTCGTGCATACGCGCGAGCGCCAGGTGAAGACGATGGCGGACTTCAAGGGGCTCAAGGTGCGCGCCCCGACGAGGCAGACCAACAAGCTCCTCGGCGCGCTGGGCGCGACGCCGGTCGCGATGCCGCTGCCGGCGCTCGCGGACGCGCTGTCGAAGGGCGTCGTCGACGGCTACCTGCTGCCGTGGGAGGTGATCCCGTCGATCAAGGCGCACGAGCTCACCAAGTACCACTCGGAGACCGATCCGAAGGCGCGCGCGCTCTACACCGCCGTGTTCACGCTCGCGATGAACCAGGCGAAGTACGACAGCCTGCCTCCCGACCTCAGGAAGGTGATCGACGCGAACTCGGGCGCCGCGGCCGCGAAGGCGTTCGGCCGGCAGTGGGACGCTTCGGCGCCGCCCGCGAGGAAGCTGGCGGCCGACCGCGGCAACACGTTCTACGTGATTCCGGCCTCCGAGCTCGCGAACTGGGAAAAGGCGACCGCCAACCTCGACGACGACTGGGTGAAGGACGTCACGGCAAAGGGCAACGACGGCAAGATGCTGCTGCAGACGGCGCGCGACCTCATCCGGAAGTACGAAGGCACGAAGTAGCCGGCCGGCGACCGGCGGCACGACGGGCGCGGCGATCCCGCGCCCGTTTTTTTCGCGAGGCGGCGATGGCCGAACCCCTGTTCCTCAAGCGTGCGCCCACCGACCCGGTGGGCAGGGTCCTGTACGAAGCCTCGCGACTGCTCGCGCTCGCGGGAGGGCTCGTGCTGGTCGCGATGACCGTGATGACGCTCGTCTCGATCGCCGGTCGCGCGCTGTTCTCGACGCCGCTCCCCGGCGACTACGAGCTCGTCCAGGTCGGCTGCGCGATCGCGGTCGCCGCGTTCCTGCCGCTCACCCAGATGCGCGGCGGTCACGTGATCGTCGATTTCTTCACCGTGAACGCGCGGCCCGCGCTTCGTGCCGGCTTCGACGCGCTCGGCGCGGCGCTCGTCGGCCTCTGCGGCGGCGTGTTCGCCTGGCGCCTCGCGGTCGGCGCGACGTCGCTCAAGGAGGCGAACGACCAGACGACGATCCTCGGGCTCCCCACCTGGATCCCGGTGGCGGCGATGGCACCCTGCTTCGCGCTGCTCGCCGCGGTCGGCGCCTACACGGCGTGGCGGCACTGGTCCGCGCGCGAAGGCGACGACGATAGCGCGCTCGCGCTTCCGGGAAGCGACCGATGACCGGGATCGGCTTCGGCTTCCTGATGTTCGGCGCGATGCTCGTGCTGCTCGCGATCCGCGTGCCGATCGGCATCGCGATGCTGGTCACCGGCGTCGCGGGCTACGTCACGATGACCGGCTGGGCGCCGCTGCTCAGCTACCTGAAGACCGCCGCGTGGTCGCGCTTCTCCGTCTACGACCTGTCGGTCATTCCGATGTTCCTGCTGATGGGGCAGTTCGCGAGCCGCGGCGGCCTGTCGCGCGCGCTCTTCGGCGCGGCGAACGCGCTGATCGGCCACTGGCGGGGCGGCGTGGCCATGGCGGCCATCGGCGCGTGCGCGGGCTTCGGCGCGATCTGCGGCAGCTCGCTCGCGACCGCCGCGACGATGGGGCAGGTCGCGCTGCCGGAGCTGCGTCGCCTCAACTACCATCCGGCGCTCGCGACCGGCGCGCTCGCTGCCGGTGGAACGCTCGGCATCCTGATCCCGCCCTCCGTCGTGCTCGTCGTCTACGCGATCCTGTCGGAGCAGAACATCGCGAAGCTGTTCATGGCGGCGTTCGTGCCGGGCATCCTCGCGATGATCGGCTACCTGATCGCGATCGCGATCTACGTGCGCATCAAGCCCGACGCCGGCCCGGCCAACGTCCGGCGTTCGATCCCGGAACGGCTGCGCGCGCTGCGCGAGGTCTGGCCGGTCGCGGTGCTGTTCGTCGTCGTGATCGGCGGCATCTACGGCGGCATCTTCACGCCGACCGAGGCGGCGGCGATCGGGACCGTCGGCTCGCTCGGCTTCGCGATGTGGCTGGGCCGCATGCGCTGGCGCGGGCTCCTCGACTGCCTCGCGGGCGCCGCCGAGGCTACCGGCATGATCTTCCTGATCCTGCTGGGCGCCGACCTGCTCAACGTCTTCCTGGCGCTCACGCAGATGCCGAACGAGCTCGCGAACTGGGTCGTGGGCCTCGGCTTGCCGCCGCTGGCGGTGCTCGCGGCGATCATCGCGATCTACGTCGTCCTCGGCTGCCTGATGGACAGCCTGTCGATGATCCTGCTGACCGTGCCGATCTTCCTGCCGATGATCATGGGCATGGACTTCTTCGGCCTGAACCCGACGGACAAGGCGATCTGGTTCGGCATCATCGCGCTGATGGTCGTCGAGATCGGGCTCATCACGCCCCCGGTCGGCATGAACGTCTACATCATCAACAGCCTCGCGCGCGACGTGCCGATGTCCGAGACGTTCCGCGGCGTCGTCCCGTTCCTGATCTCCGACGCGGTGCGCATCGTGCTCCTCGTGGCGTTCCCGATCCTGTCGCTGTGGCTCGTCCGCCTGCTCACCTGACGCACGGCCGGCGCCGCGGCCGATGAACGCCACGCGCACGCTCGATGCGGGGGGCGGGGTGCACCTCGCGGCCGAGCGCTGGGTGCCCGCGGGCGCGGTGCGCGCGCACGTCGTGTACGTGCATGGCCTGGGCGAGCACCGCCGCGCCCGCCCGTACCTGCCGTTTTTCGGGAAGCTCGCCACGAGCGGCTACGCGGTGCTCGCGTTCGACTTGCGCGGCCACGGCGCGTCGGAGGGCCCGCGACTCTACGCGCGCGATTTCGCGGTCCTCGAGCAGGACGTCGCGCGCGCCGTCGACGTCGCCGCGGACGACGCGCAGGGCCGCCCCGTGTTCGTGATCGGCGGCAGCCTCGGCGGCCTGCTTGCGATCGCCTCGGCGCTGACGCCGCACGAATCACTCGCCGGCGTCGTGGCCGCAGCACCCGCCCTCGACGCGACCGGCGCCTCGCCGCTGATGAAGCGGCTGCTGCCCCTGCTCGCGCTCGTCGCGCCGCGCGTCCGGTTCGATCCCGGCCTCGACGTCCTCGGCATCGCGCGTGACGCCGAGGCGCTCGCCGCCTACCTCGCCGACCCGCTGATGCAGATCGGCAGGATCACGCCGGCGCTCGCCGCGGCGACGCTCGCCGGAATCGAACGCGTGATGCACCACGCCGACGACGTCACGTTGCCGCTGCTCCTGCTCCACGGCCTCGCCGACCGCGTCGTGCCGGCCGACGGCACGATCGCGCTGCACGCGCTCGCCGGCTCGCGCGACAAGACGCTCAAGACCTATCCGGGGGCCTACCACCACCTGCTCCTCGACGACGTGCGCGAGGAGGCGACCCGCGACATCCTCGCGTGGCTCGCCGCGCGGTCCTGACACGGTCAGCGGAGCACGACCGCCGCGACGACGAGCCCCGCGATCGCGAAGACGAACATCGCCGCGTAGACGACCAGCGCCACGAACCCGCGCGCGAGGACGCCGACCCAGCGCCCTCCGTAGACGGTGTGCATCGACCGGAGCAGGTAGAGCATCGTCCATCCGGCGAGCACGAGCGTCACGGGCCTCGCCTGGACCACGAGCGCGAGCGTGCCGGCCAGCGCGACGAACGCGTGGTTGTGCGCGCCGTAGACCAGGTGCTCGGCATAGCGGCGCGGCCGGTCGGGATAGCGACGCTTCCGGCCGGCGTAGAGCACCTGCATCAGCAGCGCGAACACCGGCAGCATCGCGATCAGCGCGTAGGGGCCGTAACGCAGCATGCCGGCGACGATCTCGCGGGACTTCTGTGCGAGATCGAGCTTGTTGAAGCTCTCGAGCCGCTTTTCGATCCGTGCGCCGAGCGGCAGGTCGACGCCGACCAGGTGCACGTTGAGCGCGTCGTCGATGCGCAGCCCCGCCGCCGGGCTGCCGATCGTCAGCGGCGTGTCGCCGACGTCCACCTCGACCAGCGAGGCCCTGCCACTGGCGGGACCCGCAGCGGAGGACGCCTGGTTCGACGGCTTCGCCGCAGGGCTCGCTGCCGGTGCCGAGGCCGGCGTCGATCCCGCCTGGCGGGCCGCGGACGTCGCGACGGGCGTGTCGGATTGCGCGTGCACGATCACGTCGGGGTCGGCGAGAAGCCGCGCCGCCGCGAACAGCACGATCGCGAGCACGAGCACGAGTCGCGCGGGCCGGACGTAGCGCTTGCGCCTGCCGGCCAGGTACTCGCGGGTCAGGAAGCCGGGACGAAACAGCAGCGCGAAGAGCGTGCGCCCCATCCGCCCGTCGAGCGCGACATAGCGCCCCGCCGCCTCGCGCATGAACTGTCCCGCCCGCGGCAGCTCGAGCGCCGTTTCCTGTCCGCACGATGGACAATACGCGCCGGGCGCCTCCGCGCCGCAGTTGCGGCAGGCGACGCCGCCGGCGGCACGATCGTCGGCCGCCGGCGCGGTCCCGCGCAACGCACCTGGCCACCTCCAAGACCGGGCCGGGCGCGGCCCGGGGCGCTCATCGCCGCCGCTCGATCAGCTGGTCGACGCGCGCGAGGATGCCGCGAAGGATGCTGACCTCTTCCTTCTCGAGGCCGGCGCGCGCGAACAGCCGGCGCAGCCGCGGCATCAGGCGGCGCGGCATCTCCGGATGCAGAAACCGCATCGCGACGAACGTGCGCTCCGCGTGCTCGTGCAGGCGCTCGATCTCGTCGTGCGTGGCGGGCGCGAAGCGCGGCGCCTGCCAGGCGGCGTCGCCCTGCGACGCGACGCGCGCCTCGTAGGCGGCGACCTGCACGGCCGCGGCGAGGTTGAGCGACGCGAATGCGGGGTTCGTCGGGATCGTGGCGACCGCGGTGCAGCGCGCGAGGTCGTCGTTCGAGAGTCCGGACATCTCGGTGCCGAAGACGAGCGCGCTTTCGCGCCCCGCACGCGCCGACGCGATCGCGAGCGCCGCCGCGTCGCGCGCCGAGACCACGACGCCCGCGAACTCGCGCGGCCGCGAGGTGTAGCCGACCGAGCAGGAAACGCCTTCGAGCGCCTCATCGAGCGAATCGACGACCCGCGCCGCGTCGAGAACGGCGGTAGCACCCGTGGCGCGCCGGGTCGCCTCGTGGTCGGGGAAGCGCGACGGCGCGACGAGCGCGAGGTGCGAGAGTCCCATCGCGAGCATCGCGCGCGCCGAGGCGCCGACGTTGCCCGGGTGGCTGGGCGCGACGAGCACGACGCGGACGCGGTCGAGCGGGTTGGCGCGGGTGTCGTCCATGATCATGGCCGGGCGCGTAGAATAGCGGGAATTCCCGCTCTTTGTTCCGCGCGCCCCCCAGGGGCGGCGCCCCGACCGCCATGCATCCGATGCTCACGACCGCCGTCAAGGCGGCACGCCGCGCAGGAAACGTCATCAACCGCGGCGCACGCGACCTCGACCTCCTGCAGGTCAGCTCGAAGGGGCCGAAGGACTTCGTGAGCGAGATCGACCACGCGGCCGAGGCCGCGATCGTCGAGACGCTGCTGGGCGCGTATCCGACCCACGCGATCCTCGCCGAGGAAGGCACGGCGAAGGGCGAGAACGCCGAGGCCGAATACGTGTGGATCATCGACCCGCTCGACGGGACGACCAACTTCCTGCACGGGTTTCCCCAGTACTGCGTGTCGATCGCGCTCGAGCACCGCGGCATCGTGACGCAGGGCGTCATCTACGACCCGGTGCGCAACGACCTGTTCACCGCGACGCGCGGCCGCGGCGCGTTCCTGAACGACCGGCGCATCCGCGTCAGCAAGCGCCACCACCTGCGCGACTGCCTGATCGGGACCGGCTTCCCGTTCCGCGACGGCAGCTTCCTCGACACCTACCTCGCGATGATGAAGGAGATGATCACGCACACCGCGGGGCTGCGCCGGCCCGGCGCCGCGGCGCTCGACCTCGCCTACGTCGCGGCGGGCTGCTACGACGGCTTCTTCGAGGTGGGGCTCAATCCCTGGGACGTCGCCGCGGGCAGCCTGCTCGTCCTCGAGGCCGGCGGCCTGATCGGCGACCTGTCCGGCGAAGGCGACTATCTGCGCGGCGGGCAGGTGATCGCGGCCAACCCGAAGATCTTCGCCCAGATGGTCCAGGCACTGTCGCCTTTTCGCGCCGCGATGGCGCGCGAGGTCGCCCAGAAGACGCCAGGCGCCTGACACCCGCCCGGGGATTCGCTACCATCGGCCGAGAGGCCCCGGCGCCGCGCCCATGGCATCGATCTTGCAGCGGTGCGGGATCGCCCAGGTTCCGGCATGACCCCCGACCGACGGAGTCCCCGCATGGCATCCCCCGCTCGCCGCCCGGCCCATCCGTTCCGCCTCGCCCTTGCCGCGGCATCCCTCGCCGCCGCGCTCGCCGCGCCCGTCGCGGCCGAGCCGGTCGGCGGCCTGCGCGTGATGCTCCACCCGTCCGTCGCGCCGCGCGGAACGCTGCCCGACGCGACGCGCGCGAAGCTCGAGCGCATCGCCGGCACGCCGCTCACGCTGTCCGCCGCGACGCGGACCGGCGCACTCGATCTCGCGCTGCCAGCTTCGGTCGAGGCCAGCGATGCTGCGCGCCTCGCGAAGCTGCTGCGCGAAGATCGGTCCGTGCTCTGGGCGCAACCGCTCCGGGCGCCGAGGGCGCTCGCGAAGGCCGCCACCGCGGACGCACGGTTCAACGTGCCCGGCCGCCGGCTGATGGTCCGGCTCGCCGACGGCGTCGCCGAGGACTGGTCGGTGCTCGCGCCGCAGTTCGCTGAGCGCATCGGGATGCCCGTCGCCGCCGAGCGCAAGGTCGGCAACGTGTGGCTCGTCTCGATCGCGATCGCCCGCGCGCCCGACGCGCTCGCCGCGCTCGCCTCCGCGCTGGAGCAGGATCCCGCGGTGATGTACGCCGACCCGGTGCGCCGCGTCGTCGCGCAGACGACCCCGAACGATCCGCTGTTCGGGATCCAGTGGTCGCTGACCGACCCGGTGGCGGGCGTGAACGCGTCGGCCGCGTGGGACGTGCAGCGGGGCTCGGGCGGCATCACCGTCGCCGTCATCGACACGGGCACCGTGGCGCATCCCGACCTCGCCGGCCGCGTGCTGCCCGGCTACGACTTCGTCACCGACCCCGAAGCGGCGCGCGACGGCGACGGCCGCGACGCGAATCCGCACGACGAGGGCGACTGGGCCGGCGACAACGAGTGCGGCGACGGCGTCCCGGGCTTCGACAGCTTCTTCCACGGGCTCTTCGTCTCCGGGCTGATCGGAGCGAACGCCGACAACGGCATCGGCATCGCCGGCATGGACTGGGCGGCGAGCATCCTGCCGGTGCGCGCGCTCGCCAGGTGCGGCGGCACCGACGCGGACGTGTTCGAAGGGATGCTGTGGGCGTCCGGCGTGCAGATCGCAGGCGTGCCCGCCAACCAGCATCCGGCGCGCGTCATCAACATGAGCCTCGGCGGCTGGGGCAACTGCTCGTCCGCCGTCCAGGAGGCGATCGACGACGCGCTCGCGCAGGGCGCGGTCGTCGTCGTGGCCGCCGGCAACGCGTCGATCGACGTCGAGTCGTTCTCGCCCGCCAATTGCGGCGGCGTGATCACGGTCGGCGCCACCGGGAACACCGGCGAGCGGGCGTCGTACTCGAACTTCGGCCCGCGCGTCGACCTCTCGGCGCCGGGCGGCGACGGCGACGACGAGACCTCGCTCATCGTGTCGACCTACGCCTACGGCGCGACGACGCCGGGCGACCCGGCGTACGCGATCGCCGCGGGCACGAGCTTCTCCGCGCCGCTCGTATCGGGCACCGTCTCGCTGATGCTCGCGCGCAACCCGACGCTCACCGCCGGACGCGTGCTGTCGATCCTCCAGGGCACGACGCGCGAGTTCCCGCTCGGCACGCAGTGTCGCGCCGGCTCGCTCTGCGGCGCGGGGCTGCTCGACGCGGGAGCGGCCGTCGCGAGCACGCCGCCGGCCAGCGCCACGATCCCGCCCAACGCGATTCCGGTGATCGAGTACTACCGCGCCGACAACGACCACTACTTCGTCACCGCGGACCCGAACGAGGTCGCGTACCTCGATGTCCACATGCGCGGCGTGTACGAGCGGACCGGGACCGTGTTCTTCGCCTACCCCGACTCGTTCCTCGCGCCGCCGGCCGTGCAACCGGTGTGCCGCTTCTACGCCGGCGGGCTCATCGACTCGCACTTCTTCACCGCCAACGCCGCCGAGTGCCAGTTCGTGATCGCGCGGTGGCCCGGCACCTGGAACCTCGAGTCGTACGCGGCGTTCTGGATCGAGGTGCCCGATGCGAACGGCGCCTGCCGCGAAGGCACGATCCCGATCTACCGGTTCTTCAACAACCGGCAGGACGCGAACCACCGCCACACGCCCGACCTGTCGGTGCGTCGCGCGATGGTCAATCGCGGCTGGGTGCCGGAAGGACCGAACGGCGTGGCGCTCTGCTCGCCGATCTGACGGACATTCAACGCGACGGGTCGCCCGACAGCGCGTAGGGCGCCCAGAAGAACGGGTGCCGCCAGCGCGGGTCCGCGCGGCCGTCGGCAAGGTCGAGCTGCGCCCGCCGCAGCGCTTCGGCACGGCTGACTCCCGGCTCCTTGGCCACCGCCGAGAACGCGCGCGTGACGAGGTCCTGCGCCGAACGCGTCTCGACCGCCCAGTGCGTGACCAGCACCGATCGCGCGCCGGCGAAGAAGAAGCCCCGCGCGAGCCCCGACAGCGCCTCCTCGGCGCGCCCGTCGTCGGAAGCCGTGTTGCAGGCCGACAGCACGACCCAGTCCGCATCGAGCTTCATGCCCATCACGTCGTCGAGGACGAGCAGCGGCGATTCCCCCGGCGTCGGCGTGACCGACAGCGCTAGCGCCGGGCGCGACAGGCCGGCGAGATCGCCCGGGCGCAGGCCGTGCGTGGCGAAGGCGACCACGCGCCTGCCGGACAGGCCGGCGCCCAGCGCGGCGCCACGGCTCGCGCGCTCGCCCAGGTAGGTGTCGCGACCCGGATCGGCGCCCAGCGCGCGTGCGATCGCCACGATCTCGTCGCGCGTCTCGGGTAGCGGCGGCAACTGCGCATAGTCGGCCTCGGTGAACGCGGCGTCGCGCGAAGACGGCGGCCCGGCGCGCACCAGCGCGCGTACCGCGCCCGGCGCCGGCGGGGCGACCCCGCGCCGGTAGACCGGATCGCCGAATCCCGCGAACGCTTCGGCCGCGGTCGCGCGCCGTTCGACCTGCCGAAGCGCGGCAAACGCGGCCACCGTCGACACGTGCGTCACCGCGTGCTTGCGGACGAGCCACGCTGGCTCGCCCGCCGATGGCCGCTCGCTGACCAGCACGGCGAAGGGAATCGTCGCGAGATCGCCGTTGGTCGCGACGACGAGGCTCGATACCCCGGCAAGCCGCGACGCGAACGGCTCGAGGAGCTCCTGGTAGAGCCGGTGCGCCGACGCCAAGTCGACCGGCGCCGAGCCGGGCGACGGCCGATCGCCGACGTCGAGCGTCGCACGGAGCTTCGCGACGAGCGCGCGCACCTCCGCCTGCGCGAGCGGCGACACGTGCAGCGCCGGCCCGCGTCCACTTCCCACGAACCAGACGAACGTCGCGGTCGGCGTCGTGTAGACGCTCACCAGCGCCTCCCCGCGATCGAGCAGGTCGGCGACCTGGTCGAGCGTGGGCGGCTTGGGGTTCACGAGCGCCCGTAGGCAGGAAAGCGGGCCGCGAGCTCGCGCACGATCGCGCCACGGGCCTTGTCGGCCATCGCGACAGCCTCGCGCGACTTCGCGATCGCGGCGCGGCGCTCGCTCGCCAACGTACGTTGCGACGCCGCCTCGGCCGGTTCCGGCTTCGCCTTCTGGCGCTCCTGGGCCTCCTTCGTGAGCCTCGCGTCCGCCTCGAGTTGCGCGTTGAGCTGCGCAACGAGCTCGCGCGACTGGCGGCGCGTGTCCTGCTCGCGGCGCGCGAACTCGGCGATCTCCGGATTGCCGATCGCGACGCGCGCCGACGCGTCGATCAGCGCCTGCTGGACGGCGCTCGCCCGCAGGCGGTCGGCCACGCGGAATGCGTCGCTCGCCATGCCGTCGGAGACGCCGCGCGCGGGGCTTTCGCGATACGCCGCCTCGACCATCGACAGGAACGAGTGCAGCGCGATGGGCGTGTAGAACCCGCGCAGGCCGGCCGGCTCGGCGTCCGCGAACGAGGTCTCGGGCGCGAAGAGGGACCGGAACACGATCTCGTAGTCGGACAGCGCGTCGCGGTCGCGGCGCAGCGCCTGGTAGGCCATCGCGCGCACCGCCTTGGACTCGACGGTGAGCGGGTGCGCCTCGCCGAAATTGCGCGCCCGGTAGCGCGCCGAGCCGTCGATGCGCTGGAGACCGGCGTCGGCGCGTCCGTTCCTGACGTGCAGGATCGCCTGCAGCACCGCGCTGTCGATGCGCGCGCGCGCCACCGGGTCATCGACCGCCGCCTGCAGCATTCCGGCGGCGACCCCGTCGGCCTCCTTCCAGCGCTCCAGTCCGAAGAGCGCCTGCAGCTGCTGGAACTGCGCGTCCTGCATCCGGTCGGAGCTCGGAAGCGCCCCGCTTTCGCGCTGGACCTCTACCGCCCGCGTCGCCGACGCGTACGCGTCGGCATAGCGCCGTTGGGCGAGCTGGGCCTGCGCGAGACGGCCGTACCAGTATCCGAGCGTCGTGCCCGCCGTCGCCTCCTCCTGCGCCTGGCGAATCCCCGTGCGCGCGATCAGCTCGGCCTCGGCGCTCTTGCCCTGCGCCACCGCGAGCCAGACCGCGCGGGCCATCACGGCATTGCGCTCGCGCACCGAGCGGTCGACGTGGAGCGGGTTCGCCCCCCGCATCGAGCGCAGGCGCGCGACCTCGGCGTTCGCCATCCCGAGCGAGCGCCGGGCCGCCGCCTCGGCACCGTCGAAGTCGCCCTCCTGCTGCAGCAGCGACGAGCGCAGCCGCTCGATCTCGGTGAAGAGGAACACGACGCCCGGGCTGCTGCGATCGCCCTCGATGCGCGCGGCCTCGGCCTCGGACCGGGCCAGCGCCGAGCGCGCCTTCGCGCGCTCGCCCAGCGAGGCATGGTCTCCCCCCAGCTGCACGAGGTAGGCCGCGCGCGCGGCCGTGCCGAGCGACTTGTCGTCGACGAGCTTCTCGCCCATCTCCATCGCCTCGCTCTGGCTGCCGTTGCGCCAGATCTCGCGCCACAGGTAACCGATGTAGGGCGAGGCCTGATCCGGCTTCGCCGTCAGCTCGACCAATCGCCGCAGCGCCGCGATGCGGGCCGCGCCGTCACCGACGGTGAACGCCGCCCGCTGGCGCTCGAGCCAGTAGTCCGCCTCGCGCTCGGGCGTCGCGCCTTGCGGAGGCGCCTGCGCGAGAATGCGCCTCGCGTCGTCGAGCGACAGTCGCGCGCCTCCGACCTCGTCGGACGCCGCGTCGACGCCCTCGTCCTGCGCGGCGACGCCGACCGGCCACGCGGCAACGGCAGCGACCGCCGCAGCAAGCATCAGGCTGCGCAGACGCGCGCGGGCGCGCACCGCGCTCACGCCTGCCGCCAGCGCATCTGCCGGAACGAGACCATCTCGCGGCGCTCCGCATACTGCGCGCGCAGGCTCCGGCCGTCGTAGCGGATCGTGTCGTTGCGAAGCGAGTAGTTCACGCCCGGCTCCCCAGCATCGTCGTAGATCGAATTGCCCCTCGGGAATCGGCGGCACCGCACCCGACGCTGTCGCGTCACAGGTTCTTCGCGAAGAACTGCACGGCGTCCCGACGCGACCGTTCACCGGCCTCGGCATTCGCGTATCCCCGCCAGGTGCCGCCGCGCCCTTTGTTCGCGAGGGGGGATGTCGACTGGGCGTCGCGGGGCGCGTCCCATCCGTGGTAGGCGCCGGAATACGTGGTCTCCGTGAAGGCGGCGCCTGCGGACTTGTTGGCCTCGGCGACGAACTTCGCACACGAATCGGAGTCGTCGTAGTCGTCCTTCTCCGCCGCCAGGATCAACACGGGCGCGCCCGTGAATTTCATGTACGTGTCGGGGTCGAGCTTCATGAACTTGTGCGGCGAGGCCATGGCCGTTCCCTCGAGAACCGAGCTGTGGATCCAACAGACCGGATAGAGCGCCAGATGCGCCTTGAACCGGCGGTTGCCCTGCGTGAGCTCGGTCGTGAATCGATCGGTGGCGGCCACGATCGAAAGCATCCCTCCCCAGGAGAATCCCATGACGCCGATACGTGCCGGGTCGATCTCCGGCCGCGACGCGAGGTACTCGAGGGCGCCGAATACATGAGGCATGTTCTGCTGCACAGTCGGGTGCGTCTGGACGGTCTGGCCCCGGGCGAACATCTCGATCTCGAGCGTCGCGATGCCCGCCTTGTTGAGCGCTGCGGCGTACGCAGCCCCTCTCGCGTCAACGCCTCCGGACGAATGCAGGATGACAACGGCGGGCAGCTTGTCCGCCTGGCTTGCCGGCATGTTCATCGTTCCGGAGACCGTCGTCGGTGCATCCTGGTACTTCGATGGCGGCGTCGTGAACGAAACGCGCGCGGGCGCGACGTCCTGCGCCCATCCGGAGATCGATCCCGACACGAGCACGGCCAATCCCGCGGCGATCAGCATTCCGACAGACATGGCAGTCTCCTCGTCACGAAGTCGAACTTCCGGCACGAGGCACGGAACTCATGCCTGAGTCCAGCGCAGCTGCCGGCAGGACACGAGCTCGCGACCTTCGGCGTCCAGGACGCGCAGACTACGGCCGTCAAGGCGCCGCCAATCGGTGCGCAGCGCGAAATTGAGTCCGGGCACGAGCCAGGCCACGAACCGGAGCTGCGAGCCAAACTGCAGGTTGTACCCTTCGCCGTCGATCCTGAACGACTCGAACTCCCCAGCGGCGATTCTGATCCGCTCGCGAGCCGCCACATGGTAGTCGTAGTACGCCTCCATCGGCGGCGCGCTTCCGGCCGTGCGCCGGTAACGGGTCGTCCACCGCCGCCCGAGCTGGAGCTCGGCCGGGCTGGACTGGAGCCTGGGATCGTAGGTGAACGTGCCCAGCTTGAGCGGATTGCCCATGCTGTCGATCACGATCTGCCCGTCGTTGATCTCGATCCGGTCGGCGTCGAGGTCGACGCGCGTCACCCGATGTTCCTCGCGGCCGGTCGCGCGTGCGTATACCGGGTCGAACGTCGAATAGACGGCGACGTCGCCTTCCGAGTAGTTGCGATCGAGCGGATAGGTCCCGGCGGACATCGGGTTCGCCGACGGGCGAATCAGGACGGGGGGCGGGAGTCCGGGAACGATCTCGAGCTGCGCCGGCTGTCGGCGCTTCCATTCGGCCAGGACGATCGCCGGCGCGGCGACGGCAGCCGGGGCGCCCTGGACCGGAACCGGGACATCGTGCACTGGCGCCGGCGCGACGTGACCGCCGCAACCTGCACCGGCGTTCGCGCGGCCTCGTCCCGCGCGACGAAATAAGCGAGACGCGTCTGCGCGATCTCGGCGAACCGTCCGCTCGGATGCTCCCGCAGGTACGTGATCCAGTCCTTCGCGTCCTTCGATCCCTTCGTCCGGTTCCACGCTTCCAGGTCGCGCTGGACTTCCGCCTCGAGCTCCGCCTCGGAGAGCTTCCTCGCCGTCGGAAACAGGAACACGTCGCCCTCCAGCGACGTCGACTCCACGGCACCTGCGCCCCCTTCGACGCGATCCGCACCGCCAGCCTCACCCGCTTGAGCGCATCCTCGAGCCGCGTCGCCGGCACGCCCAGCTCGCGTACCAGGTGCTCGGCATAGAGGCCCGATTGCCCCCCGCTCCCGGCGGCGTCCGCCGCCACGCTCCCCGGCGCCGTCGAGAACGCGAGCAGGCTCGAGGGCGGCGCGTCGAACTGCGACAAACCCTTCTGCGCCGGACGGTACGACGCGCCGAACGGATTGTCCGGCACGCGTCCAGCACGATCACGAACGTCCTGCCCTTCGCCCGCGCGAGCTGGTCAGCAGCGACGCCAGGTCGAGGCACTGCGCCGGCAGGTCCGCCGACGTGTTCACCGCGCGTCGACGGGCAGCAGGTAGTTGCGCCAGTCCAGTTGCGCCCCGTGGCCCGCGTAGTAGAAGAACACGAGCTTCGCTTCGCTCGCGGCCGCCGCCTCGGCGAAGCGCTTCGTCGCCTCGATCAGCGTGCCCCGGTCCGCGTTCGTGCGCAGGTCGACGCCGAACCCCGCCTTGCCGAGCAGCCCGCCATCGCCTTCGCGTCGTTTACCGCGTTGCCCAGCGGCGCGCCCGGGTACGCGTCGTTGCCGACGACCAGCGCCAGCCGCGACGGATCGGCCGCAGCGCCCGCCGGCAGCACGAGTCCGGGAGCGAGTACGGCGGTCGCGCCGAGCTGCAGGAATTCGCGACGCGTGGGATGGCGAGGCATCATCCGCCTGAAGGACACCACGCTCACGCCTGCGTCCAGCGCATCTGCCGGCACGAGACCATCTCGCGGCGCTCCGCGTACTGCGCGCGCATGCTCCGGCCGTCGTAGCGGATCGTGTCGGTGCGAAGCGAGTAGTTGATGCCCGGCACCAGCCAGTGCCGAATCGTGAGGTGCGAGCCGAAGTTGTTGAAGCCGTCGCCGTCGATGCGGAACGCCTCGATCTCGCCGAACGGCAGCATGACGCGCTCCCGTGCGACGACGACGTAGTTGTAGTAGGACTCCGATCGCTCCGCCCCGCGCGCGAACCGGAACCGCGTCGTCCAGCGCTTTCCGACCTGGACTTCCGCGGGGATCGCCTGCAGCCTCGGCTCGTAGGTCGCGCCGTCCCAGACGAGCGGATTGCCCATGCTGTCGAGCACGATGAAACCGTCGTTGATCTCGACGCGGTCCGCGTCGAGATCGACCTTCGTGACGCGCCAGGTGAGCGTCTTCGTGGCTCCGCCGTACACCGGGTCCGACTGCAGGTAGACGACCTCGTCGCCGACCGAGTAGCCGCGGTCGATCGCGTAGGTTCCCGCCGACATCGGGTTCGCCGACGGACGCATCAGCACCGGCACGTCGGGGCCGGACCCCACGACGAGTTGCGCAGGCTCGCGGACGCGCGGCTCGGCCAGCACGATCTCCGGCGCGGCGACGGTGGGCGCCGGACCTTGCGCCGGAACCGCGGACAGCGTGGGTAGCGCAGGCTGCGCGGGCGCAGCGGCGATCTGCACCGGCACGCGCGCGGCCTCGTCGCGCGCGGCGAAGTACGCGAGCCGCGTCTGCGCGATCTCGGCGAACCGCCCGCTCGGCCAATCGCGCAGGAAAGCGGCCCACTCCTTCGTCTCCTTCGATCCCTTGACGCGGTTCCAGGTGTCGAGCTCGCGCTGGATCTCGGCCTCGAGCTCGGCCTCCGTGAGCTTCCTCGCGGCCGGGAACAGGAACACGTCGCTCTCGAGCGACGTCGATTCCCACGGCACCTGCGTCCCCTTCGATGCGATCCGCACCGCGAGCCGCACGCGCTTCAGCGCATCCTCGAGCCGCGTCGCCCGGACCGACAGCTCGCGCACCAGGTGCTCGGCGTAGAGGCCGGATTGCGCCGACGCGCCCGAGGCGTCCGCCGCCACGCGGCCCGGCGCGGTCGAGAACGCGAGCAGGCTCCCGGACGGCGCGTCGAACTGCGACAGCCCCTTCTGCGTCGGCCGGAACGAGGCGCCGAACGGATTGTCGCGGCACGCATCCAGCACGATCACGAACGTCTTGCCCTTCGCCCGCGCGAGCCCGGTCAGCAGCGAGGCCAGGTCGACGCACTGCGCCGGAAGGTCGGCCGACGTGTTCACCCGCGCGTCGACCGGCAGCAGGTAGTTGCGCCAGTCCAGCTGCGCGCCGTGCCCCGCGTAATAGAAGAAGACGAGCTTCACGTCGCTCTTCTGCGCGGCTTCCGCGAACTGCCTCGTCGCGTCGCCGAACGCCGTCCGGTCCACGTTCGTGCGCAGGTCGACGCCGAATCCCGCCTCGCCGAGCAGCGCCGACATCGCCTTCGCGTCGTTCACCGCGTTGGAAAGCGGCGCGCCCGGATAGGCGTCGTTGCCGACGACGAGCGCGAGGCGCGACGGATCCGCCGCCGCGGCGACGGGCATCACGATGCCGGGAACGAGCGCGGTCGCCGCTCCCAGCTGCAGGAACTCACGACGCGTCGGGCGGCGTACGTTCATTGGCGCTCCACCTTCGTTGATGCGCGGGCGGAGGCCTCAGCGGGCGCCCGCGCGTTCCTTCAGGCTTCCCTGCTCCGGGCGCGACTGCGCGGCCGCGGCCCACCAGCGGCGCGCCTCGTCGCGCAGGTCGTTCTGCTCGAGCCAGAGCGCATAGGCGACACGCTCGGCCACCGGGGCGTCGGTCGAGGGCGCGAGCGCCTTCGCCTGCGCCTGCAGGTCCGCCGGGGCGACGCGAAACTCGGCGCGTGCGACCTGGACGACCTGGTCGCCGATGCGCGCGGTCACCTGCAGCGCATAGGACTGGCCCGGCGCGAGGGCGCGCGACTCGGGAACCTGTGCCGTGCGCGCAGTGGTCGTCTGCTCGAACGCGCGCGCCCCCGATGCGTCGATCACCGCGACGTCGTAGACGGTGCCGGTGCGCGAATCGGTCCACGCGAGCTCGGGCCGCGGCGACAGCACCTGCGGGTCGGGCGCGACGACCCGCAGGCCCAGGTTGCGCATCACGACCGCCCCCTGCACGAGTCCGCCGGGCTTCAGGCGCATCGCCGACGGCGCCGTCGCCGCGCGCGCCTGGACGACCGCCCCGGACGACGCCTGCGGCCGCTGCGCCTCGAGCGTGATCTCGCCCGGACCGCGCGCGTCGTACTGCGCGCCATCGGCGTAGTACAGCAGCGCGACGCGGGCGCCGGCGGCAAGGCGCACCCTGTCGCCCACGTTGAGCGTCTGGAGGATGGCGACCGGTGTGCCCGTGGCGTTCGCCATCGTCGCTGGTCCCTGCACGTCGGTGACGACCGAGACCGGCTGGGCGAACGCGCAACCGCACGCGAGCGCGAACACCGCCGCCGCGCGCGCGCCCGCCCGGACCGACCTTCCGACCGACGTCAGCGCCATCCGACGACCTCCAGCGACGTATGTCCCTTGATCGCGTGGACCCCGAGCGGAACGAGTCCGGCGCGCTCGCCTATCCGCGTGGCCACGTCCTTCGTCATCACCAGCGGCACCCCGACCTCCTTGGTCAGCGACTCGAGCCGCGAGGCGACGTTCACGCAGTCGCCGATCGCCGTGTACGAATGCCGCGTCGCCGCGCCGACGTGGCCGACGGTCGCCTCGCCGCAGGCGAGGCCGACGCCGACGGCGAGCGGCGTGCCGGCGGCTGCAGGCGAAGTGTCGCCGATCCGCCGGACGCGCTCAAGGATGTCGATCGCCGCGCCGAACGCCGCGCCGCACGCGTCGTCCATCGACGCGGGCGCGCCGAAGAACGCGAGGATGCCGTCCCCCATGAACTTGTCCACCGTGCCGCCGCGCCCGTGGATCGCCTCGGTCGCCTGCTCGCACAGCTCGTTCAGCAACGCCAGGACTCGGTCGGGAGGCTCGCGCTCCGCGCGCGTCGTGAACCCGCGCACGTCCATCACGAGCACGCAGACGAACCTGCGCGCGTTCGCGAGCCCCTCGAGCCGTCCGGCCTCGATCTCGGCCATCACCTGCGGGCTGACATAGCCCGAGAAGACGCCGCGCAGCCGGATCCGTTCGCGCCACGCGACCGTCGCCTCGAGCGCGAGCCGCGCGCCGGCCGCGAGCGTGAGCGTGACGACGACGGCCGCCACGGGCGCCAGCACGTCGCGAGCGAGCGCCCAGAGACCCGCGCCGAACACGACCGCCGACCCGGCGAGCACCGTCGCGAGCGCAGCGGCGGGCCGGCGACCGCCCAGCCACGCGAATCCGGCGAGCCCCGCGAGCAACGCCGCAACCCATGCGGGCAGCGGCTGCACCGTTCGCCCCGCGAGCAGGGTGCGCAGGGCCTGCGCGTGCACGAGCACGCCGGGCTCGTCGTCTTCGGCTGCGCCGCCGCGGACGAGCGGCACCGGAACCCGGGTGCGATCCAAGAACGGGAGCACCGATCCCACGAGCACCACGTTGCCTTCGAGCGCCGCGGCGAGCGTGCGCTCGTCGCCGTCGCGGATCCACCGCAGCACCGTCGCGAGCGGCAGCACGTCGAAGCCCGCACCCAGTGCGTAGTTGATGCGTCCGGCGACCGGCTCGACGCCGAGCGCGCGCGCGAGTTGTCCGACGAACGTGGGGACAACCTCGCCGCCCGTGCCGAGGCGCTCGTCGAACGTGCGCACGGTGCCATCGGGATCGGCGCGCCACAGCGCGAACCCGGCGCCCTGCGGACCCGCCGCTCCCTGGAAGGCCGGATGGACCGCGCGGGGGCGCCCTCCTTCGTCGACCGTGAGGGCAAGCACCACGCCGCCCGCCTGGCGCATACGCAGGATGCCGTCGACGAGCGCGCGGTCGAGGTCGGGCGCGATCGCGGCGTGGCTGCGGTCGGGCAGCACCAGATCGACGCCGACGACGCGCGCGCGCGCCTGCGCGGCGGCCGCGAGAAACGCGCCGAGGTGCCGATGCCACAGCGTCATCGGCTCGGGCAGCGACGCGACGGTGGCCTCGTCGATGCCGACGACGACGATGCCGTCGGAGACGGGGGCGGCATGGCCGCGCAGGAACGCGAAGCCGGCGTCGGCCAGCCGTCGCTGCAGCGGTGCCGCGAGGTCGAGGGCGCCGATCGCGAGACCGGCGACGACCGCGGTGACGAGGCCGGCCCGGACCAGGCGGGCGAGTACCGCGGGATCACCCGTGTTCACGCGGCTCCCGGGACGCGGGCGGTCGTCACATGGGGTGGCAGCATCCGGTCGGGGAGGATCTGGAGGCACATGCTCGCGAACCATGGGCGGGCGCGGATCGGCGCGGCGAGTCTAGCACCGGGCGGCGGACGTCCGGCCTCGGCCGGGACTCGGGTATAATTTCCGGCTGTCGGAGAGATGGCCGAGTGGTCGAAGGCGCCTGACTCGAAATCAGGTATACGGCAACGTATCGGGGGTTCGAATCCCTCTCTCTCCGCCAACGAAAAACGGGCCCCTCGCGGGCCCTTTTTCGTTGGCCAGGGAGGGTTGAGAACCCCCGACCAGTGGGGGTTCGTACGATCGGCGCGCGAGCGATGATCGCACGACCGCCAACCCGCATGCGGGAGCGTGCGGGTTGAGCGGAGCGTCTGCGAGACGGCGGTCGCCCATCCCGCTCTCTCCACCAGCGCCCCCCGCGGCCCAGTTCCGCGTTGGCGCCCGGCACGGGCGTCGTGTTCGACGCGCGCCGCCAGACACCAATGGAACGGCGACCTTCACCGATCGCCTCCACCGAATATCATAGGGTGTCGCGACCAGCGCAAGGGAAGCATGGGCACGTCGGTGCAGACCGTGATCAACAGCGCCTTGCTGCGCCGACTGCGGCTGCGCCACCTCGAGCTCCTCACCGTGCTCCGCGACCTGCCCACCGTCCGCGGCGCGGCGCGGCGACTGAACCTCAGCCAGCCCGCCGTGAGCAAGATGCTGCGCGAGGTCGAGGACGTGTTCGGCGCGCCGCTGTTCGAGCGCAGCCGGACCGGCGTGACGCCGAACGCGCTCGGCCTGGCGGCCATCCGGCGGGCGGGCGCCATCTGCAACGAGGTCGCAGCGACCGAGGAAGAGGTGGCGGCCCTGCGCACCGGCGCGAGCGCCCTGCTGCGCATCGGCACGTTCTCGATCACGTCGATCGCGCCTGCCGCGATCGTGCGGCTGCGCGCGATGCAGCCGGGCGTCGCGGTCCGCCTCCGCGAAGGCCCGGTTCGCGACCTGCTGGACAGCCTGATGGCGGGCGACCTGGATTGCGTCTTCGGCGCGCTTGCGCCGGAGGTGTTCGGCGCCGACGCGATCGGCGAGCTCGTTTCGGAAGTGATCCGCGAGGATCGCGTGTCGGTGGTGGCGTCGTCGTCGCACCGGCTGGCGCGTGCCCGGCGACTGCACTGGAAGGACCTGCTGGAGGAAAGCTGGGTGCTGCAGCCGCGCGACTCGCTGGTGCGGCGCGCCTTCATGTCGGCGTACTTCGACCAGGGGCTGACCCCGCCGGCGGCGGCGGTGGAGACGCTGTCGCCGATCACGATGGCGGCGCTGATCGGCCTCGACGGGAGCCTGCTGGGCGCGATGCGCAGCGAGAACGTCCCGCTGCAGCACTCGCGCGGACTGCTCGGGGTGCTGCCGGTGACCCCGGTGGCGATGCTGCCGCCGCTCGCGGTGTTCAGCCGCAAGTCGCGGGCCGGCCGCCCGCCCGTCGTCGAACGCTTCGTGCAGGCGCTGCATCGCGTCGCTGCGGCGGGGCCGCCGCGGCGTCGCAGATGATCACTGATCATGATCACATGATCGTGATAAGTCACTATCCGGCTATCGCGATCGCCCCCTAGACTGTCCTTCGCCGCAGCCGTGCCGATCGACGATCCGGTGCGGCGCAGCAAACACGCGCAGGGGGAACCGCAATGCGACCGGTCGCGCTGGTCACCGGAGGCAGCCGGAACATCGGGTGGTCGATCGCCCGCCGCTTCGCGTCTTCGCACCTGGTCGTCGTCGGCGACCTGGTGCCTCCGCCCGCGCCGCTGCCCGACGGCATCGCGTGGGTCGAATGCGACGTGCGCGACTACGCGGCCTGCGAGCGCCTGGTGGCCGCGGCGGCGGCAAACGGCCCGCTGACGGCGCTGGTCCACTCCGCCGCGATCACGCGCCCGCCGCTGCCGTTCGGCGACATCAGTCCCGCGGAGTGGGCGGAGGTGATCGACGTCAATCTCAACGGCGCCTTCCACGTCGCGCGGGCGGCGCTCGCGGCGCTGAAGTCGGCGCGCGGCAGTGCGGTCCTGATCTCGTCGCGCGCGGCGCGCGTGGGCTACGCCGCGCTCGACCCTTCGCCGTCGGGCACCAAGCCCCACTACTGCGCCGCGAAGGCCGGGGTGATCTCGCTCACCCGGTCGCTCGCCGTGGAGCTCGCGCCTTGCGGCGTGCGGGTGAACTGCGTCGCGCCCGGCTCGATCGAGGGCGACATGATTCCCCGGGACCGATGGTCCGCCATCGCCGCGCGCGTGCCGCTCGGGCGACTGGGGCAACCCGAGGAGGTCGCCGAGGCGTGCTTCTACCTCTGTTCACCGGCGGCGTCCTACGTCACCGGCCACGTACTGGACGTCAACGGCGGCACCTGGTCGAACTGATGTCGGCATCGCCCGGGATCCCGCAGGAGGAAAGCCCATGACCGCACCGGCACGAAAGACACGGCTGAGCGACGAGGAGATCGCGCGCTACCACGAGGAGGGCCTGGTGATCCCGGATTACCGGATCCCCGCCGACATGCTGGCCCGGATGCGCGCCGAGGTGGACGACCTGGTCGCCCGGCATCCGGACGTGCGGCCCGAGCTCCTGTCCGGCGCGCACAATCCGTGGGGGCAGTCGGCGAAGATCCTCGGCAGCCAGGCCTGGCTGGACTTCTGCCGCTTTCCCGAGATCGTCGACATGGTCGAGCAGCTGATCGGGCCCGACATCATCCTCTGGGGCAGCCAGTTGTTCTGCAAGCCCGCCGGGCACGGCATGGCCGTCCCCTGGCACCAGGACGGGCAGTACTGGCCGATCGATCCGCTCGCCACGGTGACGGTGCGCATCGCCGTCGACGACTCGCTGCCGGAGAACGGGTGCATGCGCTACATCCCCGGCTCGCACAAGCAACGCAGCGTCGTGGCGCACGAGTTCGTCGAGGCGTCGAACGTCGCGATCCGGCAGCAGGTCGCGGATCTCGACGAGAGCCTCGCGAGGGACGATGCACTGTACGCGGGCCAGATCTCGATCCACGACGTCTACGTGATCCACGGCTCGAGCGAGAACCGGTCGACGAAGCGGCGCTCGGACTACGCGATCCGGTACATGCCGGCGACGTCGCGCTACGTGCGCGACCCGGCGTTCCCGGCCAACGCGTACGCGGCGAAGACCTCGCAGCTGATGAACTACACCGGGCGACCGCTGTGGCTGCTGCGCGGCACCGATCGCGCCGGCAACGATTTCGACATCGGCCACGGGCGGCGCGCCGCCTGAATGCCGATCCGCATCGCGTCCCATCGGAACACCGAAGGAGGAACCGCCATGCAGACCCTCACCGCCCTGCTGTCCCTCGTCCTGCTGGTCGGCACGTCGCCGGCCGCCCTCGCCCAGGCCTTTCCGACCCGGCCGGTGACCATCGTCGTGCCCTTCGGCCCGGGCGGCACGACCGACGTCCTGGCCCGCGGCCTCGGCGCGGAGATGTCCAAGGTCCTCGGCCAGCCGGTCGTCGTCGTCAACAAGGCCGGCGCCGGCGGCACGATGGGAGCCACCGAGGTGGCCAATGCCGCGAAGGACGGCCACACGATCGGCATGCTGCCGGTGGGCCCGATGACCACGCAGCCGAACCTGCGGACCCTGCCGTACGGACCGGATTCGTTCGACTACGTCTGCCTCGTCTATTCGAACCCGCAGCTCCTGCTGGTGCGGGCCGACGCGCCCTACAAGACGTACGGCGAACTGGTCGCGCACGCGAAGGCGAACCCGGGCAAGCTCAACTACGGCTCGTCCGGGATCGGTTCGGTCCCGCATCTCGCCGTCGTCGCGCTCGCGAAGGCGGCGAACATCGACGTCTTCCACGTCCCGCACAAGGGCGAGGCCGACGCGCTCGCGAGCATCCTCGGCGGGCACATCACGATGTTCGTCTCCCATCCGACGTTCATGACCGCCCACGCCGACAAGATCCGCGCGCTGTTCGTCCTGGCGCCCAACCGCCTTCCCGACCACCCGAACGTGCCGACGATCGTCGAGCAGGGCGGCCCTGCGCTGAGCTTCGAGGTCTGGGGCGGGCTGGCGGTGCCGAAGGGGACGCCCGCGCCCGTGCTCGCGGCGCTCGAGAACGCGTGCAAGGTGGCGACGTCCTCCGAAGCCTTCACGAAGCAGATGCAGACGCTGCAGACGCCGGTCAAGTACCTGGACGGCAAGTCCTTCGCGAGCTTCGTCGCGGCGGAATTCGAGCGCAACGGACGCCTGCTGCGCGAATCCGGCATCCCGAAGGAATAGGATGAATTCGTACCAGCGCGTGTTCGCCGCGCTCGCTCGGGAGATGCCGGATCGCGTGCCGGTCTTCGAGTGCTCGCTGGCATCGAACATCATCGATGCGCTGGCGCCGGGCGGCACGCTGGAGGACGTCGTCGACCGGTACGACCTCGACGCCGTGTCCCACCGCGAGGCCTACCGGTACGAGGAGGTCGACCGGGACAAGCAGTTCTTCCGCGACGAATGGGGCATCGTCGTGAGGCTGGAGGAGAACGTGATGCCCTCGCCCGTGGGCCATCCCGTCCGGAGCGAGGCGGACTTCGAGAAGCTGGTGCCGCCCGATCCGCGGGACCCGTTCCGCCTGGCGAAGCACGCGAAAGCGGTGGCGCGCTACAAGCGCGAGAAGCCCGTGGTCCTCGGCATGACCGACGCGTTCTCGATCCCGTGGAAGCTGCGCGGAATGGACGCGTTCCTCGTCGACCTGCTGGACAATCCCGGGTTCGTCAAACGCATCATCGCGCTCGTCGTCGACTACAACTGCCGCCTGGTGCAGCACGCGGCGGAGACCGGCGTCGACATCGTCCGCCTGACGGACGACTACGCGTTCAATTCCGGGCCGTTCATGTCGCCCGACATGTGGGTCGAGTTCATCCAGCCCGGCCTGCGGCAGATCGTCGAGACCGCTCACGGCGCGGGCCTGAAGGTGGTCAAGCACTGCTGCGGCAACCTCGCCGGACTGGCCGAGCCGATCCTCGACACCGGCGTGGACGGCCTGCATCCGATCCAGCCGCTGCCGACGCAGAGCCTCGCCGACTTCAAGCAGCGCTTCGGCCACCGGGTGTGCCTGATCGGGAACGTGGACTGCATCGACGTGCTCTGCCGCGATTCGGCCGAGCAGGTGGAAGCGGAAGTCCGCCGCTGCCTGCGCGAGGGCGCGGCCGGCGGCGGCTACATGATTTCGTCGAGCAACGCGTTCCATTCGGGGACGCTGCCGCAGAATCTCGGCCGCATGGTCGAGACGGCGCACTCGCTCGGCCGGTATTGAACCGGCCGCCACAGGACCGATCCGCATCAGGGACCCCATGCAGACCAAGCAAGCCATCGTCGAGACGCTGATCGAGTGCGGCGCGCAGACCGCGTTCACGCTGCCGGGGCTCGGCATCACCTGGACGCTCGACGAGTTCCACAAGCGGCGCAAGGACATCCGCGTGGTGCTCACGCGCTCCGAGCAGATCGCCTCGATCATGGCGCAGGTGACCGGTCGGCTGACCGGCCGCCCGGGCCTGTTCATGGGACAGGGGCCGTTCGCATCGACGACAGGGGCCGTCGGCATCCTCGAGGCGCACTTCGCCGGCTCGCCGATGGTGGTGCTCACCGAGACGTCCGACTACGACGGCTTCGGCCAGTACGGCGTGTACCAGACGATGACCGGCGACTACGGCGGCGCGGACATCCGCCAGATGCTGGGCTCGATCACCAAGTACTGCACCTACGCCACGGAGCCGCAGGACGCGGTGTACGGCATCCAGATGGCGTTCAAGCACGCGTCGCTGCCGCGCCAGGGTCCCGCCGCGGTGATCCTCAAGACGCCGATCATCCGGCGCGAGATGCCGGCGTCTCCGCGCGCACGACTGTTCCCGAGCTCGGGCTACTTCGCGCACACCCGGGCGCGACCGGACGCCGCCGCCGTCGCGCAGCTCGGAGACATGCTCGCGAACGCGCGCTTCCCGGTGATCGTCGCGGGCAACGGCGTGGTGGCTGCCCAGGCCGGCGAGAAGCTGGCGCGGCTCGCGGACCTGAGCGGCGCGGCGGTCGCGACGAGCTACAACGCCAAGGGCGTGGTGGCGGAGGACGGGCCCTACAGCGTCGGCATGCTGGGGACCTGGGGCATGGCGGCCGCCAACCGCGCGCTCGAGCAGGCCGACTGCGTGATCGTGCTCGGCGCGAGCCTCGGGCCGGACTACACGCGCTTTCGCGACGCGAGGCTGATCCGGCCCGGCGAGCAGACGCTCGCGCAGGTCGACGTCGATCCCCGCAACTCGGCCTGGGTGTATCCGATGGACCTCGCGGTGCAGGGCGACTGCGGCGACGTGATCGACCTGCTGCTCGACCGCGGATACGACGAGGCGAGCACGCGCGCGAGGCGCGCGGCGGTGGCGGCGATCCAGGAAGCCACCGGCTACTGGACGGTGGCGCAACACACGGCGGCGCCGGGGAGCGTCAGCCTGTCGGACGTGATCCGGACGTTCGAGCGCTTCCTGCAGCCGCAGGACCTGCTGACGCTCGACGCGGGCTCGAACCGGATCTGGGCGACGAGCCAGCTCAAGATCAGGACGCCGGGCCAGCTCATCGTTCCTGGCGGCATCGGAGGCATGGGATGGGGACCGCCGGCGGCGGCCGCCGCCAAGCTCGTGCACCCGGGCAAGCGCGTCACCTGCCTGGTGGGCGACGGGGGATTCATGATGACGATGCCGGTGCTCACCACCTGCGTGCAGAACGATCTCCCCATCGTGGTGGTGGTGGCGAACAACTCCGGGCTCGGCATGGTGCGCGACAACCTCAAGGCATCGCCCATCGCGGTCGACTACGCGGACATCGATTTCGCGCGCATCGCCGAAGGCCTCGGCTGCAAGGGGCTGCGCGTCGACGCGCCGGGGCAGCTCGACGATGCGCTCGCCGAGGCGCATCGCAGCGGCGTGCCGTGCGTGATCGACGTCACGGTCGACCCGGAATCGAGTCACAGCGCCCAGGTCTCCCGGGACTCATCTGAGCCGTCCGTCGACGCCAACACGACCATGCGCCGCTTCGAGCATCGCGTCGCGCTGATCACGGCCGCGGCCGCCGGCCTGGGACAGGGCGCGGCCTATCGCCTCGCGGCCGAAGGCGCGCGCGTCACCATCTGGGACCGCGACGGCGCGGCGCTGGAGGCTGCGCTGGCCGAGGCGAAGCAGCGCGGCCTCGACGTCGCCGGCCGCCGGCTCGACATGCTCGAGCGCGCCCAGGTCGAGGCCGCGGTCGACGAGCTCGCGGCGCGCGAGGGGCGCATCGACGTGCTGGTGAACAACATCGGCGGATCGCTGCGCGTGCCGTTCCACTTCCTCGAGCAGTCCGACGAGGACTGGGAGCGCGTCATGGCGGTGAACGTGACCGCCTGCGTGACGACGACGCGCGCGGTGATCCCGGTGATGCGCAGGAACGGCTACGGCCGGATCATCAACATGGGCAGCAAGGCGGGGCGCTTCGGCTCGCTGTTCACCGGCACGCCCTACGTGGCCGCCAAGGGGGCGATGCAGGCGTTCACGCTGCAGATCGCGCAGGAGTTCGGCCCGGACGGCATCACCTGCAACACGATCTGCCCGGGGGCCATCCTCACCCCGCGCGTCGAGCGTTTCCTCGACGAGCGCCATTCCGCCGAGGAGCGTGCGCGCATCGTGGCGTCGATCCCGGTGCGGCGGCAGGGCCGGGTCGAGGACATCGCGGCCGCGGTCGCCTACCTCGCCTCCGAGGAGGCGGGTTTCGTCAACGGCGCCACGCTCGACATCAACGGCGGGCAGGCGATGTCGATCTAGCGCCCGATAGCGCTGCCGGGGCGCTAGCGCCGATGCGCGGCAATCGCAAACGCCAGTACCCCGGCAACGCCGCCACTGGCGCGAATGGCGAGCCTCGCGCCCTCGATTCCCCGGTGACAAGCCTTTGATTCAGCCGGCCGGCATCGACAGCCGCTTCACGCCGGCGACGAACCGAGCGAGCGTCTGCGACAGCACGCCCCTCGGGATCATCGCCTCGATCAGCTGGAAGCGTCCTCGCGTCGCGTGCGCATGCGCGAGCGCCGCGGCGAGCTCGCGCCGGGTTCGCACGCGCACGCCGTCGCCGCCGAGCCCCGCCGCCATCTCCGCGAACTTCCAGTCGCCCAGGTCGTTGAACGACGACTCGGGCTGGAACGTGCGCAGCATCTCCCAGCTCGCGTTGTTGAACACGATCACGATCGGGTCCCAGCCGTAGCGCGGGCAGTTGCCGAGCTCCCAGCCGGTCATCTGGAACGCGCCGTCGCCGACCAGCACCAGCGGACGCGACCCGGTCGCCGCCTGCACGCCCAGCCCCGCGGGCACGCCGAAGCCCATCGTCGCGTAATAGCCGGGCGCGACGAGCGCCGTGTGCTCGACGTCCATCGCGGTGAACAGGCAGTCTCCGATGTCGGAGGCGATCGGTATCTTGCCGTGCGCCGCCATCAGGTCGTTGATCGCCGTCGCGATGTCGTTGGGCGCGATCGTCGCGTCGTCGGCGGGCATGCCGCGCGGGAACGCTGCGCGGCGAACGTCGAAATGGCGACCGGTCGCGGGAACGCGCGCGAGCAGTCGGTCGACCAGCGCACCGAGCGGGATGTCCGGATAGACGTGGTAGCCCATCTTCACCTGCCCGTCGAGCGCCTGGATCGTGCGTCGAAGGTCGATCTTGCGCTCGGAGACCGCGAAGTTGGTGTCGCACACGATCTCGCCCAGCAGCAGCAGCCCGTCCGACGACTCGACGAGCCGCGAGAGCTCCGGCTCGCCCGCGACGCCCATGTAGGTGCCGACGAGCGGCGCATCGGCGTCGGCGAGCAGTCCGCGTCCCATGAAGCTCGTCACGACCGGCAGGCCCAGCCGCCGCGACAGCTCCGCGACGCGGTCCTCGAGGCCGAACCGCCGCACCTCGATGCCGGCCATCAGCACCGGCGACTTCGCGCTCGCCAGTCGCGCGAGCAGCTCGTCGACGCACGCGGCGAGCGCGTCCTCGTCGATGGCCGCTGGCGCCTCGGCGACGACCGGCTCGCACGGCACGCGCACCATGTCGCGCGGCAGCTCGATGTAGACGGGCTGCGAGTGGCGCAGCGCGCTCGCCAGCACGCGCGCGATCTCGGCGGGCGCCTTCGCGGCGTCATCGAGCCGCGTGCGATCGCAGGTGATCTCCTCGAAGATCCGGTACTGAGAGTCGAGCGACTTCGCCTGGTGGTGCAGCAGGAGGCCCGAGCGCGATTCGCCCTTGCCCGGCCCGCCGGAGAGCACGACGACCGGCGACTTCTCCGCGTAGGCCGCCGCGACCGCGTTGACCATGTTGAGCGCGCCCGCGCCCCAGGTCACCGCGGCGACGCCCAAGCCGCCCTGCACGCGCGCGGCGGCGTCGGCCGCGAACCCGACCGCGGGCTCGTGCGACAGCGTGTGCAGCGGCAGGATGCCGGACTCCTCGATGACGCGGAAATAGGGCAGCGCGAAGTCGCCGGGAATGCCGAAGATGCGGCGGGCGCCGTGCGCCTTCAGGGCGTGGAGCAGCGATTCGGTGAGGTTCATCGTCTGAGCAAGGACCGGAGGCGGAAGGGCGCCATCTTCACGCGGATGCGGCGGCACGTGCGGCAACGAACGTGCGTGCTTGCACCGATACGCGCACGTTTCGTGCGCAGGAAGGCGGCGAGGGCGGGGGGCGGGGCGGGCGCGGCGCCGGGAGGGCGTCGGCCTGAAGGCCGACCCACAGGGCGTCGCGCGAGGCCGTGGGTCGGGCTTCAGCCCGACGGGGCAGGCTGAAAAAAAAACGGGGCGCGCTTGCGCCCCGTCCCCCTTGCCGGAGCTCGTGCTCCGCTATTTCTTCGCCGGCGCGGCCGTCTTGGCCGGTGCCGCCCCCGCCTTTGCAGCGGGGGCCGCCGGGGCCGCCGGCGGCATCTGCGCCGGCGTGACCGCCTTGCCCTTCGCCTTCATCTCGGCGAAATAGCGGGCGGCGGCGCGATCCTCTGCGCGGGCCTGGGCCGCCTTGCCCGCCTCGGCAGCGGCGGCGTCCTTGGCTTTCTTCTCCTCGGCCGCGGCCTTCTGGGCGTCGGTGGGCGGCGCGGGCGGCGGCAACTTCGCCACCGCTGCGCCGAAGCACGCCAGCACCAGGGCCGCGCCCATGAGTCCGCGGATCGTCGTGGTCATCGTCCCATCCTCCTCTTGCCCCTCGTGCGATCAGGCGGGCCGATGCCGCATCGGCGGCTCCGCCTCGTCGCCCGCCGGGATCTTCCCGGCCTTGATGTCGTTGTACCAGTACTCGTGGTGCTCCTTCGCCCACGTCTCGTCGACGTAGCCGCTGCGCATCGACTCCAGCGCCCCGTCGACGCCGACCGTGCCCATGTAGATGTGGCCGAGCGAGAGGCCGATGAACACGATCGCAGCGACCAGGTGGACGATGTTCGCGATCTGCATCGTCGCGCGCGTCTGCTCGAAGTTCGGGAAATCGAGGACGAGTCCCGACACGCCGACGACGATCCCGAGGAACACGACGCCGAACCAGAACCACGACTTCTCGCCGAAGTTGAAGCGGTGGGACGGAACGTGCTCGCCCTTGAGGAGCCCGCCGCCCTTGCGGATCCACTCCGCGTCGCCCTGCTGCCAGACGTTGTCGCGGACGAACGCGAGGAACATCAGGATCGTGCAGACGACGAACACCGGCCCGACGAAGTTGTGCAGGTTCTTCGCCAGCAGCGCGAGCCACGAGAACAGCGTGTAGCCGATCAGCGGGAGCAGAACGTTCTTGCCGAACAGGATCACTAGCCCCGACACCGCCAGCGCCACGAACGCGATTGCGGTGGCCCAGTGGATCACGCGTTCGCCGGTGGTGAATCGCCGCACCTTGCGGCCGGTGGGCGGCTCGGACAGCGGGATCGAGCCCCTGCGCCAGTAATAGGCGGCGATCGACAGCACGACAACCACCAGCAGCCAGCCCCCGTACACGGACGCCTGGCCGTTGCGCACCGCGCGCCACGTCTGGCCCTCCGGCTGGATCAGCACGCTCGTCTCGCGGCCCGGCAGGCTCGTGTACTGCTGCGCGCCGGAACGGACTTCCTTCCAGACCGGCTGGTTGTTGAGCGGCTGGCTCAACTGCTGCGCTGCCTGCGCCGTCGCGAGGTCGGCCTGCTTGGGATCGACCGCGGGAGACTGCGCGGCGGCCACCAGCCAGGCCGAGGCGAGCAGCGCAACGCCCGCGCGCGTGATCGTGCGTCGCATGGCCGTCTCCTAGCTGCCGATCCGCTTGTACTCGTTCTGCGCCTGGTTGCGCTGGCGCAGGTCGTTGTCCCACTTCTGCTGGTTGCCGTCGAACGGCGCGTTCGCGTACGGCTTCTGGTCGGGCTTGCCCTGGTAGGCGCCCTGCTTGTACTGGATCACCTGCGGACGCTCGCCGCATGCCGCGAGCGCGAACGCCGCGGCGGCCACTCCGATCACCCACGCGCTGCGGATCACGACTTGCCTCCCTTCGCGGGCGCCTGGGCGGGCGCCTGGCCCGGCTGGCCGTACGCGGTGGCCCAGCCCCACACGTCGCCGCCGCGCCCGCGCACCGTGACGCGCTGGCGATAGATGTCGGCGAGCACGTCCCCGTCGCCGCCGAGCAGCGCCTTGGTCGAGCACATCTCGGCGCAGGCCGGGAGCTTGCCCTCGGCGAGGCGGTTGCGGCCGTACTTCCTGAACTCCTCCTCGGAGTTGTTCGCTTCCGGGCCGCCGGCGCAGAACGTGCACTTGTCCATCTTGCCGCGGACGCCGAACGCGCCGGTCTGCGGGAACTGCGGGGCGCCGAACGGGCACGCGTAGAAGCAGTAGCCGCAGCCGATGCACAGGTCCTTGTCGTGCAGGACCACGCCTTCCTCGGTCTTGTAGAAGCAGTCGACCGGGCAGACCGCCATGCAGGGCGCATCCGAGCAGTGCATGCAGGCGACCGAGATCGAGCGCTCGCCGGGCACGCCGTCGTTGATCGTCACGACGCGCCGGCGGTTCACGCCCCAGGGGATGTCGTGCTCCTGCTTGCACGCGGTGACGCAGCCGTTGCACTCGATGCAACGCTCGGCGTCGCAGAGGAATTTCATCCGTGCCATCTTTGGGTCTCCTCGTCGATGCGCCGCGTCAGGCCTTGGCCACCTGGCAGAGCGTGGTCTTGGTTTCCTGCATCATCGTCACCGCGTCGTAGCCGTAGGTCGTGGCGGTGTTGACCGCCTCGCCGCGAACCACCGGGTGCGCGCCCTCCGGGTAGTACTCGAGCATGTCCTTGCCCTGCCACCAGCCGGAGAAGTGGAACGGGATGAACGACGTCCCGGCGCCCACGCGCTCGGTGACGAGCGCCTTGACCTTGAGCTGCGCGCCGGTCGGGGTCTTCACCCACACGTACTCGCCGTCGCGGATGCCGCGGTCGTTCGCGTCCTTCGGATTGATCTCGACGAAGTTCTCCTGCTGGAGCTCGGCGAGCCACGGGTTGGATCGCGTCTCCTCGCCCCCGCCCTCGTACTCGACCAGTCGCCCGGACGTGAGCACGATCGGGTATTCCTTCGAGATGTCCTTGTTCTTCTCCTGCATCGTCTTGAACAGCGTCGGCAGGCGCCAGAACGCCTTCTTGTCGTCGTGCGTCGGGTACTTGGCGATCAGGTCGGGGCGCGGCGAATAGATCGGCTCGCGGTGCTGCGGGATGCCGTCGGGGAAGTTCCAGACGATCGCGCGCGCCTTCGCGTTGCCGAACGGGTGCGCGCCGTGCTTCATCGACACGCGCTGGATGCCGCCGGACAGGTCGGTCTTCCAGTTCTTGCCCTCGGCCGCCTTCTTCTCGGCCTCGGTGAGTTCGTCCCACCAGCCCAGCTTCTTCATCAGCACGTGGTCGAACTCCGGATAGCCGGACGTGAGATCGCCGCCCGCCGGGTGGCTGCCGTCCTCGGCCAGCAGGGTCTCGCCGCCGCGCTCCACGCCGAAGTTCGCGCGGAAGCAGCCGCCGCCGTCCATCATGTGGCGCGAGGTCATGTACAGGTTCGGCGAGCCCGGGTGCTTGATCTCGGGCGTGCCGTAGCAGGGCCAGGGCAGCCCGAAGTAGTCGCCGTCGCAGGGCCCGCCCTTCGCCCGCAGCGACTTCACGTCGAACGTGTTCATGTGCTTCATGTGGAGCTTGAGCCGCTCGGGCGACTGGCCGGTGTAGCCGATCGTCCAGACGCCGCGGTTGATCTCGCGCAGCACCGACTCCATCTCCGGCTCTTCGAACTTGCGGTCGCCGTCGGGCTTCACGATCTTGTAGTTCTTGACGAACTCGGCTCCGTAGCCGAACTTCTTCGCGAACGCGTACATGATCGCGTGGTCGGTCTGCGCCTCGAACAGCGGCGAGATCACGCGCTCGCGCCACTGGATCGAGCGGTTCGACGCCGTGCACGAGCCGGACGTCTCGAACTGCGTCGCCGCCGGCAGCAGGTAGACGCCGTCCTTGCGGACCATCGCGGCCATCGCGGCGGTCGCCGACGGATACGGGTCGACGACGACCAGCAGGTCGAGCTTCTTCATCGCCTCGACCATCTCCTTGCCGCGCGACTGGCTGTTGGGCGCGTGGCCCCAGAACACGATGCCGCGCAGATTCGAATCCTGGTCGATCAGCTCGTTCTTCTCGAGCACGCCGTCGATCCAGCGCGACACCGTCATGCCCGGCTTCTCCATCATCGCCTGCGAGGCGAAGCGGCCCTTGATCCAGTCGTAGTCGACGCCCCACACGGCGGCGAAGTGCTTCCACGAGCCCGCGGCGATGCCGTAGTAGCCGGGCAGCGAGTCCGGGTTCGGGCCGACGTCGGTCGCGCCCTGCACGTTGTCGTGGCCGCGGAAGATGTTCGCGCCGCCGCCGGACACGCCGATGTTGCCGAGCGCGAGCTGCAGGATGCAGGAGGCGCGCACCATCGCGTTGCCGATCGTGTGCTGCGTCTGGCCCATGCACCAGACGAGCGTGGAGGGCCGGTTCTTCGCCATCATCTCGGCGACCTTCGCGACCTGCGCCTCGGGCACGCCGCAGGCCTCCTCGACCTTGTCGGGCGTCCACTTCGCGAGCACCTCCTCGCGGACCTTGTCCATCCCGTAGACGCGGTCGTGGATGTACTGCTTGTCCTCCCAGCCGTTCTTGAAGATGTGATGGAGGACGCCGAACAGGAACGGAATGTCCGTGCCCGAGCGGATCCGGCAGTGCATGTCGGCCTTCGCCGCCGTGCGCGTGAAGCGCGGGTCGGCGACGATCATCTTCGCGCCGTTCTCCTTCGCGTGCAGCATGTGCAGCATCGAGACGGGGTGCGCTTCCGCGGCGTTCGACCCGATGTACAGAGCACACTTGGTGTTCTGCATGTCGTTGTACGAATTCGTCATCGCGCCGTAGCCCCAGGTGTTCGCCACGCCCGCGACCGTCGTCGAGTGGCAGATGCGCGCCTGGTGGTCCATGTTGTTGGACCCGAAGTACGACACGAACTTGCGGAACAGGTAGCTCTGCTCGTTGTTGTGCTTCGAGCTGCCGATCCAGAACACCGAGTCGGGTCCCGCGTCCTTGCGCAGCGCGAGCAGCTTGTCGCCGACCTCGTTGATCGCCTGGTCCCACGAGAGCTTCTGCCACTTGCCGTCGACGAGCTTCATCGGGCTCTTGAGGCGGTACTCGCCGTGGCCGTGCTCGCGGATCGACGCGCCCTTCGCGCAGTGCGCGCCCAGGTTGATCGGCGAGTCGAACACCGGCTCCTGGCGCACCCAGACGCCGTTCTGCACGTGCGCGTCGATCGCGCAGCCGACCGAGCAGTGCGTGCAGACCGTGCGATGGACCTCGGTCGCGCCGGCGCCCTCGGCCGCCTTCTGCGCGCGGGCCGGCTGGATCGCGCCGTAAGGCAACTGCGTGGCGAACGCGCCCGCGCCGGCGACGAAGCCGGAGCGCTTGAGGAACGTGCGGCGGTCGATCGTCGGGGCGGAGGCGCCCGAGAGCCGCTTCAGCCGGGGCGTGGCAGCGGGGGCGGATTCGGACTTGCGCGTGAGCAGCATGGCGGTTCTCCGGTCAGATCCGCGTGGTGTCGTAGTAACGCTTGACGTGCCCGGTCTCCTGGTACCCGGACGCGCCTTCGGCGGCGGCGGTCCCGGTCGGGGCGACGACCGCGGCGGCGCGCGCGGGCGAGGCCGCGGCGACCGCACCCGCTCCGCCCGCGGACACCGCGAGCAGGAAGCGACGGCGCTTCAAGTCGGGCGACGGCGCCGACGACGGCGAAGACGCGTGTGCGGGATTCTGCGGCGAGTCGCGCATGGAAACCTCCGAAGACGAACACCGTGACGTACGTTTTGGATTCAATCCATCGCGATCGAGTCACGTTCGATCGCCAGGAACACTTTCGCGAATTCTGACGCCCGCCGGTAATAGTTGGCAAGCGAACAAATGATTATTGCATCGCAGCATCCGAATGCCCATGACGCGATCCGGGACTCGAAGAATCGCCGCTGCACCTCCAGCGGCGCCGGCGCACGCCCCTCGCCGCCCGCGATCAGGAGCCGCATGACCTCGGCGAGCGCCGCGAGGTGGTCCTCGAGGAGGGTCGAATCGTCGCGCCGCTCGATCCCGAGCGCCGCGAGCTCGCCCCGGAGGTCGGCCAGCGGCTTGTCCATCATGAAGCCGGACAGCCAGTGGGAGGCGTGCAGGTTCACTTCGCTCTTCCCGACGCCGACGAAGACGTCCGTGTACTCCTGCGCCGCCGCGTCGGCATCCATGGCCCGGCTCGCCCGCAGGAGCGCGTTGTAGGCCGCCGCCAGCGGGGCATCCGGCGCCTCGGGCAGCTCGGGCGCGGCCGCCAGCGCTGCCAGGAACGTCGCGTCGGGCGGCGCGACGAACAGCCGGGCGACCAGCGCGTACAGGTCGGCACGCACGCGATCTTCCGCGGACAGCGGGAACGGCAGCGTAGCCGCCACGGACGCGTCGCTCATCGAACGCACCCCGTCGCCGGTGCCGGCAATGTCGCGATCGGGCTTGGTCCGGCGGCCATCAGATGCGCCCGCCCTTCAGCAGGTCGATGCCGCCCGGCTCCTCGGCGACCATCGCCTTGACGCGGCAGTCGCCGCACATGCGCAAGCGGTCGAGCGCGCCGGGCTTCGCGAACATCGCGTGACCGGCGAGCTTCGCCACCATCCCGTCGATCATCCTGCGCGTGCCGAGCGGCTTGCCGCACGCGATGCAGCCGACGACCTCCGCTTCGTTCAGCAAGCGCGGCGCGCGTGCCTCGGCGGTCAGGTCGAGCTGCGGCACGAGCGCGATCGCGTGCTCGGGGCACGTCGCCGCGCAGATGCCGCACTGGACGCACTTCGACTCGACGAACCGCAGCCTGAGCGCCTCGGGATGGTCGATGAGCGCACCCTCCGGGCAGGCGCCCACGCACGCGAGGCACAGCGTGCACGCGTCGCCGTCGACGTCGACGCGGCCCCACGGCGACCCGGCGTATAGCGGGATCAGCTTGCGCGGCACTGGCGCGTGCAGCGCGAGGTGATCGAGCGCGAGCGCGAGCGTCGTGCGCTTCTCCGGCGTCGGCGCGAACGTCGCGGGCGCGCGCACGCCGAGCGCGGGGGCGGCGCTCCACAATGCCGCTTCCGCCGCGGCGACGTCGGACGCATCGACGAGCCGGAAGTGCTCGCCCTGGTAGCCGAGCGCGTTGGCGACCGTGTCGCCCAGGCGCATCTGGAACGCGATCGCGTCCCGGTACTGCGGCGCCTCGTCGCCGGTGAGCAGCACCGACACGCCGGCGGCGCCCCAGGCGAGCGCGGCCATCCACAGATCCAGCCCCGTCGACGCGACGTGGTGCACCTCCAGCGGAATGACGCGCGCGGGCAGCCCGCGTCCGCGCCGCGCGAGCCGCGCGATCGCCTCGTTCGCATCGGGGCCGTGCACCAGGATCGTCGCATCGCGGCCGCCGGCCCGGGCATAGGTCGCGAGCAGCGTGCGCACGCGTGCGCCCTGGTCGGGCATCGCCGGGTACTGGTAGCTCATCGCGCCCGACGGGCAGACGGTCGAGCACGCGCCGCAGCCCATGCACAGGTGCGGCTCGACGAACACGCCGTCGCCGTCGGCGCGAATCGCCCCGGTCGAGCAGACGTCGATGCAGGCCGAGCACCCGAGCTTGCCCGACCGCTCGTGCGCGCAGATCGACGCCTTGTACGCGAAGTACTTCGGCTTCTCGAACTCGCCGGTCATCGTCGCGAGCTCGGCGACGGCCTTCGCCTGCGCGACGACGTCCGCGCCCGGCGCGAAGTACCCCTGCGGCGGCTGGTGCATCCTGAACCACGGCTCGCGCGCCAGGTCGAGCACGAGGTCGAACGTCCCCGCGCGCTCGCGGGCGGCCCGGGCGAAGTCGATCGCGTCCACGTCTCCGCAGGCTGCCACGCACTTGCGGTGCGACTTGCAGCGGTCGAGGTCGACCTGGTAGCTCTCGCCGATCGCGCCCTCGGGACAGGCGCGCACGCAGGCGTGGCAGCGCGTGCACAGGTCGAGGTCGATCGGGTTGTCCTGCGTCCACGTCGCCTCGAACGCGCCGAGCCAGCCGGCGAGCGAGGCGAGCCTGCCGGTCGAGATCGGGAACGTCCGCTCGGCAGGCAGCGACGCGCCCGCCGTCCGCCCGGTCGCGAGGACCGTCACCGCGAGCTGCGGCGAGAGCAGCTTCGCCCAATCGATCGCGGCGTCGAGCGGCCCGACGATGAGGAGCTGTCCGCGCGACGCGTAGCTCACCTGCGCGACCGGCGCGGGCTCCGGCAGCGCCGCGGCGGCGATCAGCGCCGCGATCTTCGGCGTCGCGGAACGCGCCTCGGGCGACCATCCGCCCGATTCGCGCAGGTTGACGAAGCGGATCGTCTGCGTGCGCGCGCCCTCCTGCGCGACCTCCTCGAAGAGCCGCGCCTCCTGGGTGCAGGCGACGAGCACGTCGCCGTGCGCGCCTTCCGCGAAGACGGGCAGCTCCTTCTGGCACAGCATCGTGCGCACCTTCGGCGCCGCGGGCAGGTCGAGCGCGCGGCCGATCGCGGCCGCGTCGAGCGGCTGCGTGCCGTTGCACGAGCACAGGAACAGCTCCCGGCCGGCGACGCTCATCGGCCGTCGCCCGGCTCGCCGGCACCGCTCCGCGCGCCGACCGGCACGACGGCGGCGTCCGCCGGCGCGGGGACGTCGCCGTCCTGGACAATCGTCGACGCGTCCTGGACGAGTGTTGCGCTGGCGTCCTCGGGCGCGTCGGCCTCGGGCGGCACCTCCTCGACCTCGCCGCGCTCGTTGATGCGCGTCTTCGGCGGGTCGAACAGGTAGCGCGCCTGGACGAGACCGCGCACGGTCTCCGCATCGATCGGATCCGGCTTCGAGTAGTCGTCGATGTAGACGTCGAGGCCGTCCATCACGTTGAAGCGCGGATCGGCGAACAGCTTCTTCAGCGCGGCGCGCTTGAGGGACGGGTCGACGTCGGGCTTCATGTACGCGGTGAAGTCGGCGTCGAACGTGAGCGACTCGACCGGAGGAAGCGCAACCGGCTCGGCAGACGAATTCACGTCGGGCGCGGCGGCGGCAGGCGCCGTCGTGACCGGGGAGGCCGCGGCGTGACCGGCCGCGGGGGCCTCCGGGGAGGCGGATTCGCGCACCGCCGCGCGCTTGCGGTCGGACCACCGCTTGAGCGAGAACCGCTCGCGTTCGGGGGCGTCGGTCATGGCGGGCGGCGTCAGCGCGACGTGCCGCCGTCGCGGTCGCGGTCGCGGACGATCGCGCCTTCGGCGAACGGGTCGTTCCGCTTGTGCTTGCGCTTCGGCTCGGGCCTGTAGTTCGCGGCCACGAACGGCTCGAGCATCGCGCGCAGACGCGGGTCGAGCGGAACCGGGTCGACCTGCTCGCCCCCGTCCATCATGCGAGCGGCCTCGTTGTACGAGAGCGTGACGACGACCGGGTGAACCGGCGGCTCGCCGTCGTCGCGATGGCGCCACATCACGAAGGCCATCGGGTCGGGCGCCGACAGGTTCAGGTAATAGCCCTCGCTCTCCACCGCGTGCATCTCGGTCGTCTGGCCGGGGAAGCGCCACCGCTCGAGCGCGCCCTCCGGCTCGAGTCGCTCGACGGCCGATTCGTCGGCCGTGTCCGGGTCGCCGTCGACGGGCACCACGCGCGACGGCTGCCAGCGCGAGTCGGCCCAGCGGCTCGCGACCGGGACGCGCTCGAACTCGACGGCGACGGGAATCCTCGTGGCTCGCATGGTGATGGGCGAAACGCGTTCACGTTCGCCCTGAAATCGATCATACCGCAGCGATCGGGGACCGGCGCCGTCTGCTAACATGGACAAACGTTCTCGCCGCCCCGCACGCCATGTCCAGGATCATCCCGCTCGCCGTCGGGCGCCCCACGGGCGCAGGGGGCTGGGACGCGCTCCTCGCCCGCGAGGTCGGACCGGGCGGCCCGCCCGTCGACACCCTGGGCCGCAGGCTGCACGACCTGCGCATCTCGGTCACCGATCGCTGCAACTTCCGCTGCGTCTACTGCATGCCGAAGGACGTCTTCGGCCGCGACTACCCGTTCCTGCCCCAGGATGCGCTGCTGACCTTCGAGGAGATCGCGCGGATGGCGCGCGCGTTCGTCGGGCTGGGCGTCGAGAAGATCCGCCTGACCGGCGGCGAGCCGCTTCTGCGCAAGCACGTCGAGCGCCTGGTCGCGATGCTCGCCGAGCTGCCGGTCGACCTTACGCTGACCACGAACGGCGCGCTGCTCGCGCGCAAGGCTCGCGCGCTGGCCGACGCGGGACTGAAGCGCGTGACCGTGAGCCTCGACGCGCTCGACGACGCGACGTTCCGCGCGATGGGCGACACCGACACGCCGGTCGCGCAGGTCCTCGAAGGCATCGAGGCGGCGTCGCAGGCGGGACTCGCGCCGGTCAAGATCAACGTGGTCGTCAAGCGGGGCGTCAACGAGCACGCGATCCTCGACCTCGCGCGCCACTTCCGCGGCACCGGGCACATCGTGCGGTTCATCGAATACATGGACGTGGGCGCGACCAACGGCTGGCGCATGGACGACGTCGTGTCCGCCTCCGAGATCCTCGAGCGGATCGGCGCCGAGTTCCCGCTCGAGCCGATCGACCCCAACTACGCGGGCGAAGTGGCCGAGCGCTGGCGCTATCGCGACGGCGCGGGCGAGATCGGCGTGATCGCGTCGGTGACGCAGGCGTTCTGCCGCGACTGCACGCGCATGCGCCTGTCCACCGACGGCAAGCTCTACACGTGCCTGTTCGCGAACGACGGCCACGACCTGCGCGGGCTCGTGCGCGGCGGCGCCGACGACGCGACGCTCGCGCGCGCGATCTCGGCGGTGTGGCGCTCGCGCGCCGACCGCTACTCGGAGCTGCGCACCGCGGCGACGCCGCGCGAGCGTCGGATCGAGATGTCCTACATCGGCGGCTGAGCGCCGCCCTCCCGCATCCGGCGATGAACGCGCCCGACGCCCCGTACCGCCCGGTGCTGACCGACGCGGCGCGGCCCTCGACGTTCGAGGTCGAGGCGATCGACGAGCACGGCGAGCGCCGCACCGTCCCGATCGCCGGCGAGCATCCGCTGACGCTCTACGTCGACAAGCGCGAGCTCCTCACGATCATGACGCTGGGCGCCGCTCCCGAGGCGCTCGCCATCGGCTACCTGCGCAACCAGCGGCTGGTCGACCGGATCGAGGACATCGTCTCGGTGCAGGTCGACTGGGACACGAACGCGGTCGCCATCGTGACCCGCGGCGGGCTGAAGGACCTCGAGGGCAGGACGGCGAAGCGCACGAAGACCACCGGCTGCGGCCAGGGCACCGTGTTCGGCGACCTGATGGACGAGATCGACCGACTCTCGCTGCCTGCCGGCGCGACCCTCACGCGCGCCGCGCTCTACGATCTCCTCGACCGCGTGCGCCTGCACGAGACGATCTACAAGCAGTCCGGCGCGGTGCACGGCTGCGGGCTCGCGACCAACGCCGGCGACGCGAGCGAGATCCTGATGTTCGTCGAGGACGTCGGCCGCCACAACGCGGTCGACGCGATCGCCGGGCGCATGTGGCTCGACCGCCTCGACGGGGGGGACAAGGTCTTCTACACGACCGGCCGGCTGACCTCCGAGATGGTGATCAAGTGCGCGCAGATGGGGATACCGTTCCTCGTCTCGCGGTCGGGGCTCACGCAGATGGGGCACGACATCGCGAAGAAGGTCGGCATGACGATGATCGGCCGCGCGACCAACCGGCACTTCCTGCTGTTCACCGGCGCGGAGCGGTTCGTCGCATGAGCGCCCGCGCGCATCGCCGGCGCCCGTGGGTCGGCCTTCAGGCCGACATGCCGTGCCTCGAAACGGGCGTCGGCCTGAAGGCCGACCCACGGCGGCGGCTGCCGTGAGCGCGGCCGGCGACGCGCGAGGCGGCTGCCACTGCGGCGCGGTGCGCTTCGTCGCACGCTTTCCGTCGCGCTTCGTCGCGCACTGCCATTGCGCGAGCTGCCGCCGCGCGCACGGCGCGGCGTTCGTCACCTGGGCAGGCTTCCCGTCCGACCAGGTCGCGGTGAGCGTAGGGGCCGAACTGCTGAAGGTGCACGAATCCTCGCCCGGCACGACGCGGTCGTTCTGCGGCATGTGCGGCACCAAGCTCGTCTTCCAGTCGGAGAAGTGGCCGGGCGAGACGCACGTCCCGCTCGCCGCGTTCGACGAACCCGTCGACCGTCCGCCGCAGGGCCACGCGTTCTGGGGCGAGCACGCGTCGTGGTTGCCCGCGCTCGCGACGCCGCCGGCATGACGACGAGCGCCGACGGGCCGCCCGAAGGCGTGACGCCCCCTCGCGGGCATCCTGCGATCACGCGCGATGACGTGACCGGCGTCGTGCTGGCCGGCGGCCAGGGCCGGCGCATGGGCGGCGTCGACAAGGGACTCGTGCCGTTCCGCGGTGCGCCGATGGCCGCGCACGCGATCGCGCGCCTCGCGCCCCAGGTCGGCGCGATCGTCGTCAACGCGAACCAGAACGCCGACGCGTACGCGGCGCTCGGCCATCGTGTCGTGCCCGACGCCGTCGGCGGTTTCGCGGGACCGCTCGCAGGACTGCACGCGGGCCTGTCGGCGGCGTCGACACCGCTCGTCGTCACGGTGCCCTGCGATTCGCCGTTCCTGCCCGCCGACCTCGTCGCGCGTCTCGCCGCCGCACTCGAGGCAGCCGGCGCCGACATCGCCGTCGCGCGCACGTTCGACCAGCCGCATCCGGTGTTCGCGCTGGTGCGCGCGAGCGTCCGCCCGCACCTCGAGGCGTTCCTCGCCGGAGGAGGACGGAAGATCGACGCGTGGTACGCGACGCTCGCCACGGTCGAGGTGCCGTTCGACGACGAGGCGGACGCGTTCCGCAACATCAACACCCGCGACGAGCTCGCGGCGGCCGACGGGTCGTGACGGCCGGCTGGCGCGTCGCGCCGCTCCTCGCGGAGCACACGGCCGGGCGCGACAACAACGTGCTCGCGATCCGCTTCGCGGCCGCGGCGATCGTCATCCTGTTCCACTGCTACGCGCTCACCGACCGGTGGCTCGAGGAGCCGCTCTACGCCGCGTTCGCGCCGATGAACCTGGGCGTGCTCGGCGTCCAGGTGTTCTTCCTGCTCTCCGGCTTCCTGGTCACGCAGAGCTGGCTCGCCCGCCCGGCGCTCGCGCCCTACGCCGCGGCGCGCGTGCTGCGCATCTATCCCGCGCTCGTCGCCGCGACGGTGTTCACGATGGTCGTCGCCGGCGCGACCGGCTCGCTGCCGTGGCGCGAGTACCTCGCCTCGCCGCAGACCTGGCGATACTTCGTGCGGACCGCCTCGGGCATCGACGTCGTCGACAAGCTCCCCGGCGCGTTCGCGACCAATCCGTTCCCGTACGCGGCCAACGGCTCGCTCTGGACGCTGCCGGTCGAGCTGCGGCTCTACGTGGCACTCGGCCTCGCGGGCGTCGCCGGGTTGCTCGCCCGGCCGCGCGCGTGGCTCGCCGCCGGGTTCCTGCTCGTCGCGGCCGCACTCGCGTGGCCCGACCCGGTCCCGCTCGACCCGAACACGCGCGGGCTCCGGCTCGCCGCGCTCCTGTTCCTGCTGGGATCGCTCGCCCGCGTGTGGCAGCGCCACCTTCCGCTGTCGCTGCCGGCGGCGGCGCTCGCGGCGGCGCTGCCGATCGTCGACGCGAACGGGCTCGCGCGCGACGGTCCCCTGTTCGCCCTCATCCTCAGCTACGTCGTGCTCGTCGCCGCCTACCACCCGGCGTTGCGCGTCTCCGCCCTAGCTCGCGCGCCCGACTACTCGTACGGACTCTACGTCTACGCGTTCCCGATCCAGCAGGCGATCGTCTGGGCCGTGCCCGGCATCGCACCGCTGCCGCTGTTCGCCGCAGCGCTCGCGGCGACGCTCGTCGTGGCGGCAGCGTCATGGCACCTGCTCGAATCGCCTGCACTGCGTCTAAAATCCCGTTTCCGGTCCCAAGGCATGCCGCGACGATGATCCCGACCAAGACCCTGCGCGAAGCGTCCTGCGCCGACGACTACGACCCGAACTCGATGCCGGTCGACCGCGCGCGCGCGCTGATCACGCACTACCTCGAGCCGGTGACGACGGTCGAGCGTGTCCACATCCGGCAGGCGCTCGGCCGCACGCTCGCCGCCGACGTCGTCTCGCCGATCGACGTGCCGGGCCACGACAACTCGGCGATGGACGGCTGGGCGGTGCAATACGCCGACCTCGCGCCCGGCGCGCCGACGACGCTCGAGCGCATCGGCGAATCGTTCGCGGGTCGTCCGTGCGCGGCGACGGTCGGCCGGGGCCAGGCGGTGCGCATCTTCACCGGCGGCGTGATGCCGCAGGGCGCCGACACGGTCGTCATGCAGGAACGCGCGGAAGAGCGCGGCGATGGCGTCGTCGTCGCGCCGGGCGCAGTGACGAAGACCGGGCAGAACCGGCGGTTCGCCGGCGAGGACGTGAAGGCGGGCGACGTCGTGTTCCACCGCGGGCAGGCGATGAAGCCCGCCGAGATCGGCATGCTCGCCTCGCTCGGCGTCAACGAGGTGGCCGTCTACCGCCGGCTCGTCGTCGCGTTCTTCTCGACCGGCGACGAACTGGTGTCGATCGGCACGCCGCTCGCCGCCGGCCAGATCTACGACAGCAACCGCTACACGATCGGCGCGATGCTCTCCCGCCTGGGCTGCGAGTCGATCGACATGGGCGTCGTGCCGGACGTGCCCGACGCGCTCGAGCGCGCGTTCCGCGAGGCCGCGGAGTGCGCGGACGTCGTGATCACGTCGGGCGGCGTGTCGGTCGGCGAGGCCGACTACGTGAAGCAGCTGCTCGAGCGGATGGGCGAGGTCGTGTTCTGGAAGATCGCCATGAAGCCCGGCCGTCCGCTCGCCTACGGCCGGATCGGCGGCGCGCATTTCTTCGGCCTGCCGGGCAACCCGGTGAGCGTCATGGTCACGTTCTACCAGTTCGTCCGCGAGGCGCTGCTCGCCCTGCAGGGCCGCACGAACGTCGAGCCGGTGCCGACGTTCAAGGCGGCGCTCGGCGCGCCGATCCGCAAGGCGCCGGGGCGCACCGAATTCCAGCGCGGCATCCTCGCGCGCGCCGCCGACGGCTCGTGGACGGTGCGCACGACCGGCGACCAGGGTTCGGGCATCCTCTCGTCGATGTCGCAGGCGAACTGCTTCATCGTGCTCCCGGCCGAGGCCGGCAACCTCGACGCGGGGTCGCCGGTCGACGTGCAACCGCTCGAGGGGTTGATCTGACGCGGGGGCCGGAGTAGATTCACGGCCGGGGCAATTCGCAGACGCCCCGCCGCATCGACGAGCTGTCCGTCCAAGCTCTGCGCCGACGTCACGGGCCGCGAGGCCCGCAATGGAGGCGACAGCCATGGATGCGGTTCGCAACGATTCCCCGCCTTTCCCCCGCACGATCACGATCGAAGCCTTCCGACAGCTGCGCGGGGCCTTCCCGCCGCCGCAGGTGCTCGACGTCCGGCGCACACCCGCCTTCGAGAGCGATCCCGTCGTGATCCCCGGCGCGGTGCGCTGTGCGCCCGAGGAGGTTCCCGCCCTCGCCGGCACGCTCGAGCCCTGGCGGCCGGTCGTGGCGGTCTGCGTGTACGGCCATGAAGTCAGCCAGGACGCCGCGTCGCAGCTCGCGTCGGCCGGGCTCGACGCGCGTTCGCTCGACGGCGGCATCGACCGGTGGCGCGCCGAAGGCGGCACCGTCGTGCCATGGCGGGCCGCCACGCGCTGGGTCACCCGCGAGCGGCCGAAGATCGACCGCATCGCCTGCCCCTGGCTCATCCGCCGGTTCGTCGACCCGTCGGCGCGGTTCTTCTATGTGCCCAATGACGAGGTACGCGCGTTCGCCGCGTCGCACGACGCGACGCCGTACGACGTCCCGGACGTCGACTACTCGCACCGTGGCGCCGAGTGCAGCTTCGACGCGTTCGTCCGTCGCCACGGCCTCGCCGATCCCGCGCTCGCGAGGCTCGCGGCGATCGTGCGCGGCGCCGACACCGGAGCGCTCGACCTCGCCGCACAGGCACCGGGGTTGCTCGCCGTATCGCTGGGACTGTCGCGCATGATCGCCGACGACCATGCGATGCTGCGCTTCGGGATGCTCGTCTACGACGCGCTCTACGCGTGGTGCCGTGAGGCCACCGGCGAAGCGCACGGCTGGAACCCGGACGCGCTCCGCGTCCCCGCGGCGCACTGAAGGACCGCCGTGGACGTCGCAAATCCTGTGTCGCAGCCTCCTCCGCGCGCGCCGACGCGCGCCGAGGCCTTCCGCTTCTGGCTCAAGCTCGGCTTCATCAGCTTCGGCGGCCCGGCCGGCCAGATCGCGATCATGCATCGGGAGCTCGTCGACGAGCGCCGCTGGATCTCCGAGCGGCGCTTCCTGCACGCGCTCAACTACTGCATGCTGCTGCCGGGGCCGGAAGCGACGCAGCTCGCGACCTACCTGGGCTGGCTGCTGCACCGGACCCGCGGCGGGATCGTCGCGGGCACGCTGTTCGTGCTGCCCTCGCTCGCGATTCTCTCGACGTTGGCGTGGATCTACCTGCGCTGGGGCCACGTGCCGGCGATCGCCGGCGCGCTCTCGGGCGTGAAGCCGGTCGTCGTCGCGATCGTCCTGCACGCCGCGTGGCGCATCGGCAAGCGCACGCTGCGCCATCCGCTGCTCTGGGCGATCGCGGTCGCGGCGTTCGTCGCGCTGGAGGGATTCGACGTTCCGTTCCCGGCGATCGTCGTCGGCGCGGCGCTCGCCGGCGTCGCGCTGGCGCGCGTCGAACCACGGGCGTTTTCCGGAGGCCTCGGACACGCGTCGGGCGCCGGCGCGCACGCCCCCGCGGTCATCGACGACGACACGCCGACGCCGCCGCACGCGCGCTGGTCTGCCCGTCGCTTCGTCGCGGTCGTCGCCGTCTTCGTCGCGATCTGGGGCCGCGGCGTTCGGTGCGCTCGTCGCGGCGTTCGGCACGAACGGGACGCTGGCCGCCATGGGATGGTTCTTCACCAAGGCCGCGCTCGTGACGTTCGGCGGCGCCTACGCGGTGCTCCCGTACATCGTGCAGCACGCGGTCGACCACCAGGGCTGGCTCACCGCCTCGCAGATGATCGACGGGCTCGCGCTCGGCGAGACGACGCCGGGCCCGCTGATCATGGTCGTCGCGTTCGTCGGATTCGTCGGCGCCTGGACGCACGCGCCGTTCGGACCGGACGCGCTGGCCGCGGCAGGCGTTGCGGGCGCGAGCGTCGCGACGTTCTTCACGTTCCTGCCGTCGTTCCTGTTCATCCTCGCCGGCGGGCCGCTCATCGAGGCATCGCACGGCAACGCGCGCGTGACCGCCCCGCTCATCGGAATCACGGCGGCGGTCGTCGGCGTCGTGGCGAGCCTGGCCGTGTTCTTCGGCGTCCACGTGTTCTGGCCCGGCGGCTTCGCGGCCGCGCAGCCGCTGCAGGGCCTCGACGCGTGGTCGGTCGCGACCTTCGCCGTCGCGCTCGTCGCGCTGTTCAGGGCCGGCGTCGGCATGATCCCGCTCGTTTTCGCAGGGGCAGCTGCCGGTCTTGTCCGCGTCCTCGTGGCCTGATGCCGGACGACGGTGTTTGCGCGTCGGGGCGCGCAGGCGGCGCCGCCAAGGCAAAACCGAGGCCGAACACGAACTGGGGGACGACGCGCCGCGCGAAGTCGTTCGTCATCTGATCGCCCATTCGTGCCCGCATTTGCGGCAGCGGACGCGGATCGAGCGTCCCTGGACCGCGCTCGCGTCGCGCGACGCCGACACGATCGCAAGCTTGCCGTAGGTGCGACAGGCGCCACAGGTCGCCTGCTCGGCGACGTGCTCGGCGAGGAAGAGCTGCCGGTTGAATCGCAGCCACGCGTAGAGGCACAGTGCCGCGCCCCCCGCGCCGACGGCGAGCAGCACGAGCATCCCGCCGATCGACTCGCCGAACGAGATCACCTCGATCGCGATCGCGGTCAGGATGAGCGACAGGAAGCCGGTGACGAGCCAGGCATGGCCCTCGATCAGCTGCCGCTCGTACCAGCGGCGGAAGCCCTGTTCCCGGATGGCGTCGGCGGCGTCCATGGGCGTGTCGCGCATCAGTCTACGCCCCGCCGCCGCGAGCGACAAACGCGCGCCGCGGGCGTCGCGTTGCGCGCCGGCGCCGCTGCCGATACTCTCGGCCGAGTGATCGTCCTCACCCGACTCGCGCGCGCCTGGCCCGGCCCGCCGCCGCGCCCGCTCTTCAGCGGTCTCGACCTCGCGATCGCGCGCGGCGAAATCGTCGCGATCCTCGGCGAGTCCGGCTCGGGCAAGTCGACGGTGTTCAACCTGATCGCCGGCCTCGACCGTCCCGACGAGGGCGAGGTCGCCGTCGACGGCGTCGTCCTCTCGTCGCTCGACGACGACGCGCGAACGCGGTTCCGGCGCGAGCGGGTGGGCTTCGTGTTCCAGGCGTTCCACGTGCTCCCCTACCTCGACGTCGCGCACAACGTGGCGCTGCCGCTCGCGCTCAACGGCGTGCGCGACGCATCGCGCGACGCGCGAGTCGCCGCGCTGCTCGGCGCGGTCGGGCTTGCGGACCGGAGATCGAGCATGCCGCGCGAGCTGTCGGGCGGAGAGCTGCAGCGCGTCGCGATCGCGCGCGCGCTCGTCCACGCGCCGGCGGTCGTCCTCGCCGACGAGCCGACCGGCAACCTCGATCCGCGCACCGCGGCGGCGATCGTCGCGCTGCTGCGCGACACGATCAAGGCGAGCGGCGCGACCGGCGTGATCGTCACGCACTCGCACGCGGCGGCAGCGATCGCCGACCGCGTGCTCGCGCTCACGCCCGACGGGCTCGTCCCTGCGCAGGCATGACGAACGCGCTGCAGGTCGCCGGCGCCGTCATGCAAGGGGCGTTCGGCGCGAACAGCGGCCGCACCGCGATCGCCACGCTCGCGATCGCCCTGGGCGTCGCGCTCGGCTTCGCGATCCGGACGGTCAACCAGTCGGCCGTCGACGAGTTCACGGCGGGTGTCGCCACGCTGTCGGGCAACGCGGATCTCGTCGTCCGCGGCCCCGGCGACGGCTTCGACGAATCCGTCTACCCGACGATCGCGCGCCTCGGCGCGGTCGCCGTCGCCTCGCCGGTCGTCGAGGTCGACGCGAGGCTCCCGGGCCGCGACGAGTCGCTGCGACTCTCGGGCATCGACGTGTTCCGGGCCGCCGCGGTGACGCCCGCGCTCGTCGGTCGCGGCGGAACCGCGCTCGACCTCCTGCGCCCGGACCGCGTGTTCCTGTCGCCCGCGGCGCTCGCCCGGCTCGGGCTGGCCTCCGGCGACGAGCTCGTCGTCCAGGCAGGAACCACGGTCCTGACCTTCGTCGTCGGGGGGTCGATCGAGGCCTCGGCCGGCCAGCTTGCCGGCGCTGTCGACATCGCCGCGGCCCAGGATGCGTTCGGCCGGACCGGCCGTCTTTCGCGCGTCGACGTGCGCCTGAGGCCCGGCGCCGACGTCGACGCGGCACGCGCGGCGATCGCGAGCGTCCTCCCGGCCGGCGTGAGCGTCGCGCGGCCCTCCGACGCCGCCGACATGGCGGCGCGCATGACGCGCGCCTACCGCGTCAATCTCGACGTCCTCGCGCTCGTCGCGCTGTTCACCGGCAGCCTGCTCGTCTTCTCGACCCAGGCGCTGTCGGTGGTCCGGCGGCGGACGCAGTTCGCGCTGCTCCGCACGCTCGGCCTGCCGCGACGGCGGCTCGCTGGCGTGCTGCTCGCCGAAGGCGCACTCGTCGGCGCGGCGGGATCGGTCATCGGGATCGCCGCCGGCTACGCGCTCGCGTCGATGCTGCTGCGTGCTTTCGGCGCCGATCTCGGTGCCGGCTTCTTTCGCGGCGAGGCGCCGGCGCCGTCCTTCTCCCTCCTGTCGGCGCTGGCCTTCGTCGCGCTCGGGATCGCCGCGGCTGCGGCGGGCGCGTGGCTGCCCGCGATCGAGGCCGCACGGGCATCGCCCGCGGCGGCGCTGAAGGCCGGCGACGACGAAGCGATGTTCGGCAGGCTCGCCTCCCCCGTGCCGGGCATCGCGTGCCTGGGGTTCGCGCTCGCGATCGTCTGGCTGCCGCCGGTCGGCGGGCTGCCGATGTTCGGCTACGCGGCGATCGCCCTGATGCTCGTCGGCACGCTCCTGCTGCTGCCACGGATCACCCGCGCGATCCTCTCCCGCGTGCTGCACCCGCGGTCGACGGGCGCAGCGCTCGCGCTCGACAGCCTGCGCGCGGCGCCCGGGCAGGCGACCGTGAGCCTCGCGGCGATCGTCGCGGCCGTCGCGCTCGCCGTGTCGATGGCGATCATGGTCGCGTCGTTCCGCGAGTCGCTCGCCGACTGGCTCGACCGCGTGCTGCCGGCCGACGTCTACGTGCGCTCGGGCGGCGCGACCGGCTCGGCCTGGCTCGCGCCCGAGGACCAGCGCGCCCTCGCGAGCCTGCCCGGCGTGCGCCATGCCGAGTTTCTGCGCGCCACCCGGCTCCAGGCGAGCGATGGGGATCCGCCGGTCACGCTGCTCGCGCGCGACATCGACCGCGCTCAGGCCGCGCAGCGGCTCCCCGTCGTCGGCGAGACGACGGACGCGTTCCGCGAGGGCACCGCGCCCGCCTGGGTGAGCGAGGCCTACGCCGACCGCTATCGCGTCGCGCCCGGCACGACGATCCGATTGCCGATCGCCGGGCGCAACGCCGAATTCACGGTCGCGGGCGTGTGGCGGGACTACGCGCGCCAGACCGGCGCGGTGATCGTCGAGCGCACCGTCTACGCGCGCCTGGCGGGGGACGACCGGGTCAACGACGCCGCGCTGTGGCTGGCGCCGGACGCTACGCCCGGTCGCGTGCGGGACGCGATCGACGCGCACTTCGGCCGCGACCGCGTGACGATCGCCACCCCCGGCGAGATCCGCGCGATCTCGCTCGCGGTCTTCGACCGGACGTTCGCGGTGACCTACGCGCTCGAGGCCGTCGCGATCGCGATCGGGCTCGTCGGGCTCTCGGCGTCGTTCGGCGCGCTCGCGCTCGCGCGCCGCCGCGAGTTCGGCGTGCTGCGTCACCTGGGCATGACACGCCGGCAGATCGGCGCGATGCTCGCGGCCGAGGGCGCGATCGTGAGCGCGGTCGGGCTCGCGGTCGGGCTCGCGCTCGGCGGCGCGATCAGCGTGATCCTCGTGCACGTCGTCAACCGCCAGTCGTTCCGCTGGAGCATGGACCTGCACCTGCCGGCCGCGCAGCTCGCCGCCTTCTGCGTCGCGATGCTCACGCTCGCGACGGTCACCGCCCTGGCGAGCGCGCGGCGGGCGACCGCCGGCGACACGGTGATGGCGGTGAAGGAGGACTGGTGAACCCGGCGCGCCGCCGCGCGATCGCCGTGCTGTCGCTCGCCGGCCTGCCGCGCGCGGGCCTCGCCGGCGTCGCGTATCCGGACGTCCGGTCGGGGGCGTCCATCGCGTTTCCGCGCGACCACGGCAGCCATCCGGACTTCCGCACCGAGTGGTGGTACGTCACCGGGTGGACGACCGACGCGTCCGGCGTGGACCGCGGCGTGCAGGTCACGTTCTTCCGCAACCGGCCGGGCATCGCCGAGTCGTCGGCCAGCGCGTTCGCGCCGCGCGAGCTCCTGTTCGCGCACGCCGCGATCGCGGACGCCGGCATCGGGCGGCTCGTGCACGACCAGCGCGCCGCGCGCGCCGGCCTCGGACTCGCTTCCGCGTCGACGTCGACGACCGACGTGCGCCTCGACGACTGGTCGCTGGTTCGGGAGGGCGAGCGCTACCGGGCCCGCGTCCGGGCGCGCGACTTCGCGATCGACCTCGCGTTCGCCGCGACGCAGCCGGTCCTCCTGCAAGGCGAGCGCGGCGTGTCGCGCAAGGGACCGCTGCCCGGGCAGGCGAGCGGCTACTACAGCGTCCCCCAGCTCGACGTCGACGGAACGATCGCGGTCGCGGGCCGGACGCATGCGGTCCGGGGCCGCGCCTGGCTCGACCACGAGTGGTCGAGCGCCTACCTCGCGCCCGAGGCGGCCGGCTGGGACTGGATCGGCACGAACCTCGACGACGGCGGAGCACTGATGGCGTTCCGGATGCGGAGCCGCGGCGGCGGGACGTTCTGGGCCGGCGGGACGCTGCGCGAGGCCTCCGGACGCACTCGCACGTTCGCCCCGCACGAGGTGGCGTTCATTCCCGGCCGCCCCTGGCGCTCGCCGCGCACCGGCATCGTCTATCCGGTGACCTTCGAGGTGCGCGTGGGCGACCTCTCGGTCACGCTCGATCCGCTGATGGACGACCAGGAGCTCGACGCCCGCGGCAGCGTCGGCATCGTCTACTGGGAAGGCGCGGTGCGCGTCCGCGGCCCCGGCGAGCTGGCCGGTCGCGGCTATCTCGAGCTCACCGGCTACGGCGAGCCCCTCGTGCTGTGAACCTACCGTAAGGTCCTGCCGGCGCGCGCGACTGTCGGACAGGGCCTGGCGCGTGGAACCCCGGCGCGATTCGCGGGTCCATCCCTGAATCGGGTAACACGAGGAGGCTTCGATGGACCGCCGCACGCTGCTGACGATGCTCGCCACCCTGCCCTTCGTGCGCTCCGCCACGGCCGCGGGCCCGGTGCCGCCGGGCGCGACGACGCCGCAGGTCGAGGAGCTCCGCAACGGCTGGCGCTCGCTGCTGGCGAAGGACGCCGACGTCGCGAAGGACGCCACGCCGCTCAAGCTCGCCGCGGACGAGTGGCGCAAGCGCCTGTCGCCCGATGCGTACAAGGTCCTGCGCGACGAGGGCACCGAGCGCCCGTTCACGAGCCCGCTCGACGGCGAGAAGCGCAAGGGCGTGTTCGTGTGCGCAGGATGCGCCTGGCCCGTCTTCACGTCGGCGATGAAGTACGACAGCGGCACGGGTTGGCCGTCGTTCTTCACGACCATTCCGGGGGCGTTCGAAACGTCGAGCGATTTCAGGATCCTCTACCCGCGCATCGAGTACCACTGCGCGAAGTGCGGCGGACACCACGGCCACGTGTTCGACGACGGTCCGCGGCCCACGCTCCAGCGCTGGTGCAACAACGGGGTCGCACTCCGGTTCATTCCCGCCTAGCCTTTCCCGGGCGTGGTCGGCACGCGGCACGCCCGCCGCGGATCGCCGCCGCGATGGCGGCATCGCGTATCCTTCCGTCTTCGGCTCCCCTCACCTGCGCCACGATGGACAACGACCCCCGCGTGTTCTTCGCCGCCGAGCGCACGCTGCTCGCGTGGGTACGCACCGGCATCGCCGTGATGGCGCTGGGCTTCGTCGTCGAGCGGTTCGGCTTCTTCATGGCCCTGGTCGTGCAGCAGGGGGGAGCGGTCACCAGGCCGATGCACACGACGGCCTCGAGCGTGATCGGCACGCTGCTGGTCGCCGCCGGCGCGGGCGTGATCGCGTTCGCCACCGTGCAGCACGCGCGCTTCGTGCGCACGCTGCCGGCCAGCGACCTGCCGCCGAGCTACAAGATCGGCTGGGCGCTCGGGTTCTCGATCGCGTTCTCGGTGCTCGGCACGGCGCTCGCGATCTATCTCGCGCTGAGCTGAAGGCGTCGGGCTGAAGCCACGACCCAGGCGTCGGGGCTGAAGCGCGACCCACGACCGCCCATCGTTGCCTGTGGGTCGGCCTTCAGGCCGACAACGCTCGCGACGCGAGTCGGCTGAAGCCGACCAGCGGGCTGAAGCCCGACCCACAAGATGCTTCGAGGCGTCGGGCACAACGCCGACCCACAGGCGTCAGCGACGCGCCGCCCCGAGCACGCCCGGCACCTCGCGCACCAGCGCGAGCGCGCGCTTCAACTGCTCGACGCCGGCCACCTCGATCGTGAACCCCATGCGCGCGAGGTGCTGCTTCGTGAGCGTGTTCACCGCGGTCACGTTGATCTTCTCGCGCGAGAAGACCTCCGAGATGTCGCGCAGGAGGCCCGGCCTGTCGCCCGACTCGACGATGATGTCGACCGGGAACACCTCGTCCCGGCGCGAGCCCCAGTCCGCCTCGATCATCTGCTCGGGCTCGCGCGCGCGGATGCGTGCGAGGTTCGCGCAGGACGCGCGGTGGATCGTGATGCCCTTCCCGCGAGTGACGAAGCCGGCGATCGGGTCGGGCGGCGCCGGCTTGCAGCAGCGGGCGAGCCCCGTCATCAGCCGGTCGACGCCGACGACCAGGATGCCGCTGCCCGAACCCGCCGCCCGGCTCGCGCGCGTGACGACGCCCTCCTCGTGGCCCGGCGCCTGCGGCCCGGGCGCCGGCGCCGCCACCGCCTTGATCGCCGTCTGCAGCTGGCGCAGGTTGATCTCGTCGCGAGCGTAGGCGGCGAAAAGCTCGTCGGGCTTCGCGTAGCCGGCCTTCGCGGCCAGCAGGTCGAGGTTGAGCGACGACACGCCGGCGCGCGCGAGCTCGCGCTCGACCGCGGCGCGCCCGTGCGCGACCGTCTCGTCGAGGGCCTGCGCCTTGAACCACTGGCGGACCTTCGCTCGCGCCCGGTTGCTCGTGACGTAGCCCAGCTCGGGGTTGAGCCAGTCGCGCGACGGGCCGCCCTCGCGCACCGTCAGCACCTCGACGCGCTGTCCGTTCGCGAGCGGCGTGTTGAGCGGAACCATGTGGCCGTCGACCTTCGCGCCGCGGCAGCGGTGGCCGAGGTTCGTGTGCACGGCGTAAGCGAAGTCGACCGGCGTCGCGCCGGCGGGGAGGTCGACGACCTTGCCCTGCGGCGTCAGCACGTAGATCGTGTCGGTGAACAGCGACTGCTTGAACGCGGCGAGCCATTCGCTCGTGTCGGCGATCGCGTCCTTCCAGTCGAGCACCTGCCGCAGCCACGCGATGCGGTCCTCGAACGCCGGGTCGTGGCGGTCCGACGCGCCTTCCTTGTAGCGCCAGTGCGCCGCGACGCCGTACTCCGAGTGCTGGTGCATCTCGCGCGTGCGGATCTGCACCTCCAGCGGCTTCCCCTCCGGGCCGATCACGGCGGTGTGCAGCGACCGGTAGTCGTTCGCCTTCGGCTTCGCGATGTAGTCGTCGAACTCGCCGGGCAGAGGCGTCCACAGGTGATGCACGATCCCGAGCGCCGTGTAGCACGCCTTGACGTCGTCGACGAGGATGCGCACCGCGCGGATGTCGTAGAGCGTCTCGATGCCCGACTGCTTGCGGCGCATCTTGGTCCAGATGCTGAAGATGTGCTTCGGGCGCCCGGTCACGTCGGCGGCGATCCTCGACGACGCGAGCTCGCGCTTCAGCGTCTCGATCACGTCCTCGATGTAGCGCTGGCGGTCGAGCCGGCGCTCGTCGATCAGCTTCGCGATCTGCTTGTAGGTCTCGGGCTCGATCGCCCGGAGCGACAGGTCCTCGAGCTCCCACTTGAGCTGCCAGACGCCCAGCCGGTTCGCGAGCGGCGCGTAGAGGTCGAGCACCTCGCGCGCGACCTCGCGCCGAAGCGCCTCGTCGCCCGACATGAGCCAGCGCAGCGCCGCCAGCCGCTCGGCGAGCTTGAGGATCACGACGCGGATGTCCTCGACCATCGCGAGGAGCATCTTGCGCAGGTTCTCGGACTGCGCCGCGCGCTCCTCCTGCGTGGCGCCCACGCGGCGCGCGCGGATCGAATCCATCCGCGCCACGCCCGCGACGAGCCCCGACACGTCGTCGCCGAAGCGCGACGCGACGTCCGCGGCGTCGAACGCCTTCGCCGCGGGCAGCACCGCGAGCAGCGCGCCGCGGATCGACGCGGGGTCGAGCTTCAGGCCCGCGACGATGCCCGCGGTCGCGAGCGCGCGGTCGACGAGCTTCTCGCCGTCCGGGGCCGAGTGCGCGTCCGCGCGCTGCTGCATGTAGTCGAACGCCGCGCGGAACGCGTCGATGTCGTCGCGCGGGTAGGTGCCGGCGAGCGAGTCCAGCCACGCCGCGACGGCCTGCGGCGCGGCGGATGCGGGCGCGGCACGGACGACGGCGACCATGGTGCGATGATACGCGCGCGGCGAATCCGGATCGACGCGACCCGCGGCCGGGACGGGCCGCGCGCCCTCAGAGCGGCACGCCCGCCGCCCGCGCGATCGTCTCGGCGATCGCGCCCGCGTGCTCGTCGGCCGTCGCCTTGTCGCGCGCCTCGACCATCACGCGCAGCACCGGCTCGGTGCCCGACGGACGCAGGAGCACGCGCCCCCTGTCGCCCAGCGCGACGACCGCGCTGTCGCGCGATCGCTTCACCGCGTCGCTGCCCTGCCAGTCCCAGCCGCGCCGGATCGGGACGTTGATGAGCGTCTGCGGGAACATCGCGACCGGAGCGGTCGCCCGGGCGAGCGTCGAGCCGCTCTCGATCAGCGCGCGCAGCACCGCGAGCGAGGCGACGATCGCGTCGCCGGTCGTGTGCTTGTCGAGGCAGATCAGGTGGCCCGAGCCCTCGCCGCCGAGCGTCCAGCCGCGCTCCACGAGCTTCTCGAGCACGTAGCGGTCGCCGACCTTCGCGCGCTCGAGCTTCACGCCCTCGCGCGCGAGCGCCTGCTCGAACCCGAGGTTCGACATCACGGTCCCGACGACGCCCCCGGCCAGCGCGCCCCGCCGCTTCGCGTCCATCGCGATCACGTAGAGCAGCTCGTCGCCGCCGTAGACGCGTCCGTCGCGGTCGACCATCACGAGCCGGTCGCCGTCGCCGTCGAGCGCGATGCCGAGGTCGGCCCGATGCTTGACGACCTCGGCGGCCAGGTGCGTCGGGTGCGTCGCGCCGCAGCCGTCGTTGATGTTGAGGCCGTCGGGCGCCACGCCGGTCGCGATCACGGTCGCGCCGAGCTCGCTGAAGACCGGCGGCGCGACGTGGTACGCGGCGCCGTGCGCGCAGTCGACGACGACGGTCACGCCGCGCAGGTCGAGCGAGCCGGGGAACGTCGACTTGCAGAACTCGACGTAGCGCCCCGCCGCGTCGGCGACGCGACGTGCCTTGCCGAGCTCGGCGGACGCGACGCATGCGAGCGGCGCGGCCATCGCGGCCTCGATCGCGATCTCGGTCGCGTCGGGGAGCTTCGCGCCCGCCGACGAGAAGAACTTGATGCCGTTGTCGTCGTACGGGTTGTGCGACGCGCTGATCACGATGCCCGCCGTCAGGCGCAGCGCTCGCGTGAGATAGGCGATGCCCGGCGTGGGCAGCGGCCCGCACAGCGCGACGTCGACGCCTGCCGCGGACAGCCCCGCCTCGAGCGCGGCCTCGAGCAGGTAGCCCGAGATGCGCGTGTCCTTGCCGATCAGCACGGCGGGCCGCCCCGCCGGCCGGCGCGGGTCGGCCGCGAACGTGCGGCCGGCGGCCCAGCCGAGCTTCATCACGAGCTCGGGCGTGATCGGCGGCTCGCCCACGCGCCCGCGCACGCCGTCGGTGCCGAAATACTCGCGCTTCATCGGTTCCGCTCCTGCTCAACCGTCGCCCGCCACACGGCGAGCGCATCGACCGTCTCGCGGACGTCGTGCACGCGCACGATCGCCGCACCGCGCTGCACCGCCGACAGCGCGGCGGCGACGCTTGCCGCCATGCGCTCGCCTTCCGGCCTCCCGGTGATCGCGCCCAGCATCGACTTGCGCGACAGCCCGGCCAGCACCGGATAGCCGGACGCGGCGATCTCGTCGAGCCGGGCGAGCAGGTCGAGATTATGCGCCAGCGTCTTGCCGAATCCGAAGCCCGGATCGACGACGATCCGGTCGCGCGCGATGCCCGCCGCCTCGCACGCCCGCGCGCGCGCCTCCAGGAAGCCGCGGACCTCCGCGACGACGTCGGCGTACTCCGGCGCCGACTGCATCGTGGCGGGCGTGCCTCGCATGTGCATCAGGCACACGGCAACGCCGCTTCCCGCGATCGCCTCGATCGCGCCCGGCGCCCCGAGCGCGCCGACGTCGTTGACGATCGCCGCGCCGGCCCCGATCGCCGCGCGCATGACGCCCGGCTTCGTCGTGTCGACCGAGACGAGCGCGCCCTCGCGCGCGAGCGCCTCGATCACCGGCACGACGCGGGCGAGCTCGGTCGCCTCGTCGACGCGGTCCGAGTCGGGGCGCGTCGACTCGCCGCCGACGTCGACGACGTCGGCGCCGTCGGCGAGCATCGCGCGCGCGCGGTCGAGCGCCCGCGCGAGCCCGGCGTACCGGCCGCCATCCGAGAACGAGTCCGGCGTGACGTTGAGGATCCCCATGACGCGCGGGCGCGAGAGATCGAGCGTCCGCACGCCGCACCGAAGCACGGTCGTGCCGCCCGCCGCCGCCGGACGCATGGAATTCGCAAGCACGGTGCCCCGCCCCTGAAACGCGAAGGGCGGGCCTCTCGACCCGCCCCTCGTCACCCGTCGATCCCCGGCCGCGCTACGCAGGATTGGCCGACGGCGCGGTGCCGGCGGACGACGACGGCCCGGACGAGCTCGCGCCCGACGACGACGGCGGCGACGGCTTCGGCGGTCGCGGCGTCTTGCCCGACATGATGTCGTCGATCTGCTCGGCGTCGATCGTCTCGAACTCGAGCAGCGCCTTCGCCATCACCTCGACCTTGTCGCGGTTGTCCTCGAGGAGCTTGCGCGCGACCGCGTACTGGCCGTCGATGATCTTGCGCACCTCGGCGTCGACCTTCTTCATCGTCTCTTCGGACATGTTGACGGTGCGCGTGATCGAGCGGCCAAGGAAGATCTCGCCCTCGTTGTCGCCGTAGACCATCGGTCCCATCAGGTCGCTCATGCCGTAGCGCATCACCATGTCGCGCGCGATGTGCGTCGCGCGCTCGAAGTCGTTCGACGCGCCGGTCGTCATCTGGTGCATGAACACCTCCTCGGCGATGCGGCCGCCGAACAGCACCGCAATGGTGTTCAGCATCCGCTCGCGGTCGATGCTGTACCGATCCTCGGTGGGCAACTGCATCGTCACGCCCAGCGCGCGCCCGCGCGGGATGATCGTGACCTTGTGCACCGGATCGGTCTTGGGCAGCAGGAACGCGACGATCGCGTGGCCCGACTCGTGGTAGGCGGTGTTGCGCCGCTCCTCCTCGGGCATCACGATCGAGCGCCGCTCGGCGCCCATGATGATCTTGTCCTTCGCCATCTCGAAGTCGTCCATGTCGACCAGGCGCTTGCTGCGCCGGGCCGCGAACAGGGCCGCCTCGTTGACCAGGTTCGCGAGATCGGCGCCCGACATGCCGGGCGTGCCGCGCGCGATGATGTCGGCCTTGACGTCGGGCGCCATCGGCACCTTGCGCATGTGGACGAGCAGGATCTGCTCGCGGCCGCGGATGTCCGGCAGCGGCACGACGACCTGGCGATCGAAGCGGCCGGGGCGCAGCAGCGCGGGGTCGAGCACGTCGGGGCGGTTGGTCGCGGCGATCACGATCACGCCGGCGTTGCCCTCGAAGCCGTCCATCTCGACCAGCAGCTGGTTCAGCGTCTGCTCGCGCTCGTCGTTGCCGCCGCCGAGACCGGCACCGCGCTGGCGGCCGACCGCGTCGATCTCGTCGATGAACACGATGCAGGGGGCGTTCTTCTTCGCCTGCTCGAACATGTCGCGCACGCGCGCCGCGCCGACGCCGACGAACATCTCGACGAAGTCGGAGCCCGAGATCGAGAAGAACGGCACCTTCGCCTCGCCGGCGATCGCCTTGGCGAGCAGCGTCTTGCCGGTGCCGGGGGAGCCGACCATGAGGATGCCGCGCGGAATGCGTCCGCCCAGCTTCTGGAACTTCGACGGGTCGCGCAGGAACTCGACCAGCTCGGCCACCTCTTCCTTCGCCTCGTCGCAGCCCGCGACGTCGGCGAAGGTCACCGTGTTGTTCGCCTCGTCGAGCATGCGCGCCTTGCTCTTGCCGAACGAGAACGCGCCGCCGCGCCCCCCGCCCTGCATCTGGCGCATGAAGAAGATCCAGACGCCGATCAGGAGCAGCATCGGGAACCACGAGATGAAGATCTGCGCGAGGAAGCTCTGCTCCTCCTCGGCCTTCGCGTCGACGCGCACGCCGAACTTGAGCAGGTCGGACACCATCCAGATGTCGCCCGGCGTCGTCGTGAGGAAGCGCTTCTTGTCCGTCGACGTCCACTTGATCGTCCGGCCCTCGATCACCGCGGACTCGACCTTGCCCGCCTTCGCCGAGTCCATGAACTCGGAGTACGGGATCGTGTCCTTGGTCGTCTGGCGCGCGTCGAACTGCTTGACCACGGTGAGGACCACCAGGCCGATCACGAGCCAGATGCCGATGTTCTTGAGCAGGTTGTTCACGTATCGCTCCTAGACGCGGCGCCCGGGGGCGCCCCGTTCCGCCCGGAAATCCGGGCGTTTGCCCCGAGGCGGTTCGCCTCGAGGGAAAAAATCATTCTACCCCAGCCCCTGCAGGCGCCCCTGGACAGACAGGCCGCCCGTCCGCTCACGCGTCCCGCCCGTGCCGGTCATCCGCCCGAGAACCCCTTGCCGACCAGGAAGACCTCCCGGCTCCTGTCGCGGCTCGCCTTGGGCTTGCGCAGGTAGACCTTGTCGAACCGCTCGCGCATCGACTTCTCGAACTCGGCCAATCCGGCCCCCTGGAATACCTTGACAGCGAAATCGCCTCCGGGTTGCAGATGCTCGCCCGCGAAGGCGAGGGCGAGGTCCGCCAGGCCGACGCTGCGCGCCTGGTCGACGGGGTCGATGCCCGAGAGGTTGGGGGCCATGTCGGAAACCACAAGGTCGACAGGCCTCCCCGCGAGCGCGGCCTCGACGGCCGCGAGCCCCTCGTCGGTCGCGAAGTCGGCTTGCACGAACGCGACGCCGGCGACCGGATGCATCGGCAGCACGTCGACCGCGACGATCGTCGACTTCGGTCCGAGCCGCTCGCGCAGCACCTGGCACCAGCTTCCCGGCGCCGAGCCCAGATCGACTGCGACGATGCCGGGACGCAGGAGCTTGTCGCGCTCGTCCAGCTCGAGCAGCTTGAACGCCGCCCGCGACCGGTAGCCGCGCCGCTGCGCCTCCTGCACGTACGGGTCGTTGACGTGGTCGTGCATCCACGCCTTGCCGAAGCGGTGCTTCTTGCGCGTGGGGTTGAGGGGGCCGGGCATGGGGAAGCGAACGGCGAAGCGGACGGGGAGGAACGCTCGAGGCCCCGATGCCGCCAGGCCACGCACCGCATTGTATAGATCGCCGTGGAACCGGCGGCGCCCGCGCACGCGCGCGCCCGTCCCGCCGCCCGATCGCCTGCCGCATGCCTCCGCCGGGGGGCGTTCGGCTACACTCGCCTCATGATCACGCTCACGCCGTCGCAGCGCCGCGAGCTCCGGGCGCGCGCGCACTCACTCCATCCGGTCGTCGCGATCGGCCATGCGGGCCTGACGCCCGCCGTCCTGCACGAGATCGACGTCGCGCTCGGCGCGCACGAACTCGTCAAGGTGCGCGTGCATTCGGACGACCGCGACGAGCGCGAGGCGCACCTCGCGGGAATCTGCGAGAGCCTCGACGCCGCACCGGTACAGCATCTGGGCAAGATCCTGATCCTCTGGCGGCCGGCCCCGAAGCCCGAGCCCGAGCCGCGCCGACGCGAGAAACCCGCGAAATCGCCGGGACGCCGTCGCGAATCCCTGGGTGCGCCGTCGGGCGGCGCGGGGCGGCAACGCCCGCCGCAGGACGTCGGTGGGCATGCCTCGAAGCATCGACGGGGCGCCGCGCGCCATGCCCCCGTGAATCGGCATTCCGGGACGACGCGCCCCGGCCCCGCCGCGGCCCGTTGGCCGACTCCCCTCCGCCCGCGGGTGCGCCGCGCCGACGCCTTGCCGGAGCCAAGCTGCCTGCGGTCTCCGGAGAACGCAAATCGGCGACGGGAAAGCGCTCCACCTCGGGATCGAAACGCCCGCCGAGGGAGGCGAAGCGCCCGCCTTCCGGTACGGCGTACGCGCAGCGGAGGGAAGGCCAAGCGTCCGCCGTCAGGGGCAAGCCCGTCGTCCGCCGCAGGGAAGCGAAGCTCCCGTCCTCCGGGCGAAACGCCCGCCGGAGGGAAGCTCCTCCATCCGCCGAGGGGCGAAGCCCTCCTCCGGAGGCCGCGAAGCCCCCGTCCTCCGGCGCGAAGCGTCCGCCCGCCGGGGCGAAGCGCCCGCCGCCCGCGGCAAAGCGCCCACCCTCCGGCGCCAGGCGTCCTCCGGCGACCGCGGGCCGCGGTCCGGCCGGCGGAGCGCCGACGGCAGTGCGTCGTCGTCGCCGGCCCACGGGCGGACGATAGCGCGCGTTCCGGAGCGGCGCAGGATCCGGCGCGCTGGCGCGGGTGCCGCCGACAGCCATGCCCGAGACGCCGCCGCCCTCCCCCGTGCGCCTCCCGCTCGACGCGCGCGCCGCGGGAACGATGATCGCGCTCACCGCCGTGTGGGGCATGCAGCAGGTCGCGATCAAGCTCGCCGCGCCGACCGTGCCGCTGGTGCTGCAGGCATCGATCCGCTCGGCGGTCGCGACCGTCCTCGTGCTCGCCTGGGCGCGCTCGCGCGGCATCGCGCTCGTCGGTCGCGACGGGACGCTCGTTCCCGGCCTCGCCGCAGGCATGCTGTTCGGCGCCGAGTTCGCGTTCATCTATGCGGGACTCGCGCACACGACCGCCGCGCGCATGGTCGTGCTGCTCTACCTCGCCCCCTGCTTCACCGCGATCGGCCTTGCCTGGCTCGTGCCGGGCGAGCACCTCGCGGCGCGCCAGTGGATCGGCATCGGCATAGCGTTCGCGGGAACCGCGTTCGCGTTCGCCGACGGCTTTGCCGCGTCCGGCGCGCCGACGCTCACGGGCGACGCGATGGCGATTGCCGCAGCGGTGTTCTGGGCCGCGACCACCGTGCTGATCCGCGCAAGCCGGCTCGCGCGGGCGAGCGCGACGAAGACGCTCGCCTACCAGCTCGCGGTGTCCGCGGTCCTGCTCGCGATCGTGTCCGCCGCGCTCCGCGAATCGTGGTCGATCGCGCCGGCGCCCATGGCGTGGGCGAGCCTCGCGTTCCAGTCGGTCGTCGTCGCGTTCGCGAGCTACCTCGCGTGGTTCTGGCTGCTCACGCGCTACCTCGCCTCGCGGCTCTCGGTGTTCTCGTTCGCGACGCCGCTCTTCGGCGTCGCGTTCGCGCACCTCGTCCTCGGCGAGACGATCAGCGCGCGGTTCGCGGTTGCAGCGCTGCTGGTCGCCGCCGGCATCGCACTCGTGAACGCGGGCTCGCCGCCAACCGATGCCACGCGCAAGCATGCGGCCCGTTGATTCGATGCGGCGCCTCGCCCCGTCGCCATGGCTCCTGCTCGCGGCAGCGCTCGTCGGCGCCGCGGCCCACGCGGCGGGCCTCGAGCTGCCGCGGGGACATGCGGTGCCCGGCGGCGTCGCCACGATCGCGCTGGGCGCATCGCCGTTGCGCCCCGGCGTTCGCACGGGCGACGTGCCGGTGCTCGTCGCCGGCGATCCGGGCGGCTGGACCGCCGTCGTCGGCATCGCGCTCTCGGCGAAGCCCGGCAAGGGCACGATCGTCGTCGCGCGTCCGGGCCGCCCCGAGGAACGCAGGAGCTTCGAGATCGCGCCGGTGCGCTACGCCGAGCAGCGGCTCAAGGTCGCGCCCGCGCAGGTCGACCTGTCCAAGGAGGATCTCGCCCGTTACGAGCGCGAGCGCGCCCACCTCGCGCAGGTGATCGCGACGTTCAGCGACGAGGTTCCCGCGACGCTGCGCATGCGCCAGCCGGTGCCGGGCATCCGGTCGAGCTCGTTCGGGCTGCGCCGCGTGTTCAACGACCAGGCGCGCAGCCCGCACAGCGGCATGGACATCGCCGCGCCGGCGGGCACGCCGGTCGTCGCCGCCGCTGGCGGGCCGCGTGATCGACACGGGCGACTACTTCTTCAACGGCAACACCGTGTGGCTCGACCACGGCGCCGGGCTCATCACGATGTACGCGCACCTCGAATCGATCGCCGTGAAGGTCGGCGACGCGGTCGCCGAAGGCGCCACGATCGGCGCCGTCGGCGCGACCGGCCGCGTCACCGGAGCGCACCTCCACTGGTCGGTGAGCCTGAACCGCGCGATGGTCGACCCGGCGCTCTTCCTGCGCGAAGCGGACGGCATGCCGCCGGCGGCGCGCCGATGAAAGCCGCGCGTGCCGCCGGGCCGCACCCGCCCGCCGGCCTTGCCCGCGCGGTCGCGAGTATGGGATCGTAGCGCGTCCCGCCCCGCCAGCCCCGCACGTGACCGCCGACAGCCTGTCCCATGCCCCGCAGGGCCCCGAGCTTCGCGGCGAGCTCGCGGCCATGCTCGCGAGCCGGGCCTTCAGCCGCGCGCCCCGGCTCCGCGCGATGCTCGCGCACGTCCTCGAGTCGGCGGCCGACGGCAGGACGTCGGCCTTGCGCGAGACGTCGATCGCGCTCGACGTGTTCAAGTGCGACCCGTCGACGTTCGACCCGGCGCACGACCCGATCGTGCGGGTCTCCGCGAATCGTCTGCGCGAGGTCATCGACCGCTACTACCGGGACGAGGGCGCGGCACGCGAGCTTCGCGTCGAGTTGCCGCCGGGCGGCTACGTGCCGGTGCTGCGCAGGACCGCGCCGGCGACGCTGCCCGCGCTGCCGCGCATCGCCGTGCTCCCGCTGCGCGCGGCCGGCGCGGCGGTGGACGAGATGGCCTGCGAGGGCCTCACCGAGGACCTGATCGACGCGCTGGCGCGGCGCGCCGACGTGCGCGTCACCGCGCGAGCGTCGAGCTTCCGCTATCGCGATCGCCCCACGGATGCCCGCCAGGCCGCGCGCGAGCTTGGCGTCGACGCGGTGCTCGAGGGCGAGATCGGGCAGAGCGACGGCCGACTGCGCGTCTCGGCGCGCCTCGTGCTCGGCAGCGACGGCACGTGCCTGTGGCGCCATGCGTTCGACGAGTCGGCGGACGCCCGCCACCTGCTCACGGGCCGGCTGGTCGAGTTGATGCTGCGATCGGTGCAGCGCGAGCCGCCCGCCGGCGGGACGATCGCGGTGCCGGCGGCGGACGTGGGCGTCCGGGCGCTCGTCGACCGCGCCCGGCACCTGCGTCACACGAACTCGCCGGAGAACATCGCGCACGCGGTGTCGCTGCTCGACCGCGCGACGGCGCTCGCGCCGGACTTCGTCGACGCCTGGCTCCAGCTCGCGATCGGACGGATGTGGCAGCTCGCGAGCTGGGACAACCGCGAGGTCGAGCCCGCGGCGGTGCGCACGCCGCTCGGGCGCGCGCTCGCGCTCGATCCGTCGAACGGGCCGGCGGTCGCGCTCGATGCGTACCTGTCGCTGCTCGCCGACCACGACTGGAGCCGCGCGCTCGCGCTCTCGGCGCGCGCGAGGGAGCTCGCGCCGCACGACACCGACGTGCTCCAGATCAACGCGATGGTCCTGCACTCGCTCGCCCGCTACGACGAGGCCGAGGAGATCCTGGCGCTCGCCATCGCGCTCGATCCGTCGTCGCCGCGACCGCGGTGGTGGCAGGCGTTCGCGGTGCTCGCCCGCGACGGAGACGTCGAGCGCGCCATGGCGATCGTCGACGAGGCGGAGCGGGTGATCGGGCCGTCGTCCGTGATGGCCGACCGTCGGATCGCCGTGCAGCTCATCGCCGGGCGCCATGCCGACGCGGAGCTCGCCGCGCGCGCGATCCTCGCGCGGCAGCCGGATTCGATCTTCGCGGGCGTGCGGCTCGCGCAGGCGCTGGCCGGCCAGGGGAGACTCGCCGAGGCGCGCGCGCTCGTCGCCACGCACGTGTCGGATCGCCTGAAGCAGGCCGAGCTCCTGCGCGCCGTCGTCGAGGCGGCGGGGCCGGACCTCGACGCGTTCTTCGCGCACGCGCTGCGCGCGGTCCAGCGGCACGACACGAATGCCGCACTGCTGCCGGTGGAGCCGCTGTGCGCCCGGGCGCGGCGCGATCCCCGCTGGCGCAAGATCGCCGCCGCGCTGCGTTACCCGGACGCCGGACCGCCGGTCGCGCCGGCGAGCCGCGCGGCGTGATGCCCGGCTACCGGTAGGCGACCGCGAGGATCTCGTAGCCGCGGACGCCGCCGGGCGCCTGCACCTCGACCGTGTCGCCCTCGCTCCTGCCGATCAGCGCGCGCGCGATCGGTGAGGTGATCGAGATCTTGCCGTGCTTGATGTCGGCCTCGTCCTCGCCGACGATCTGCCAGCGCCTGACGTCGCCGCTGTCGAGGTCCTCGATCTCGACGGTCGCGCCGAACACGACGCGCCCGTCGCCGTCGACCTCCGCCGGGTCGATCACCTGCGCGCCGGCGAGCTTGTGCTCGATCTCGGCGATGCGTCCCTCGACGAAGCCCTGCCGCTCCTTCGCCGCGTCGTAGTCGGCGTTCTCCGACAGGTCGCCGTGCGAGCGTGCCTCGGCGATCGCCTGGATGATCGCCGGCCGCTCGACCGACTTCAGGCGCTGCAGCTCGGCCTTGAGCCGCTCGGCGCCCTCGACCGTCATGGGCACCTTCATCACGGCTCGCGGCCTCCGGCGCTCCCCGAGAGCCGCAGGTGCAGCGCCTGGATCGACGCGGCCTCGAGCGCGCGCATCCCCTGCATCCCGATCGCCGCCGCGCGGAAGCCCGCGAGCGTCGTGTAGGTCGGCACCTCGTCGGTCAGCGCCGCGCGGCGGATCGCGTAGCTGTCCTGGATCGCGCTCCGCTTCTCCTCGACCGTGTTGACGACGAGCGCGATCTCGTCGTTCTTGATCATGTCGACGATGTGCGGACGCCCTTCCGCGACCTTGTTCACGGGCGTGACCGGAACGCCCGCCGCGGCCAGCGCCGCCGCGGTGCCGCGCGTGGCCACGATCTGGAAGCCCAGCCCCTGGAGCATCCGCGCCGTCTCGATCGCGCGCGGCTTGTCGCTGTTCTTGAGGCTCACGAACACCTTGCCCGCCTGCGGCAGGCGCACGCCCGCCGCGAGCTGGCTCTTGAGGAACGCCTCGCCGAAGGTGTCGCCGACGCCCATCACCTCGCCGGTCGACTTCATCTCGGGCCCCAGGATCGTGTCGACGCCGGGGAACTTGATGAACGGGAACACCGCCTCCTTCACCGAGTAGTACGGCGGCACGATCTCGCCGTCGACGCCCTGCGCATCGAGCGACATGCCCGCCATGCAGCGCGCCGCGATCTTCGCGAGCGGCCGGCCGGTCGCCTTCGACACGTACGGGACGGTTCGCGACGCGCGCGGATTGACCTCGAGCACGTAGACGACGCCGTCCTGGATCGCGAACTGGACGTTCATCAGGCCGACGACGTCCAGCCCCTTCGCCATCGCCACCGTCTGCCGCCGCAGCTCGTCCTGCAGCTCCTGCGAGAGCGAGTACGGCGGCAGCGAGCACGCCGAGTCGCCCGAGTGCACGCCCGCCTGCTCGATGTGCTCCATGATGCCGCCGATCACCACGCGCTCGCCGTCGGACACCGCGTCGACGTCGACCTCGATCGCGTCGTTCAGGAAGCGGTCGAGCAGCACCGGGCTGTCGTTGCTGACCTTCACCGCCTCGCGCATGTAGCGCTCGAGCTCGCGCTGCTCGTGCACGATTTCCATCGCGCGGCCGCCCAGCACGTACGACGGGCGCACGACCAGCGGGTAGCCGATCTCGCCGGCGGCGGCGATCGCCGCCTCCTCGGTGCGCGCCGTGCGGTTGGGCGGCTGCTTCAGGCCGAGCCGGTGCAGCATCTGCTGGAAGCGCTCGCGGTCCTCGGCCATGTCGATCATGTCCGGCGAGGTCCCGATGATCGGCACGCCGTTCCGCTCGAGGTCGCGCGCGAGCTTCAGCGGCGTCTGCCCGCCGAACTGCACGATCACGCCCCAGGGCTTCTCGACGTGCACGATCTCGAGCACGTCCTCGAGCGTCAGCGGCTCGAAGTAGAGCCGGTCGGACGTGTCGTAGTCGGTCGACACGGTCTCCGGGTTGCAGTTGACCATGATGGTCTCGAACCCGTCCTCCCGCAGCGCCATCGCCGCGTGCACGCAGCAGTAGTCGAACTCGATGCCCTGCCCGATGCGGTTCGGCCCGCCGCCCAGCACCATCACCTTCTTCCGGTCGGTCGGCCGCGCCTCGCACTCCTCCTCGTAGGTCGAGTACAGGTAGGCGGTCTGCGTCGAGAACTCCGCCGCGCAGGTGTCGACGCGCTTGTACACGGGCCTCAAGCCCAGCGCGTGGCGCCGCGCGCGCACGTCGTCCTCGGTGCGCTTCAGCAGGTGGGCGAGCCGCCGGTCCGCGAAGCCCTTGCGCTTCAGCTCGCGGAACTCGTCCTTCGTGAGCGATTCGAGCGTGCGCTTCTCGACGGCGAGCTCGAGCTGGACGATCTCCTGGATCTGCGCGAGGAACCACGGGTCGATCTTCGTGTAGCCGTGCAGCTCCTCGAGCGACATCCCGATGCCGAACGCGTCGGCGACGTACCAGAGCCGCTCGGCGCGCGGATAGGCGAGCTCGTCGCCGATCTTGTCCGGGTCGACCGACTTCAGGTTGAAGCCGTCGACGCCGACCTCGAGGCCGCGCAGCGCCTTCTGCAGCGACTCCTGGAACGTGCGGCCGATCGCCATCACCTCGCCGACCGACTTCATCTGCGTGGTGAGCCGGTCGTCCGCCTGCTTGAACTTCTCGAACGCGAAGCGCGGCACCTTGGTGACGACGTAGTCGATGGCCGGCTCGAACGACGCCGGGGTCGCGCCGCCGGTGATGTCGTTGGCCAGTTCGTCGAGCGTGTAGCCCACCGCGAGCTTCGCGGCGATCTTGGCGATCGGGAAGCCGGTCGCCTTCGACGCGAGCGCCGAGCTGCGCGAGACGCGCGGGTTCATCTCGATCACGATCATGCGCCCGTCCTTCGGGTCGATCGCGAACTGCACGTTCGACCCGCCGGTGTCGACGCCGATCTCGCGCAGCACCGCGATCGACGCGTCGCGCATGATCTGGTATTCCTTGTCGGTCAGCGTCTGCGCCGGCGCGACGGTGATCGAGTCGCCCGTGTGCACGCCCATCGGGTCGAGGTTCTCGATCGAGCAGACGATGATGCAGTTGTCCTTGCGGTCCCGCACCACCTCCATCTCGAACTCCTTCCAGCCGAGGAGCGACTCCTCGATCAGGAGCTCGTGCGTCGGGCTCGACGCGAGTCCCCGCTTGCAGATCTCGTCGAACTCGTCCTTGTTGTACGCGATTCCGCCGCCGGTCCCGCCCAGCGTGAACGACGGCCGGATGATGCACGGGAAGCCGACCTCGGCCTGCGCCCTGTGCGCCTCCTCGAGGGTGTGCGCGATGCCGCTCCGCGCCGAGCCGAGCCCGATGCGCGACATCGCCGCCTTGAACTTCTCGCGGTCCTCGGCCTTGTCGATCGCCTTCTTCGACGCGCCGATCAGCTCGACGTCGAACTTCGACAGCACGCCCTCGCGCGCGAGGTCGAGCGCGCAGTTGAGCGCCGTCTGCCCGCCCATCGTGGGCAGCAGCGCGTCGGGGCGCTCGAGCTCGATGATCTTCGCGAGCATCGGCCAGGTGATCGGCTCGATGTAGGTGACGTCGGCCATCTCCGGGTCGGTCATGATCGTGGCCGGGTTGCTGTTCACGAGGATGACCTTGTAGCCCTCCTCGCGCAGCGCCTTGCACGCCTGCGCGCCCGAGTAGTCGAACTCGCACGCCTGCCCGATGATGATCGGGCCGGCGCCGATGATCAGGACGCTGCGGATGTCGGTGCGTTTGGGCATGGAGGGGCGGTCGGGCGCGGGACGCCTGACCCTCAGCGGGGGGATTCCATCGCCTTCACGAACCGGTCGAACAGCGGCCCCACGTCGTGCGGCCCCGGGCTCGCCTCGGGGTGCCCCTGGAACGAGAACGCGGGCCTGTCGGTGTACGCGATGCCCTGCAGCGAGCGGTCGAACAGCGAGACGTGCGTCACGCGCACGTTCGCCGGCAGGCTCGACGCGTCGACCGCGAAACCGTGGTTCTGGCTCGTGATCATCACCTGACCGGTGTCGAGGTCGAGCACCGGGTGGTTCGCGCCGTGGTGGCCGAACTTCATCTTGACGGTGCGCGCACCGGCGGCCAGCCCGAGCAGCTGGTGGCCGAGGCAGATGCCGAACGTGGGAACGCCGGCTCCCACGATCTCGCGGATCGCGCCGATCGCGTAGTCGCAGGGCTCGGGGTCGCCCGGCCCGTTGGACAGGAACACGCCGTCGGGTTTCAGCGCGAGCACGTCGCGCGCGGGCGTCTGCGCCGGCACCACGTGAACGCGGCAGCCGCGCTCGACCAGCATGCGCAGGATGTTGTACTTGACGCCGAAGTCGTACGCGACCACCGTGTGTCGCGCCGCGGGCGCGGGGCGGTAGCCCTGGCCCAGCGCCCACGTCGACGCGGTCCACTCGTAGGGCGAGGTCGTCGACACCGTCTTCGCGAGGTCCTGCCCCGCCATCGAAGGCGCCTCGCGCGCGGCGGCGAGCGCCTGCTCGACCTCCATCGTGCCGATCGACGGCGCCGCGACGATGCACCCGTTCTGCGCGCCGCGATCGCGCAGGACGCGCGTCAGCCGGCGCGTGTCGATGTCCGCGATGCCGACGACCCCCGCCGCCGCGAGCCACGACGCGAGGTCACCCTCGCTGCGCCAGTTCGACGCGAGCGAGGGCAGGTCGCGGATCACGAGCCCCGCCGCGTAGATGCTGCGCGACTCGGCGTCCTCGTGCGTCACGCCGACGTTGCCGATGTGCGGATTCGTGAACGTGATGATCTGGCCCGCGTACGAGGGATCGGTCAGGATCTCCTGGTAGCCGGTCATCGCCGTGTTGAACACGACTTCGCCCGACGACTGCCCGGCCGCACCGATCGAACGGCCGTGGAACACCGTCCCGTCGGCGAGCGCGAGGATCGCCGGGGTGCGCGGAGGAAAGAGCTTGGAGTCGGTCATGGCGGCGCGGCGCCGGGGTCTCGCCGGGCTACGGGTGCGAAACGGGCGCCGGACGTGCGAAGCGGGAGCGCCCGGCCGTTCCGGCTCGCCCCCGCCAAGGCCATGAATTCTACCGGATTTCGACCCCGGCCGGCAACCAGTGGTGGTACCGGCCGCGGCCTCCTTGTACGGTCGCCCGGGTGCGAAACGTCTCGCGTCGGCCGCCGGCGGCGATCGCAACCGCGCGTCGTCGATCGGGGGGGGGGGGGGGGGGGGGGGGGGGGGGGCGTGGCGGGGGCGTGCGCGCGTCGCGATCCCGTCTCGCTCCGGGCCCCTCGCCGACGCAGCGACGCCGCGGCCTCTTCGGACAACCTGCGCGTGACGTGGCAATGCGTGTCGGCCGCCTGCGGCGATCGCAACCGCGCGTCGTCGATCCCCTTCGTCTTCGCCTCCGGGGCCCCTCGCCGACGCAGCGACGCCGCTACGCGAGTCCCAGCACGTCGCGCATGTCGTGGAGCCCGACGCGGCGCTCGGCGCGCAGCGCCGCGGCGAACCGCGCGGCCCGCAGCGCGCCGTCCGCGAACATCTGGCGCGAGGTCGCCCGGTGCGAGAGCTCGACGCGCTCGCCGGTGCCCGCGAACACGACCGTGTGCTCGCCCACGACGTCGCCGCCGCGCAGCGTCGCGAAGCCGATCGTCCCGGCCTTGCGCTCGCCGGTCACGCCCTCGCGCGCGTAGACGCCCTGCGTCGCGAGGTCGATGCCCGCGCCCGACGCGGCCGCTTCGCCCAGCATCAGCGCGGTGCCCGACGGCGCGTCCACCTTGTGGCGGTGGTGCATCTCGACGACCTCGATGTCGTAGCCGGCGCCCAGCGCGCGCGCTGCGCGCGCGACCAGGTCCGCGAGCACGTTGACGCCGACGCTCATGTTGGGCGCGTGAACGATCGGCACGGCGCCAGCCTGCGTCGCCAGCTCCGCCTTGTCCGCCGGCGTGAGTCCGGTGGTGCCGGCAACGAGCGCGACGCCCCGCCGCGCGCATGCCGCAGCGTGCGCGAGGGTTCCCTCGGGCCGCGTGAAGTCGATCAGGACGTCCGATCGCGCGAGCGCGTCGTCGACGTCGGAGCCGACGACGACGCCGGTCGCGCGCCCCATCGGCGCGCCGGCATCGTGGCCGCACGAGGACGCGCCGGGTACGTCGAGCGCCGCCGCGAGCGTCAGGTCCGGCGCCGCGAGCACCGAGGCGATCAGCACCTGGCCCATGCGGCCGCCGGCGCCGGCGATCGCGATGCGTATCGGGTTCGCCATCGAGCGGACCGACGCCTGCTACGGCTTCTTGAAGAGATCGACGAACCAGCCCAGCACGCCCGGATCGTCGGCCTCGGGCAGCTTGCCCAGCGTGCGCTCGGCGGCCGCGCGGTTCAGGTCGGCGACCGACTTCGGCATCTCGTCGCCTTCCCAGCGCGCGAGCTTGTCGTCGACGAAGAACACGGCGAACTGGCGGCTCTCGACCATGCGACCGCGCTGCCGGAACTGGTAGACGTAGTCCCAGCGGTTCTCGTGGAACGCGCTCTGGACGAGCGGCGTGCCGAGCGCGAGCCGCACCTGCTGGCGGGTCTGGCCGACCTTCAGGCGGTCGACCATGTCCTGCGTGATGTAGTTGCCCTGGTTGATGTCCATCCGGTACACGCCGAACGAGCCCCAGGCGGGCAGGTACGTCTGCATCGTCTCGCACCCGGCGAGCGCGAGCCCCGCGGCGAGGACGACGATGAACCGGCGGACGGGAATCACGGGCGGGCGTGGGCGCGGGACATGGGAATCGTTATTATAGCCACCTGGCGCGCGCGCTCGAGCGACGGCGCGCAGACGGGATCCGGACCGCCGCATGAGCCAACCCCACGACCTCCGCAACGCGGGCCTCAAGGCGACGCTGCCTCGGCTCAAGATCATCAACGTCTTCGAGCAGTCGCGGCAGCGCCACCTGACCGCCGAGGACGTCTACAGGCAGCTCCTCGCGGACGGGCTCGACGTCGGGCTCGCGACCGTCTACCGCGTGCTGACGCAGTTCGAGCAGGCGGGCCTGCTCGTGCGCCACCACTTCGAGACCGGCAAGGCGGTGTTCGAGCTGAACGAGGGGAAGCACCACGACCACCTCGTGTGCCTGCAGTGCGGACGCGTCGAGGAGTTCTACGACGCCGAGATCGAGAAGCGCCAGGCGAAGATCGCCCGCGAACGCGGCTTCGAGATCAGCGAGCACGCCCTCTACCTGTACGCCGACTGCACCAAGCCGCGCTGCCCGCACAAGAAGTCCGGCGGACAGTGACGGCGGTCAGGCTTCGGCGTCGGCCGGCGGCGCGGGCGCCGGCACGTTCTCGCGGCGGCTGAAGTCGCGCGGCCGGAAGCCCAGCAGCCACAGCACGCCGAAGTAGGCGCACGCGCCCGCGACGACGACGAGCACGAGGCGTGCGACCCGCTCGACCAGCCCCGACTGCAGCCATGCCGCCGCCGGTCCGGCGAGCACCACGATCACGGCGGCCAGCACGCCGGTCGCGACGACGACCTTCGCAGCGAACGTTCCCCAGCCGCGGGCGGGCACGTAGAGGCGCCGGCGCTTCAGCAGGACGAACAGCGTCGTCGCGTTGAAGATCGCGGCGAGGCTCGTCGCGAGCGTCAGCCCCGCGTGGCCGAGGACCTGCATCAGCAGGAACCCGAGCGTCGTGCTCACGCCCACCGCGACGATCGCGATGCGGACCGGCGTCTTCAGGTCCTGCCGCGCGTAGAAGCCGGGGGCCAGGATCTTGACGGCGACGATGCCCAGGAGCCCCACGCTGTAGCCGATGAGCGCGGCGCGCGTCGCGAGCGCGTCCGAGGCGCCGAAGCGCCCGTACTGGTAGAGGGTCGACACCAGCGGCAGGGCGAGCAGCCACAGCGCGACCGCCGCGGGCACCGCGAGCAGGACCGTGAGCCTCAGGCCCCAGTCGAGCAGCGCCGAATACTGCGTCTCGTCGCCCTCGCCGCCGTGGCGCGCGAGCGTCGGCAGGAGCACGGTGCCGACCGCCACGCCGAGGAGCGCCGTCGGGAACTCCATCAGCCGGTCGGCATAGGTGATCCACGAGATCCGCCCGTCGCCCAGGAGCGCCGCGAGCTGCGTGTTGATCAGGATCGACACCTGCGCGGCCGAGACGCCCAGGATCGCGGGCGCCATCGCGACGAGCACGCGCCGCACGCCCTCGTCGCGCCAGTCGAAGCGCGGGCGCGGAAGCATCGCGAGCTTCGCGAGCGGCGCGATCTGGAGCGCGAGCTGCGCGATGCCGCCGCCGAACACGCCCCACGCGAGCGCCATGATCGGCGGGTCGACGTGCGGCGCGAGGAACAGCGTCGCCGCGATGATCGCGAGGTTGAGCAGCACCGGCGTGAACGCGGGGATCGCGAAGCGCCGGTGCACGTTCAGCACGCCGCCCGCGAGCGACGTGAGCGAGATGAACAGGATGTAGGGGAAAACGACGCGGAGGAGGTCGGTCGTCAGCGCCACCTTGCCCGGCTCCCGCGCGAACGCGCCGGCGAGCAGGTAGACGAGCCAGGGTGCCGCGAGGATGCCGAGCACGGTGACCGCCAGCAGCACGACGGCCATCAGCGTCGCCATCCGCGAAACGAGGTCGCGGGTGTCGTCGTGGCCGCGCGTCCGGCGGTACTCGGCCAGGATCGGGACGAACGCCTGCGAGAATGCCCCCTCGGCGAACAGTCGCCGCAGCAGGTTCGGGAGCCTGAACGCCGCCTCGAACGCGTCCATCGACGCGCCGGCGCCGAACACGGCCGCCTTCAGGCTCTCGCGCACGAGCCCGGTGACGCGGGACGCCAGCGTCATGCCGCTGACGGTGAAGACGGCCTTGAGGAGGTTCACGGTGGGGAGGGTCGCGAGGGGGCCGGGGCCGCGGGAGGCTCCCGCGGTAACGCCTTGCCCGAACAGCGAAAAAGCGATATTATTCCAAGTCTTTGTGCGCCGCCGCCCGCGACCGGGAATTCACCCGGGGGCCGCGCGGGCGCCAACCCAACGAGGAAGATCGATCCATGGCGAATTCGGCGCAAGCCCGCAAGCGCGCCCGGCAGGCGGAAGCGACGCGCAAGCGCAACGCGAGCCTCAAGTCGGAGCTCCGCAGCGCGGTCAAGAAGGTGAAGAAGGCGATCGAGGCGGGCGACAAGGCCGCCGCGACGAAGACGATGCAGGCATCGCAGTCGGCGATCGACCGGATCACCGAGAAGAAGATCGTGCACAAGAACGCGGCGTCGCGCACCAAGTCGCGGCTCGCGCAGGCGATCAAGGCGATGCCCTGACGGCCGCGATGCGCCGTCGCACGTCCCGTCGAGAGCGCCCATGCGGCGCTCTCGTCGCTTCCGGGTCGGGAACCCCCATCGTCCCCGCGCCGGCCCGAACGGCCCGCGCGCCCGCGGCACGGCGCTTGCTCGGATGACCCGACGCCCTTCGAGATGAACACCCCCCCTACCCCCCTCCCCGTTCGCGCCGGGCCCGACGGCGCGGCGCCGGCGGCCGACGATCCTGTCGTCGCGCTGTGGGACGCCCATTTCCACGAGCCGGCGGCGGCGGTCGCCCGCGCCCGGTCCACGATCGACGACCCCGGGGTCGACGAGCGCACGCGCGCCTGGGCCGAGCTCACGGTCGGCTGGCACCAGCTCTACTTCACCAGCGACCCGGCAGCCGCCGCGCCGGTGCTGCCGGTGGCGCAACAGCGCTTCGAGCGCCTGGGCGATCGGCGCGGCGAGCTGCTCACGCGCATCGGCACCGCGCGCGTGCTGCTGGTGACGCAGCGACCGCTCGAGGCGCGCTCGCTGCTGCTCGAGTTCTACGACGAGGCGATCGCGGTGCTGCCGCCCCAGGACCGCTTCTGGGCGATCAACGCGCTGGGCGCGACCTACTACTACGAGGACCGGATCGACGAGACGATCCGCTACATGCACCTCGCGCTCGAGACGCTGCGCACGATCGACGTGTCGCCGCATCTCCCCACGGCGATGTCGAACCTCGCCGCGGCGCTCGTGACGGTCGGCGACTACGCGCCCGCCCGTGAGCTCGCGCAGGACGCGCTCGGCATGCTGCCGCGCTACGACAACCCGCAGCTGTGGCTGTTCGTCCGCTCGAACCTCGCGGAGGCCCAGCTGGGGACCGGCGATGCCGCGGGCGCGCTGGAGACCGTCGACGCGATGCTCGGCGACCCGTCGAACCCGCCGCGCAGCGCCGCGCAGGGCCACTACCTCGCGGTCGCGGCCGAGGTCTATGCGATGCACGGTCGCCTCGCGGACGCCGAGCGGTGCGTGCGCGAGGCCGCCGCGATCCAGGCGGCGTATCCGGGCGGCTACAACGCCGTCTACGCGACCTGGGCGGCGGCCGCGCTGGCCGACGCACGCGACGACGATGTCGCCGCGATCGACGCGCTCGACCTCGCGATCGAGACCGCCGAGCGCCTGCGGCACGTGCCCACGCTGTGCAAGGCGTACGCGACCGCGGCAAAGCGCCTGGCCGCGCAGGGACGATGGGAGGACGCGTACCGGAGGCAGGTCCGCCTGACCGAGGTGAGCGAGGAGCGGCTGTCGCACCGGGCCGGCGCCAAGCATTACCTGCTCAAGGTCGAGCACGAGCTCAGGCACGCGCGCGAGGCGCGCGACCGCGCCGAGCGCGAGCGCCAGGAAAGCCTCGCGCTCAACCGCCAGCTCGAGCGGCTCAATCGCGAGCTCGAGCGCAAGGTGCGCGAGGTCGAGGAGCTTCAGGGACGCCTCGCGGCCGAGGCCGTGCACGATCCGCTCACGCAGCTCTTCAACCGGCGCTACCTCGACTCGGTCCTGCCCGCGCTGCTCGCGGGGGCGAACCGGCGCTCGGCCCCGCTCGCCCTCGCGCTCGTCGACCTCGATTACTTCAAGGGCGTCAACGACCGCCACGGCCACCTCGCGGGCGATCGCGTGCTGATGCAGATCGGACGGGTCCTCGCGACGTCGCTGCGGCCCGCGGACGTCCTGTGCCGCTACGGCGGCGAGGAGTTCTGCGTCGTCCTGCCCGACACCGACGGCGACGGCGCCCGCACGGCGCTCGCGACGCTCGCCGCGCGCCTCAGGAGCTCGCCGTGCCCTGGGGCGGCCAGACGCTGACGGGTTTCACGTTCTCGGCCGGCGTCGCGGTGGCGCCGGACGATGGCGCGACGCAGGCGGACCTCGTTTCGGCCGCGGACCGCGCGCTCTACCATGCGAAGGCGCTGGGGCGCGAGCGCGTCGTGCTCGCGGGCAGCGAGGACGACCGTCCGGCCCGTGCGCCCTGACGTTGCGCGGGCTGCGCGCACCGGATTCCGCGAGTCGATCGAGCGCGTTCGCGCGAACCCGCGCCCGCGTCCGCCGCGCCGGGAATGGCGCGCAACAGGGCCGTCCGCATCCGGACACGTCCGCGGTTGGCTTGCGCGCGATGGCGATGTTAGGCTAGACGACGACACGGCGTCGGGCGGCGTCGGGATCGCCGCGCGTCGTGCGCCCGGACCACCCCCGCTCGACCGGCCCGAACGCGGACCCGCAACCGCCGACGACATGCCCCCTGCCGAGACTCGATCCGCACTCCGCGAAGCGCTCGCCCTGCACCGGCGCGGCGAGCTCGCCGATGCCGAACGGGCCTACCGAAGGCTGATCGACGACGGCGGCGCGAGCGGCGACGCGGAGCACATGCTTGGCCTCGTCCTCCACCAGCTGGGCCGCAGCGAGGAGGCGCTCGACTGGCTCGAGCGCGCGCGCCTCCGCGGTGGAGCCATCCCGCTGTGGGTCAATCTCGCGTCGGCGCTGCTCGCGCTGGGTCGCGCAGGCGAAGCGGAATCGTACTCGCTGCAGGCGTTGTCCGCCGATCCGTCGCACGCCGGTGCGAATCTGAACCTGGGCCTCGCCCGCGAAGCGCAGCGTCGATATCCGGAAGCGATCGACACGCTGGAGCGGGCCGTCGCTGCCGCCCGGGCAACCTGGCAGCGCTTCGCGCACTCGCGCGCTGCCACCTCCGGACCGGTGACGCTCGGCGAGTGCTATCCCTGCTGTCCGGAATCGGTGTCGGCGACGACGCGCGTGTCGATCTCCTGCGGTGCGAGGCCTGGATCGCGTCCGGCACGATCGAAACGGCAAGTCCCGTTCTCGCACGGCTCGCCGGGATACCAGAGTACGAGGCTCAGGCGCAATGGCTCATGGCGCTGGCGGCACTCCACGACCGCCGGAGCGACGACGCCATCGTCCTGCTGCGCTCGGTCGCCGAGCGCCACCCGGACCACCGGATGGCAGCGCTGAAGCTGGCGTCGGTCGAGCTCGCGCGCGGCGACGTCGAGACGGCGCTCGCCCGCATCGACCGATGGCTGGAGCAGCATCCGGACGACCGCGAGGCGCGCAGCGCGCACCTGATCGCGTGCCAGTACAGTCGCCGCTACGACGCGGCCGCCCTCCTGGCCGAGCATCGCCGATGGAAACCGGACCCGGCGAAAGGCTCACGCGCCGGCGCCCGACCGCACGCACGACCCGGACGTCCCGCGCGCATCGGGTGGGTGTCGCCCGGCTTCTGCCACGGACCGGTCGAGGTGTTCTTCGCGGAAGTGCTGAAGGCGATGTGCCGCGAAGCGGAGTTCGAGCACACGCTCTACATGACCGCGCCCGCGCCGCCGGAAAGCACGGAGCGCTTCCGTCGGATCGGCGCGACCTGGCGCGACGCGGCCTATGCGACCGACGGCGCGCTGCTCGACCGCATCCGCGAGGATCGGATCGACATCCTCGTCGATCTCGCCGGCGCCGGCCCGGACAACCGCCTCGCCGTTTTCGCGGCAAGCGCCGCGCCGCTGCAGGTAAGCTGGCTCGACTACTTCTGCACGACCGGTCTCGGGGAGATCGACTACCTGATCACCGACGACTACCTCGCGCCGGCGGGCAGCGATGCCTTCTACAGCGAAACGCTGCTGCGCCTCACGCCCGGCCGACTCTGCTATACGCCACCTCCCGCGCCCACGCCGTCCACGGAAGGCGTCGAAGCCCGGCGGCTCGTGTGCCTGAACCGTTTCTCGAAGATCAACGACGAGGTCGCGGCGGCCTGGTCCGCCGCCCTGCTTCGTTTGCCCGGCTGGTCGTTGAGGCTCAAGGGCACCGGCGGAGACGATGCCGGCGTCGCCAACGCGCTGCGCCGCCGATTCGCAGCGCATGGCGTCGACCCGGAGCGCCTCGACATCTCCGGCGAGGGGCCGTACGCCGAGGCAATCGATGCCTACAGGGACGCCGCCGTCGCGCTGGACCCGTTTCCGTTTTCCGGCTGCGCGACCAGCTTCGACGCCCTGTGGATGGGACTGCCGGTCGTGACGCTGCCGCTGGACACGATGGCGAGCCGCCAGACCGGTTCGATCCTGTCGGCGATCGGACGGGAAGACTGGATCGCGGACGACGTCGGAGCGTACGTGGACGCGATCGTCGATGTCGCCCGCGACGAGGACGGGCGGCGCAGGTGGCGCGCCGCCGCACGCGAGCGCATGCGCCCTCTCACCGATACCCGGGCGTTTGCCCGCGAGCTCACGGGGGCGCTGCAGCGCGCCTGGGCCGACAGGGCAACGCGCGCCTGACCACGAGGACGGCAGGACCGCCGCGCACGCAGACGGCGACGACCCTGCCCGCGGATCACACTTCCACAACGCGCGCATGCCGGCATGTCGGCCGGAGTGTCGACGGCAGCGACCGTCGTCGATCCCGGCTTCGCGGGGCCCCCAGGACCCGCCGCCGCTACCCCGGCCTTCCGTCTCCGCGCGGCCGCCAGTAGAGCGGCGCGTACTTGACCGCCCAGGGCACGAAGCTCGCGGCAAAGAGCACGCCGGCCAGCGCGAGCGCCCCCGGCACCGGGACCAGCTCGGCGCCCACGCGCGCGACCACAGCGACCTGCAGCAGCAGGAACAGGCGCCAGGTGACCGCGTCGGCCTGCAGCGTGCGCCCGGTGTGGCCGCAGGTGACGCGCGTGACCATCGCCATCAACAGCGACGACGCGAAGCCGATCGTGAGCGCGTGCATCGGCGCGAGCCCCAGTCCGTTCGCGCCGAAGCGCTCGGCAAGCGACGATACCGCGTAGAGCGCGAATCCGGTGCCGAACCAGACGAAGCCCAGGTGCAGCATCGCGAGCAGGCGGTTGGCGAGGCTCTGCACGATGCCCCAGCGCACGGTCACCGCGATCATCAGGACCGCGACGGGCAGGTCGACGACGAAGCTCCATGCGGAGAGCCCCGCGGCCTCGACGAGCCCGTGCGCGACCGGCGCCGCGACCATCGCGGCGAGCAGCCACCAGGGCCGGAAGGACGTCACGAACGGCACGACGTTCGCCGTGAAGAACGGAATCATCCGGTGGCAGACGACCACGAACACCGGAAGCAGGAACATCCACACGCCGAGCAGGCGGACCACCGCGTGCGCGGCCGGCCCGGCGATCGCGAACACGGCCACGCCCGCGCAGCCGGCGGCGAGCGCGAGCGCGACGAGCCTGGCGTGCACCTTGTCGGCGACCGTGCTCGCGCGGATCAGCGAGACGAATCGCAGGAGCAGCACCGCCCATGCGAGCGCGTAGACGCCCGCGGCGAGCTGTGTCGCCCACGCGGGCGCGACCTGCAGCGGCAGCAGCGAGAGCACCGCGACGGCGGCAGCGACGCCGGCGGGCCGCCACGCCGCGGACGGAGGCGGTTCGACACCGAGCCAGCGGGGCCCCGCGGTGAACAGGAACCCGAACATGAAGAACGGCGCGAAGCCGTAGACCATCAGGAACGCGTGCAGCGCCGTCGGCGCGACTGCCGCCGGCGGCGCCGCGTAGCCCATGCGCGCGACGAGCGTCCAGGCCCACCAGAGCGCGGCGAGGGCGAGCGACGAGACCCCCGACAGGAAGAAGAACCGGTGCGGGACCGCGGCGAGCAGCGCGAGCGGGCGCTCGTCGGAAGCTGGGGTCATCGGAAGGCCGGGTACCGTGCGTCGCACGTCGCGCTCCTCACGCGGGGCGCGGCACGGGCTGCGCCCCGGTGAGCAGGTAATCCATCAATTCGCGGACCGACCGGATCTCGCGGCCGAAAGGCAGCGCGGCGGCGCCGCGGAAGAACAGGCCCTTCGCGAGGTCGCCCTTCAGCGCGGCCGCGAGTTGCGTGTCGATGCAGAACTGGCCGAACTTCGCGATGCCGTCGCGCAGCCCGCACTGGACCAGGCAGTCGAACTTGAGCGCGCAGCGCGGCTTCCTGTGCGCGGCGGCCGCGAGCTTCGGCAGGAACGCGAGATAGCGCTCGAGCCAGGCCGTGCGCACCGCGCGCGCGGGCAGGCCGGCGACGCTCACGAACTCGACGATGTCCTCGGGACCGGCACCCGCGAGCACGTCCTTGAACGCGGCATCGGCGTCGCACTCGCTGGTGACCGCGAACGCGGTGCCGAGCTGCACCGCCGCGGCGCCCATCGCGATCAGCTCGCGCACGCGCTCGTGCGAGTTGATGCCGCCGGCGGGAACGAGCGGGATCGCGCGCTCGTCGATGCCCTCGGCGCGGAAGAACGCGTGCGCCTCCGGGATCACGCGCTCGAAGTCGAAGCGCGGATCGGCCAGGTCGTCGATGCGTGCGGCGCCCAGGTGGCCGCCGGCGTGGCGCGGGTGCTCGATCACGATCGCGTCGGGCAGCCGGCCTTTGCGCATCCACTTGCGCACGACGAGCGCGATGCCGCGCGCGTCGGACAGGATCGGGACCAGCGCGACGTCAGGCCACGCGGCAGCGAGCTCGGGGAGATCGAGCGGCAGGCCGGCGCCCACGACGACCGCGTCGGCGCCGCTTTCGCACGCGCGACGGACGTAGGCCGGGTACTCGGAGACCGCGCGCATCACGTTCACTGCGATCGCGCCGCGGCCCTGCGCGATCGCCTTCGCCGCGCGGATCTCGCGGTCGAGCGCCTCGAGGTTCGCGGCGTCGACGACCGCCTTCGCGCCGTTGCGGCTCGCCTCCATGAGGTCGGCGTGGTGACGGCGCAGGTCGACCGACGCGATCGTGCCCATCGCGCCCTGCGCGGCGACGCTGCCCGCGAGCCGGTGCGCCGAGACGCCCACGCCCATGCCGCCCTGCACGACCGGCCACAGCAGGCGGCCCTTGAGCGCGAAGGGCGAGAGGTCGGTGGCGAACGGCGGCAGGCCGGCGGGGAAGGTCACTCGGGGAGCGGACGGGTGGGAGGACCGGCCGATGCTATCGGCGCGAGGTCGGGAGGGCGTTGATGCCGGTCAAGCGGTCCGGAGGCGGCCCGGGCGAAACGCGCATGCTACACTTTTTTCCTTTGCCGCATTCGGCCGACACGCCGCCTGCCGATGCCCCCTGTCCCGACCCGGCATTTCCTGCAGTTCTCGGACTTTTCGGCCGACGAGCTCGGCCACCTGTTCGAGCGCACGCGCTGGATCAAGGACCGCTTCAAGCGCTACGAGATCTACCAGCCGCTGCGCGACCGCACGCTGGCGATGGTGTTCGAGAAGGCCAGCACGCGCACGCGCGTGTCGTTCGAGGCCGGCATGAACCAGCTGGGCGGCATCGCGATCAACCTCAACCGGCACGACACGCAGCTCTCGCGCGGCGAGCCGATCGAGGACGTCGCGCGCGTGATCAGCCGCATGGTCGACGTCGTGATGATCCGCACGTTCGGGCAGGACATCATCGAGCGCTTCGCCGCGCATTCGCGCGTCCCGGTGATCAACGGTCTCACCAACGAGCACCATCCCTGCCAGATCCTCGCCGACGTCTACACCTACATCGAGCACCGCGGCACGATGCGCGGCCGGACGGTGGCCTGGATCGGCGACGCGAACAACATGCTGACGAGCTGGCTGCAGGCCGCCGCGGCGCTCGACTTCCGCCTCCACGTGAGCTCGCCGGTCGGCTACGAGGTCGACCGCAGCGTGCTGCCGTCCGACGTCGCGAGCCGCTGCGAGAGCTTCGCCGACCCGATGGACGCCTGCCGCGGCGCCGACCTCGTCACCACCGACGTCTGGACGAGCATGGGCTTCGAGGCGGAGAACGACGTGCGGCGGCGCGCGTTCGCCGACTGGCAGGTCGACGCCGAGATGATGCGCGCGGCGAAGCCCGATGCGCTCTTCATGCACTGCCTGCCCGCGCACCGCGGCGAGGAAGTCGCCGCCGACGTGATCGACGGGCCGCAGAGCGTGGTCTGGGACGAGGCGGAGAACCGCCTCCACGCCCAGAAGGCGCTGCTCGAGTTCCTGGTGTGCGGAAGGGTGGAGGCCTGATGTACGACCACGTCGGACTCACGGTATCGGATCTCGAGCGCTCGCGCGCGTTCTACGCCGCCGCGCTGGCGCCCCTGGGCATCACCGAGCTCGTCCGTCACGACAACTTCATCGGTTTCGGCCGCGAGCACCCGCAGTTCTGGATCGGCGCGGGCGCACCCGCGCAGCCGTCGCCGCGCACGCACGTCGCGTTCTCCGCGGTCACGCGCCTCGAGGTCGACGCGTTCTGGCACGCGGCGATCGCCAAGGGCGGCAGCGACCACGGCGCGCCGGGCCTGCGCGCGCACTACCATCCCCATTACTACGGCGCGTTCGTCCTCGACCCGGACGGGCACAACATCGAAGCCGTCTGCCACCGCCCGGCCTGACCGCGCGCGTCAACTCGTCCCGGAGGTTCCCCGTCATGTCGCGATTCCGCTTCGCCGCCGCCGCGGCGCTCTCCGCCATTCTCTTCGCCGCCGGCGCGTCCGCGCAGGCCTGGCCCGACAAGCCGGTGAAGATCCTCGTCCCCGCGCCGGCGGGCAGCTCGCTCGACGTGCTCGCGCGCGCGATCGGCGAGCGGCTGAAGGACAAGTTCGGCCAGCCGGTCGTCGTCGAGAACAAGCCGGCGGCGGGCGGCACCGTCGCGACCGGCGAGGTCGTGCGTGCGGCCCCCGACGGCAGCGTGATGATGCTGGGCTTCAACGGCCCGCTCGCGACGGGCCCGCTGATCCAGAAGGTGCCCTACGACGTGCAGAAGGACCTGGCGCCGGTGATCATCACGTCGAGCCAGCCGAACGTGCTCGCCGTCAACGCGTCGCTGCCGGTGAAGTCGGTGCCCGAGCTCGTCGCGTGGGCGAAGGCGAACCCGGGCAAGCTCAACTTCGCGTCGGTCGGCAACGGCAGCTCGTCGCACCTGAATGCCGAGCTGCTGAAGTCGATGGCCGGCATCGACGCGGTGCACGTGCCGTTCAACGGCTCGCCGCCGGCGGTGCTCTCGACCGTGCAGGGCGAGACGCAGATGATCTTCGCGGTGATGCAGCCGCTGCAGGCGCAGATCCAGGCGGGCAAGCTCCGCGCGCTCGCGGTGACGACGCCGAAGCGCTTCCCGCTGCTGCCCGACCTGCCGGCGATCGCCGAGACCTACCCCGGTTTCGAGGCGCTCGCGTGGAACGGGCTCGTCGTGCCTTCGGCCACGCCCGCCGCGACGGTGCAGAAGATCAACGCCGAGGTCGGCGCGATCCTGAAGGACCCCGAGATCGTGCAGAAGATGAACGGCTTCGGCTTCGACCTGATCGGCGGAACGCCCGCCGACTTCGCCGCGCTCATCCGGAGCGAGGCCGAGCGCTGGACACCGGTCGTCAGGAAGCTGGGGATCAAGGTCGACTGACGTACGCGGGCGACCTGCCGACGCCCGGACCCGGGCCCGGTCGCCCTACTTCTTGTCGCCGTCGGTCAGCCTCGGCAGCGGCGACGACGCTGACGGCGAGAGGAGCCCCGCCTTCGCGTAGGTGATGAGCTTCTCGCGCGTGTCGGCGATGTCGAGGTTGCGCATCGTGAGCTGGCCGATGCGGTCGGCCGGCGTGAAGAACACCTCGTCGCCCTTCTCCATCGTGAGCCGCTCGGGCTTGTAGGTGAGGTTCGGGCTCTCGGTGTTCAGGATCGAGTAGTCGTTGCCGCGGCGCAGTTCGAGGGTCACCTCGCCGGTCACCGCGCGCGCGATCCAGCGCTGCGCGGTCTCGCGCAGCATCATCGCCTGCGGGTCGAACCAGCGGCCCTGGTAGAGCAGGCGGCCGAGCCGGCGGCCGTGGTCGCGGTACTGCTCGATCGTGTCCTCGTTGTGGATGCCGGTGACCAGCCGCTCGTAGGCGACGTGGAGCAGCGCCATGCCCGGCGCCTCGTAGACGCCGCGGCTCTTCGCCTCGATGATCCGGTTCTCGATCTGGTCGCTCATCCCCAGGCCGTGGCGGCCGCCGATCGCGTTCGCCTCGAGCAGCAGCGCGACCTCGTCGGCGAACGTCACGCCGTTCAGCGCGACCGGACGCCCCTCCTCGAAGCGCACGGCCACCGTCTCGGCCTTCACCGCGACGTCGTCGCGCCAGAACGCGACGCCCATGATCGGCTGGACGATCTTCATTCCCTTGTCGAGGAACTCGAGGTCCTTCGCCTCGTGCGTGGCGCCCAGCAGGTTCGAGTCGGTCGAGTACGCCTTCTCCGTGCTCATCTTGTAGCCGAAGCCCGCGCGCGCGAGGTACTCGGACATCTCCTTGCGCCCGCCCAGCTCGTCGATGAACGCCGCGTCGAGCCACGGCTTGTAGATGCGCAGGCTCGGGTTGGCGAGCAATCCGTAGCGGTAGAAACGCTCGATGTCGTTGCCCTTGTACGTGCTGCCGTCGCCCCAGATGTTGACGTCGTCCTCGCGCATCGCGACGACGAGCATCGTGCCGGTCACCGCGCGGCCGAGCGGCGTCGTGTTGAAGTAGGCGACGCCTGCCGTCGAGATGTGGAACGCGCCCGCCTGCAACGCCGCGATCCCCTCGGCGACGAGCGCGGCGCGGCAGTCGACCAGCCGCGCCTTCTCCGCGCCGTAGGCGAGCGCGCGGCGCGGGATGTCGTCGTAGTCGGGCTCGTCCGGCTGGCCCAGGTTCGCCGTGTACGCGTAAGGAATCGCGCCCTTTGCGCGCATCCAGTGGAGCGCGGCACTCGTGTCGAGGCCGCCGGAGAACGCGATGCCGACGCGGTGGCCGACGGGAAGGTCCTGCAGGATGTGCGACATGGAGAGGCGTGCCCGGCGGCGGCGGAAAGTCCGTTATTCTATCCGACACGCCCGCGCCGCCTTCCGGCCGGGTTCGCCGGCCGCCCCACCGACGAGGATCCCCCGATGACCACCGCCACGATCAAGCCCAACGGTCCCTACGTCTGCTCGGGCAACCTCGAGGTCGCCGGCAAGGCGATGCCGCAGGCGGCGCTCTGCCGCTGCGGCGCCTCGCGGAACAAACCATTCTGCGACGGCAGCCACACCAAGGCCGGCTTCGTCGATCCGGGATGGCTGCCGGTGTCGGCGGCGCCCGGCAGCGACGCCGCCGGTCGCGTCCGCGTGACGCCGCTGCCCGACGGCCCGCTCAAGTGCGAGGGACCGCTGACGCTCGCCGCGAGCGACGCACGGACGTCCACCGCCGATCCGACGTTCCTGTGCCGCTGCGGGCACTCGGGCAACAAGCCCTACTGCGACGGCACGCACAAGCGCATCGGATTCACCGGCTGAGCGCGGCGACGCGCCTCGCGCCCGGGAGCCGGACCGTCAGAAGCCGACGCGCGCGCGGCGTCCGCAGAGTCTTCGCGTCGATGTCCTCGGGCACGAGGTGGTCGCGCCCCGCGAGCCTCGCCGTGCCGAACGCGTCGAGCAGGAGCTTCTTCATGTCGCGCGGAGGCATCGCCGCGAGGCGCTCGACCACGCCCTCGGACGGCTCCGACGGGAACGGCCACCGGTGCGCATCGAGGATCTCGCGGTAGACGGCGAGCGCGATCCGGCGCGAGCCCTCGGCGTCGGGGCGATCGATCGCGTACACGTTCATCCGGTTGAGGATCGGGTCGGGAATCGCGCTCTCGTCGTTCGCCGTCGCGATCCACAGGATGTGCGAGGCGTCCATGTCGACGTCGATGAACTCGTCCTTGAAGTGCGACGCGGTCTCGCGCTCGAGCAGCGCGTAGAGCGCGCCCATCGGGTCGTAGCGGTGGTCGCCGCCCGCCTTGTCGATCTCGTCGAGCACGATCACCGGGTTCGCGTACTCGCCCTCGACCAGCGTCTGCGCGACGCGGCCGGGCCGCGCGTGGTTCCACTGCGACGACGCGCCGGTGAGCACCCAGCCCGCCGTGAGCGAGTTCATCGAGACGAATTCGTAGCCGGTGCCCAGCGCCTGCGCGAGACGCTTCGCGAAATGCGTCTTGCCGAGGCCGGGCTCGCCCAGGAGCAGCATCGGCAGGAACTGGACCGCCTCGTGGCCGGAGATCGCGAGCGCGAGCGACTTCCTCAGGTCGTCGATCACGTAGGCGAAGTTGGGCGACGCCTCGGCGAGGTCGTCGACGGCGGCCGTCGTCGACGGCTTGATGATGTAGCGCGAGCCGCCGAGCTCGCGCATGCGCTCGTACCAGCTCTTGAGGCCCTCGTTGCGCTTCGCCGCACCGTCCTCGGAGGCGCGCTCGACCTCGGCGACCGAGTAGATCGGCTGCAGGTCGGCGATCGGGATCACGGCTTCCATCGGGGGACTCCTCTCGCGTCGGACGACGCACATAGCGTGCCAAGCCCGACCTCGCGCCGCAAGCGTGGCGACGGATTCCGGGCCGCGTCCGCGGCGCCCGTGTCGCGCGCCGCCCACAGACGACCGGGCTCGTCCGCGCCCCGGGGCACTCCGGCACCGTTCCGGGGCGGGGGGCGCCCGGTTTGCAGCCTGCGCCGCGTGCTAGCTTCGCCGGTCGCACGAGGAGAACCGCCATGCCCAGCTTCGACGTCGTCTCGGAAGTGAACCAGGTCGAGGTCCGCAACGCCGTCGACCAGACCAACAAGGAAGTGTCGACCCGCTTCGACTTCAAGGGCTCGGACGCGCGCGTCGAGCTCGCCGACAAGACGCTCACGATCCACGCCGACGACGAGTTCAAGCTGAAGCAGGTCACCGACATCCTGACCGCCAAGTTCGCCAAGCGCGGCGTCGACACGCGCTGCCTCAAGTCCGCCGACCCGGAGAAGGTGTCCGGCAACAAGGTCAAGCAGGTCGTGACCGTGCGCACCGGCGTCGAGCAGGAGCTCGCGAAGAAGATCGTGAGGCTGCTGAAGGACAGCAAGATCAAGGTGCAGGGATCGATCCAGGGCGACGCGGTGCGCGTTACCGGCGCGAAGAAGGACGACCTGCAGAATGCGATCGCGCTGGTGAAGAAGTCGATCACCGACTTCCCGCTGCAGTACCAGAACTTCCGCGACTAGGGGGACCCCCCCGCAGCGCGCGTCGCGCGCCCCCCCGAGGGGGCACGGCGACCTCAGGGCGGGGGGACTTCCCCCGCAGCGCGCTCCCGCCCCCCCAGGGGCACGGCGACCTCGGGGCGGGGGCCTTCGCGCGCTCCCCGGGGGCGCGGTGGCCGGGGCGGGTCGCCGGCTCGCGCGTGACCGGCTGACCCGGGGGCGGCCTCCGCCGCGGGCGCACGCCGATGCACTGGCTCGTGCCTGGCTGCTCGTGTCGTCGCTCTCGCTCTGGGGCGGCTGGAACTGGTGGCATCACGAGCGCCGCGTCTCGCACCCGCCCGGCATCGTCGTCGAGGCGGGCCCGGCGATCCACCCCGGCGAGACGAGGCCCCCGTGGAAGGACGACAAGGGCTTCCGCTACTCGTCCCTCGGCGCCTTCGAGGGGCGCGCGATGGTGCTCGCGCGCCGCAACTACGAGCTCGGCGAGTTCGCGACGCTCGCGCCCACCGATCTGGCGCTGGGCTGGGCCGAGCTGTCGGATCCGCGCATCGTCGACCAGCTCGCGTTCCCGCAGATGAAGTCGTTCAGCTCGCGCTTCGTCGTCCCCGAATTCCGCCGCGGCAGCGAGCTGCGCGAGCGCCCGCGCCCGGAGCTCGAGGAGCTGTTCCGGTCGCTCACGCACGTCCACACGATTCCCCGGCGCCCCGGACATCCGCAAGACGCTCGCTGGCATCCGGCCGGGGCAGGTGATCCGTTTCAAGGGGACGCTCGTGCTGGCGGTCGCGCCGTCCGGCGGCCGCTACGAGAGCTCGCTCGCGCTCGGCGATCGCAACTGCGAGATCGCCTGGATCGACGAGCTGGCGCTCGAATGACCGCGTCGGCGATCGACACGCCCAGGCTCGTGCTCACGCCGGTCTCGCCCGACGACGCGCACGAGGCGTATCCGGCGTTCGCGGATCGCGGGCTCTATCGCTGGATGGTCGGCGATCCTCCCGCGGACGAGACGGCGTTGCGCAACACTTTCGAGCGGCTCGCCGCAGGCTGCCCGCGGCCCGACGAGCGCTGGCTCAACTGGCTCGCGAGGCGGCGCGACGACGAGGCGCTGGTCGGGTGGCACCAGGCGACGGTCACGGGAACGCGCGCCGACATCGCGTGGGTCACGTTCGCCGCGCACCGCCGCTGCGGCTACGCGCGCGAGGGCGCGGAGGCCGTGATCGCGTGGCTGTCGGGGCTCGGCGTGCGCGAGATCGCCGCACAGTCGGACGTCCGCAACGAAGCGTCGTGCGCGACCGCCTCGTCGCTGGGCTTCGCGCCCGACGCCTCGACGATTCCGGAGTCGCTGCGCGGCGAGGCGACCGTCGACCGCGTGTGGCGGCTGCGCGTGTGAGGCCGAGCGCGCGGCTGCCGTCAGCGCGGCGCCGAAGCCCGACCCACAAAAACGGGGGTCCTGTGGGTCGGCCTTCAGGCCGACGGGCTTCCTGCATCGGAGCAAAAAAAGGCGTCGGGCTGAAGCCCGACCCACAAGTGCCGCGGAACCCCTGTGGGCCGACCTGCAAACCTGCTGGGTCGGCCTTAAGGCCGACGGGGTTCAGGCGAGGTCGCGGACGAGCGCGGCGCGCGTCGCGTCGCCGACCGCGGGATCGACGCGGTGAGCGCCGGGTGGTCGACCCCCATCCCGAGCGCCGCGCCGGCCTTGAGCGAAGCGACCATCGCGGGAGACAGCTCGAAGCGCAGGAAATGCACCGACGAGGTCTTCTCGTCGTTCTCGCGCTCGAGGTCCTCGTCGGCGATCGCGAAGACCCGGGCGTGGCCCCTCGACCTGGATCCAGGTCCGGTCCTCGACGCCCTTCAGTTGCGCCAGCGCGTGCTTGCGCGCGTCGACGTCCTCGTACTCGATCAGCATCGTCGCCTTGAAGTTGGAGCCGTCCGGCACGAGCGGATCGTAGGCGTCGATCTCGTCCTGGATGCCCGCCTCCTCGAACGTCTTCTCGATGCGCAGCATCTCCTGGATCTGGTAGCGCATCGTGAGCTCGTCCTCGAACAGGAGCGTCAGGTGCTCGCCGAGGTGCACGATGCGGTTCTTCTTGTGCTCCATCACCTTCGCGCGGAACTCGGTGCGGGCCTTCGCGTAGGCCTCGAGCGTCATCAGCGATTCGCGCGTGATGCGGGGCGCACGCCCCGCGCGTCCGGTCGTCGTCATCGTCATCGTCGTCGTGGTCGTGGTTTTCCGGCGGCGCGCTCGCGCCGCCCGTCTGTGAGAGGTCAGTCGATCCCGTAGGCGATCCGGACGAGCGTGATCGGGTGCTCCTTGCGCCCGTGCGCCTCGCCCTCGCCTTCGATGCCCTGCACGATCCGCCGCCCCGCGATCGGGCAGTCGGAGCTCACGTAGTCCGGAGCGGGCGAGGCCATCTGGCGGAAGACCGGCTTGCCGATCTTCATCGAGGCCTCGAAGAACTCGGACTTGACGCCCCAGGTGCCGTCGTGGCCCGCGCAGCGCTCGACGGTGTTCACCTCGGTGTCCGGCGCCCACTCGAGCACCTCGCGCGTCTTCTGGCCGACGTTCTGAACGCGGGAATGGCACGGAATGTGGTAGCTCACCTTGCCCAGCGGCTTCTTGAAGTCCTTCCTGAGCAGCCCGTCCCTGTCGCGCGCGACCAGGTACTCGAACGGGTCGAACATCGCCTTCGCGACGAGCTGCACGTCCGGGTCGTCCGGGAACAGGAGGCGCAGCTCCTGCTTGAACATCAGCGTGCACGACGGCACCGCCGTGAGGATCGCGTAGCCCGCGCGGGCCAGCTGCGCGAGCGCCGGGATGTTGACGTCCTTCAGCTTCTCGACCGTCTCGAGGTCGCCCAGCTCGAGCTTGGGCATGCCGCAGCACGCCTCCTTCTCGGCGATCGTGTACGGGATCTCGTTGTGCGAAAGGATCTTGACCAGGTCTCGCCCGATTCCCGGCTCGTTGTAGTTGACGTAGCAGGTCGCGAACAGCGCGACCTTGCCCGGCGTGCGCTGGCCGTCGCGCACGGGCCAGGCCACCGACCGGTCGACCGTGCTGCGGAACCTGCGCGAGTCGTAGGGCGGCAGCGCCGCTTCCGCGGCAACCCCGATGGTCTTGTCCATCAGCGTGCGGGTGACGCCCGTGCTGCTCGCCCAGTTGACGGCGTGAACGACCACGGGAATCGTCGCGAGCTTGCCCATGCGGTCGGTGCTCGTGAGCATCCGGTCGCGGAACGTCGTCTCGCCCTTCCTGAACTTGATCGCCTTGCCGCGCAGCATCAGATGCGGGAAGTCGAGGTTCCACGGGTGGGGCGGCACGTACGGGCACTTCGTCATGTAGCAGACGTCGCACAGGTAGCACTGGTCGACCACCTTCCAGTAGTCGGTCTTGGCCACCCCGTCGACCTCCATCGTCTTGCTCTCGTCGACGAGGTCGAACAGCGTCGGAAACGCGTTGCAGAGGCTGATGCAGCGCCGGCACCCGTGGCAGATGTCGAAGACGCGCTCGGTCTCCTTGAAGAACGCCGCCTCGTCGTAGAACTCGGGACTCCGCCACTCGACCGGATGGCGCGTCGGGGCAGCGAGGTTGCCTTCCTTCTTTTCTGTCAGCGGGGCGCTCATCGGATGGCTGCCAGTGATAGTGCGGTCGGGAATCGAGGCCCGCGCCAACCCGCGGGCTCGCCGTGCTGCGCGCGTGTCGGCGTCGAACGCGCATCGAGCCCCCGTCCGGCGGAACGGAGCACGTCCGCCGGAGGGGCTACCGCCCTTTGAAGCGTCGCCGGCGAACGCGGCGACGCTCCGACGGGGCGCAACTCAGTCGGTGAGTTGATCGAGAGCCTTCTGAAAGCGGTTCGCGTGCGACCGCTCGGCCTTCGCCAGCGTCTCGAACCAGTCTGCGATCTCGTCGAAGCCTTCGTCGCGCTCCGACTTCGCCATGCCCGGGTACATGTCAGTGTACTCGTGCGTCTCGCCGGCGACCGCCGACTTCAGGTTCTGGCGCGACGAGCCGATCGGCAGGTCGGTCGCCGGGTCGCCGACCTGCTCGAGGAACTCGAGGTGGCCGTGCGCGTGGCCGGTCTCGCCTTCCGCGGTCGAGCGGAACAGCGCGGCGACGTCGTTCTGGCCTTCCACGTCGGCCTTGTTTGCGAAGTACAGGTAGCGGCGATTGGCCTGCGACTCGCCCGCAAACGCGTCCTTGAGGTTCTGGTGCGTCTTGGTGCCCTTGAGCGCCTTCATGAGATCATCTCCTGTGGTAACGACCTGCCGCTCCGCATCCGCGTCGCAGCGCCTGCCGGGTCGCCCGGCGGCGCGCTCTTCGCGCCGCCCTGCGACATCAAAACCATCCTACGCGCGCGGGCGGGGCGTCCAATTGAATGGATCAATCCGGAAGATAGTCCACGCTTATCGGCTCCGGACGCCCCGGCACCCGCTTTGCCGGACTCGGCGTCGGCACCCCGATCCCGCTCCGCACCCCGCATCCCGCACGCAAGCGCGCGCGGGAACCCGGACGACCGGGCCCTCGACGCGCTGTTGTTCCATAGGTCCGAACGTTCGACGGCTTCGACCGCCGCGCGGTGACCGACGTGATCCGGGCGCGAACGCGCGTTGCGGGTCGTCACGCCGATCGCCACCGGGCGACCAGCGCGTCGGGCACCTCGATGCCCTCGGCCTCCGCCTTGCGCCGCGGCGCGCGTCGCGTCGCGGGGCAAGCGCACGCCGTCGTCCTTCAGCATCTCGGCTTTGGCGACCAGCACGTCGAGCCGGTCGAGGTGTAGCGTCCTGCCGGCGAGCGCGCCGGGGTCGATCACGACGAACGCCTGCCCGATGCCGGGCCGGTTGCCCTCGTCGACGAAGAAGCTCGACGCCTCGAAACCGAAGTTCGCGCCGATCAGCGCCGTGACGAGCAGTTCGACGACGAGCGCGAGCATCGCGCTTCCCTTGGGCGATGACAACGCGCCGATCGGGCAGCAGGCCTCGAGCGCGGCCTTCGCGTCGGTCAGTCCGCATCGCGCCGCGGGAACACGGCGGCGATCGGGTTGGTGCCGACGATCGCGTGCCGTCCCCCCGCGGCCGGCATCGCGGCGGGCGAGTTCGCGAACCCGAGGCCGACGAGGCCCGCCTCGGCGACCGGCCGCAGGTGATCGACGAGGACGCCGCAGTGGTGGCTGCGCACGACGCCGGCGAACGCCACGCCGTTACTCGCGCGCCGCGGCGATCGCCTCGCGGACCGCAACCTCGCAGGCCGGGAACGCGAGCCCGCTCGCCGCGTCGACGACGATCGCGCCGCCCTTGCGACGGGCGACCGACGGCACGGCAGCCGTCGACGCGGCCGTTGAGCGAGGTGCGTCGCGTACTGGCCGACGCGCGAGAGGCCGTGAGGCCAGGCCTGCGATTCGGCGAGCACCAGCGCGCGTGCCGTCGACTCCGCCATCGCGGGACTCGCGCCTGCGCGCCCGAGGACGTCCGCGACGAGCGTCCGCGCCTCGGCGAGCGGCAGCCTCATGCCAGCGCCTCGATCACCTTGTCGGCGATCAGGAAGCTCACGCGCTCGTTCGCCTCGGCGGTGACGCCCGCGACGTGCGGCGTCAGGATCAGGTTGGGACAGCCGTCGAAATGCGGTGCGGCCGGCAGCGGCTCGGTGCCGAAGACGTCGATGGCCGCACCACCGAGGTGGCCGTCCCTCAGCGCGCCGGCGAGCGCGACCTCGTCGACGATGCCGCCGCGCGCGGTGTTCACCAGCACCGCGCCCCCTCCATCGAGGCGATGCGCGCCGCGGAGAAGCCCCTTCGTCGATTCGAGCAACGGGCCGTGAAGGCCACGACGTCGGCCGTCCCGACGACTGCGTCGAGTTCTGCGCAGCGCACGCCGGCCACAGCGAACGCCGGATGACCGGCGTCCATCATCGCGTCGTACGCGATCGCTTCCATGCCGACCGCGCGCCCGAGTCTCGCGGTGCATTGGCCGATCGACCCGAAGCCGATCAGGCCGAGCGTCTTGCCGCCGATCTCGCGCCCGCCCGACAACGCATTGCGCGGCCACTTGCCGCCCGCCACCGCGACCGTGGACTGGTAGGCCCCCCGCAGCAGCACCATCGCCGTGCCGATCACGTACTCGGCCACCGACAGCGCGTTCGCGCCCGTGGCGGGGGATCACCTCGACGCCCCTGGCCGCGCAGCCGGCGACGTCGATGTTGTCGAGGCCGACCCCGAGCCGACCGACCACCTTGCAGCGGACGAGCGCATCCAGCCGCGCCCCGCGCACCCGGGTGCGATTGCGCACGACGATAGCGTCGCAGCCGGCGGCCTCCTTCATGAGGCGCGCCGCGTCGTCGACCAGCGCAGGGTCGTAGAGCACGTCGTGCCGCTCGCGCAGCACGGCGACCGCACGCTCGTCCATGAACTCGGCGACGACGATCCGGCTCATCGCGCGGCCCCGCGGGACGCTGCCCCCTCCTCCGCGGCGCCGATCATGCGCTCTCGTAGAGGCGGGTGAGCACGAACTCGCGGTGGCCGAGCGCCTCGGCGCAGGTCAGCCGGCCGTTCGCGGTGCGCAGCATGCACTCAGAAGCTTGTCACCGGCCTCGTCGAGCGTGATGTCGCGTTGCAGCAGTCCCGTGGTGTCGACGTCGATGTGTTCGCTCATGGTGCGCACAGTGCGCGGGTTCGCGCAGATCTTGATCACCGGCAGGATCGGGTTGCCGATCACGTTCCCCTGCCCGGTCGGGAAGAAGTGCACGACGTAGCCTGACGCCGCACACAGCGTGACCATCTCGGCCGCCGCGCTCGACGAGTCCATGAACCAGAGGCCCGGGTGCGTCGGCGTCTCGGCCTTGTCGATCACGCCGTCGACCGTGCACTTCTTGCCGATCTTCTGGATGTTGCCCAGCGCCTTCTCCTCGATCGTCGTCAGGCCGCCGGCGATGTTGCCCTTGGTCGGCTGGCTGTCCGAGAGGTCGCTCGTCTTGTGGCGGTCGATGATCGCCTGGTAGCGGTCGAACATGAACTGGAAGCGCTCGCGCACCGCGTCGTTCGCGCAGCTGCCGCGACGATGTGCTCGCCGCCGGTCCAGCTCGGTCGTCTCGCCGAAGCTCAGGTAGTTGCCCAGCGGGTGGAGCTTGTCGAACGCGTTGCCGACCGACGGGTTCGCGCCGCAGCCGCTCGTCGTGTCGCTCTCGCCGCACTTGGTGCTGACCCACAGCTCGGATCGCGCAGCGCTCGCGCTGCTTCTCGCTCGCCCACTGCACGTACTCGCGCGCGGCCTTGCTCGCCCGCATGATCGTGTCGTGGTCGCCGTGCTGCTCGATGCCGAAGCCCACCACCGGCTTGCCGGTGCTCTTGATGCCGTCGACGACCTTCTGCGTCCAGCCGTCCTCGATGCCGATCACGACCACGGCCGCCACGTTCGGGTTGCAGCCGGTGCCGATCAGCGTGCGGAAGTGCAGGTCCAGGTCGGCGCCGAACTGCAGCCGGCCGTAGGGGTGCGGGATCGCCATCGCGCCCTTGATGTTGTGCGCCACGGCCTCGGCCGCCGCGTTGGACAGGTCGTCCAGGGGCAGGATGATGACGTGGTTGCGAACACCCACGCGGCCGTTCTCGCGCCGGTAGCCGAGGAAGGTGGTGTCCGTGCCGATCACTGACATGTTCCGTGCTCCCCGGTTCACCAACGCTTGGTCTTGATGTTGTGGACGTGGGCGTGCTCGCCCGCGCTGATCGGCTTGACGACCTTGCCGATGTCGATGCCGTACTTAGGCACCGTGTCGCCGGCCGCCATGTCGCGCAAGGCGACCTTGTGGCCGATCGGGATGTCCTGCCGCGCCGTCACGCGCGTCATGCGGTCGTCGTCCATGATCCAGCCGGACAGCTCCATCCCGGCCTTCACGCCCTCGGTGACGACGACGGCCACGCTGTCGTTCGCGTCGTGCAATACGAAGTGAATCATCGGTCGCTCCTGTCCGGCCCGCGACGAAGGGATGCGGGGCCGCCGGGAACAAGTATCGGCGCGAATCGCCGGGCCCGTCAAACAGGTCATATAGATGACATGGACGAATCGGCCGAACCGGCTCCACAATGCGCCGATGGCCCTTGCCCTGCGAACCGCCACCCCCGGGTTTCGCGTCCATCGCCCCGGACGCCGCGGGCATGCCGCTCTACCGCGCGGTCCGGCGCGCGCTCCTCAAAGCCATCGAGGACGGTACGCTCGCGCCCGGCGCGGCGCTGCCGAACGAGACCGAGCTCGCGGCGGCCTTCGACGTCGCGATCGGAACGCTGCGGCGGGCCGTCGACGACCTGGTGGCCGAGCACATCCTCGTGAGGAGGCAGGGCCGCGGCACGTTCGTCGCCACCCACACGCGCGACCGCTTCCTGTTCCAGTTCTTCCACGTCGAGCGCAGCGACGGCCTGCGCGATGCCCCGGACGTGGAGCTCCTGGCGTTCGAGCGGGTGCGCATGGACGAGAGGAGTCAGCAGCGGCGCTGTCCACCCGGGCCGGCACGCCCGCGTTCAGGATCGAGAACCGGCTCAAGCTGCAGGGTGCGGCCGTCGTGCACGACCTGATCGTGATTCCCGCCGCCCTGTTCCGCGGCCTGACCGAGAAGCGCCTGCGCGAGCGGACGAGCACGATCTACCACCTCTACCAGAGCGAGTTCGGCGTCACCGTGGTGCGGGCCCGCGAGCGCCTGCGTGCCGTGGCGGCCGACCGCGCGAGCGCGCGCGCGCTGGGCACTTCGCCCGGTCAGCCGGTGCCCAGGTTCGACGCACGGCCATCGGGCTCGGCGGGCGGCCGGTCGAGTACCGCGTCAGCACGATCGTGACGACCGCGCACGACTACGTGAACCTGCTGTCGAGGCCCTCGTGACGGCGACCAGGCTCCTCGGCGCGCGGGCCGATCTCCCCCCGCCGTACGCAAGCCGCGGGAGGCGCCGCGCGCGGACCGCGTCCGTGGCCGGCAGTGCGCCCCCGAACGCGCCCCGCTTCCTCGACCTTCCCGGACGCGACCGATGGCACGCACGCTAGCCGAGCTTCGCAGCCGCCGCTGGTTCGCCGATGCCGGCATGCGGGGATTCGCGCACCGGCGCGCATGCAGCAATCGGGCCTGCGCCGCGAGACGTGGTCGGGCGGCCGATCGTCGCGATCGTCAACACCTGGAGCGAGCTCTCGCCCTGCCACGCGCATCTGCGCGAGCGGGCCGAAGCGGTCAAGCGCGGCGTGCTGCTCGCGGGCGGGATGCCGCTGGAGCTGCCGGCGATGAGCCTGGGCGAAGTGATGGTGAAGCCCACGACGATGCTCTACCGCAACCTCCTCGCGCTCGAGGTGGAAGAGTTGCTCCGCTCGCATCCGGTGGACGGCGCCGTGCTGCTGGGCGGCTGCGACAAGACCACGCCGGGCACCGTGATGGGCGCGACCAGCATCGGCATCCCGGCGATCTTCTGCCCCGCCGGCCCGATGCTCAACGACCGCTACCAGGGCCGGACGGTCGGCGCCGGCACGCACACGCTGATGTACTGGGGCGACTACCAGGCGGGACGCATCGGCGACGACGAATGGGTGCGCCTCGAAGCGCGCATGACACGCTCGCCGGGGACGTGCAACACGATGGGCACCGCGAGCACGATGACCTCGATCGTCGAGGCGCTGGGACTCGCGCTGCCCGGCAGCACCAGCATCCCGGCGGTCGACTCGGCCCACCCCCGGATGGCCGCGGCCTGCGGCGAGCGCATCGTGCAGATGATCTGGGAGGACCTCACGCCGCGGAAGATCCTGACGCGCGGCGCGTTCCTCAACGCCGCCGCCGTCCAGATGGCGCTCGGCGGCTCCACGAACGCCGCGGTGCACATGATCGCGATGGCGCGACGCGCGGGCGTCGAGCTCGACCTCGCCGACCTCGACGCGATGGCGCGACGCGTGCCGGTGATCGCCAACCTGTTTCCCAGCGGCGACCGGCTGATGGAGGACTTCCACTACGCCGGTGGATTGCCTGCGCTCATGAACGTGATCCGCGCGCACCTGTCGCTGGACGAGATCACCGTCACCGGAGAACCACTGCGCGCCCAACTCGACGGACGCGCGGTCCTCGACGCCCAGGTGATCCTCGCGCCCGACCATCCGGTCAGTCCGCGCCCGGCGCTCGCCGTGCTGCGCGGCAACCTGGCGCCGGAAGGCGCGGTGATCAAGCCCAGCGCCGCCAGTCCCGAGCTGATGCGCCATCGGGGCCGCGCCATCGTCTTCGACAGCCCGCCGGAGATGAACGCCGCCCTCTCCGATCCCGCGTTCGACTGCGACGAGACCTGCGTGATCGTGCTGCGCAACGCGGGACCGGTCGGCGGGCCCGGCATGCCCGAATGGGGCAACCTGCCGATTCCCAGGAAGCTCCTGCAGCGCGGCGTGCGCGACCTCGTGCGCATCTCGGACGCGCGCATGAGCGGCACCCACTACGGCACCTGCGTGCTGCACGTCTCCCCCGAGAGCGCCGTCGGAGGCCCGCTCGCGCTCGTGCGCAACGGAGACACGATCGAGCTGGACGTGGAAGCGCGCGCGCTCAACCTGCTCGTCGACGACGCGGAGCTCGCGCGCCGCCGCGCCGCCTGGTCTGCGCCGGCGCAGCCGCACGCGCGCGGCTACGCGCCTGTACCAGCAGCACGTAACGCAGGCGCACGGGGATGCGACTTCGATTTCTGGCCGGCACGGCGCCCCGCCCGAGCCGGCCATCTACTGACGACGCCAGCACCGCCGGAGCCCCGATGAACCCCTTCCACCAACTGCTGGGCGAGCGCACCGCGAAACCGCCGATCGGCACCTGGGTGATGTCCGCCAGCCCCGATCGTCGCCGAGGCGGTGGGCCATGCCGGCTTCGACTGGGGCGTGCTCGACGCCGAGCACCCCGATCGACCTGATGGGCCTCGTGCACCTGCTGCAGGCCGTGGGGAACACGCGGATGGTGCCCGTCGTGCGCGTGCCGTGGAACGACACCGTCACCGTCAAGCGCGTGCTCGATGCGGGCGCGCACACGCTGCTCTTCCCGTTCGTGCAGGGCGCCAGCGAAGCGGCGCACGCGGTCTCCGCCACGCGCTACCCGCCCGAGGGAGTGCGCGGCATGGCCGGCATGAGCCGCGCATCGCGATTCGGCACGACACCGGACTTCCTGCGCGGCGCGAACCGGACCATCGCCGTCGTGCTCCAGCTCGAGACGCCGCAGGCGATCGCGAACCTGGAGGAGATCGCCGCCGTGCCGGGCGTCGACGCGCTGTTCGTGGGGCCGGGCGACCTCTCCGGCAGCATGGGCCGCACGGGCGAGCTCACGCACCCCGACGTGATGGCGCTGATGGCCGACGCCGCGCGGCGCGCCCGGGCGATCGGGATGCCGATCGGGACCGTTGGCGGCACGGCCGAGACGGTGGCGCGCTACCGCTCGATCGGATACGACTTCGTCGCGATCGGCTCCGACCTCGGGCTGCTGATGCGGGCGGCGCAGTCGGCGGTGCAGGCGCTGCGCGCGGGCGACGGCAGCCCCCGCTCGGCGAACGCCGCAAGCGCACCGAAGGGGCTACTGACATGGCCCAGGTCGAGCTGCGGGGCGTCACCAAGAGCTACGACGGCAGGAACACCGTGATCCACGGCATCGACCTCGACATCCGGCACGGCGAGTTCGTCGTGTTCGTCGGCCCGTCGGGCTGCGGCAAGAGCACGCTGCTGCGGATGATCGCCGGGCTGGAGCCGATCTCCGGCGGCGAGGTGCGCATCGGCGGGCAGGTCGTCAACGACCTGCCGCCGCGCAGCCGCGACATCGCGATGGTGTTCCAGGACTACGCGCTCTATCCGCACAAGTCGCTCTACGACAACATGGCCTTCGGACTGCGCCTGCGCAAGACGCCGGAGGACGCCATCCGCGAGCAGGTGATGAACGCGGCCACCTGTTCCTGTTCGACGAGCCGCTGTCGAACCTTGACGCCGCAGCTTCGCAACGAGATGCGCACCGAGATCAAGCGGCTGCACCAGCGCCTGGGCGCGACGATCATCTACGTCACGCACGACCAGGTCGAGGCGATGACGCTGGCCGACCGCATCGCCGTGCTCTCGGCCGGGCACAAGATGCAATACGACACGCCCGACGCGATCTACAACCGTCCGGCCGCGCTGTTCGTCGCCGGCTTCACCGGCGCCCCGCCGATGAACCTGGTCGACTGCACGGTCACCGACGGCGCGGCCGATCTCGGCGGCGTACGCGTCCCGCTGCCCGCGGACCTGGCCGCGCGCGCCGCGGGGCGGTCACCGCTCAAGTTCGGCGTGCGCCCCGAGAACCTGCGTCTTGCCTCCGCCGCAGGCGACATCGCGGTGCCGGCGGAGGTCTCGCTGCTCGAGCCGCTCGGCGCGGAGACGCTGGTGACGCTCAAGCTCGGGAGCACCGAGATGGTCGCGCGCTGCCCGGCCTCGTTCCGCCATCCGCCGGGCACCGCGGTCACGCTGCACGTCAACCCGATGCACCTGCACCTGTTCGACGCCGCCAGCGGTGCGGCGCTCCACTGACCCTCACTTCGTAGCGAAGGAGATCGACGATGAAACGACTGAAGCTGCTCCCGGCGCTGGCGCTGATCGCCGGCCTCGCTGTCTCGATCGGCACGACCAGCGCGTACGCCCAGACCACGCTGCGCGTGTTCTCGGGCGGCGCGAACCAGCGCCCCGACCTGATGCGCAAGCTGTTCGACCAGTACCAGGCCGCCAACCCCGGCGTGAAGATCGAGATCGAGACCGGCGGTGCGACGAGCGAGCTGCAGCGCCAGTACCTCTCGACCGTGCTCAACGCGAAGGATTCGGCGATCGACATCTACATGATCGACATCGTCAACCCGGCCCAGTACTTCGGCGCCGGCTGGCTCGAGCCGCTCAACGCGTACGTGGGCAGCCCGGCCGACGCGATGAAGCCCTACCTGCCGGTCTACCTGCAGTCGAACGTGGTGGACGGCAAGGTCGCCGCGATGCCGGGATTCGCCGACGCGATGTTCATGTACTACCGGAAGGACCTGCTCGAGAAGTACAAGATCGCCGAGCCGAAGACCTGGGACGAGCTCGCCGCCGCGTCGAAGAAGATCCAGGCCGGCGAGGGCAATCCGAACCTGCAGGGGCTGTCGATCCAGGGCGCGCCGATCGAGGGCGCCGTGTGCACGTTCCTGCTGCCCTACTGGAGCCAGGGCAAGGAGTTCAACGACGCGTCCGGCAAGCTGACACTGGACAAGGCCGCGGCGGTCAAGGGGTTGAACCAGTGGCTGTCGATGGTCGACGCCGGCGTGATCAAGAGGAACGTCGCCGAAGTCAAGACGCCGGACACGGTCAACGAGTTCAAGGCCGGCCAGGTGATCTTCGCGATCAACTGGGGCTTCGCCTGGGATCGCTTCCGCATGGACAAGGACTCCACCGTCCAGGGCAAGGTCGGCGTGATGCCGCTGCCCGCGATGGCCGGCGGCAAGAGCGCCACCTGCGTCGGCGGATGGCAGTGGGCGGTGAGCGCCTTCAGCAAGAACAAGGCCGAGGCCGCCAAGCTCGTGAAATTCATGGCCACGCCGGCGACGAGCAAGTTCCTCGCGGTGGAGGGGTCGCTGCTGCCGACCATCCAGAGCGTCTACGTCGACGCCGACGTCGTCAAGAGCGTTCCCAGGTTCAAGGACGCCGCGAACGTCGTGATCGCGGGCAGAGCCGCCCGCTGTCCAGGACTACGGGCAGGTCAGCGACGTGGTCCGGACGACGACGAGCGCCGTGCTCGCGCGCACCAAGAAGCCCGACGAGGGCGTGGGTGAGATCGAGGCGCGCCTCGCCCGCGTGATGCGCTGAGCGACCAGGGGCGGAGAGCGGAATGGCCGGCCGGACCATGATCGAGCGGCTGCGCGACCCGAGCGAGAAGTCGCTCGGCGTGCTGCTGCTCGCGCCGGCCTTCCTGCTCCTGCTCCTGATCGTCGTCTACCCGATCGCCACGCTGATCTTCAACAGTTTCTTCGACATGCGGCTGTCGGGCGGCAGCGGCGGCTTCAAGTTCGTCGGCGTCGAGAACTACCTGCTGGTGCTGAAGGACCCCGACTTCTGGAACGCGACCGGGAACACGGTCCTCATCACGCTCGTCACCGTGCCCGGCGCGCTGGTCGTGGGCCTCGGGCTCGCGCTGCTGGCGAACCTGCCGTTCAAGCGGCAGTGGCCAGTGCGGCTGGCCCTGCTGCTGCCGTGGGCGCTGCCGCTTGCGTTCGCGGGCCTGATATTCGCGTGGTTCTTCCACACCGAGTACGGCGTCGTCAACGACGTCGTCCGGCGCGTGTGGCCGGGAAGCGAGCCGACGATGTGGTTGCTGCGGCCCAACTGGGCGTTCGCGGCGATCTGCCTGACGATCGTCTGGAAGACCAGCTCGTTCATGGCGCTGATCCTGCTCGCGGGGCTGCAGATGATCCCGAAGTCGCTCTACGAGGCGGCCGAGGTCGACGGGGCGTCGCGCTGGCAGCAGTTCTGGCAGATCACGATCCCGATGCTGATGCCCTCGATCATCGTCGCCCTGATCTTCCGCACGATCACCGCGCTGCAGACCTTCGACATCCCGTACACGATGACCAAGGGAGGGCCCGGCAACGCGACCGAGACGCTGGCGATGCTGATCCACAAGACGACGATCGACTACCTCGACGTCGGCTACGGCTCGACCCTCGCCGTCTTCATGTTCCTGCTGTCGCTCGTGGTCACGGGCGTCTACCTGAAGCGCATCGGGAGGAACGCATGACGATCCCGCAGGGCAAGGGGCTGATCGTGCTGGCCGCGGCGATCGTCGTCGTCAACGGGTTCTTCCCCGCGGTGTGGATCCTGCTCACGTCGCTCAAGTCCGAGGCCGAGCTCGTCAGCAAGCCGATCACCTGGTGGCCGCACGACCCGACGCTGGCCAACTACGTGCAGGCCTTCACCGACCAGCCGCTCCTCAGGTACCTCGGCAACAGCTTCGCGGTGGCGGTGCTGTCGACGATCCTCTCGCTCTTCGTCGCGTCGCTCGCGGCGTACGCGATCGCGCGGCTGAACCTCAGGCACCGGCGACTGATCCTGACGTGCATCGTGGCGTCGAGCATGTTCCCGCTGGTCACGCTGCTCGTTCCGATCTTCCAGACGATGCGCGCGCTCAACCTGCTCAACACCTACACCGCGCTCGTCCTGCCCTACACGGTGCTGAACCTGCCGGTCTGCACGCTGGTGCTCGTCAGCTTCTTCCAGAGCATCCCGAAGGATCTCGAGAACGCCGCGATGATCGACGGCTGCACGCGCCTCGGCGCGCTGTGGCGCGTCGTCGTGCCGCTCGCCGCGCCGGGCGTGTTCACCGCCGGCATCCTCGCGTTCGTGAACGCATGGGACGAGTTCCTGCTGGCGCTGTCGCTGAACGCGAGCGCGTCGATGCGCACGCTGCCCGTCGGCATCACGCTCTACCAGGGCGAGTTCACGTTTCCCTGGCCGATCATCTCCGCGGCGCTGGTGGTGGCGATCGTGCCGGTGGCGGTGCTGATCGCGGTGTTCCAGGAGCGCGTGGTCGGCGGGCTCACGCAGGGCGGCCCGGAAGGGTTGACGGCGCGCGGGGCCTGAGCCGCGGACGGTTTCCGGGAAACGATCAATGTCGGCACATTCGGTACGGCATCATCGGCTGCGGCAGCATGGGCCGCGCGCATCGAGAACATCCAGGCGCTGCCGCGGACGGAGGGCGGCGCAGGCGTGACCGCGCTCGCCGACCCGCACGGTCCGAGCCGCGACGCCGCTCTCGCGATCGCCCGCGACGGCCCCGGGTGTTCGGGGACCATCGGGAGCTGCTGGCCAGCGGCCTGTGCGACGCGGTGGTGATCGCCACGCCCAACTTCACGCACGTCGACATCATGCGCGACGCGCTCGCGGCGGACGTCCATATCCTCAGCGGAGAAGCCGATCGTTCACGCGCATCCCGACGGCGTCGAGCTGGTCGATCTCGAACCACGGCGAGGGCCGCCGCGCGTCGTCTGGGTGGCGCAGGAATCCGCTCATGACGCCCGTCGCCGAGGCGATCCGGATGACGCGCGAGGGCGCGGCGCGGTCGCGTCCAGCAGGTGACGATCCGCGAGCACCGCGACCGTTTCTACCGAATGGACGGCTGAACCGGTCTGGGCGCGAACACCGGCGGCACGCTGGTCGAGAAATGCTGCCACTTACCTAACCTGATGGACCTGATCGTCGGGGGAGGCCGCTGCGCGTCTTCGCGTCGGGCGGCCAGCGCGTCAACCACCTCGACGAGCGCTAGAGGCCGCACGCCCGACATCCTCGACAGCGCCTCGTGATCGTCCGAGTACGGCAGCGGGGGCGCGCGACGCTGGAGCTGTGCATGTACGCGGAGAACTCGGTCGACAGCGAACACCTGACGACCGTCAGCGACGAGGGGAAGATCGAGTCGCTGCTTCCGTCGCCGACGCTGCGCCACGGCAGGCGCGCGGACAGGGGGCGCGCGAGGTCTGGGGCCGCCCTCGGGCACGGGCCGGGCGTCTCGGTCCGGCGCGTCTGGGACGCCTAAGGAACATCCGTATCCCGGCCGGCACTTCGGCGCGTCCCACATCGAGCACCTGCGCTTCGCCGGAAGCGGTGCGCGAAGGAAGCCTGCCGAGATCCCGCTCGAGGAGGCCTGCGGGCGGTCGCCACCGGCCTCGCCGCCCACCGAGCATCGACGAAGGACGGCCGGTCGCGCTGAGCGAGATCCTGCCCTCCGGCTGGTGACGGAGCCGACGATGACCTTACGCCCTCTATCCCCGCTGCGCGACCGGGTGCGTCTTCGTCTCCGGCGGAAGCTCCGGAATCCGGCGCGGAGCCGGTGCGTGCGTTCGCCGCGCAGGGCTCGCGCGTCGCCTTCTGCGGCACGCGCCAGAACGGCGGCGCGGCGCTGATCGGCTGAGGTCGTGGCCGCCGGTCACCTCGCCCATGGTAATCGCGGCTGCGACGTCCGCGATGCCGTCGCCTACCAGGCGCGCTCCGAGACGCGATCACCGCGCTGGGGCCGTGCGTGCTTGGTCAACAACGCGGGCCGCGACGATCGGCACGCGCGATGGAGGACGTGACGCCCGAGTTCTGGGACGACCGGATCGCGCCTCAACCTCGGCACTACTTCTTCGCGATCCAGGCCGGCGCCAGGAATTTCCGACGCGGCGGCAGGGCCGTCGTCAACATGGGGTCGGTGAGCTGGATGCGCGGACGCCCCAACCTCGTCGGGTACACGACCGCCAAGCGGGATCCTCGGCCTCACGCGAACGCTGCGCGCGAGCTCGGCCCGCGCAACATCCGCATCAACGCGGTCGTGCCCGGAGCGATCGTCACCGGCGCCAGACCGCCTGACCGCGACACGGCCGCCGACCGGCAGTTCCTCGACGCCAGTGCCTGAAGATCCGTACCGACGCGGTCACGTGGCGGGCGACGCTGTTCTCGCCGCCGACGACAGCGACGGGATGACCGGGCGGCACGTGCTCGTGGACGCCGGCATCGCGCAGACGTCGGTCATCGCCCTAGAACGCCTGGCGGGAGGCGGCGCGCCGTGTCCGCTGGCCGACGCAGCGCGGCATCGATTAGCATCGAGGCGACGCCTCGCAGCAGCACCACCGGAACCGTCACGCAAGGAGGAGAACCATGACGCCGTCCAGCATCGCCCGGGTCCTGCCGGCCCTCGTCCGCGCTCTTCGCGGCACGTCGTCTGCCGGCCGTCGCTGCCGGCTATCCGGAGAAGTCGGTCCAGTACCTGATCCCGTTCGTCGCCGGCGGCGAGTCGGACGTCGTCGCCCGCCTGCGGCGGCAGGAGGTGTTCTCGCAGAAATTCAAACAGGAGATGGTCGTCGTCAACTGCGCCGGCGGCGGCGGCGCGCTGGTCTGGCAGCGTTCAATACGCTGCCCGGGACGGGCCACATATCGATCGCGGGTATCAACCCGCCGCACGTCGTGTCGCAGCCGCTCGTAGGCCTGGTCGCCTACAAGGACGACGACCTGACGTCGGTGTACTGGTTCCACTACACGCCGGACGCGCTGATCGTCCCCGCCGACACCGCCCGGTACAAGACGTTCCAGGACTTCTCCGGCGGCGAAGGCGGATCCGGGGAAGCTGTCGGGATCGCGGGTTCGGCTCTATTCCGCGAACCACGTCGCCCACGCGCGGTTCAACCGCGATTCTGGCATCAAGACCGAGTACGTGCCGTTCAAGGGCACCAGCGACCTCGTGGCGTCGGTGCTGGGCGGCCACGTCGCCGCGACGATGTCGTAACGACGCTCGCGATCCAGCAGAAGCGCGGGATGCGGACTGGAGGTGGCCACACGCGAGCGCGTGCCGCAGTTCCCGACGTGCCGACGCGTTCCGCGAGCTCGGCGTCGAGTGGATGGACGGCGGGTACCGTGGCGTCGCGGTGCGAAGTCGACGCCTGAGGCGGTACGAAGCAGTGTCGGACATGATGGAAGCGCTCAACAAGGATCCTGAGCTGCGCAGGAAGATGGTTGACGGCGGCTTCGAGGTGATCGACGTCCCGTATGACAAGGTCCCCGAAGTTCACGAAGGACCGCACCCGCCGACTACATGAACTCGGCGAAGATGCTCGGGCTGGTCATGATGACCCCGCCGGCGGCCGGTCGCGTGCGACGCGGCCTGCCGGCTCGCGAAAGCGGCGACGCGGGGATGACCGCGAAAGCGACGGGTGCGAGCCGCCGCGCCTCGGCGATGTCCGCGCGCGACCCGACTCGCCGCGGCGATCGCCGTCGCGGCGGTGGTCCCGTCCGCCGCGCCCGCCGCCGAGAAGACGCTGCGCCTGCAGATGCTCGCCGACGTCGAGGCGCTCGACCCCGGGCGCGCGCGGGCAGCCTCTCGACGCTCAACACGATCGCCCTGCGTCACCACCAGCTCCTCACCAATGACTATCTCGCGCGCCCGGTGAAGCTGATCCCGTACGCGGCGGAAGCGCTGCCCCAGGTGTCGGCCGACGGGCGCACCTCCACACGCTGCGCATCCGCCCTGGTCTCTGTACGCGCTGCACCCCGCGTTCGGCAGCAAGCCGCGCGAAGTCGTCGCGCAGGACTTCCTCTTTGGCGCGCAGCGGATCGCCGATCCGGCGAGCATCTCGATGAGCTACGCGAATCCCGAAGGCCTGATCAGCGGCCCGATGCGCTCGTCGCCGCCGCTCCGGCGAGAAGCGCGGGCTGACTACGGCGTGCCGATCGCCGGGCTGAAGGCGCCCGACGCGCGAACGCTGCAGATCCGCCTCACGCGCCCCGACCTGACGTTCGTCTACGACCTCGCCTACGCGGGTTGGAGCGCCGTCCCGTGCGAGGTCGTCGAGGCGGAGAGCGCCGAGTTCGCCCGCCGGCCGATCGGGAGCGGACCCTACCCTCGTCGAGCGCTTCCAGCCGGGAACGCGGTCAAGCCCGTCAGCAACCCTTCGTCGAACGGATTTCTGCCGCGCGCCCGTGTTCCGGCGCGAGCCCGACGACCCGGTGCTGCGGACGATGCGGAACGTGCGCGCCTGCCGTCGACCGCGTCGAGATGAGGGCGCATCCCCGAAGCGTCGACTGCAGTGCTCGTGCGGTAGCAGCGCGAGGTCGACTTCATCGCGTTCGTCGAGCCCCCCGGTGGCGTTCGACGGGTCCGAGCTCGGGCCTGCGCTCCGGTCCGCCGGCGTGACGACAGCGCGGGCGCGCTTGCAGGGCTACTTCCTGATGATGTTCAACATGCGCGACCCTGTCGTCGGGGATTCGAGTTTGTACGTCGCGCTGCGTCGCGTGGCGATGTCGTTCGACGACCGCGAGTGGACGCGCACGTTCGACCAGGGACTGAGATACGCGCAGCAGCACCTGATCGGTCCCGACGTCGTCGGCTACGACCCCGTCTATCGGAACCCGAACGCGTTCGACCCCGCGACCGCCAAGCGCTGCTCGACCGGTTCGGCTACCGGCGCGGCGTCGACGGGATGCGCGCCAACTCCCGACGGGGCGCCGCTCGCCGTGCGCATGATCGTCAGCACGACGTCCACCGGCCGTCGCGTGGCCGAGTTCATGAAGAAGGAGCCTGGACCGCATCGGCGTGCGCGTCGAGTTCGAACGATGCCGCCCGGCGAACGGCTGAAGCGGATGAGCCGCCACCAGCTGACGACGACGGACTTCGGCGGCGGCGGCGCCCGACGGCGTGTCCGCGATGGAGAACTTTACGGCCCGCACGATCAGACGGTGAACCTCTCGTGCTACGCGTCTGCCGACCACGACGCGACCGCCCGAAAGCCTGCCGCCCGATGCGCGCGGGACCCGAGCGCGCGCCGCACTTCCGCCGCCTGACCGACGGCTCGACGCGCACGCGCCTGCGCGTGCTGCCCAGCGCGGACGACGTCTACCCGCTGGCGCACGGCGCGCAGGGCTTCGTGCCGCACCCCTACCCGAGCCTGCCCTAACACCCGCTCGACGTCGTCGTCGACGCCCCGGTCCGTAGCGCGACTATGCGAGGTCGGGTGGTGCCTGTTCGGCGA